>NZ_JANAIF010000078.1 GCF_024721015.1 Xenorhabdus bovienii
TGGCCACCGATAGAGAAATAGCATTATTGCGCGAATGGGAAATTTACAGCGTAAAATTGACAGAGATTGATACATCGGCAGCCCCCGATATCCCATGGCCGGAACAGCCGAACTGATGATAGGGGCTACATGCCCCTTAACAAACTTGAACTCTAGGAAGAGATTATTTTTTGCGCTTGAGACTTAATTTTAAATAACCTGTTTCGACCTTAATTTCATCATACTCTTTATAAATCGCGACTAATAACCCGACACCAATGCTTATGGCCCCTATTATCAATCCAATATCCAAACCTGTTAGAGCAGCTATAGGGGCAATACCAACAAAGGCTGATAATCCTCCTGTTGCAGGTATCAAAGCTATTGCTCCCATTAATGCGGCAATAGCCCCAGCGCTCAGATAGGTAATCTTTTTAGTTCTCTGCAAGTTATCCGCTAACTCTCCCTGCACAATAATAGTTTCAATCCTATCGTCTTTCGCTTTTTTTAATTCTTCTTTCGTAGTAACAATAACCTCGTTCATTGTGCCCCCCCTTCGCAGGACTAATAATTTGGATTATAAGTTCATACCTTAAAAAATAAACATACGCTTTTAGTTTGATTATTGGTCAACAATGAAAGTTCAGCAAATCTGTCTGAGTAAAGTTGCAGTTTTGTACCAACCCCCACACAACCCCAATCAACTGCATTTTATTGTCACAACTACCACCATAACGAAATTACCCTTACCGGAGCTTTTCGCTATGGCCCAAGATTATCATCACGGCGTGCGCGTGCAGGAAATCAACGCAGGCACCCGCACTATTACCACCGTCAGCACCGCCATTGTCGGCTTGGTCTGCACGGCGGATGATGCCGACCCCCACACCTTTCCCTTAAACACCCCGGTCTTATTGACCGATGTCCTGACCGCCAGTGGCCAGGCCGGCAAAACCGGCACCCTGTCCCCGGCCCTGCGTGCCATTGCTGACCAGGCTAAACCTGTCACCGTGGTGGTGCGGGTCGCCCAGGGCGAAACCGAAGCCGAAACCACTTCCCATCTCATTGGCGGCGTCACCGACGAAGGCAAGAAAACCGGGATGCAGGCCCTGCTGGCCGCCCAGGGTCAGCTCGGTGTCAAACCGCGTATTCTGGGGGTGCCCGGTCACGACACCCAACCCGTCGCGGCCGCCCTGGCAGGGATAGCCCAGAAGCTGCGGGCGATGGCCTATGTCAGCGCCTATGGCTGCCAGACGATGAGTGATGCCATCCAGTACCGCAGCCACTTTAACCAGCGTGAAATCATGCTGATATGGCCGGATTTCTTAAGCTGGGATACCGTTGCCAACAGTCAAAGCGTGGCGTATGCGACCGCCCGTGCGCTGGGGCTGCGTGCCAAAATTGACGAAGAAGCCGGCTGGCATAAAACCCTGTCCAACGTCGGCGTCAATGGCGTGACCGGCATTTCAGCCGATGTTTTCTGGGACTTACAGGATGCCGCCACCGATGCCAACCTACTCAACCAGAACGACGTCACCACCCTGATCCGCAAGGACGGCTTCCGCTTCTGGGGCTCCCGTACCTGCTCCGATGATCCGTTGTTCCAGTTTGAAAGCTACACCCGCACGGCGCAGGTGCTGGCCGACACGATGGCCGATGCGCATATGTGGGCGATTGACAAGCCGCTGACCCCCTCACTGGTGCGCGACATTATCGAAGGCATCAACGCCAAGCTGCGCCAACTGAAATCCAATGGCTACCTGATTGACGGCCAGTGCTGGTATGACGAGAGCGTCAACGACAAGGACACCCTGAAAGCGGGCAAGCTGACCCTTGATTATGACTACACGCCGATCCCGCCACTGGAAAACCTGATGCTGCGCCAGCGCATTACCGATCAGTACCTGATGAACTTCGCCAACAGCATCAACAGCTAAGGGGCTACATATGGCACTCCCTCGCAAACTGAAATACCTGAACCTGTTCAACGATGGCAACAACTACATCGGTGTCGTGGAAGAAATAACCCTGCCCAAACTGAGCCGCAAGCTCGAAGCCTATCGCGGCGGCGGCATGAACGGCGCAGCCAATGTCGATTTGGGGCTGGATGATGGCGCACTGGATGCCGAATTCACCCTCGGCGGGGTGGAAGCCCAGCTCTACAAGCAATGGGGCATTGAGAAAGTTGATGGCGTTGCGTTGCGCTTCAATGGCTCCTTTCAGCGTGACGACACCGGTGATGTGATTGCCGTTGAAGTGGCGCTGCGCGGGCGCTTCTCGGAATTTGACCACGGCAGCTACAAGCAGGGTGACAACACCCAGACCAAGGTCAGCGCCAAGAACACCTACTACAAACTGACCTGGGACGGGGAAGTGATGATCGAAATCGACACCGTTAACATGGTGGAAATCGTCGGCGGCGTTGACCGTCTTGAAGCCCATCGCCGGGCTATCGGCCTGTAACCTCACTGATTTTTAACCCAAGGACATTATTATGACTGAACAAACCCCACTCACCCCGCCAGAGCAAGCCACCGTCACACTGGAAGAACCGATTGCCCGGGGGGGTACCACTATCACTGACATTATCGTGCGTAAACCCAACAGCGGCGCCCTGCGCGGTGTCCGCCTGCAAGCCCTGATGGAAATGGACGTCGATTCTGTGATGCTGGTATTGCCCCGCATTACCGCGCCGGCCCTGACCAAAAACGACTTATTGCTGATGGCGCCGGGCGACCTGATTAACCTCAGTATCGAGGTGGTCAATTTTTTGTTGCCGAAGTCGGTGAAATCCGATTTCCAGACGCCCTAACCGTTGACGAACTGGTGGCGGACATCGCCACTATCTTTCACTGGTCGCCCGCCGTGACCGCCGACATGAGCCTGCCCGATTTGCTGGAATGGCGTTACCGGGCCATGAAACGCAGTGGGGCCGAGAATGAGTGACCGAAATTTACGCCTGCAAGTCATCCTGAGCGCGGTCGATAAACTGACCCGCCCGTTCAAGGGGGCGCAGGCCGCCAATAAACGGCTGGCGGAAACCCTTCGCCAGTCACGCCAGCAACTGCGCGATCTGAACCAGCAGGCCGGCCGCATTGAGGGCTTTCGCAAGGCCAAGCGGCAACTGACTGAAACCCAGCAGGCCTACCGCAGCGCCACCGAACGGGTGGCAGCACTGAGCCGCGCCCTTAATGCCAGTTCAGCCCCGACCCAAGCCCAGATCCGGCAGCTTCAACAAGCCAAAAATGCCGCCAAACAGCTTAAGGATAAAACCCAATCCTTAAACCAGTCCCTGCAACGCCAACGTGATGCCCTCCATGCCAGTGGGATTTCCACTAATCAACTGGGGCAGGCCCAACGCCGGATTAATGCCGATATCAGCCGCACGACCGGCACACTCCAGCAACAACAGCAGCAACTGGAACGCCTGAACCAACAGGAAAAACGGCTGGCGACTGCCCGATCCCGTTACCAAAAAATGAAGGACGTGCGCAACCAGATGGCTGCAACCGGTGCGGCGGCTACAGCGGCAGGCGTCGGAACGCTCTACAGTGCCAAGCGGGTGATGATGCCGGGCTACGATTTTGAAGTCGGGATGTCCAAAGTACAGGCTCTTACCCGACTGGATAAAAATTCTCCCGAACTCAAGCAACTGCGCGAACAGTCGCGCCACTTGGGCGCTACAACGGCCTTCACTGCCAATCAAGTGGCGCAGGGACAAAGTTTTTATGCGATGGCCGGCTTTAAACCCGACCAGATACGCGCCGCTATGCCTGGTACGCTGTCGATGTCTTTAGCCGGTGATACCGATCTGGCCACCACGGCCGATATTGGTTCGAATATCCTGACTGGCTTTAAACTGAAATCCGAAGAAATGGGGCGTGTCAGTGATGTCTTGGTGGGAGCGTTCACCCGCTCTAACACCAACCTGATGATGCTGGGCGACACCATGAAGTACGTCGCGCCGGTGGCGGCGGGCTTGGGTGTCGATATTGAAACCGCTGCGGCGGCTACCGGTAAACTGGGTGATGCCGGTATTCAAGGGAGTATGGCGGGCACATCCCTAAGATCCATTCTGGGACGGTTGGCCGAACCGCCTGCGGCTGCCGCCAAGGCACTGGCTAAACTGAGCGTTCAGACCAAGGATGCCAAAGGCAACCTGCGCGGGCTGCCCGATATCCTGACTGAACTGAACGCCAAAACCGCCAAAATGGGGAACGCCCAGCGGGCGGGTATCTTTAAGGCCATTGCGGGTGAAGAAGCCTTTTCCGCTCTGTCAGTATTGTCTGATCAAGCGGGTTCCGGCGAATTGCAAAAACTCATTAAGGAACTCAAGAACGCGCAAGGCGAAGCCAAGAAAGTCGCTGATACCATGACAGATAATCTCGATGGGGATTTAAAAGGCTTGTCATCGGCATGGGAAGATCTCGGCATTCAAATCTTTGGCAGTGTGGACAGTCCCTTGCGCGGGATCACCCAGCGTATCACCAAAATTATCAGCAAAACGGGTGAATGGATGAAAGCCAATCCCGAACTGACCAAAACCTTAACGATGGTTGGTATTGGATTGGGCGTTATCTTAACCGTCTTTGGGGCGATTACACTAGCACTGGCTGCCATGCTGGGGCCATTGGCTATCGTTAAATTCAGCCTGTCCATACTCGGTATCAAGGGTGCCGGCTCAATGGAGCGATTGGGTAAAGCCGCTGCCTTTCTTGGCAAAGGGTTTAAGGGGTTGGCTAAAAAAGGGGTCGGTGCATTAAAGCTATTGGGCAGTGCGTTTAAAATACTGGCCGGTGTGATACGTGGGGCGACCACCCTCATGATGGCAAACCCGATTCTGGCGATTCTCGGCATGATTGCACTGGCTGCCTGGCTGATTTACGACAACTGGGAAACACTGGGGCCGTGGTTTAAAAAACTGTGGGACGATATTTCCACCTACGTTTCCACCGCATGGGAAAGTATCAAGCAAAAAATCCTGACCCGCTGGGAAGAAATCAAACTCAGCATCTCCACCAAATGGGATGCCATCAGACAGTACATTTCGACGAAATGGAATGAGATTGTTGAAGACACCAAGAAGCTGCCGGAGCGGTTTAAACAATTCGGCACGGAAATCATCGAAAAACTGATTGCCGGCATTAAGGCAAAATGGAAAGAATTAAAGCAAAACGTGTCTGAGCTGGGCACACAAATCAAAGACGCCGTCACCCCCGATTTTATGAAGGTGCAAAGCCAAAACCCCGACGTTAAAAAAGCATTGGATTCTTACCGTGAGAACACGCGCCCCCATGCCAACCCGTTCGCCGCCTTTGCCGGCCCTCATGATACCGGCGGTTATATTCCGGCGGGGAAATTTGGTCTGGTGGGAGAATATGGCCCCGAACTGATTAACGGCCCTGCCCGTGTCACCAGCCGCCGCCAAACGGCGGCACTGGCAGCGATGGCGGCACTCTCAATGGGGGCGGCGGCTTCGGTCAATGCCAGTGCGCCGCTGCATCCGCACAGCCTGCCCGCCGCTGAATACCGAACGCCGGCCGTTTCGGTGACCCACCCGCTCGGGGACAGCCATCGCCAGACCGTTTATGAAATCCATATTCACCCGACGCCCGCCCACTCGGCGCAGGACATTGCGCGAATGGTGGCGCAGGAAATGGATCGCCGGGAACAACAACAGCGCGCCCGCGCCCGCAGTACATTTTCCGACAGGGAGGATTATTAATCATGATGGCCGCACTCGGTTTATTCGTCTTTATGCTGAAAACTACGCCCTACCAGAGTTTGCAACATCAGCAGTCATGGCGCTTTGGATTCAACAATCGGGTTGGCGCCCGCCCGGCGTTCCAGTTTATGGGGCCGAACAATGACACCCTCACCCTGTCCGGCACGTTGTACCCGGAAATTTCCGGCGGCCGACTGTCACTGCTGGCACTGGAGCTGATGGCCGACAGCGGCAAGGCCTGGTCATTTCTGGATGGCAGCGGCGCGATTTACGGTATGTTTATCATTGAGAGTATCGACCAGACCAAGAGTGAATTTTTTGCCGACGGTGCCGCCCGCAAGATTGACTTTACCGTCACCCTGCGCCGCGTGGATGAAAATCTGGGTGAGATGTTCGGCGATCTGCACAGCCAACTGTCTGACCTGACAACGAACGTGGCCAACAAACTCAAGGGATTATTCTGATGCCGAAGATGCCCAAAATAGACTGGTTCACGGGCAGCACCCACACCCCCGTCTATGTGCTCAGTGCTGATGATAAAAATATCAATGCCCTTATCCAGAACCGGCTGGTTTCGCTGAGTCTGGCCGACAACCGCGGCTTTGAGGCTGACCAGCTCGATATTGAGCTGGACGACAGCGACGGGCAATTATCTCTGCCCCGCCGGGGGGTAGCGCTGTCTTTGCATCTGGGCTGGCAGGGTGAACCGCTGATCCACAAAGGTAAGTTTATTGTGGATGAAATCGAATACAGCGGCGCACCGGATAAAATCACCGTCCGCGCCCGCAGCGCTGACTTCCGGGCAACACTCAATATCAGCCGCGAAGAGTCCTATCACCAGAAAACGGTCAGTGACATCGTGCGCACCCTGGCTCAGCGTAACAACCTGCAACCGGAGATAGACAAAACGCTGGCTGAGATTAACCTCAGCCATATTGACCAGACCAACGAATCTGATGGCAGTTTCCTGACCCGGCTGGCAAAACAGGAAGGCGCCATTGCCACGGTCAAGAACGGCTGTCTGTTGTTTATCCGGCAAGGGCAAAACAAAGTGGCTAGCGGTCAACCCCTGCCTGCGGTCATCCTGACCCGCCAGTCGGGTGACGGCTATCGCTTTTCACTGGCTGATCGTGGGGCTTATACCGGGGTTTCGGCCAGTTGGCTGAACACCCGTGAACCGAAGAAAAAAGAAAACATCACCGTCAAGCGCAGGCGGCGCAAACCCAGCAAGGCCAATCCGCAGAAAAAAGACGAAAAAAAAGGGGATTATCTGATTGGCAGTGAGGGGAATGTCCTGGTACTGAAACATACCTACGCCAACAAAACCAACGCCGAGCGGGCGGCTAAGGCCGAATGGGAGAAAATCCAGCGCGGGGTCGCTTCGTTTTCTATTCAATTGGCAAAGGGACGGCCGGAACTGTTTCCCGAAATGAAAGTGCAGGTCAGCGGCTTCAAGCCCCAGATTGACGCGGCAGACTGGACGCTGGTCACCGTCACCCATACCTTGAATGACAGCGGCCTGATCTCGGCCTTAGAGCTGGAAGTGAAAATTTCTGATGCTGACATGAGCGCCTGATTTGCTATAATCGCGCCATTGCCTAACAGAGCTGGCAGTCCTTTTCAATAAGGCACTCATATTATGATGAAATGCCCCCTGTGCTATCATGTTGCCCACACCCGCAGCAGTTTTGAACATACCCCCCAAACCAAAGAACGTTACAACCAGTGCCAGAATATCAATTGTGGCGCGACGTTCGTCAGCCATGAAACCTTTGTCCGGTACGTGACTAAACCGACCCTGATTGAAGCCGCTCCGCCCCATCCTGCCAGTGGTCAGCAAACTGTGATGTCTTTTTGATTGGCGAGACTGAATAAATAATCAACAAAAGCACATTGTGATTCAATCTGATGTGCTTTTTTTTATGTGAAAAATATTTTTTTCTGCGGGGTGTCTGAAGGAAAACAAGTATCGAATAGATAGTGTGTATTTATACAGTGTCGCCAAAGCGCTGCCAATCTGCTGCCAAATCGCCACTTTTATGTAATCACAGAAAGCAAAAAAGCCACCGTAAAGGTGGCTCTTTCTTAACGCTAACCCGCTGATACTAAAGCAAGTTTTTATATGGTGCCCAGGGCGGGACTTGAACCCGCACAGCCATAAAGCCGAGGGATTTTAAATCCCTTGTGTCTACCGATTTCACCACCTGGGCTTGAATCTGGAGGCGCGTCCCGGAGTCGAACCGAGGTAAACGGATTTGCAATCCGCTGCATGGCCACTCTGCCAACGCGCCTTTTTTGGAGCGGGAAACGAGACTCGAACTCGCGACCCCGACCTTGGCAAGGTCGTGCTCTACCAACTGAGCTATTCCCGCTTTTCTCGAACTTGCTGATTTACTTAACTTGTTTCGTAAATCTCATGTGCCGTTCGATGCGTTGCATTCTACTTATTTCACGAAACGAGTCAACACAATTATTATTAAAATCCGATTATTCGATGATTTTTACGTCACTTCGATCAACCTTCACGCAAATCATTCCATGCAGCGCTCAAATATTGAAACATTGACCAGAACGTCAATACCGCAGCAGCGTATAATAAGATAAACCCACCCACTTCAACTTCAATGCTGGGACGCCACAGTAAAGCAACCAATGCTGCCATCTGCGCTGTCGTTTTTATTTTCCCCAGCCAGGATACAGCAACACTACTGCGTTTTCCCAATTCAGCCATCCATTCCCGCAGAGAAGATATAATAATCTCTCGAGCAATCATTGTCGCCGCCGGTAACGTGATCCACCACGCATGATAATGTTCAGCTATCAACACCAGCGCACTAGCAACCATGACTTTATCCGCAACCGGATCAAGAAATGCCCCAAAGCGCGTTGTTTGCTTCCATAAACGAGCAAGGAAACCATCAAACCAATCTGTCGCAGCAGCAATAACAAAGATCATAGCGCACAGCATCGGTGACCACTGGAATGGCAGGTAAAATGCCAAAACAAAGAATGGGATTAAGGCAATACGGAATAGAGTAAGCCATGTTGGAATATTTAATTGCATAATGCTTCGTAACTATCTGACCATGTAAAGTTTATCAGTATGGTGCATCAATAATCTTAGTGTTTCAACGCATTATAGATTTTTTCTGCTAGCGAATACGAAATAGAAGGCACTTTTGCGATCTCCTCTACACTTGCGTTGCGTAAAGGCTGTAATCCACCCATGTATTTTAACAACATTTGTCTACGTTTTGGCCCTATACCTTCTATCGATTCCAATGTGCTGGTCTTTTTCACTTTTTCCCGACGCTGGCGATGTCCTGTGATGGCATGATTGTGAGATTCATCACGAATATGCTGGATAACGTGCAATGCCGGTGAATCAGGAGGAAGTGCCATTCCCCCGCCTTCTGCCTCGAAAAACAGAGTTTCCAGACCCGCTTTGCGATCACTGCCTTTCGCAACGCCAATTAGCTTAGGATAGTTTTTATTCCATTCAACATCCAGCGAGCCGAAAACCTCCAGCGCTTGCGCTAATTGCCCTTTACCTCCATCAATAAAGATGATGTCAGGAATTTTGGTCTGCTCAATGGCTTTGCCATATCGGCGACGTAAAACTTGATTCATCGCTGCATAATCGTCTCCCGGTGTTATTCCCACAATGTTGTAGCGACGGTATTCCGAGCGCACAGAGCCATTTCCATCAAAAACGACACAGGATGCAACGGTCTGTTCTCCCATCGTATGGCTGATATCGAAACATTCCATTCTATGAATTTTTTTAATGCCAGCAAATTCAGCAAGTGATGCCAACCGCTGATGGATAGTCGATTGCTGGGATAGTTTCGTGGTTAATGCTGTTGCTGCATTGGTACGTGCCAATTTGAGATAACGCGCCCTGTCACCTCTTGGACGAGGTTGGATATGCACTTTCCTGCCCGATAATTCAGAAAGAGATGCTTCCAAAAGTTCTTTTTCAGGCAACGAGAAATCCAGCAGGATCTCCGCCGGCAATGTTCTGTTCTGGCTGCCTTGAAGGTAGAATTGGCCGAGAAAAGTTTGTACTACTTCATCCAATTTGGTATCAGCGGGAATTTTAGGATAGTAACTGCGGCTGCCCAAGATTTTTCCCTGACGGATAAACAAAACATGCAGGCAGGCCATTCCTGTATCAAAAGCAACACTGATAACATCCAGATCATCCCCTTCTCCAGAAACAAATTGCCGTTCAGTGACCTGCCTCACGGCTTGAATCTGGTCACGGTAGCGAGCCGCATCTTCAAATTGCAGTTGTTTACTTGCTTCTTCCATTCTGCCAACCAGCTCTGTCAGTACCTGCTGATCTTTGCCAGATAGGAACAGGCTGACATATTCAACCTGCTGCTGGTATTCTTCATCCGTTACAAAACCGTTGACACAAGGAGCAAGACAGCGACCAATCTGATATTGCAGACAGGGCCTTGAACGATTGCGGTATACGCTGTCTTCACATTGGCGAATCGGAAAAAGTTTCTGCAAGAGAGCTAAGGTATCACGCACAGCATGGGAGTTAGGAAATGGTCCGAAATACTCGCCTTTCGCATGTTTGGCACCACGGTGCAGGGTCAGACGCGGATGGGTATCTCCGCTCAAGAAAATGTAAGGGTAGGATTTATCATCCCGCAGTAAAACATTGTAGCGAGGCTGATAAAGTTTGATGTAGTTATGTTCGAGCAGGAGCGCTTCCGTCTCTGTATGCGTAACCGTGACATCTATTTGGACGATATTTTTTACCAGTGATTCTGTCTTGCGGCTGCCAACTTGTGTCCGAAAATAACTGGATAGCCGTTTTTTCAGATCCTTAGCCTTACCGACATAAATCACCGAGCCAGTGATGTCATACATTCGATAGACTCCCGGCTGGCTAGTCACTGTTTTTAAAAATACCGTTGAATCAAATTGCTCTGCCACGATTTACCACCCATCACACTGTCATCCGCTATGGTTTACCATATTCTGTGCGTCAAGCAACCCACAACGTATCGCCATATGGGTCAATTCTACATCACCCTTGATATTTAGTTTACTGAACATTCTATAGCGATAGCTATTTACTGTTTTTGGGCTAAGGTTAAGCAATGTGGAAATCTCATTAACTTTTCGGCCCTGAGTGATCATCGTCATTATCTGTAACTCCCGCTCTGAGAGTTCAGCCAGTGGGTTCTCTTTTGGTGGGGATAACTGGTCGAGCGCCATCTGCTGTGCAATATCAGGAGAGATATAACGCTGACCTGCATAAACCGTCCGAATAGCATTAATCATGTCTTGAGGTGTTGCTGCCTTACTCAAATATCCTCTGACTCCGGCCTGCATCACTTTCGCTGGCAAAGAGCTTTCAGTATGGATAGTCAGCATAATTACTCGCGTATCAGGCGAATAGCGAATGATTTTTTTGGCTGCCTCAAGGCCACCTATTCCCGGCATTCCCATATCCATAATAACAACATCCGTACTGTTTGATCTGCACCATCTGACCGCATCTTCTCCGCTACCGGCTTCTCCTGCAACCTTAATTCCTTTTACATCCTCGAGTATGCCTTTCACACCAATGCGAACCAGTTCGTGATCATCAACTAACAAAACATTAATCAAACAACGTCTCCACTAACATAATATCCACTGAAATAGTGGCAACATCTTTTGTCGATAGATATCAAGATCTTTTTGATAAAAAAGCGATTATACGGATATTAATCCTAAACAGAAAGAAAATTGTTACATATAAATAAAGTAAAAATCAGATTAATAAATTCAATAAACCATATTTACTATCGTTCCTATATTAAATTATTATTAAATAGAATTAAAATATATTATTCTTAGACATATATTTATATCAAAAAATATGAGGGAATAATTTCCCTCATATTAAAACCATTATTTAAATAAATTAAGAATATCCTGTTTATTTAACATCGGTGTTTTTTCAACAAAATTGTAATACGCAGGTTTACTGTCCACATAAACTTGATTAGATAATTTACTCGAATGACTATTTTCAAACAGGGCAACCGGCACATAATAGACACTAGGCTGAAGTAAATGGTAGAAAAGGTGTGTTCCACATTTATTACAAAAAGCCCGTTCTGCCCACGCTGAAGAGGAATACGTTGAAATGTTTTCAGCACCTTCTATTTGCAGATCATTCTTACAGTCTACAGATAAAAACGGGCCTCCATTCCATTTTTGGCACGTTTTGCAGTGACATGCATTGATATTCTCAATATTTTGATAGGTTGTTATCCCTACCGCACCACACAGGCAACGACCTTGATTCATCATTCCACCTCTCTGTTTGAAATAAACTTATGGGACAAAATTTTATATCAGAGATAACCATCATTCTGCTACTGTATTTCCCTGAAAGGGCTATGCTCGCAGCAGAAATTTTTCCCACCAACGATGTAACCACTCCGACGTAATGCATCAATCGATACCTTAGGAAGCGCTATTATCGACTTCATGCTTTTATTAATTTTCTCGATAATCTCTATTTTGGGGCCATTGATCCAATCATCGCTGCTATAAAAAGCAGTCAAAATATTATTCATTTCATCAAGATCACCAAAAGCACGAATCAGATAATATGAATCAGAGTTGTGTAATGAATTACCATAACTAATAACATCTATGCCAGTTTTCTCATGCAATGGCACACTAATTTCTGTCATTATTCGATGAAACTCCTTTCCTGTTGCTGCTTTTAACTCATATTGTAATATTTCTATAATTTTTTTATCCATATGGCACCATATGATTTTTGATCAAAACAATGACAAATCTTGTTCATTTCCTGAAAGAAAAAAAGCAAATTATCTTTTTTATTTGTGCATTGTCACAAAACTTTAGTTAAAATTTTACCGACTAAAAAACAACCTGCACTGTTAGAGTGTATTGCAATGCATCAACAATAATTTAGGTATTTTTGTGAGTAACATCATATAAATAAAACAATAAGGTATCGTATGGAACAACAATATTTCATTGGTATTGATGTCGGCTCCGCTAGTGTACGTGCCGCCATTTTTGATCAGAAAGGCAAGCGATTAGCATTTTCTGTCCGCTCTATCCAACAATTTCACCCAAAAGCAGATTTTGTCGAACAGTCATCGGCAGATATCTGGTCAAATATCGGCACTACAGTCAAGGAGGCTGTTTCTCACGCAGGGATCGATCCCACTCATGTTAAATCCATCGGTTTTGATGCCACCTGTTCATTAGTTGCGGTCAGTGCGGAAGGAGAGCCGTTATCTGTTGCAGAAGACGGCAGTCCAGAGCGCGATATCATCATGTGGATGGATCACCGTGCAATCGAGGAAACCATCCGCATAAATCTCACGGATGACCCCACCCTACGTTATGTCGGGGGTGAAATCAGTGTCGAAATGGAATTACCCAAGATTTTATGGCTGAAAAACCACTTTCCACAGCGTTATCAAGCAGCCTGGCGCTTTTTTGATTTAGCTGATTTTCTAGTATGGAAAGCGACAGATGCCGATGTTGGCAGTATTTGCACTCTCACTTGCAAGTGGAATTATCTGGCTCATCAAAAACAGTTCAGCAAAGAATTTCTTCAACGTATTGGGCTGGAAGATCTAACAGACAAGATACCGACAATTATTCTCGAGTTAGGCCAACAAGCTGGCCATCTTACTGAGCAGTCGGCCAGTGCATTAGGCTTACACGGCGATGTTATTGTTGCCAGTGGCATTATTGATGCCCATGCTGGCGGGCTAGCGCTGATTGGCGCAAAACCGAATGGCAGTCTGGCAATGATCAGCGGAACCTCAAATTGCCATATGATTGTCAGCCCAGAGCCTGTCATGGTTCGTGGTGTATGGGGGCCTTACTTTGGGGCGATGCTGCCTGATTATTGGCTTAATGAAGGTGGACAAAGCGCTGCCGGAGCACTGGTTGAGTGGTCGATCCGCCAGCATGAAGCCTGGCCCGTGCTGGAGGCTGAAGCCAAAGCAGCTGGGCTTCATTATTACCAACTACTCAATGATGCCGTTGCCCAACTGGAGCTACGCGAAAAATACCCAACAGCCCAACTGCATATTTTGGCTGACCATCACGGAAATCGCTCACCACGGGCAAATCCCAACGCTAAAGGCATGATTAGCGGGTTGACTCTGGAACAGGGGCGAGAAGGCTTGGCGCGATATTATCTGGCAACGTTACAATCTATCGCTTATGGCACACGCCATATCATTGATACTTTGATTAAGGCAGGGCATCAAATAGATCGTCTGGTGATATGTGGCGGTGCAACCAAAAATGCATTGTGGCTGCGGGAATATGCCAATGCAACGGGGCAGGAAATTCATCTGGCAGAGGAAGAGGATGCGGTTAATCTCGGTGCAGCCATGTTAGGCGCAGTCGCCTGCGGAGCGTTTACTGATATTACCGCAGCAGCCCAGTCAATGGTACGGGAAGGAAATGTGATCAGCCCAGAGAAAGAAATGTTCCCGTTCCATCAGGCAAAATACCAAGTCTATTTACAGATGTATCAAGATCAGCAGCGTTATGTTGATATGATGCGTTATTCAGTGTCTTTTAATTAATTCAAGGTCTTAATTCATATAGAAAACCCCATCAATATTCGATAGGGTTTTCTATTTAAATCTTATTTGGCTTCAGACAATACGGCATTGGCTATTTTTGGGTGCAGCGTATACATACCACCATTCAGGGGATCTACAATCAACCAGCCAATCAAGCCACCAAATACAAAATTGCCCCCGATATACCATCCGTTAGGTTTTGCTACCAGCGGCAAAGTGGCAGATTTAAAATGTTCTTTCGCAAAAGTTATCTGATAGTTCTTTTTACCAAAATAACGACCATTCGATTTTTCAAGCATGACATTTTGGGGTGTATTTCCATGTGCAACCACCTTGCCAGTTTCATCTTTGATTGAAAATTCGGCGCCTGAAGGCTGGCTATTGACTTCAATAAGTTGATTTTTTTCACCAACGATGGTGGCACAACCACTGCACAGCATCACAGCAGATAATAATAACGTACAAATTTTATTCATTTATAATCCATGAAAGAAAAAATCATCAAATGTGCGGCGAATAGTACCAGAATCTTCCCTTTATATACAATAATTTTAATATATTTACTTTTTTTATTAACCTATTCAATAGGTAATGATCTAATTTTTAAAGGAAAAAATAAAAAATCAAGATAGAGCACTCCTTTAAATAAAAACATTTTATTAATTTATTTACTAATGTAATCAATAATTGAAATTATCCTATATTGCATCCAATCATGAAAGCACCAAAAATATTTTATGTAATATAATGAATTTTGTGACCTGAATAATTGACGATATAAGCGTAAAAATATAGTTTTCTTTATTGCCAATTTTAAAAAAATAATTTGAGGTAAGGAATGCGTAAATTATCTGTAATTGCTTTATCCGTGCTGGCATTAACTGGTTGTAAAGTCGGTTTAGATACAGAAGTAAACCTCAGCGATATTCTTGCTCAAGAACACAAAATCGTGCAAGGTAACCTGAATGTTGAAGTCACTTCTTGCTCAACTTCCGGCGATTCCCGCCAAGAGTCTAAGAGTTTGATCGAGACCAAACAAAAGATCCCGACTATTTTTAAAAATGCCGAATTTGTGGAATGTTATCGAAAAGATTTTGATTCCTTCGCTCATTTCACTATTCCGATTGATGTCGGCAGTGCACAAGAGCCTATTAATCAACAAAATACCGATGTCTATATTTATTCAAATAAAAAGCAGAAAATCATTGCTGAATTGAAATTAACAGATACTCTAATTGGCCGTATTAACAAAGCGAAAAAAGATTTAAGCTCAATGAAATTTAATTTCTCTGTGAAAATACATAGAACCAAAGAACCGATTAATGTAAAAGCCCTTGGTGTATTTATGACAAATGATAAAGGTCAAATCACCCCCATGGTTTATGAAGACTTTGAATGGTCTAAGTCCAAATATGCTACCTTTAAATTATCTGATGTTGCCGTCAATTCGTTGTTAACGAAGGGTAAACATCCGTTATTATTAGAGGTTGATTATTTCGATAAAACTTAACTACCACCTACTGAAGTAGGTGGGTTAGCGCACTTCGGTGCCGACGACTGAAAGTCGTCGAACCACGCA
>NZ_JANAIF010000079.1 GCF_024721015.1 Xenorhabdus bovienii
ACCGTGGAGTATGAGCTAAATACTCTATTGGAAGGTTATGGTGCTAAATTTGCAATTAATTTTTCTTGATTACTTAACATGACTTCTGGTTTGAGGACAGTATATCGGCATTCTAGAATAGAACAATATAGGACTAAGCTCTGCTTTCAAGAAAACAGAGCCAGCTCGAAAAATTCAATGGTAATTGCAGTTTGTTTTCAGACTTTAGCAATATCGGCAAAGGAACAATTAAGTAGTTGGCATAAATCGGTTGGTACCAATTCAATATCTAACCCTCGCTTGCCTCCAGAAATAAATAGGGTTGGTAAGGTTTGAGCCTGACTATCGATAACGGTGGGCAAACGTTTTTTTTGCCCTAGTGGGCTAATGCCGCCTACCAGATAGCCAGTCACCTTTTGTGCCAGTTGGGGATCTGCCATCTCTGCTTTCTTAGCCTTGAATACTTTGGCGACTTTTTTCAAATCCAACTGTCCTGCAACAGGCGTGACTGCGACAGCGAGATTTTTGGGATCACCATTCAATGAAACCAAGAGTGTCTTAAAAACCTGTTTAGCATCCAAACCGAGTTTTTTAACGACTTCATCACCGAAGCTATGTTCATTCGTATCATGTTCATAAGGATGAAGCCTGAAGTTAATCTGGTGTTTTTCCAGTAAAATAACGGCGGGAGTCATACTATTTTCCTGTAAGTTTTTCCTGTAAAAATGAGATGAGTGAGCGAGTTTTTATCCTTGTGGCCTTTCCATCATCTGTAGCAGATTGTTTTCACCATGAAGATGCAGAGCCCCTACGGCAACCAGATACTTGCCTGCCGGCAAAGCATGTAATTGCTCACTCCATTGGTGGTTGCGTCCGGCCATCAATGTCTGATGAATCTCTTCACAGAAGGTCTGCGGCAGCGTTTGGTTTGGCTGTGCAGGTTTGTAATTCATCCACCAGCTAATCATCGTCTGTAAAGCACGCGCATTGGTATGCCAATGGATGAGTGTATCTTCCAACAGTGAAAGTCCCCCATTTGGCAGGCTGGTAAGTAAGTTAACCTGGGTATCCGTTCCTTCCAGCTCGATAATGGTCTTATCGATGGCTTTTGCGCTATCCAGCAATTGGCAGTCAATACCATATTGAGGGCGTAATCCCAAATATTGGGCTTGAGCTGCTTGTAATATCAAAGCAATTTGCCATGAGGGTAATGAATCCAGTGCCTTTAGAGGATGCTGGATTTCATGGCAGTAATGCGTTAAACGGTCAAAATGTTCAGGTGATAAACGCAGTGACAGCGCAACTTGTTCTGGAAATTTTTCTTTGAAGGGAGATCCGGGTTGCGTGATGTCCGCTTCAACGATGAGGGCATCACACTGTTCCAGTTGTTCCAGTAGTATCTCAGAAAGTGGAAACATGTTTTCTGTGCCCATGTGAATGCTACCCACGATGTGCAAATGCCTATTTTGTGGCAGGGTGATGTCAAAAGCAGGATAGGGATAATGCCGTTGGGAATTCAGTCCTAATACATTGTTGAGATATGTCATCAATTTCCCCATGTTACAGACTCCAATAGTTGGCACTCATCGATATGCTAACGTGTTAAAGGTTAACAAGAAAGTGGGAAGATTGTTATAGACGAAAAGCTAAACTCCGTTCTGTTTAGCTTGTCGTGGGCTGAATAATAAGCTTTTGTAGACTTTATTCTGAAATTCAATGCTTGGGTTTGAAGCGCAATAACCGATTAGCGTTACTGACGACTGTAATCGAAGACAACGCCATTGCTGCCCCGGCAACCACAGGATTTAGCAACGTCTCTGTGAAGGGATACAGGATACCCGCCGCAATCGGGATGCCTAATGTATTGTAGACAAATGCGCCAAACAGGTTCTGCTTCATATTGCGCAATGTTCCTCTGGAAAGCGCAACAGCATCAGCAACACCGTGAAGGCTATGGCGCATCAGGGTAATTGCCGCAGTTTCAATGGCGATATCACTGCCACCCCCCATTGCGATGCCTACATCTGCCTGCGCCAGTGCAGGTGCGTCGTTGATACCATCACCGATCATGGCGACTTTCCGGCCTTCAGATTGCAGTGTTTGAATGGCTGCCGCTTTACCATCAGGTAAAACACCGGCAATGACCTGATCAATCCCTGCTTCTTTAGCGATAGCATTGGCCGTTACCGGATTATCCCCCGTCAGCATGACTAAACGATAACCTTGATGATGCAAGCGTTGCAGGGCAGAAAAGGTATCTTGACGCAGAGGATCACGAATGGAAAACAGGGCAGCGATTTTCCCATCGGCCGCCAGAATGACGGGTGTTATGCCTTTTTCTGCCTGTGCCGACATCAAGGTTTTTAATTCCGCCGTTTCAACCTGATTTTGCTCAAGCAAGCTCTGATTCCCTAACAGCAGTGTTGTGTCTCCCACCTCTCCACGTATTCCCAATCCGGCCAATGTGCGGAATTGCTGTACTTCTGGCAATTTCTGCCCTTCCACTTTCAGCGCAATGGCTTTTGCCAGAGGATGATTTGAGCCACTCTCCAACGCGCCAGCCCATAACAATACCTGTTCTTCGGTGAAACCGTTAAAAGTATGGATTTCAGTGACTTGTGGCATACCTTCTGTCAACGTACCGGTTTTGTCGAAAACAAGGGTGTCCAGTTGACTGGCTTGTTGCAGGGCATCGGCATCACGCACCAGCACTCCTAACTCTGCCGCGCGTCCCACGCCAGAGATAATGGACATCGGTGTCGCCAATCCAAGGGCGCAGGGGCAGGCGATAATCAGGACGGTAGTGATGATGACCAGCGAGTACATGACTTGTGGAGCAGGGCCAATGAAATACCAGATAGCACCAGCAATTAGCGCGATGGCAACGACGACGGGAACAAATATTGATGATATTTTGTCTGCTAATTGGCCGATTTCAGGCTTACTGCTTTGTGCCTGACGCACCAGTTTGATGATCCGAGCCAGTGTCGTCTGGCTGCCAACCGCAGCAGCTCTGAACAACACCGTCCCATCCTGAACAACTGTTCCTGCATGAATGCCCTCGCCCGTTGATTTTTGTTGAGGGATCGGTTCGCCTGTCAGCATAGCTTCATCCAGCCAGACGGTGCCCTGAATAATTTCACCATCGACAGGTATGCGATCACCGGTGGTCAGACGCAGTATCATGTTGGGTTTCACATCCGCCAATGGCAGCGTTTTTTCACCTTCTTCGGTGATCACCCGTGCAGTCGGAGGCGTTAAGTCCAGCAATCGTTCAAGCGCCTTGGAAGAGCGTTGGCGGGCGCGTTGTTCCAGAGCATGGCCGAGGTTGATCAAACCGATGATCATAGCGCTGGCTTCATAATAAAGGTGACGGGCTTGAGGTGGAAAAATCTCCGGCCATAAATTGACGCTGATAGAATAGAGCCAGGCTACGCCTGTACCCAGAGCGACCAGCGTATCCATGGTTGCACTGCCATTTTTCAGGCTTTGCCACGCATTGCGATAAAAATGGCCGCCTGCCAATACCATGACAGCCAGTGTCACCAAACCAATCGTCAGCCAAATAGCGTGATTTGAGGGGGTGAGCACCATATTGTCACCGAACATACCCCAAACCATAACCGGAACCCCTACAACTAAGGCAAAAGCTGATTGCCAGCGGAAACGGCGCATATTGGCCTGTGCAACTTGCTGCTGACGCTCGCGACGTTCGGTTTCATCCTGAATCACTTCCGCGCCATAACCTGCCTTGATGACCGCATCCACCAAGGCGTTGGGGAAGGCTATACCTGTGACTAATGCACTTCTTTCTGCAAGGTTCACTCTGGCATTTTCTACCCCATCGACGGATTGCAGCGCTTTCTGTACCTTGCTGACACAACTTGCACAGGTCATGCCATCCAGCAGAAGCTGAATACTGTCATTGTCATTATTGGGAGTATCATGAAGAACTGTATTTTCGGGATTTCTGACCGGAGTTGCGTTTCCTGCCGCTGCTAAAAACTCTGGTACTTGTAAGGAAGATATTGTCAGCGGCTCAGTTTTTGGGAAGGTTATACCTGCCGCTAACTCAGCGTGATATCCGGCTTGTTCGACGGCCTTAACTAAAGTATTACTCTCTACTTTGCCGTAAATTTTTGCGATCTGAGTATCGACTTTGGCCGTAATAACCCCTTCTACCGCCTCCAGCGCTTTTTGGGTTTTACCGGCGCATTTCATGCAACTTAAGCCTGAAAGTTGTAACTCAATATCGGGCTGAGTGGCGACGACGGCTTCATAACCCGCATCGGTAATCGCGGTAATTAAGACTGTGGGGGATACATTTCCGATAACTTTGGCATAATCAAGGGTAACATCAGTCTGTTCAACACCGGATACATTTTCCAATGCTTTTTTGACACTGCCAACACAGTGCATACAGGTTAACCCCTGAAGTGCAAGAATGGTTGTTGTGGACATAACAAAATCTCCTTCCTGATACAGAGTGATATACTTATCTTTATCTATTTACCGTGATAAAAAGATAGTGATATTGATAACTCAAGAAAAATAGCGGCGATATCATTAAGGCTAAACCTTCCTGCAAGGGGAGGGTCAAGGGGAAATTATGAATATCAGCGAAATTGCTCAGAAGACCGGTTTAACCAGCAAAGCTATCCGGTTTTATGAAGAAAAAGATCTGATCTCCGCGCCGAAGCGCGGAGATAATGGCTATCGTTATTACCAGCACAAGCATATTGATGAACTGACTCTGTTGCGTCAGGCGAAAGAAGTGGGGTTTACGCTTGAAGAATGCCGTGAGCTATTGCGGTTGTTTCACAATCCTCGTCGCCATAGTGCAGATGTGAAAACAGCGACCCTGCAAAAAGTGGCTGAAATAGAAAACACTATGGTGAAATTGCAGAAAATAAGGGGCAAACTGCTGGCATTGGCGGCGGAATGTCCGGGAGATGATGGGGCAGATTGCCCCATCATTGAGCAATTATCCGGCTGTTGTACGCATCACGGTTGATTTGCGACGGGTTTCACTTTCAACGTGATCCCGTCGACGGCGATCACTTCCACTTCCGTATTGGCTGGAAGTTCCCTGTCACAATGAACACGCCAACTGCCATCGGCTAGTTTGACCCGGCCATAGCCGTTTTCGGTAGCGCTGGTTAAGCGGGCATGAAACCCAATTAACTGCTGGTTTTTTTGATTGAGCATCTCATCGCTATTTTTGCGTGGACGATAGCGTAGCCAGCTACGCCACGCAATGGCAGACAGCAATGTCAGAACCGCAAACAGAATGCCTTGCAGTTTCCAGCTCATCTCTGGGAAAATCCATGTGATCAAGGCGACAACGACGGCCGCTGTTCCCGTCCACAGGAGATATCCCCCCGTTCCCAGCAATTCTGCAATCAGCAGCAGGCCACCAAAACAGAGCCAGAACCAGACGGGTTGAGTGGCAATCTGTTCAATCATGGCTATTTATCCTGTTTGCTCTTCTTGCTTTCGCCAATCAATTCCGCAATACCACCGATAGCGCCCATCAAGTTACTGGCCTCCAGCGGCATCATGATGACTTTACTGTTATCGGCGGCCCCAATACGGGTGAGGGCATCGGTATATTTCTGGGCGACGAAGTAGTTAATTGCCTGAATATTACCGTCAGAGATGGCGTCAGATACCATTTTTGTTGCGCGCGCTTCTGCTTCTGCGGCACGTTCACGGGCTTCAGCTTGCAGGAACGCAGATTGACGCTCACCTTCCGCTTTCAGGATCTGTGACTGTTTTTCCCCTTCCGCTTTCAGAATGGCAGCCTGACGAACACCTTCCGCTTCAAGGATATCTGCACGCTTGGTACGCTCGGCTTTCATCTGAGCGTTCATCGCAGAGACCAACTCTTTCGGTGGACGCACATCGCGGATCTCAATACGGGTGATCTTCACACCCCATGGGTTAGTGGCTTCATCGACGATAGTCAGCAGACGGCTGTTGATTAAATCGCGCTGAGACAGCATTTCGTCCAGTTCCATTGCCCCCAGCACGGTACGGAAGTTGGTCATGGTCAGATTAATGATGGCCAGTTCCAGATTGCTGACTTCATAGGCTGCCCGCACGGGATCGACAACCTGAATAAAGCAGACGGCATCAATGGTGACGTTGGCGTTGTCACGGGAAATCACTTCCTGTGACGGGATATCCAGAACCTGTTCCATCACATTGATTTTACGGCCGATACGATCAACAAATGGCATGATGATATGCAGCCCTGGCGTCAGTGTGCGGGTATAGCGCCCGAAGCGTTCTACCGTCCACTGATAGCCCTGTGAAACGGTCTTTACACAAGTAAAGACGATGACAACTGCAATAATGATAAGAATGGGTACAGTACCCAAAGAGAGTAAATCCATAACGATTCCTTTATTAGCTAATTATGGAATATATAAGTATTGCTTAATCAATAGAGTAAAGAGTATACATGACGACGGTATTTAGATGCTAGTGTATCTCCGGTTTCGAGAGCGGAAATAATATCCATCAGCGTTTTTTTCACTGCACCATCAGCAGCAGAAAGATCTTTTTTCAGAAAATTGAATAGCAGTTCCAGAGCTTCTTCATTGCGGCCAACTTCGTGCAGTTTCGTGGCAAGTTGAACAGCAAGTTCAGCATTTTCTGGCTGAATTTCTAACGCTTGCTGAAGTTGTTGAATCTCAGGAGAATTTGCCGCCTGCTTCTGTGACTCAAGGATTGCCAGCAAATCATTGTAGCGTTGATCTTGTTCTTCTAATGGAAGGGTATCCAAGATGTTTTGGGCGTCTTCAAGGTGATTGAGCGAAATATATACCTGAGCTAATAGTAATGTAATCTCAATCTCTTTTGGCTCGGTCTGATGCGCTTCTTTCAGTAAAGATAAAGCTTCCTGATTTTTCCCTTCCGCAAGTCGTTCATTTGCTTGCTCTAACAGTGATTTTTTTTGTTGAGTCAGAAATTGAGAAAACATTTTTCTGATAGTTTCGTCTGTCTGAATTCCTTCAAAACCGTGAACAGGGCGGGCTTCTTGTACGAAAATCACGGTTGGCGCAGTACGTACACCAAATTGCGCAGCGATATTAGGTAATTGGTCACAATCGACTTTGGCCAGCGCAAATTGCCCGGCATACTCATGCGCCAGCTTATCAAGGGTCTCTTCCAATTCATGGCAATGCAGGTTCTGTGGAGACCAAAAATAGAACACGACAAGCTGAGTGAGTGAATGCTGAATCATTGGGGCAATATTAGATTCATTGATATGAATGATATGGTCAGTATGGTTATTAGTGTTCGTTATCGATTCCATGGGATGTTTCTCTTAAGTTCGTTATAAGGCGATGACATGAATAAATAAGGTTAATCAGTGGGATTTGCAATCTTAATCAGCTTTGCCACTTCACGATTTTATCAATTAATATCGCGGGTAATATGCGCCGTAGAATTGTCATGGCATGGGACAATAATGTTACCGGATAACGTAGCTTGGGGTTGGGGGCTTCCAGAGCATGAATCAACTTAGTGACCACATCCTCAGGTGTGAGTCTGAAACGGTTTGCAAGACTTGGATTTTCGACAGGGTGATCGCGCTGTGTTTGGTTCACATTTTCTGTAAAACGCGTCGTGATTGGGCCGGGCTCTATTAGGCTGACTTTAATTCCCGTGTCTGCCAGTTCTATTCTCAACGTATCTGACCATGCTTCAAGGGCGAATTTACTGGCTGCGTATGCCCCACGGCCTGGCGTAGAGATTAATCCCAATACGGAGCTGGTCTGAACAATTCTCCCTTTACCATAAGCGCGTATGGCGGGCAATAATAGGGAGGTCAATTGATGAGTACCAAATAAATTAGTTGAAAACTGTTTTTCCATCAGTTCGCGGGAAACACTTTCTAATGGGCCATAAACGCCAAATCCCCCATTATTAAACAACCCGAACAAACGTCCATGGGTTAATTGAATGACTTGTTCGGCGGCGCGTTCAACGCTTTCTTTATCATCCAGATCCAATTCTATGGGTTCCAATCCCAATTCGCGCATATGTGCTAAATCAGCGGGTTTGCGACAAGCGGCAAATACTCGGTAGCCACGTTGATGAAGGATTTTGGCGGCGACCAGCCCGATTCCGCTGGAGCATCCGGTAATAAGAACCGCTTTTTGCATAACTTTACCTGCTTGTTTACATCAATTTATTGAAATAAATGATTTACTATTAATAAATATTCTTACTTAAAGGGGATGTATGCCGACAGTTGGTCAGACATCCAATGAGTAATAAAAGGTTGTGCGAGTTGGTTGGGATGCAGGCCATCATCTTGTATCCATTCAGGCTTGATAGCAACGTGTTCCATGAAAAAGGGTAGCAGCGGGATCTGATTACGCTCCGATAATGAAGGATAAATCTTAGCGAAAGATTGGGTGTAGCGTTTTCCATAATTTGGCGAAATACGAATCTGCATTAATAAAGGCTGAGCGTCTGCCTGTTTGATTAAAGTAATTATCTTTTGCAGATCTTGTTCTATTTGTTGAACGGAAAAACCCCGCAATCCATCGTTACCTCCGAGTTCAACCAGAACCCACTTGGGGTTGTGCTGTTTCAACAATTCAGGCAAGCGTTGAAGACTCTGTGCAGTGGTATTGCCGCTGATACTGCCATTCACGATAGCCGTTTTATTGCCGGATAGCTGCCATTCTTTTGCCATGAGAGTCGGCCATGATTGCTCAACGGGCAGGCGATAACCGGCGCTAAGGCTATCACCCAAGATAAGCAGGGTATCCGCTGCGGTTGCTCTGGCGCTGCATAGCACTAACAATAAAAGGAAACATACATGGCTGTAGAAAGTATTCTTAAAGTTCATCATCTCACTAAACATGTTGGTCAGGGGGAACAGGTAATTAATATATTGCAAGGTGTTGAGCTGGTTGTCGAGCCTGCGCAGACAATTGCTTTGATTGGTGAATCGGGGTCAGGGAAATCGACCCTTCTGGGTATTATTGCGGGGCTGGATGATGGCAGCGGCGGTGAAGTCCACTTATTGGGGCAAAATATTAGCCGTATGAACGAAGAACAAAGGGCGCAGCTGCGAGCGGAAAATGTGGGTTTTGTTTTCCAGTCATTTATGTTGATCCCAACTTTAAACGCGCTGGAAAACGTTCAGCTACCCGCACTGCTTCGCGGTGAATCAGAAAATCAAAGTCGTCAGAATGCCATTGAACTACTTAAACAGTTAGGGTTGGGGCAACGCCTGAAACACATGCCAGCCCAACTTTCGGGAGGAGAGCAGCAGCGAGTTGCCTTGGCACGGGCATTCAGTACTCGTCCAAAAATCCTGTTTGCCGATGAGCCGACCGGCAATCTTGATCGCCAAACGGGTGATCGCATCGCGGATCTCTTATTTTCCCTCAATCACGATTACGCCACCACGTTGATTTTGGTAACCCATGACAGCCAGCTTGCTGCCCGTTGCCAGCGTCGTTTACGTCTGGTGGATGGAACATTGCAGGAGGAAGTATGATCTGGCGCTGGTTTTGGCGTGAATGGCGTACACCATCGCTATTAATTATCTGGCTGTCCCTGACGTTGGCCGTGGCCTGTGTGTTGGCATTAGGGAGCATCAGCGATCGGATTGACCAGAGCGTTCATTACCAGAGCCGTGATTTTCTGGCGGGTGACCTGGTATTGCAGGCTTCTTATCCCGTTGATGAATCTTGGCTGAAACAGGCAGAGGAACGAGGGCTGACATTGAGCCGCCAGATCTCATTTTCGACCATGACCTATGCGGGAGACGTTCCGCAACTGGCTCAGGTGAAAGCGGCTGATGAACATTATCCGCTGTATGGTGAATTGGAGACCAGTCCACAGGGATTGAAACCGGAAAAAGGTTCGGTGCTGGTCGCACCCCGTTTACTGGTGTTAATGGGGATTAAAGTAGGGGATAGCCTTGACGTGGGCGATGCGGTATTGAAGATCCGTGGTGAGCTGCTTCAGGAACCTGATAGCGGCTTCAATCCATTCCAGCTTTCTCCGCGTATTTTAATCAATATTGAAAATGCCAAAGCGACAGGCGCAATCCAACCGGGAAGCCGCCTGACTTACCGCTATATGTTTTCCGGCTCATCAGAGTCCATACAAGCATTCCAGCAATTGATCGACCCACAATTAAAAGCGGATCAACGTTGGCTCACATTGAAACAGGACAGCGGCGCACTGGCTCAGTCCATCGATCGCGCACAGCAATTTTTGCTGTTGTCGGCACTGTTAACGTTGTTGCTTGCGGCGGCGGCGGTAGCTGTTTCGATGACGCACTATTGCCGTAGTCGTCATAACCTGATTGCGATCTTGAAAACACTGGGGGCAGGGCGTTGGGCGTTGCGTCAGTGGATCGTTGGGCAGTGGCTGGTGATATTGCTCGCTGCCATTGTTGTCGGCTCCATTTTAGGTTTGGTTTTTGAGTCCGCTTTGATTCGGATTCTGGCGGCGATGTTGCCCAAAATGTTACCGGAAGCGGGTATGTGGCCGTGGATGTGGGCGATAGGTTCGCTGTTGGGTATTGCCCTGCTGGTGGGAATTCGCCCTTATCGTCAGCTAATGGCGACGCAGCCATCACGGGTATTGCGCAGTGATGTCACTGCGGCGATCTGGCCGTTACGTTACTACCTGCCCACCGTGGCGCTGATTATAACGGGAGGGTTGGTACTACTGGCGGGCACTAAGCCGCTCTTATGGTCATTGCTGGCGGGAGTGCCGATGGTCGCTTTGCTGCTGGCAATTTTGGGCTGGGGCGGCTTATGGCTGCTGCGTCGCATGACATTTCGCCAGCTTAGTTTACGTTTGGCGGTTAATCGGCTGCTGTGCCGCCCGTTCCAGACCATGACGCAACTGGCTGCATTTTCGCTGTCATTCATGTTACTGGCATTACTCGTGATGGCGAGGGGCGATTTATTAAGCCGATGGCAGCAACAATTGCCACCGGATAGCCCGAATTATTTCCTGATCAACATGACTCAGGCGCAAATTCCACCAGTGAATGACTTGCTGGCGAAATATCAAGTGAAGCCGACTGAGTTCTATCCTGTGGTTCTGGCGCGTTTGACGGAAGTGAATGGGCAGTCGGCGATTGAATGGGCTGACGAAAGGCATCCCAAAAGCACGACAGTGCGTCGCGAACTCAATCTGACATGGAAGGCCGAATTACCCCCATTTAATACTCTTGTGGAAGGAACGTGGCCACCGAAACCGAAGGAAGTGTCCATTGAGCAGGGTGTAGCAGAACAGCTGCACATTAATGTGGGAGATAAACTGACATTTACGGGTAATACACAGACATTTCAGGTCAGTGTGAGCAGTATTCGTAAGGTAGATTGGGAAAGCCTGCATCCGAATTTCTTCTTTATCTTTTCCAAAGAGACGCTGGATAATCAGCCTCAGACATGGTTGACCAGTTTTCATTATGAAGGAGATGGACAGCTTCTAACGGAAATAAATCGTCATTTCCCGACCATTAGTATGCTGGACATTGGGACTATGCTTAAACAGATACAGGGGATCTTGCAGCAAATCAGTCAGGCACTGGAAATTATGGTTGTTCTGGTAATGATTTGTGGTGCGCTGCTTCTGCTGGCACAGATTCAGGTAGGCATGAGCCAACGCCAGCTTGAGTTGGTGGTTTATCGTACCTTGGGGGCGAGCAAGAAACTGCTGCGGCGCACATTGTGGAGTGAATTTGCCCTGCTGGGTTTCATGGCGGGTCTGGCTGCGGCATTTGGTGCGGAAGTGGCACTCTGGTTGTTGCAGACAAAAGTGTTTGAGTTCCCGTGGCAACCGCAATGGCAGATGTGGTTCCTGCTTCCTATCATCAGTAGCCTGCTGCTTTCATTGTGCGGTAGTTGGTTAGGGATTCGATTGCTGCGGGGTAAAGGGCTGCACCGACGTTTGCCGGAATAAATCGACCACTAGTGCACTAACGGTAATAAATGGGGAAGCTTTACAGAAAGGTTTCCCCATGTTTCAAAGCAAGCGTGATTGATTAAATAAATCTGGCCAATCAGTCAAACTCAGCCCTCAATTTGGGCAGGATCTGATCGCCGAATATTTTCAATCCTTTAATATAATCAGGGAAGATTAACATCACGCCATCCAGCTCACAGGTACGTAGTAAATCTGACAGTTGCTTGTAACAGGTATCTGGCGTACCAATGGCGGTATGGGTCATGAAAGCATTTTGTGATCGTTCAACCATGGCATTGTTTTTGCCATCTACATCGACACCAAAACTGTGCATCATATTTCTGACCGCTTCTACATCCAAACCTTGGCGATAAAACTGAGCGAGAGTTTCAGCATAGGCATCGGTTTCGGCACAAATGACCGTACACATGCAGAAAGTTTTGGTGGTTGTGTTGCACTCTGATGCAATGTGCTTGGCGGTTAAACTAATTTTGCGGGTTTCTGCCTCATCCTTGCCCCCGATAAAACAGACATCAGTATGACGCACACTGAAATGGAGGCCACGTTCGGATTGGCCGGCACAAACCAGATAAGGACGGGGCAGTGAAAGCGGTTTAGGTTCAGAAACACACTGTTTCAGGTGAAAATAGGTTCCTTCATGATCAACGTGTTTTTCACGCCAGAGCCTTTTGATCAATTGTGTCCACTCTTCCGTCATGGCGTAGCGCTGGTCATGATCCAAGCTGCCATCCCATTCGCCCATCTGTTCAAACTCATCTTTGAAAGAGCCGGAAACAATATTCAGCCCTGCACGTCCCTGACTGATATGATCCAGCGTGGCGATCATTTTGGCCGTCACTGCGGGATTGTGCAGCCCCGCATGAACCGTGGCGATCAACTTGGCGCGGTGAGTGACCTCAGCAATGCCGGCCATCATCGTGACAGACTCGAGCGAGCTACCCCAATGGTCTGTTTCCCCGCCAAACCCGCGCCATTTACCCATGGACATAATGAAATCAAGGCCAATCTGATCGGCCAGAATGGCAGCCTCCCGGTTTTGTTGATAAGACGCATCCAGTGGTGGCGTGTTTTTGGATATGATCCACCCACCTTTAGCGATGGGCAGGAATACACCGAACTCTTTCTTTGACATCACTATTTCCTTGTTTGTGCACTGTTTCAGTTCGTCTATTACCCTATTCGGTGAATGGGGAATTGTCGACTAAACGCTTTTTCATTTTTTGAGCAGGCGGTTTCATCATCAATGTTACGACAAGAACAACACATACGGGGATGGCAATAATGAGGAAAGCCGAAGTAAAACTGCCTGAATAATCTTTGATCGCCCCGGCAAAAAAAGGCGCCAGACAAGCCAGAGTAGAAATCAGGTTCATGACCGAAAACAATTCCAGATAGGGCTTACGTCCAAAATAGTTGGCCAGTAGGACACTGGAGGCGAGGAAAGTCATCCCATAGCCCATACCGACAAATAGCGTGAATCCAATCAAGAAAGGCCATGAAGACGCGATACTCAGCGCGATCAAGCCAATAATGATGACCGTCAGGCTGCCAATCAGCAATTTTTTCGGATCAAGCCACTCGCCTACCGCGCCTCCAGCCAGTCTTGAAAAAGCATTGATAAAGGCCATTGAACTCAGCAGCCCTGCGGCGATAGCTTCACTGAAGCCATTCTCGATAATGTGGGCTACGGCAAAACTGTTAACTGTAATACCACACCATAAAAACGCGGTGTAAGTGGCGGCAATGGCATAGAATTGCCATGTACGCAGCGCTTTCCGTGCAGTCCAGCGCTGTTTAGTGCGATAAATTTTCAGGGGGTTCTGGCTATTGTGCTTTTGATTAACGGCCTTGGCATGGGCAACTTCCCGTTTGCCTTCTTGTAGGATAAAAATAGTCAGAAGTACGAATACGGTCAGAACAATGGCGGAAATCATCCAGTGCATACGCCACGTTCCCCAGACACGGGTGGCCAGAAAATAGATCCACGGGCCAATGACGCCCCCCAGCCCACCGATGGTGAAATAGAAACCAAAGGCAAGGGACTGTTTTTCATATAACCGTGAAATGACATAAGTGCCGGGAACTGTGGCTAAAAAGGTAAAACCGACACCCAATAAGGCTGTTCCGATAAAATAAGATGAAATGACATGGGTGTTATACAGATGGTAGAAACCGGCAAGAAAAATCAGCAGACCAATGAATAGGGTGAAGCGGACACCAATCTTGCGGATGAACAATGTTGGCAGAAAACTGGAAAGTCCACAGGTCAGGCCAAGCAGAGAGAATCCCAAACCCGCACTTGTCCAGTTCCAGCCCAGCTCATTGATCATGCTGGGCAGAACAACGCCCAATGACGTAAAGGTTGTTGCTGTGGATAAAAAATATACCATACCTAAAAGTACCAGCAAAAACCACTGATAAGTACGCCCGAATTTGTCGTGTTGAATGGACATTGTGACCCCATAAAGGCTATAAACCACTAAAAACAGCACTATTTTATGTGTTTATCAGAAAAAGCTGTATCGAATAAACACGCCATAGCTGAATTGGTTCGTGCGATAGTACGGTGTATCTTTTATTTTGTACTTATTCTTGGTTGTATTCAGAACAAGGCCTGTCCATAAATGCCCTGATTGATAGCCCAGTTTTTTCCCCAAGTCATAATGCAATTCTGGCTTGAACTCCAGCATTTCAGGATTATCGTGTAACCCAAGCGTATAATCTAACGTCCCTACGATCCGAAAATCCCCCAATTGATTATTGAAAGGAATGGCATAGTCAATATGAATTCGTTGATCGTTCCAATTTCCTTTTGCATTATTTTCAAAATAAAACAGGGTACGCAGCCAGCTAAACCCAGGGACTTGCCAGTCAAGGCTGATACCGGGGAAATAATCGTATTTTACGTTTTTAGTTTTAGCAATCCACTGGGCAAACAGCACATCTTTTAATGGGCCATAGGAAAGATCATACCCCGTCATTTTGCTGGCACTGAGTCTGGGGACGAATTTATAGTAATAGGTGCTTTTATCGCCTTGATAGTCATGTTGCAGCGAATTTTGCCAAATGCTGTAAACATACATATCGCCAATCTTATAATTACCAAATGCCTCTACGATGGGAGAAATCGTTTTCTGGGGGGCGACTTTATTTTCGAATTGCAGGTAAAGGCTGGTGTCAATGGATTGAAAATTGACGAAATCGCTTGCTTGAGCGGGAACGGTAAAAAGGAAGATTAAAGAGATTGCAGATAAACCGACCGTTGTTGCTGTCATAGGCTTTAGAATGTTGTTTGCTTCTCGTTTCCTTAAAAATGGCACTTATTGTCTCCTTGTTATCTTATTGGCAATGTTGTGCAAAATAGTAACATTTATTTAATTATACGATAATATCAAATGATTATTGTTTATATTATGGTAGAGAAATTAAATAGGCAATATTTCATTCTATTATGTGTGTTATTATTATAAGAATTGCTGGATAAAATACCAGTGCTTTATCAATGCTTTTATTAAGGTTATTTAGCAACGTAGGCTTCTGTATTTTATATTTTATTCAGGATGTTCATAAGAATATATATATTTAATTAAAATTGATATTAATAATATAATTAAATTGAAATGTTTTCATATTTTGTGATTTATTAAATATAAATATAAATATAAATATAAATATAAATATA
>NZ_JANAIF010000007.1 GCF_024721015.1 Xenorhabdus bovienii
TGGACCGGAGGTAAACAAGGTTCTATCACTATCCATGCGTCATCAGGAATGTCGTAGCGTGCCATCATCTTTTTCCCGTATTGAAAACAAGTTAGATGATAATACTATCAATTTACATTAAGGGACACAGCCTAGTATTCATTCTGGGATAATAGGTAGATGTTAAAAATATGTAAACATCTCTGCTGTGAGCACCGCATTTTTTGATTTTCCCGTTGATGAGCCATCATATAGGATATTTTCAACTCAATATTGGTTTTTTCTACAAAAATAACTAAATTAATAATAAGTGTGCTGAATAAATTATTGCTAACTGTATATTAATAATGAATTATTTTGGTGTATTCCTCTGATAAGTTAATGTATAACTTTGATATGTGCCAGAGGTATCTATGTATATAGTGTTCCTGGTTTGGTATTTGGGAGAATTTCTGAATTCATTTCCTTATGATGCTGTCATAAACAACCAAATACTCTTATTTTGATTAGTAGATTATAGACTTTAAAATATAATTTGGTATAAAATCCGTCATCTTTTATAGTTTGTCTGCTTTTTTATATAATTCAAATAAGTGATATTATGAACTGGTATCTTAATGTTTTAAAGAATTACGCTAATTTCTCAGGGCGTGCACGTCGTAAAGAGTATTGGATGTTTACTCTGTTTAACTACATTGCCATTATAGTTCTTTGTGTTTTAGGGTCTGCAATCAGTGAAACTTTAGGTGTTGGGTTATTGGGGATTTATGCAATAGTGATTTTTATTCCTTCACTTGCAGTGATGATCCGTCGTCTCCATGATACCAATCGCTCCGGTTGGTGGTTTTTACTGGCTTTTGTTCCGATTTTAAGCATCGCGTTATTGGTATTCTTCTGCTTGGAAGGATCTAAAGGAGATAACGATTTTGGAGCAGATCCTAAAGGAATGCTTTAATATCTAAAAGTGCATCACTAATTGAGAAGTTGGTTTTGCATACTCATAAAACCGCCGATCAAAAATTATGATCGGCGGTTTTTATCTTTATAAATAATCACTATCCTACAAATAGGATATATTATTGCTCTGAATATGAGTGATTGTTTATCTGCTTTTTCTCTAAGCCAAATAACTTGTCATGGCTAAAAACACTCATCTTGTCCCTTATCCTAATTGATGGATTGTTATATCGTTTACCACATTCACAAAGATATGAGATAAGGAGTTTTATTCATGAGTAGTTTGCGCCTTGCCTATTATGATTTATCACCAGAGCTGTTACAGGGTTTCCGTACAATAAAGCAAGAGCTGGAAGAAAGTCCATTGGGTCTAGCACTGATTGAATTGGTCTATTTGCGTATTTCCCAAATCAATGGCTGTGCTTTCTGTTTGAACAAACACAGTCAATCCTTGCGGGAAAATCAGGAAACTGAACGCCGTTTGTCTGAACTGGCAGGGTGGCGTGTCAGCGGTCAGTTTACCCTGCGTGAAAAGGTGGCTCTGGAATGGGCTGAATCCCTTACTCATGTTGTTACAACACATGCGGATGACTATGCCTATTTACCGCTGAAAGACCATTTTACGGATAAAGAAATCACTGATCTGACCTTCGCGATTGCATTAATGAATGGAATGAATCGCCTTGCAATCGGTATGCGTCAGTGATCGTTTAATTACTGGTTCTTGATGTAGTAGGCAGGCATTTTTGCAGTAATTGAGCATGTTTCAAAGCATTTTCGGGGGTGGTTTCATTGGCAAAACTAAACAGTAATCCCTTGCCACAATCTGAGCTCAATCTTCGTGCGGACAAGGCGGTAATGCTAAGCCCATGCTCTCTGGCGAGTTGAGCCAGTGCTACATCATCTTCATAATGCGCAAGTCTTGCCAGCAAATGCAGGCCACCTGCGGGAATATCGAACCTCAGGCGGCTATCAAAAACTTGATTCAAACTCTCAATGACTATCTGGCGTCGCTGTGCATAGGCAGTGCGCATTTTACGTAAATGACGGGCGAAATGACCTCCCTGCATGAAATCCGTGACGACGGCCTGCTGTAATAAAGGACAGCCATCTTGCCGAGTGTGGCATACAGCATTAAATCTTGTTAACAGATGGGGAGGAACGACGAGATAGGCAAGCCGGAGTGTTGGCGTCAGAACTTTACTGAATGTGCCGATATACAAAACATTGTTAGATCCCAAACTGGCCAGTGCAGGGTGAGGGCGTCCATCATATTGATATTCACTGTCATAATCATCTTCGATGACAAAGGCATTATTCTGTTCTGCCCACGCTAAAAGCATCTGCCTTCGTGCCATTGACAGCGTAACGCCTAATGGGCTTTGATGTGCTGGTGTAACCAGAGCAAATCGTGCATTTGGGGCGAGTTCTTGAGCCCCCGAAATATTCATGCCCTCTTGATCGACTGGCACAGGAATAATTTCAGCGCCTATTTGAGATAGAAAATGTTGACTGGGAGGAAAGCAGGGATCTTCGAGCCAAACTTGATCCCGTGGTTGTATCAGGGTGTGAGCAATTAGGTTAAGAGCGCCGCGATAGCCAGCGGTGATAAAAATCTGCTGTGGGGAGCAGCTCACCCCACGTGATAATTGAAGATAAGCCGCAAGGGCTTCTCGTAACGGCAAATAGCCCTCAGGTTGCGGGTAAGACATATATCGGCTTTGCAAACGCAGTTGTTTGACGGTGAGGGTGTTCCATAATTTGCGGGGAAAGAGATCCAACGCTGGTAGCCCTAGTTGATAAGGTGAGGGATGAATGGATGAAGCGGAATCGAATAAAGATATACTAGTCACATCGATAGACGATGATATAAGTGTTTCAGGGGGCTGTAATACCCTGTCTGCAAGCCTTGGGGACACAATAGTACCGGCCTGCCCTCTGGCCTCTAGATAGCCTTCGTTCAGTAATAGCGCATAGGCAGATTCCACTGTACTGCGTGAAACTTGCAGTTCACTGGATAACGCACGAATAGACGGAACACGTTGTTCAGGTCGCAATATGCCCTGATTAATCGCTTGAATAAAACGCTGATATATTTGGCGGTATAAGGGCAAAGACACATGGTGTTGTAATAGTTTGTCAATTTGAAAAAGAGTTGTCTTCATTTCGCTCTCCCACGCATAACCAGATAAATCCATAAACCACCGAATACCATTGCTGCCATGAGCAGCGGTGTTTGTTTAGCAAGGTTGGATCCCAGCAGAGTACCAAAACAGACGTACCCAACAGGCACGGCAAGAAAGCGCGTAGAAGAAAACAGCGTCATTACCCGGCTAAACAGATTCTCTGGCACTTGGCGCTGGAGCAGAGTGATTTCAACTGGAGCAGAAAAACCAATGCAGCAACCGATAGCAAATAGCTGGGCAAAAAGAATATATTGCCCATTGAACAGATTGAGAGAGACCAGAGACAATACCAGCAGGCTATAGCCAGAGAGAATGATTTGGTTGCTGGAAAAATGCTTACCATAAATACCATACAACAAGGAAGAGAGCGTTGTGCCTAAGCCAAAGCAGGTCATGGAAACACCAAGGCTGACGACGGAATTAAACTCGACCTTATTCACATAAGGTAAATAAACGATCAGGAATGGAGCGATGACAAAATTGACCACCGAACTCAGGATAAGAATAGAAAACAGTTCCTTTTCTGACTTAACGTATTTGAGTGCTTCAAGGAAATAGTGGTGTGGCAGGGAAGGAACCTCAGTAACTTCATTGATATTGGTGACAAAATGTTTCTTCAGAATAATCAGCCCCAGCGCAACCACTAAAAAACTAACCGCATCGAAGTATAGGGCGTTGATTGTACCGAACAGGGCAATAATCAATGAACCCAATACAGGCCCAGTAAGGTCACAAATATTTTCAATGGTACTGTTGATTCCATTGATCAACTCATGTTCACTTTTATTCTGTTTAATCTCTTTCGCCAGCATTACGTCTTTTGCTAAACGTCCCGGAGAATCCAAAATTGTCGAGAATATCAGCAAAGTGGCCAACAGGTAAAAGTGCATGATATCCATTGTATAAAATACGGGGATCAGTAAGACGCTCAGGAAGTTCACCAAATCAGATAAGACTGAAATATGGAAGGCTCCGTATTTATCTACCAGTTGTGCGCTAAAGAAAATGGATAATATCAACGGCACTATTTTGGCAGACATCACGGCTGCGACCAGCAGTGGACTGCCTGATATTTCTAGAATCAGCCACGGAATGGCAATGTCTGTAATGGCGTTTCCCAAGATCGAAACGCCATTTAAAGCCAGTAATCCACTTATCTGAAAAGGTATACGCCTCATCATCTCGAATTGAGCTTATAGTTCTCCCGGTTTACGCGGTGGATTGCGGCCCGAAATATTGGTTGTGGCACTGCGGATTTCTTGTCCGAAGATATCAACACGTGCCTGAAATGGCGGGAATGGTAGGGTAATGCCGTGTTTGTGGAACTCCTGCAAAATATATTGATGCACTTCATGGCGGGCGGGCATACGATGCCCCATCTCCGCTGCGTAAGCGCGCAGTTCGTAAATTTGAATACCGTTTTGTAAATCAACTAGATACACTTCTGGCATCGGGTTATCAATAATTAATGGTGACCGTCTGGATGCGGTCATTAATATGTCAGTCGCTTCTGCGGAATCAGTTTCAGCCGGCACCGGGATCGTTAAGACGATACGGGTGATCGTGTCAGACAGTGACCAGTTGATGAATTGCTCGGTAATAAATGCCTTGTTGGGAACAATAATTTCTTTTCTGTCCCAGTCTGACAGCGTTGTTGCCCGCGTATTGATCTTCGTGATGCTGCCAGTCAAATTACGGATAGTGACGGTATCGCCAATCCGGATGGGTTTTTCGAACAAAATAATCAGGCCAGAGATAATATTGGCAAAAATTTCCTGTAACCCAAAACCCAGACCCACACCCATTGCAGCAATCAGCCATTGAATCTTCGACCATTCAATGCCAACCAGCGAGAAACCCACAATCCCACCAATCAACGTAAGGCCATATTTGGTTAGTGTCGTGATGGCGTAACCTGTGCCCGGTGTCAGTTCCAGATGCTGCAACAGGGCAAGTTCCAGCAGCGCGGGTAGGTTGCGGACAAGCTGCGTGGTGATGACGATAACTAAGATCGCAATCAGAACTGACCCCATGGTAATTGGCTGGATGGTATTGACCCCGTTGACCGTCGTGCTGACGTCCCACAACCGGATATTCTCCAGGAAAGAGAAGGCAGAATGTAATTCTGACCACAGCAGAATCAGTGAAACCAACGCAATCATCGTCAGGATCGAGCGTACCAGCCCCAAAGACTGGGCGCTGATTGCATCCAGATCGATCACCGGTTCTTCAACTTCAATGGAGCCTTCCACGCTGCTATTAGTATTGGCCGTCTCTTCTTCGCTTTTAGCGCGTTGAGCCAGGATCTCTGCTCGGCGTTGTTTTGCTCGCTCAAAGGCGAGTTTTCGCCGCTGGATCAGCATCCAACGGCGAATAATATGGTAGATAACCAGCAGGGAGAACCAGATGGCGACAGAAGTTTCTAAACGTCCCAGCAGCGCCTGTGAAGTTTGCAGATAGCCGAGTATAGACGCAAGAGCGGCCAAGATCGGGGCAGAGAGCAGTATCCACCACAGAACAGAATTGATGATATTTTCGCCTGAACCGTGTTTGTCCATGTACAGTGGTACTCCGGCGCGTTTTAAGCTGCTGGTCACCAGGCTCAGGGAAACGCACAGCATCAGGAAGCACAGCCTGCCGAGTGTCGCGGCAAATTCGCGATCACTGTAATTATTGAACGTGATCAACGCCATCATGAGAGGCACAACCAAGAAAATAGACAGACGATAAAACCGCATTGCCCGTTTTATGCGTTCTTCAGGCCAGCGGAAGTGGGAGATGAACAGACCATTCGGATTGGCAAATGACGCACTGAGCATGAAAACCCACAGGACTGGCGTTGTCTCACTGACACCGAGCCCAATCGCGGTGGCCATCGGGTACTGCCATGCATTTTGCAGCCCATAACCAATGGCTGACCAAAGTATCGGCAGGGGCAATGCAGCGACAATAGACCAGAAAACGGTACGCAGGGTAAGCGAGAAATGATCTTGTGTGACTTTGCCAATGCGGTTGCTGGAGCGCTCAAGGAACGCATGATATTGACGATGTGAGCTGATACTGAAAATCACCAGCAATAGCGTACCCAGTAAATAGAGCAGGGTATCTTTCGTGGTCAGCATAACGTGAATTGCGACCCCTAGCTGAGATAACGTATCCAGAGAGAGCAGCCGTGTCAGATCCTGAACGACAAGCAACGGATAGTCTAGTGAAATAGGATTGACATCCGTGACCCAGAACAGGTATCGATGGGTAGCATCCTTTATCTCTTTTAAAGCATCATTTAACTGGTTGGTTGCGACTTTGAGTTTTGTGAGTTCCAATATTTCATTGTCATAACCTGAGAGCAGGGAGTTCAATAACTCTTTTCTGGTACGGATAAGAGATTCATAGACCTGCTTTTGCCCTGATGTCAGGTTTTGAGGCGAAGGCAATGCTTGATCATTTTCCTGCTGGGAGCGCTCCTGCATTTCCTCATATTTCAGTCTTTCGACCCGCAATTCCACAATATTTCGGTCAAGTTGCTGGGATTTCGGCACATCAGGGATGCGGGTTAATTGAGTTCTTAATGCTTCACCGAGTGCGGTTGAATCACTCAGCCATTCCGCTTGTTCACGGATGGTATTGAGTGTTCGGCGTACTTGTAGAATATCGTTAGCAGCTTTGCGTTGCTGTGAGCCAATGGCCTCCATGCGTTGGGTTTGTTGACTGAGCAGTTGTGACAGCTGGCGGTTTTGATGGAGCTCATCCAGCAAAAACTGTGGTAGTTTTCCACCCGCCTGTTCCGCCAGCATTTCAGTATGTTCGAGGGCCGATTCTGCTTTCTGCTGGCGTTGAATGTTTAATTGGTTGCGTAATTGCTGGAGTTTGAGATCCAGACGTTGATAACGTTTTTTAAATAAATCTGCCCGCATGCGGGCGATTTCCTGCCGATTATTAGCAGAAAGTTGTGACATCTCCAGTTCATTGGTGACCGCTTTGCGGGCACTGACTTCGGCCTGAACAAGTTTCAATTGGGCTTCGGTCAGGGGTGTCGGAGGCGTACCCAAGGATTGGAGGCGGGAAGTTGCCTCAGCCAGCAGTCGTCTCGCTTCAACCTGCTGTTGGGGCAGCAGGTTCATTGAATCACTGATTTCCCGGATCTTATCCTGTTCCTGTTGTAGTTGGCGCTCTTGCTCCAACAACTGGCTACTGGTCTGGAGAGTCTGCTGCTCTAACTCACCGATAGACTGATTGGCCGGAATTGAGGGGACAATATCACTTTCAGTAAGAGTTTTTTGACGCAATTCTTTGATGATCTTGGGAAAATCATCAATAGTCTGTTGGTATGTCTGGCTGCGTTCATTGGTGGACTTAGCATCGTTAAGCCAGTTTATTGCCCCTTGAAGTGCCTGTGCGATTTCAGCATCCTGTGGATTTTTACTGCCTCCAACCTGTTTTAGCTCTTGTTTCAGTTGGGTTTCATCCAACTGTGCTATCGAAGCGAAAGCCGGATTCGCAAGAAACAGGCTGAAAAGTAAACTGATAATCAGGCGCACAATAAGGGGCTCCTTGGTGGTGAAAATTAGCTGATGATATCTTTGTTCATAGATTCATCATCTGCATTTGCTGCCTGCTCTTCATTTGCTGTGACAGCCTGCGCCAACAGGTCACCCATCAGGGTTTGTGAGCCGCTGTATAAATTATTGGCAAATTGAATCTGATTGGGCGCAAACAGGTTAATCACCGTTGAACCCAGTTTGAAACGCCCCATTTCTTCTCCTTTCTTGAGAGAAATCGCGCCTTCCTGACCTGCTGCTGGATAAGCCCAACGCTTGATGATGCCTTCACGCGGTGGTGTGACACAGCCGCTCCAGACGGTTTCGATACTGCCGACAATAGTTGCACCAACCAGAATCTGTACCATTGGACCGAAAGCTGTATCAAACAGGCAGATGACCCGCTCATTACGTGCAAACAGATTAGGGACATTTGCTGCGGTTAATGGATTGACTGAGAACAGCTCGCCTGGAACATAGATCATCTCTTTCAGTACGCCGTCACACGGCATATGGACACGGTGATAATCTTTGGGTGATAAGTAAGTTGTGACGAAATGGCCATTGCGGAATTGTTCAGCAAGTTGATGCTGGCCGGCCAGCAGAGCTTCTACGGTATAGTAGTGACCTTTGGCCTGAATAATTTGATCGTCACGGATCATCCCGAGCTGGCTGATGGTTCCGTCTGCTGGCAGCGCCAACTGGTGAGCTTCATTGACGATGGGACGAATGCCTTCTTTTAATGGGCGGACAAAAAATTCATTGAATGTTGAGTAAGCTGTGAATGAAGAATTTTTGGCTTCATTCATATCTACCTTATAGACTTTGGCGAAAGATTGAATTGCAAGCTGTGTCAACCAGCCCGCCTTTTTATTGGCGAACCAGCCTGCCAAATTAGTAATACATTGTTTTGGCAGTAAATATTGCAATTTAATTTTAATATTATCCAGCACATCAACCTCTTGGATTTTTGATAGGCAAATTGGGCAAAAGTCTACTATTGTACCCGCCATTATGTTGAATGTCAGGGTAACGTATCGTTAATTATTGTCTTATTTTTGGACATCCGTGAAATTTCTTCGTGGTTTAACCTGCGCCATGCTTTCTAGAATTCGATGGTAATTTTCGAAACGCTCTTCTGCAATTGCTCCTTGCTCCAGTGCTGCATTCAAGGCACATCCGGGATCAGCCTGATGTTTGCAATCACGGAATTTGCATTCGCCAATGTATTCACGGAATTCAATGAAACCTTGTGTTACCTGTTCTGGCGTTAAATGCCATAATCCAAATTCACGGACGCCAGGGGAGTCGATCACATCGCCTCCCTGTGGGAAGTGATACAGGCGTGCGGTTGTGGTTGTATGTTGACCCAGGCCGGAGTTATCCGATACTTCATTGACCAGAATATCTTTTTCATCGTCTGGCAGCAGGGTATTCAGCAAGCTGGATTTTCCAACCCCAGATTGCCCCGCAAAGATGCTGATTTTATCCACCAGCTGGGAAACTAGCTCGGATACGCCTTCTCCGGTATGGCTGGAAACTTCCAGTACGCGATAGCCAATGTGGCGGTAAATGTCCATGACACTGTTGACCCATGCACGACTTTCGGCATCCAACAGATCGATTTTATTGAGCACGATCAGAGGCTCAATATTAAGTGTTTCACACGCAACCAGATAACGATCGATAATATTCAGCGAAAGTTCAGGCAAGATAGCGGAAACAATCATGATTTGGTTGATATTGGCTGCAATGGGTTTAATGCCATCGTAGTAATCAGGGCGAGTAAGGACGGAGGTGCGTTCATGCACAGCTTCCACGATCCCATTGACCTTGACATCAGTTTGGAGCTGTAATGTGGGTCGCCATACGACGCGATCACCCGTGACCAGTGAGCGAATTGTCCTGCGAATATTGCAGCGCTGTATGGAAGCATCTGCGGCTTCAATATCTGCATGCTGCCCGAATCGGCTGATAACCAGCCCTTCCTGTGGCTCACCAAACAGGCTGTCATCCATTTCTGGTTTATTGGCAGCCCTGTCGAGCGGCTGCTTCAGCCTGCGCTGGTGATTGGCCTGAACACGGCGTTGCTGCCCTTTGGAGAGTTTATTCTTAGCCACCGAACCTCACTTATTTCATCTATTTTGCTGATTATCGCTGTGAGTGATCAAAAACGTTATGATACACCACTGATACAGACTATCTGTTTTGAAGGAAACTAGGATATATCATGTCAAAAAATGAGAACAATCTTATCTGGATAGATTTAGAGATGACCGGTTTGGATCCAGAGCGCGATCGCATAATCGAAATCGCGACTATTGTCACCGATTCGGAACTGAACATCCTTGCGGAAGGGCCAGTTATTGCGGTGTATCAGCCTGATGAACAACTGGCATTGATGGATGACTGGAACGTGCGAACGCATACTGCAAGTGGGCTGGTTGAGCGTGTGAAACAAAGTCAGTTTGGTGATGTGGAAGCAGAAAAAGCGACGATTGCTTTTCTGGAGCAGTGGGTTCCTGCGGGAAAATCTCCTATTTGCGGGAACAGTGTGGGTCAAGATCGCCGTTTTCTGTTCCGTTATATGCCAGAGTTGGAGAAATATTTTCATTACCGCTATCTGGATGTCAGTACGCTTAAAGAATTGGCTCGCCGCTGGAAGCCTGAAATGTTGTCGGGGTTCAGCAAAAAAAATACTCATCAGGCATTGGACGATATTCGGGAATCAATTGCTGAGTTGGTGTACTACCGCGAGCACTTTATCCAGAAATAAAAAAGTGTGTTTGGTGTAAGGGGTGTACGATAATTAATCTCTGGATTGATGATGAAACGGATTGTTTGCTGATTTAATCATCAATCAGAGAAAAGAACGCGATTTTTTGTGTTGGGGGGCTTGTCAGGGCAATGATTTTTCGTATAATGCGCTCCCCGTACCGATGAAGAATTTCAACAGTACGGCATACCGAAAGTACTACGCCAAAAGTACCACGCATCGATATGTAAGCGGGAATAGCTCAGTTGGTAGAGCACGACCTTGCCAAGGTCGGGGTCGCGAGTTCGAGTCTCGTTTCCCGCTCCAATTCTTATTATGTAAACCTCCACGCAAGTCTGCTTTCCTTTGAAAAGAATTCGTCCAGTGTTTGTTAATCCGAAAAAAAATTAGTGGGAATCCATCGGCAATGCCAGGCCGCTGTTGATGACCGATACATGGACGCTATTGACCATCGGGCCAGTACTTGTCACTCGTGCTGCACCGATACGGCCCACTAGAGGCGTTGCTATCCGTCCTGTTGCGATGAGAGCGATTGCAAACGGCAGGAATGCGGTTGCTGTCATGAGCGGTGTCCATCCGAAGATAGAGCGATATGCTGCCATTCAATGTAATGATTGAATGATAGGTGATTATGACTTTAATCTTTCGTCAATGGTTAGCAGAGAGTGACATATTGACCCTGCTATGCGGCAGAAAAATGAGGGCAACAACGGGTGTAAAATGTCCATGTCACGTCAGTTAGAATGTATTTTGAACGTTTGGTATTGGGTTGTGTGCAAAGGGCTTGCCATCTTCTCCAAACAAGTCCATAATAGCGCCCATCTTGGTACGTAAATATAGAAAAATTCCTTTAAATCAAATGGTTATAGGATGTTCGTATCTAGAAATTAAGGCTGACAGTAGTCATCAGCAATGCGGGAATAGCTCAGTTGGTAGAGCACAACCTTGCCAAGGTTGGGGTCGCGAGTTCGAGTCTCGTTTCCCGCTCCAAATTCAGGACTGTAGATTTTTATGAAAGTCTGCAAGTCACAGAAAAAAGGACCGAAAGGTCCTTTTTTCGTTCCAGTGATAATGACCAAAATCCACTCGCATCCAGTGCTTTTTAGCCGGTCGTTAATAACCCCCTGCCTGCGTTTACCCGAACTTTTCGGTTATCTAGGGTAAGGTCACTAGATATCTGGCTGATTGTTTGCTGGAAAGTTGAGACCATTCTCGATAATTAGAAATACTTCATCAAGAACATCAGAGTAAAGCATAGAAGAGTGTTTTTTCCGCTTCCAAACGTCATATGTAGCCCAATGTGCATAATCTAAAACGCCGGCTAAGACGCCTGGTCTAATATCTATTTTAGGGTCGGTTCCCATACGTTGAGCGATTAACGAAATGATAGGGGGTTTCCGATCCTCTCCGCGCTGAAGATTTTTTGCCCGAATTAAAGGATGGTTCCTTATCAAGTCTTGAAGGGTCATGAAACAGTTCGTATTAAAGCCATAAGAACCTCCTTCGCATCTTTTCATAATTTCGACAGCTGTATGCCGTAATGCTGATAACGCGGGTTCATGAGGCGGACGGCGGATGAGTGCGGCAATAAAGTCTTTGTGTTCTGCCTCTTGGTAGTCAAGGACAACATCTTCCTTTGAGGAAAAATATCGAAAAAAGGTGCGGGTAGAAACGTCAACTTTTTCAGTGATATCTTCTACTCGAGTTTCATCAAATCCCTTAATAGCAAAAAGTTCGTAAGATGTCTTAATTAGGGCATCCTTCAGCATAAGCTTCTTCCGCTCACGGCGGCCAACTTTTTCTCTATCTGTCACGCGCCTGTTTCCTCCTGTCTGGAATAAGTGATCTGTGTTTGAACCTCCATTATTGCATAAAAGGACACTTATGTAATAGTTGACTAGTGATACTATTAGCAAAATGTCATTTGACACAATATGTCATCGAGTGACATATTGTGCGTTCGATAACATATTATGTCATCTGAAATAATTTTTTCGAATATTAAGAGCCGAGATGGAGCGGTTTGGCTTGGTTGAATCAAGGGGACAGCTTCAGCCCAGAAATACTCGGTTTGTGTCGTTATTCGTAGAGCTAATGTCATTAGTCTAAATGGAGTTCAAGCTATGAGTATTGCAGAACCGACTTCGTACGAAAGGGATTTATGGGTTGAGGAGCTACATGATCCGCACTGCCATCAGTTCACAGTGGCTCTTAGTGAATTGTTACCCAGATCTATCGATCTCGTGAATCTCAAGAGGGTTGCTGAACAAGTTCTGGAGTCGGAGCAAGCTTCCCACAAGTCTTTTCACGAGCAAGAGGGGCATCTAGTTCTGAAGAAAGCTCCCGTTGTGGTTTGTGCCGAGTTATATGAATTCAAGAATGAAGACGACTTTGCCTCATTCTTCAAGGAGTGGCCTCGTAAGATTTGGGATCTTTCTGTTCCACCCTTGCTCGATATTGCGATAGGCCAAACAGATCAGGCAACTATATTGATGATACGTGCCCACCACATCGTTGCCGACGGTTGGGGTCTGAATCTGTTGTCCAAGAAAATACTCGGTGCTTATGCGGATAATCATTTAGGTCTAAATGAACAGCTCAAAGGGGTGAAACGTTACGCGACAAAATATCCAACCCTGGAAGGCAGTAAACTTGATGAGGCAATCGACGACGTCGTCGTGAAAATCGCTGATACCGATCCCGTATTATTCCCAAAATCTGGAGCGACTCTTTCGACATCCCCCAGCTATATCAGACCATTCAAGATATCAGCGCACGAAGTCGCTCATGGTATTGAAAATGGTTTTACTCCTTTTTTGGCTGTTTCAACGGCTCTGGCAGTTCTGCTGTCAAATGCATACGGAAGCGAGAAATTTTTCATTGGAGTGCCGTTTCTTAACAGAACCGATACAGAAATTACGTCAGTCAGTCACCGAGCTAATATTCTTCCCGTGAAAGTCGAGGTATTACCTCAAAATACACTCAGAGCAATTTACTCGCAGATCAAAGATTTTATCGTCTTTCTGAAAGACAAAGAATCGGTTCCGTTAGGGGGTATTATTTCTGCTCTGGCAAGTTCCTCTCGTCAACTTTTTGATGTAACAATGTCCTATCTGCGTTATCCAGAATGGGGGGCAATTGCTGGATTTGAAGAAAAAACCCAGAATATCGCGCACATACATACCCAGGATGCGATAGCAATTCATCTGTACACTTATGGCAATAATGCAGATGTTTGGGGAGATGTGTGTTTGAATAGCTCAGTATTTGATACTGAGGAATCAGCGAATGCATTCTTAGATACATTCATTCATCTTATCGATAATTTTGGTAATAATGTTGATAAGCGTGTGTCGGAAGTAAACTTGCTGACATTTAAGCAAACGGAGCAGCTGCGACAGTATGAAAATGGGCCAACTAAGCCATACAGCGTGAATGAAACCGTTGTTTCGCTCTTTGAGGCTAAAGCCGAACAATTTCCTGAAAATATCGCTCTTCGAGATCACACTGGCACATCGCTTTCTTATTCTCAATTAAATGCATGGTCATCCACCATTGCCGCTGCGTTAGAAGAACGGGGAATCGGTCAGGGGGATATCGTGGCGGTATCAGTCGAGCGATCGCCAGAGATGTTGGCCGCAATATTTGGCGTCCTCAAAACTGGGGCAGCCTATTTACCCATTGATAGCGACTATCCCGAAGATCGTATTCAATATATGCTCAACGACAGCAACGCCAAGTTAGTCATTTCTAATCTGCCCCACGTTATGAAATCTGATGATCCTCGTTGGTTTGATCTGGACGCTTTGCCAACTGAATTACCTTCTCATTATAAATACAAAAGCAAGGCCCAGCCTAATGAACCCGCGTATGTGATCTATACGTCAGGTTCTACTGGTCGTCCCAAAGGGGTCATCGTCGAGCATCACTCAGTGGTTAATCGTTTAGAGTGGATGCAGGAAATACATCCGTTAACCAGTGACGATGTGATCCTCCAGAAAACGTCGATATCATTTGACGTTTCTGTGTGGGAGCTTTTTTGGTGGGCGATGACAGGAGCTTCTGTCGCACTCCTAAAACAAGGCGCACAACGGGATCCCAGGGAATTGATCCAGACAATTTCTACACACGGGGTAACGGTAGCGCATTTTGTGCCGTCAATGTTTGAACCGTATGTGCAAACTTTGAATGATGATAGACAGTCTCTTTTATCGGTTAGCAGTCTGAAATGCCTATTTACAAGTGGTGAAGCGTTAACACCCGCTGTCGTGAATAAATACAGGAAGATTTTCAGTCACGATATCTGTCCGCCAAGGCTAATTAATTTATATGGCCCGACGGAGGCAACGGTTGACGTAACCTACTATGAATTAAATCTGGAACAGGATTCGGATATCAACGCAGTACCAATCGGTTTTCCGATCAACAATACCTCAGTGAGAATAGCCTCATTGCATGGGGTCAGGCAGCCTATAGGTATATCTGGAGAACTACAGATTGGCGGTGTGCAATTAGCGCGAGGTTATTTGAATCGTCCCGAGCTGACGGCAGAACGTTTTATTATCGATCAGAATGACAGTTGCAGTCGCTGGTACCGAACGGGTGATCTCGCGGCTTGGGCTGAAGATGGATCCATCCTTTACCTCGGAAGGATGGATGGCCAAGTGAAGATACGCGGCAATCGCATAGAGCTTGGTGAAATCAAGAACGCCTTGCTTAACCTGCCAGAGGTGCTGAACGCGGAGGTTATCGTTGAAGATGATGCTCGGGGAAAACACCTGATTGCAGTCTATGTAGGCCGACGAGACTTGAATGAGCGTGATATTCGCGCAAAACTTGGGAAACAGCTTCCTTCCTTCATGGTTCCCGCAAGATTTGTCCGACTGGGGTGCATTCCTCTTACACCTAATGGAAAATTTGATCGCGTCAGTGCTCTCAGTGAGGTCAGTGGAAATAAAACATCTCCGCAGACAGTAAAACTTGATGAATCCGAAACGATTGTTGCCAAGATATGGGAGAAAGTACTCGGTCGGTCAAACATTAGTGCAGATGACGACTTCTATACGCTTGGTGGCGATTCCATCTTGATGTTGAAAGTGAGATCAGAACTGGAAAGTCACGGGTATGGCGTTGGCTTATCCGATCTGGCGCAGTATACGACAGTGCGTAGCTTGGGAAATGTCCTCGAAAGTGTGTCACGTGTTCTCAGTAGCCCGAAAGAAGCACTTCCTCCTTTTTCTCTCATAAGTGAAATCGATCAAAAGAGGCTGAGTTCAGCATACGATGATGCTTATCCCGTATCTCAGCTGCAACTTGGCTTGCTTTTCCATAGTCGAGAGATGGAGGGCGCGAGAACTTACAAAGATGTATTCCGATATACCCTGAAGTTGGCGTGGAATGAAGTCGCGTTCAGGTCTGCTTTGCAAGGATTGGCTCGTAGGCACCCCGCATTACGCACAGTTTTTAACCTTAGTGACTATCATCTACCCCTTCAGCTAATCAGACCGGAGATTCTAATTGATGATGTTTTATCAATTGAAACGCCTGATGTGGTTGAGTATGAGCATACAGTTCTTGCTCATATGGATAAGTGGTCACGGTATAATTATTCGTTCGCATCGGGACCCCTTTTCCACGTAGCGATATTTGCTAATAGTGAATCAAACTACATCGACTTAGTTTTCAGCTTCCACCATGCGATTCTTGACGGAGGAAGCGTTGCAAACCTGATACGTGAGCTTCTTTTGTCCTATTCTCAGGGGAATGATGGTGCCAATCTCGGTTACCCTGAAGACGAACTCCCAAATCCATCAATTTTTGTCCAAAACGAAATAGAAGTCCTTGAAGCGAGTGAGCCCAGGAGTTACTGGAAAGAATACCTCTCTGGCGCGACGAATACATTGCCAATAGGCTTGGCTGGATATTCAACTGCTCCAGTGAAGCGTATTTTTTCTTATCGTTTCCTAATAGATCCTGTACTTGATGCCGCACTTAATCAGCTGGCAAGAACTATTCGAGTCCCTATAAAGCATCTTTATCTTGCCGCTCATTGCACCGCCATTGCGTTAATGAGTGGTAAAGAGGACATCGTCACGGGTGTAGTGACACATACACGGCCGGAAATTAAGCACTCGGAGCGTATCCTGGGGCTATTTTTGAACACACTTCCTTTAAGGGTTGATATAAAGAGTTTGAATTGGCTTCAGGTTGTCGAAGGGTTGTACCGAAATGAAAAAAGAAGTCATAAACATCGGCTCTTTCCTTTAAGCAAAATCCAAGCTGACAATGAATCGTTTTCTCTCCAGACCGCATTTAACTATGTACACTTTCATATATTGCAGGATATTTCTGAGAAGACAGATATTGAAATCGTAGCCTTTGATACGAAGGAGGAAACAAATTTCGATATTCTGGTAAACGTAATGCGCGATGTTGATGGCAAACGTACGAGTGTTCGCATGGATATCAATGGAAGCGTTTATGCCAGAGAACAAGGGGCAGTTTTTTCCAGGCTCTTTAATCGTGCGTTAGAGCGAATAGCCTATCAACCAGAAATGCCCGTATCCCTCAGTCGCCCGATTACTGAAGTTGGGTGCCTTGTGGAAAGAATTTCGGATAAGGCATTTATTTCACTTCCAGCCACGATCCGAAATAGCGTTCAACGTGATCCGGATGCAGTTGCCATCACGTATGGTGACAGCGAGTGGAGCTATCAGCAGTTATGGGATGCGGCGACAAGGATTGCCTTTTTGCTGAGTGAACGTGGTGTCAATAAGCAGGATGTGGTTGGAATTGCACTACCACGGTCGTTTGAACAAATTGCAACTGTCGTGGCTATTCTGAGGATGGGTGCTATTTGTCTTCCGATCGACTTATCATACCCGGCCAGCCGAATTGAGCTGATATTGAAAATAGCGAATCCGGCAGTGGTTGTAACCGATCGTTCTGTTACAGAGTTACCCTCAAGTGAGCGAGTACTTTTCCTTGAGTATGACTCAATTGAGGCGGTCGCTGAAAGAGACGATGCTGCGATAGATTCGACTGATGCGGCCTACATTCTATTTACTTCCGGCTCAACGGGTACGCCTAAAGGCGTGACTATGCTGCATAGGGGATTGACCAATCTTGTTGGCTGGCAAAATAAAATAAGTAGTGGCGCCAAGGTTACCTCTACACTCCAGTTTTCGCCTTTGAGTTTCGATGTTTCTTTCCAGGAAATACTCTCCAGCCTCTCATCAGGTGCCACATTGCATCTGATTAGCGAGATGGAACGTCGAGATCCGGTAGCTTTGGTCAGGCATCTCGATCATAAAGGCGTTGAGCGGATATTCCTTCCGTACATCGCTTTGCAGCAACTCGCTGAGACGGCAGTTATGCTGGGATTCTTTCCGAAGAAACTGCGGGTGATTGTCTCGTCTGGAGAGCAGTTGCGTGTCACCAAAGAGATACGGACGCTTGTCGATAATCTACCTGGCGGCATATTGGAAAACCAGTATGGTCCAACCGAGACTCATGTGGTGACAAGTTACACTATGAGCAGTGATCCCAGCCAGTTTCCAGCACTTCCGCCGATTGGTATCCCGATCACGGGTGTCGGCATTGTGATCCTTGACGAGAGTTCAAATGTCGTTCCCGATGGGGTTCCTGGCGAAATCTGTGTGTTCGGAGAAGCTTTGGCATCGGGATATTACCGTTCGCCAGAGGAAACCAAGAAAAAGTTTATTGCACACGCCGACGTGCCAGGTGGGATGTTTTACCGGACGGGGGATATTGGCATCCGTTCAGCATGCGGCGAGATTATCAGCCTTGGTCGCAAGGATACACTGGTCAAAGTTCGTGGCTATAGAGTAGAACTCTCTGAAATCGAGTTAAAAATCCTCGAATTCTTTGAAAACCGCCGAGAAAATGTTGAAGTAGCGGTTGTCGCTCGGCCTCGTGACGATCTGGATTCATACTTGATCGCCTACCTGGTGGGTAAGGAAGATCGTATTGCGTTGGAGGAACTTCGGCAGTTTATCGGAGCTGAATTACCCGCATATATGGTGCCGACACACATCACATGGATAAATGAGCTTCCCAAGACACCGAGTGGCAAGCGTGATGATGCGATGCTCCGGAAACTGGATATACAGCTTGTATCAGAAAAAAATTATCGTGGCCCAGAAGGCGAGTATGAAAGCCGGCTTTGCGAGCTGACCGCAGAGCTACTGAAGATCCCCGAAATAGCCCCTGAGCAGAGTATTTTTGATTGCGGTGCGACTTCTTTGACTGCAATGCGCATAGTGGTTCTTGTCGAAAAACTGTATGGCATTAACGTACCGCTTTCGGCATTTGTCAGCGCGCCAACCATTGCGAAGCTTGCCATGCTTATTCAAGATGGTGGTGGTCAGTTCAAGTTTGATCCACTTGTCCCACTGCGCGAAGCAGGTAACCGCAGGCCACTCTTCCTCGTACATCCTATGGGAGGAAATATCCTGTCATATCTGCGAATGCTTCCACACCTGCCATCTGATCAGCCACTTTATGCTCTTCAAGCATCGGGTGTTGATGCGGGTTCGTCACCAATAACGACTATTGAAGAGCAGGCTGCTTTTTACATCGATGCGATCAAGAGAATCCAGCCGACGGGTCCTTATGTGATTGGTGGCTGGTCCTATGGTGGATTTATCGCCTTCGAAATGGCGAATCAGTTAATCCGATCAGGAGAAACGGTCTCTAATGTTCTGATTCTTGATACGATGGCTCTGAGCTCACAGGCAAAAGGTCAGGCGAGCGATGATGCTTTGCTCAGTTGGTTCTTCTGGGAATTGCTGTGGACATCGAAGGGCTCTTCGTTACCTGTTCAGGTTGTTCCTTCCTATATCGAAAGTTTGCAAGAGAAATTCGAATATATAACTGATCATGCAACCCAGATAGGAGCGATCCCGGAAGGCAGCACAAAAGCAGTCATGCAGCGCCTCTTCGAGGTATATAATGCTAATTGGCAAGCTGCGGCTGAATACAACGCACAATGCCCGAATCTCGATGTGACGCTTATTCGCGCAAGGCAGCCTCTTCCTCAGATATTGCAAGAGATGCACAATACCATACGTAGTGAATATCATGATCCTCTGAATGGCTGGGGTGGCAAGACGTCTGGTCGAGTTAACTTGATTGAAGTGGATGGTGATCATCTGACTATCATGGAAGAGCCTTTCGTTGGGCCAATGGTGTCGGCAATTATTACTGAGATTAATAAAGTGAAAGGGGTGGATGCTAATGTCTAGAAAACCTTCTGCGCTCATCGTCGGTACTGGTATCGGTGGGTTGTCATGCGCGATCGCATTGAAAAAAATTGGTTGGTCTGTGCGTCTCTTTGAGAAGACGGACAGTTTACGAGCGACCGGATCGGGTCTGTCGGTAATGTCAAACGCCAGTTCGGCGATGAAGAAGCTGCTTGATATCGACCTCGGGTTGAAGAATTATGGTGCTGAAGTTCGAGACTTTGAGATTCGGCATAGCTCAGGATTGCTCTTGAAGCGTCTCCCTGTTCAAAAAATCTCTGATGAGCAAGGCGCACCGAGTATTTGCATATCAAGGGAAAACCTCCAGAGGGCGTTGTTGGATCAGCTTGGCGATGCTGATATTAGTTTTGGTAAGCGCGTAACTGGCTATAACGAAACTCATGATGCCGTCCATATCAATTTTGAGGATGGCACCGTTTCATCGGGAGACATTATTGTCGGGGCTGATGGGTTTTATTCTGCAATTCGTGACGCGATCGGAACAGAATCTATTATCCAGGAAGCCAGTTATATTTGCTGGCTCGCCTTAGTTAAATACTCCCATCCCAAAATTACACCCGGCTACGTTGCCCATTATTGGGGGAGAGGGAAGCGTATGGGGATTGTAGATATCGGTGATGGCTGGGTGTATTGGTGGGGAACCGCGAATATGTCGAATGATGACGCCAAAAAATGGAAAGGTACGAATAGGGATGTAGCTAAGTTTTATGCGGGTTGGCCGGATCTTGTTCAAGACATCATTAACTCAACTGACAGTGAATCCATAATCACTGTTGACGCCAAAGATAGAACCTTCCCTGAAAATTGGACAAAGGGACGAGTGACTCTTCTCGGTGATGCAGCTCATCCGATGCTAACCAGTCTCGGTCAAGGTGCTGGAATATCTATAGAAGATGCTGCGGTGCTGGGGTATGTGCTTAAAAATACTGAGGACTATAGTGCTGCGCTACGCCGATATGAAGCTATTCGGCAACCTCGTGCTCGCGCAATCGTCAACACCTCGCGATCTTTAAGTGATATTGAACAGCATGACCGCTTTTTCCCTTGTTTGGAGCGAGACGTTGGCATGTTGCTTACATCCAAAAAGTCCATGCGTAAACGGCTTCAGGATTCGCTGCTATTTGACGATCTCGCTATTCAAGCGCAATGAATGTGGTAGAAATATCCTTCAATTAACAGGGTGATGTCATGTCAAAAAAAGCATACTGATAATGACGCATCATCTGGATTAAGCTAAACGGCTGCATGAAAACTTGCTAACAGTGGCTTTTATGTTTTCGCAGCCGTTCATTCATTAATAATATGGGAACCGCTTAACCTCACCGTACCCGAAATATTTTTTATCTGTGCTATCACTCTGTTTTTTATAGCTCTTCCAGTAATGCCTCCTTACGCTCCATCATGTTTTTTATCGCTTTTTGCTTAACATGACCGAAGCCACGGACTTGATCGGGCAGCTCCGCGAGTTGCTGACAGATCGCTAAATTATCGCGGTTCAGTTTTTCTATCAGAAAATCAAGTAATCGCTCATATTCGAGCAGTAAATTTCTTTCCTGTTTGCGTTCTTCCTGATAGCCGAAAATATCGAACATGGTTCCACGAAGTGGCTTACATGCGGCAAGAACGCGGAGGATAGGGATGATCCATGTGCCATATTCTTTTTTTCCTCTCTCGCCTGTACGTGGGTCTTTGCGATTGAAAAGGGGCAGGCTGAGGTGAAAGCGAATGTTATCCGTATTATCAAACTGTGAGCGGAGATTCTCGAAAAAGTCGCTTTTGGCGTAGAGTCGCGCGACTTCATATTCATCCTTATAAGCCATTAGTTTAAATAAGTTTTCAGCGACCGATTTGGCAATTTCTTCTGCATCAATTTGTTGCGTGACCAGTTGAATCTGAGCAACGCGACTGAGATAACGCTGTGCATATCTTTCATTCTGGTAATCAACCAAAAATTGATATCGATGCATAATGAGATCATCCAGCGTCTTAATGCTTTTTTGCGGCTTGATGTGCAGGCGCTCATTCAGGATATCTGGCTGTACAGCAGCAATGCGGCCGATATGGAAAGCGCGTCGTGCACTGTCTGTGGCATTGCCCAGTGCCTGAATGGTATGGTCGATAGCAGAAAGCGTGATTGGAATCTTGCCGAGCTGCCATGCATAACCGATTAATACGATATTTGTTTGGTTTCTGTCACCGACCAGATCAGCCGCCATTATTTCGGCATCAATGGAATTTAATGTTTGGCAGTGTTGGTGAAGAGTCGTCATCATCTTGGGATGATCCAGATTCAGGGTGGGAGCCCGAAGCATAGTGCCGATTTGCGTTTCATGGGTATTGAGGACGCATTTCGTTGCATTTTTTGACATCACTGTCAGTGAATTTTGTCCCATTGTGGCCACTAAATCAGCCGCGATAACGAGATTAGCGCGCCCACGGTCAATTCTGACTTGATGTAGCTTATTCATATCATGGCATAATCGGACATGGGTGATTGCTTCACCGCCTTTTTGTGCAAAGCCCGTAAAATTGAGCAGACTGACGGAATAATTATCCGCTTCGGCCGCAATCGCCAGTAAATTCCCTGCTGTGACGATACCTGTACCACCTACGCCGACGAGCAGGATTTCATAAGGGTTATCGCTAATGATCGGTGTTGGCTGGGGTAATTCACGGAGTAATTTGTCTAGATCGCCTTGCGGGATTATTTTACTGAGATCATGGCGTGGATTGGCATTTTCGACGGTGACAAAGCTGGGGCAAAACCCTTTCAGACAGGATAGATCGGAGTTGCAGACGTGCTGATCGATCTTGCGTTTAGTCCCCAAAGGGGTTTTGACCGGGATCACTGCGAGGCAATTTGATTGTACCTGACAGTCACCACATCCCTCACAGACCAACTCGTTAATCACGGCGCGTCGTGTCGCTTTCGGCTCCAGACCTCGCTTTCTCTTGCGGCGCAGTTCTGTGGCACAGGCCTGATCGTAGATAATTACGGTTACCCCCGCGATTTCTCGAAAGCGTTTCTGCACCTCTTCGAGGTAATCACGTTGATAGAGCGTCACCTTAGCGGGTAGCAGGTTTTTATCCTGATATTTATCAATATTATCTGTAACGATAGCGACTTCTTTGACCCCTTCAGCCAGCATTAAGGCCGCAATCTGCGATATGGTAAGATTGCCATCTAGTGGCTGTCCTCCAGTCATTGCCACAGCCTGATTAAATAGCAATTTATAAGTAATTCGATTGCCTGCGGCTACTGATTGGCGAATGGATAAATGGCCGGAATGGAAATAGGTCCCATCGCCTAAATTCTGAAAGACATGGGGACGGTTGATAAAAGGTGAGTGTCCGACCCAGTCGGCACCTTCCCCTCCCATTTGGACAAAACCAAATCCCGTATTGCGATCCATCCAAGCCGCCATGACATGACACCCAATACCAATATGGGCTTGGCTGCCGTCAGGTAAACGGGTTGAAGTGCTATGGGGACACCCTGCGCAGAAATAAGGCGTGCGTTTGGGAAGCGTGAGATCGTGTGGTGTTGTTTTGGTTGCCCATTCCAGAGGAACTGAGAGAAACAAATCGAGTTTGTGTAGCCATCCAGAAAGCAGGGGAGTAATCAATGAAGGGCGTAACTCAATGTCTGCGGGTAAAAGTTGCTGGCCAAGATGGTTGTGTTTGCCTATCAGCTTAATATTTTTCTGTGAATTAACCAGATGGCGTGCCAGCAGTATCTCGACAACAGCGCTCTTCTCCTCAATAACAAAAATATCAGTGACCTGTGAAGCAAGATCGCTGAGAAGCGGCGACAGAGGATAGACTAAGCGGACATGGACAAAAGCCACCCCTTGTTTGGCGAGTTGGGAAGGCGTTAAGCCTCCGGCACGTAAGGCTTCCAGCACATCTCGGTGAGCTTTGCCAACGGTGACCAGCAGGGCACGCGGATGGGCGCACGGGGCAAGGAGTTGATCGATCGGATTAGCTCTGGCGAAGGCTTCAACGGCTTTAAGTTTATAGGCCAAGCGTTTCTCAATCTGTGGGCCGGGAAGATCAGGCCAGCGCCAATGCAGCCCATCTGGCCCAGAATCGATTTCAGGTGTTTCATACTCAGGAAAGGGTTTGCTTTCTCTGATAGCACTACTTTCCACAACTTCACTGATTGCTTTAAACCCGACCCAAGCCCCACTCGCGCGTGATGCCGCCCAGCCCCATAATCCTACATCGTGATAGTCAGAAACAGATGCTGGATGCAAAATCGGCATGCTCCAAGCCATTAAAGCGAGATCAGATTGATGGGACATGGAGGAGGAGACACAACCGTGGTCATCACCGAGGAGTACAAGTACCCCGCCGTGTGGTGAGGAGCCATAGGCGTTGCCATGCCTGAGCGCATCGCCAGAGCGATCCACTCCAGGCCCTTTGCCGTACCACATGCCAAAGACGCCGATAACATTCCGATCAGGGTCGGATTCGATTTTTTGAGTACCGATAAGTGCAGTGGCGGCTAGATCTTCGTTGATGGCAGGTTGAAAGCGAATATTGGCTTGAGCAAGTTCTTTACCATGCTGCCATAATGCCTGATCTAAACGAGCTAAGGGAGAGCCGCGATATCCAGAAACAAACCCCGCAGTGTTGAGATTATGGCTTTTATCCAGTTCAGCCTGAGCGAGTAAAAGCTCAGCAAGGGCATCAGTACCTGTGACAAATTTAGATGGATAATGTCGAGTCATACACTTGGCCCTTTTTGAGGAGCATTATTGTCTAAGATACGACCAAAACTATCTCTAATCTATTGCCCTAGAATTATTCCGACAAGCACAAATCTTATTAGAGGTTAGTTGTATATTTAGTGTTAATTTTTAGAATCACAAATGTTTCTAAAATGGATGTATACTCTCATTGGCGAATGTTTTTTGAACGTTTGGCATAAGAGTGCATGCAAAGGACTTGTCATCTTCTCTGAGCAAGTCCATAATAGCGCCTATTCCTGACATGCAGATTAAAAAATAGTATTATTAATCATAAGCATTCAGGCACTTCAGGCTAAATAACAGCCATCAGCGACGCGGGAATAGCTCAGTTGGTAGAGCACAACCTTGCCAAGGTTGGGGTCGCGAGTTCGAGTCTCGTTTCCCGCTCCAATATCTTATCTATAAACTTTAAACTTCTACTGATATTTACACCTCTCTGAAAAAAATGGTCTAGCCCATATTTTCCGTCTTAACAAATTTCATTGAAATCTAATAGCGATTGACCCTTTTAAGATTAGCAGCTATGCGATGTTCATAGACGGGTTCTTAAGAATTAAGTTTTTCAAAACTGAAATGGTCGACAAAAATTTGTCAAGTGGGTTCCCATACAGCTTGCCCGTGCCAACAATCTTCAATTGCGGCAATAAACCCTTTCACCTTTGGAGACAGGTGCCGTTTTGTGGGGTAAACGGCACATATTGGCGGCTCAGTTCGGCAAAATCGATCTAATACGGGGACAAGGGTGCCGGCTGCTACTTGTTCGCCGACCAGGAAGGCACCAACTTGACATAAGCCGCACCCTTCTAAGGCTGCATCTCGCAACGCTTCTGTATTGTTGAAACGCATCCTTCCTTTGGCAGGGTAATCGCGGTGTTGGCTATTCACTTCGTAGTGCCACGGAACTGGCATACCTCGATGTGAGAACACTAACGTGTCATGGTGCAACAGGTCATCTGGCACTTCAGGAATACCGTGAGTTTCTAAATAGTGGGGGGATGCACATGTAATGAGTCGGTGAGGAGCGAGAACCTTGCGAACGAGCCGGCTATCATCGTTACCGCCAATGCGAATGGTCAAATCGATCCCATCACGAACAAGGTCACTGTACTCGTCCGAAAACGTGACTTCCGCATCAACTTCAGGCCACCTCTCTAGGAAATTGCGGAGAATTGGCAAAACATGTAAGCGACCGAATGCCACAGGAAGATCGATACGAAGGTGTCCTTTTGGTGTTTGGTTCCGCTTGTTTATCACGTTTCCCGCTTCGTCGACTTCGGCCAAGATGCGTATAGCATGCTCATAAAACACCTGCCCTTCCTCGGTAAGGCTAACGCTTCTTGTGGTTCGGTGAATAAGCCTGGTAGTCAGGCATTTTTCCAGCCGGGTAATGCACTTCCCAGCAGCCGACCGCGATATCCCGAGTTTCTCGGCAGCCATTGTGAAACTGTGGGCATCAGCGACTCTTACAAACACTAAAATGTCGGATAAATGATCGAAAGGCATTTGTATTATATTAGCCACGAATTGTCCCCAATGTTGCTCTTATAGTGTAGTTTATCATCTGATTGGATACAGTTACAATGTTGCAGTTCAGTGGCGTTGTTGCCCTCGATCGGTCTGTTTCCTGATCATCCGCAACAGTCTATTCAAAAAAGAGTCTTCAACTGAGGAAATTCAATGAACAGATCCCATCCGGTAGAGGAGCAAACAGGAAATGTTATGAGACCGTGGTTAGCTGTGACTGCAATAGGTTTGTCAACGTTTTCCGTCGTTACAACCGAGATGTTACCTGTCGGTCTCTTGAATCCAATTGCGGATACGCTTAACTCAACTGTCGGCACTGCTGGATTGATGATTTCGTTGCCGGCGCTGCTCGCTGCGTTATTTGCTCCGCTCGCTGTTCTCGCCTCTGGGGGCATAAACCGCAGAACGATCCTCTGTTTCCTTATTATCCTCCTTATTATGGCAAACATTGCATCGGCAACCGCAACCAGCATGAACTGGTTGTTGGCGGCACGCGTCATTGTCGGATTCTGCATGGGGGGGATTTGGGCTATCGCTGGTGGTCTGGCGGGGCGCTTGGTGTCACCAGGTTCTGTTGGTCTGGCGACATCGATTATTTTTGGGGGAGTTGCTGCGGCGTCTGTGTTCGGAGTACCACTAGGGGCATTTATTGGTGACGCTTTTGGGTGGCGTGCAGCATTTCTAGCAATGGCTATTTTAGCGATGCTGGTGCTAATCCTCCTCATAAAATCATTACCATCACTTCCGGTGAATAACTCTGTAACAATAGGACAGTTTGCTGAGGTGCTTGCGAACCGAAAAGTTTTAGTCGGCCTTTTGGTCACGTTTTTTCTGGTCGCTGGTCATTTTATGGCGTACACATATGTACGACCACTGCTCCAGACCGTCTCCAAGTTTGATAATAGCTGGATTAGTCCACTTTTGTTTGCCTACGGCCTTGCTGGAATAGCGGGGAATTTTCTTGCTGGCAGCATCGCTACGAAGCAACTTCGCTGGACTCTCGTGTTTATCGCAATTGGCATAACTGCTGCCGTTCTCCTTTTTTCTCCTTTGGGAGGATCTATCACAGGTGGTAGCCTCATTACTCTCTTGTGGGGCGTTGCGTATGGCGGAGTTTCGGTTTCGTTGATGACATGGATGATGATTGCTGCATCAAAGTCAATTGAAGTTGCGACCTCTCTTTACATCGCGATATTTAATATTGGCATTGCGTCAGGATCGTTCCTTGGAAGCCAAGTTGTCGATAAATACGGACTTCTGACTAATACAACACTTGCTGGAGTGGTTGCCATTCTGGCGCTAGCTGTGCTCATATTTTCAAATATAAAAGCTGATCCTGCGCATTAACGACTGTTAATACGCTGAAATACCAACTGTTGACGTAATCATAAAAACTTTTGAACTGAGTCAATGGTTACCGTTAATCAGCGCCGAAATTGTACAATCACAATGGAATCCCAGCCGTGGCTCCATTCTTGTCATATAGTATCTTGACCTATTGCTTTGATCGCGGATAGTTCCGCGCCCACTGAGGACTGGCCACAATAGGTTGCATTTACCGATTGGATTACCAACCATGGGAAGGCCTCTTGTGACTAAGAGAGGGGTTACGTTTTTCTCAGGTTCGATGGACTATTATCTTCGAGCTATCGACAGTCGTAGCGGTAGCGAACTTTGGCGCAGCCGATTGCCAGTCGGGAGTCAAGCAGCTCCAATCACATACATTGGGAAAAAAACGAGAAAACAGTTCGTTGTTGTGACCGCAGGTGGCGCGCAGCGTTCAGACAAGGATCGGGGTGATTATGTCATCGCCTATACGTTGCCGTGAAACATGTAACCTCGTTCTACAAGGATACGGGCTTATCTCCAATATCAATATAGGGTATGGTGATGTCTAGAGAAGATCTTTCCATTCTATCAGCGACTGAAATTTCCAAGCTTGTGCATCAAAAGGATGTTTCTGTCAGAGAAGTTGCTACTGCGGTGATTGCAAGACTTGACGGTGTCAACCCTCATATTAATGCGGTTGTTGAATATCGGCCGGAAGAGATTATAAGACGTGCTGAAGAGCTCGATATTGCACTTGCAAAAGGTGAGAGTGTGGGAACTCTCGCAGGTGTCCCTGTAACCATAAAAGCGAGCATAGATCAAATCGGGTTTGCAACGACAGACGGAGTCCGGGCCAGAGAACATGAGTTCCCTCCCTCCAACAGTGCGGTTGTCGATCACTTGCTGAAATCTGGGGCATTACTTATAGGGCGTACGAATACAGCTGCTTTTAGCTATCGCTGGTTCACCGAAAATCGGCTATATGGATCAACGAGAAATCCGCATAATCCTTCTTTAACACCTGGGGGATCCTCTGGTGGTGCCGCAGCAGCAGTTGCTGCAGGTCTTGGTGCAATTGCGATAGGGACCGACTTGGCAGGTTCTATCCGGTATCCAGCGTATGCCTGCGGGGTTCACGGTTTGCGTCCTTCTTTCGGGCGAGTGGCGAGATTCAATCCGACTGATCCTGAAAAAGTGCCGATAGGGGTGCAGTTAATGGCTGTCACTGGGCCTGTTGCCAGAACTGTCAATGACTTGCGTCTAGCGATGGATGTCATTGCTAGAGAGGATATCCGCGATCCTTGGTGGGTACCAGCGCCCATGGTGGGTTACGATGCCCCGAAATGTGCAGCGTTCTGCGTGCGGCCAAATGGATTGGATACCCAGCCAGACGTCGCGGACGCGCTTTATGATGCAGCAGGAAAACTGCGTGATGCAGGCTGGACAGTCGTCGAGTTGGAGGATATTCCCTCTCTCCGTTCAGCTTCGGATATTCAACTGACCCTATGGTTGGGTGAAGATTATGAGGGTCAACTCTTAGCGGTACAGGAAGACGGAGATCCCGGTGCGCTGAACTTCTTGAACATGTACCGTGAATTTGCGCATTCCGTGTCTCTGGTCAATTACTCTTCGGCATTGAGTCGACTTCATACGATTGCGTGTGAATGGCAACAGTTTCTCTCTGAAAAGTTTGCGGTGATCCTTTTACCGACTTCAGCAGAATTGCCATTCTCTAACAATCTGGATCTTGAATGTGAAACTTCATTTATGCGGGTCTGGAATAGTCAAATGCCAATGCTTACGCTCCCTGTTACAGGGCTCCCTTGTGTCAATCTCCGGACAAATTTGATTTCCACTCCTTCCGGGGAAACGATACCAGTGGGTATTCAGATAGTGAGTGCACGCTTTCGAGAAGATCTATGCCTGAAAGCAGCAGAGGATATTGAAAAAAGGGGAGAACCTGTCGAAGTTGTCACTCCGTGAGCGTTATAGCGGTGCTATCTTAGCCCTATGTTGCTGGATGTAGGATATTTCTGGATCAATGCGGCCCGTGTAAGGCATATGGGAAAGGCTTATAGACCGATAAAAGAAACGATCATCGGCTTTACACGAGGCCTCATGGCGTTCGCATTCAGAGATGTCGATCTTTCTTGTCTTGGCCTGGCCTGCTGTGTGCCGCCATTGGGCTGGCGACAGGCAACTTTGAAAATGCCAGAGGGCTGTTTGCCAACTTATCTGATCATCAGTTGCTGGCTGTTTATAGCGGTGCTTTCAGTGTCTTGACATACACCTTGATGGGAATAACGTTATTGGCTGTTATGGTTTGTTTTATGACTTTGAGAAAAGTCCAAATAGCTTTTAATTCTGGTGTGTCAAAGTGACGGTTAAATATTTTTCAGGGGAAGTTATCAGAATTTTATATTAATGAAATAAATATTCTGGGATATATAAATCAAGATAAAAAAGAAAGTATTAGAAATAAATAAAGATTTATATTTTTAATTCATTATATTTAATAAGCCCTATGCGAAATTCTAACTTTTGTTGATTAAATTAATCTGACTATTATTGGTTAATATGATAATGCTGGAATTTTATGTCGCTTTTATAGTTAATCCACAGGAACATATCTCGGTATTTTTCGGTACATAGAATGGTGTCGGAAATACGAAAATCGGGCAATGTTAATGAAAGAGGTTTCTCTCACATATTAAGATCGGTGATTCACTTCCTGATAATGGAGGAATAATTATCTTTGTATATTAAGCGCTCTGTACTGAATAGAAAGATTTCTTTTCTTGACTTTTAAAAGTCGTGATCAGTGATAGGAGAGTAAAAAAGATGATAAGAACCGGAGAAAGATATATTGATGATTTACGTGATGGGCGAGCTATTTTTATTAATGGAGAGGTAGTCACAAATCATGTGGATCATCCTGCATTCAGAAATACGATCAGGTCGGTTGCGAATCTGTATGATTATCAGATCGAACATGCCGACAGAATGATGTTTATGACAGAAGCGGGTAATCGAATTAGTCTATACTGGCAATTGCCTTCTACACCTGAAAAATTGATTGCACGTGGTCGGGCTGAATATGAACTGGCTACACAGAGTGTTGGCTGGCTCGGAAGAAGCCCCGATAACGTGTCGTCGGTGCTTACTGGGATGATGACTCATATCGAGGTATTTGAAGATTATTCGCAAGAGCGGGCTGATGCTCTACGGAATTATTTTACCTATGTGAGTGAGAAAAACCTCTATTTAACTTACGCACTGGTTAACCCTCAGGGAGATCGCTCAAAGGCTCCAGGAGAACATACCAAGAATATTTATCACACTCTGGGTGTGGTGGAAAAGAATGCCAAGGGAATTATTGTCAGAGGTGCAAAAATGCTCGCTACGGGAGCACCACTGGCTGATGAAATTCTGATTGGTGTGCATAATCCACTTAAACCTGGGATTGATGAACGGTATGCGGTTTCTTTTGCCATGCCACTTAATGCGAAAGGTATCAAGATTATTTCAAGGCGTTCTTATGAATTAGGCGTAAATCCCAAAGATTATCCGCTGTCGTATCGGTTCGATGAAAATGACTCAATTATCTATTTTGATGATGTCTTAGTGCCTTGGGAACGGGTATTTATTTTTGAGGATATAGAGATGTGCCGTCGGCAATTTAAGGAAACTGCTGCGGAAGTGCTGATGGATACTCAAAGTCAGGCTCGTTATGCGGTGAAATTGCATTTTCTGGCGGGGCTAGCTCAGACAATGGCAGAAACAAACGGTGTTTGCGAATATCCCACGGTAAGAGAGTCTCTTGCTAAACTTGCGTGTTATGCGATGAATATTGAAGGGTTGTTTAATAGTTTGATCCATAACCCCAGAGTCGATAACGGGTTTTATATTCCTGATCGAACACAGCTTTATGCGTGTCAGGTTATTGCACAGGAAATATATCCAAAAGTATTGGAGACGATAAGGAAACTCGCGGGTGGAGGTGTTTTGATGCTGCCATCAAGTGAAGCTGATTTGGAGAATGATGAAATTTTACGCATTATTGAGAAAACACAATATTCATCTGTTGCTTCCCCTATTGAAAGAGTCAGGCTGATGAAACTGGTATGGGATGCAGTGGGGTCAGAATTTGCTTCAAGGCATTTGCAATATGAGATGTTTTATACCGGTGCTTCTTACTTTGCGCTAGAGCGTCTTTATACAAAATATGATTGGAAATCATCGAAGGAATTGGTTGAAAAGATAAAAGCGCTCTAGTCTGATTTTTATCCTATTGTCGCAGTAGGTAAGGGGAGAGTGCCAGCGGGGAGATGTTGGCACTTTTTGCTGGATGTTAGCGTTATTTGCCCTTAACTGCCCGCTCCGTACTATCTATCACCATAAATAAATTGTCGATAAAGCACTTGCTATCCAGATTTAACAAGTCCATAATGCCGCCTCATTTTTGAATAGGCAGAGGAAAATTTCTCCACCAGCGTCTAGAATGTGAGAGTGGATTCTGGTTTTACTGCTTATTTCTGAGATTTTCCACTGAAATACAATTACTGTTTTTTATCCACAGTATTTAACCTTACTACCATATTGACTTGTCTGATGACGCTCTATTTGCTACACAGAGTTATCCACAGTCGGTATTTCCGTATCTGTGTTTTTTGACCCATCATTTAAAATAATAAATCATATTTAACTTATTGATAAGTTAACGTAATTAGCTCCATTTAAAAAGATATTGATTAATATTTAAACTCTTTTTGTCTGTTGATCAACAAGGCATTTTTATTTTATTCACAAGGAAATAGACGGGTTTTTTGACAGTAAATTCGGCTGGTTGATTATTAAGCATCTCTGGGTAGACCTTTGGTGATTGCCCGAATTAATCGCTTCTGCTGTGATGTTTGAACTTCAATCGTATTGGCATTGCGGCGAGTTATTTGCTGATCGATGGCCCAGTGGATATGTTCATCCAGTACCTCACTTAAACCGATTCTTTTTTCCAGTGCCAGCACGATATCATCCTGATAAAGGGCATTACCCAAAGCAACGGAAATATTGCGCAGCCAGCGTAAATAACCAATACGGCGGATTGCCGATCCTTCTGTAATGCGTAGAAACTTTTCTTCGCTCCAACTGAATAAATCAAGTAATTTTGGTGTGTGCAGGGCTGCACGAGGGCTGAAATCTACTTCATCCGTTAATTGTGAAAAACGATTCCATGGGCAAATAAGCTGACAATCGTCACAACCATAAATCCGGTTGCCCATTAACGGGCGCAACTCTTCAGGGATAACGCCATCCAATTCAATGGTCAGATAAGAAATACAGCGCCGTGCATCAATGGTATAAGGTTCAACAATGGCGCCTGTTGGGCAGGTCGTCATACAGGCAACGCAACGCCCGCATTGCTCCTCTTGTGGGGCATCTATGGGAAGGGGAAGGTTAATCAACAATTCGCCGAGGAAAAACCACGAACCCGATTCCCGATTCAATATAAGTGAGTGTTTACCAACCCAGCCGAGACCAGCCTTGGCTGCCAAGGGGCGCTCCATGATCGGGGCAGAATCGACAAAAGGCCGAAAATTCAGAGTTCCCTGATATTCATGAGCACTACAATAGTCTTGAATCTGCCCACCGAGTTTTTTGAGTCGTTGACGCAATAGCTTGTGGTAGTCTCTGCCTAACGAATAGCGGCTGACATAACCCAATTCAGGATTATTCAGTGTACTGGCAAAAGCGGCTTTGGTTGGCAGGTAATTCATGCGCACGCTGATGACCCGCAAGGTGTCAGGCAGTAGTTCATGGGGGCGGGCGCGCATCATACCGTGACGAGCCATCCAATCCATTTCGCCGTGGTATTGCTTATCAAGCCATTCCTGTAGTTTGGGTTCTTCTGTGGATAAATCGGTGTCACAAATACCGACTTGTTGAAAGCCAAGGGAAAGGCCCCATTGTTTGATGTTTGCTGCCAGAAGATTCAGATCGAGAGGGGTTGCCATTGAATATCAAATTACTGCTGCAAAGGGGACGTAGTTTAGCACACAGCGGATTGAATACAAAAAGTGCGGTACGTGGCAGTACGGCGGAGCAGAAGATGTTAAATGATAATGGCTGAGTTATGTTATGGTTATTGGTTAAACTATTTAACTGATAAACCTAAATCTCATTAGGCTTTAATTCAATAAATAAAATAGATACTTTTCGATGAAAGAACTCGTTTTATTACTTCCAAATGAAAATACCACGGTTGCATTGGGCAATGCAGTGGCGGCAGCCGGCGATCGAGGCTATGTTATTTATTTATATGGCGATCTGGGTGCCGGAAAAACGACATTCAGTCGTGGCTTCCTACAGGCGCTCGGCCATCAGGGACATGTGAAGAGTCCGACTTATACACTGGTTGAACCTTATGCTTTGCAACCGCGGCCTGTCTATCACTTTGATCTTTACCGTCTGGCTGATCCTGAAGAATTGGAATTTATGGGCATTCGTGATTATTTCCATCAGGATGCTATTTGTCTGGTGGAATGGCCTCAACAGGGCGCAGGGTTTTTACCTGATGCCGATATTGAGCTGCATTTGAGCTATGACAGTGAAGGGCGGCACGCGCGTTTTGTGGCGTTATCTGAATATGGTGAAAATCTGCTGGATAATCTGAAGTCCTTATGAAGGAATACCCGACCATGATGAATGCTTTCTTTGTGAAAGTGATAAAAAAATGGCAAGCCCATTGGGTGATGTCCTGTGCATTGTTTGTCATGTTGAGTCAACTGATCATGATGACGGCGACAGCGGCTACGTTGTCGAATATTCATGTGAATAATAGCCCATCTGAAGCTACCGTAACGTTGGGATTCACAGGCGGGCATCCTGATTATCGGTTTTTCCCCCTGCATGCTCCTGAGCGGTTGGTGGTGGATATTCGTCAGTCTGGTCATGTCATAGGACTGCCAATGCGTTTATCAGGCCAGGATCTGGTGAAAGTGATTCGAACCAGTCAGTCCCCTGATGCACAGCATAAGCGGTTTGTATTGGAATTGGCACATCAGGCTACCGCGACTTCTTCAGTGAAAGGATCCGCCAGTGAATATCAGGTGGTTTTTACGTTGCAAGCTAATAGTGCAGCGGCTAAGAGTACAGCGAATAGCACCTCGATGCTTAAGGGAAATACTTCATTACATGAAAGTAAGCAATTACTAGCTAATAATGTTCAGTCACCGAAGCAGGAAACAAAGCCTACTCCGGCTCATCATGGGCAGGGAGTGAAAAAGCAGGCAGCTAAGGCAGCACAGGGAAAATACCCGATTGTGATTGCCATTGACGCAGGGCATGGTGGGACAGACCCAGGCGCCATCGGGCAAGGGGGCTTGAAGGAAAAAAACGTGACCATCAGCGTTGCACGCAAGCTGGAAGTTCTTTTACGCAATGATCCCATGTTCAAGCCTGTTTTGACGAGGGATGGCGATTATTTTATCTCAGTTGCTGGACGTTCTGAGGTCGCCCGTAAGCACAAAGCCAATATGCTGGTGTCTATTCATGCGGATGCAGCACCTAATCGCAGCGCCAGAGGGGCTTCTGTTTGGGTACTATCCAACCGTCGCGCAAACAGTGAATTGGGGAATTGGCTGGAGCAGCACGAGAAACAATCGGAATTGTTGGGCGGTGCGGGAGATGTTCTATCCAATGGTGTTAATCCTCTATTGAGTCAGGCTGTGTTAGATTTGCAGTTTGGTCATTCCCAGAGAGTGGGCTATGACGTTGCTGTTCAAGTATTGAGTCAGTTAACTAGCATTGGATCTTTGCATAAGCGCACGCCAGAACATGCAAGCCTTGGTGTGTTACGTTCACCTGATATTCCTTCCATCTTAGTGGAAACGGGTTTTATCAGTCATTTATCCGAAGAGAAGCTTCTGGGGTCTAATGATTATCAGGCGAGATTGGCACAAGCTATTCACTTTGGGCTGCGCCACTATTTTCAGGCTAACCCGTTGCAGACTTCTCCAATGTAATACTAAACCGTAAAGAAGGTTGAATATGGCTATCAGGATTTTACCCCCACAATTAGCAAATCAGATTGCTGCTGGTGAAGTGGTTGAGCGCCCTGCATCGGTGGTGAAAGAATTGGTGGAAAACAGCCTTGATGCCGGCGCTACCCGCATTGATATTGAGATTGAGCGCGGTGGTGCAAAATTAATCCGCATTCGTGATAACGGCTGTGGGATCGACCAGCAAGATCTGACATTGGCACTGGCACGTCATGCCACCAGTAAAATCGCTTCGCTTGATGATTTGGAGGCGATTGTCAGTATGGGATTCCGTGGGGAAGCACTGGCCAGTATCAGCTCGGTTTCACGATTGACTCTGACTTCCCGTACTGAAAGCCAAACAGAAGCGTGGCAGGCTTACGCCGAAGGCCGTGATATGGAAGTCACCGTAAAACCCGCAGCTCATCCCGTCGGTACGACGGTTGAAGTATTGGACCTGTTTTATAACACGCCAGCACGTCGCAAATTCCTGAGAACAGAAAAAACCGAGTTCGGGCATCTTGATGAAGTGGTGCGCAGGATAGCTCTGGCACGGTTGGATGTGGCGATCAACCTGCATCACAACGGCAAATTGGTTCGTCAGTATCGTCCAGCGAAAGAAGAATCTCAGCATGAGCGGCGTTTGGCGGCCATTTGTGGAATGGCGTTTGTGCAACAGGCTCTTGCGTTGTCATGGCAGCATGACTCCTTGTCCATTAAAGGATGGGTTGCTGATCCCATGAATGATACTGCCGGGAGCGATATTCAGTATTGTTATGTCAATGGACGTATGATGCGGGATCGGCTGATTAATCATGCTATCCGCCAAGCTTATCAAGATTTGCTTCAGGGAGAGAAGCAGCCTGCTTATGTATTGTATCTGGAGATCGATCCGCATCAGGTTGATGTCAATGTGCATCCAGCGAAGCATGAGGTACGCTTCCATCAGGCACGTCTGGTGCATGATTTTATTTATCAGGGTGTGGCAGCGGTATTGAAACAGCGGGAGAAGGGAGCTGAACTAGCGCTTGGCTGTGAGGAGCCGGCTGCCAGTTGGGTGCCGGAAAACCGTCCTTCTGCGGGAGAGAACCATTTTCTCCAGCAAAATACGACATCACCGAAGGCGTCACCGCCTTCTCGTGCCGCGACTTCTCCCTTGGTTTCGTCTGGGGGGCATGATAAAGAACAGCCTCAGCTTGATCGCCCGCATTCTGGCAATGACACGCGGCAACTTCATCATGGGGAAAATTACCAGAAGAAACAGGGCGAGTTGTACCAAAAAATGATGCAATTTGCACCAGAGGAGAAACGGCTGCTGTTTCCTGAAAAGGCTGTCTCCGTGAGGGAAAAAGCCGCTCCAGTTCCTGTTTATGCAGCACTTTTGCAGGGAAAAAACAATAGTTACAGTTTTGGCAAAGTATTGAGCATCCATGCTGCCAGTTATGCCTTGATTGAGTCCCCGTTGGGGATTGGGCTACTGTCTTTGCCAGTTGCTGAGCGCTGGCTGAAACAGGTGCAGTTGACGCCAGGGGAGCTAGGGCTTAAATCGCAGCCGCTACTGATACCGCTGAAACTTTCTCTCAGTCAGGCAGAAATCGACGCTTTAAAGCAGAATAGTGAGCTATTGAAGACTTTCGGTATTGAATCTACAGTCGCACATGGAAAAGTAACTATTCATGCGGTATCGTTGCCACTGCGTCAACAGAACCTGCCGAAACTCCTGCCGGAGCTGTTGAACTATCTAGTGGAACAACCCTCGGTCTGTGCTGAACAGGTAGCGATTTGGCTCTCCCGTCACGTTGGGAGCGAACATGAAACGTGGAACGTTGCGCAAGCTGTCCAGCTTTTAGCTGATGTCGAGCGTCTTTGCCCTCAATTGGTGGAATCCCCGCCTGGGGGCTTATTACAGTTAATTGATTTACAAGCAGTGGTGGCACTTCTCAATCATGAGTGATTTAAAAACTCAACATCTGCCGACAGCCATTTTCATCATGGGGCCGACAGCTTCAGGAAAAACGGCGTTATCGATCGCCTTGCGTCAGCATCTTCCTGTTGAATTAATCAGCGTTGATTCTGCGTTGATTTATCGTGAAATGAATATTGGCACTGCGAAACCTACCGCAGCAGAGCAGGCACAGGCACCTCATCGTCTGGTTGACATTCTCGATCCTGCTGAAATTTATTCCGCTGCTGATTTTCGCCGTGATGCTCTGAAAGAAATGGCTGATATCACGGCTGCCGGGAGAATTCCCCTCCTAGCTGGCGGAACCATGCTATATTTCAAAGCATTGCTGGAAGGATTATCGCCCTTACCCTCTTCTAATCCTGATATCCGGGCGCAGATCGAGCAACAGGCGGCCGAACATGGGTGGGAAGCCTTGCATCGGCAATTGCAGGAAATTGACCCCGTTGCAGCAGCAAGAATTCACCCAAATGATCCACAACGTCTCACTCGTGCACTGGAAGTTTTTCGAATTTCGGGTAAAACTCTAACTGCATTGACTGAAACGTCTGGAGAAATATTGCCTTATCGTGTTCATCAATTTGCGATCGCACCTGCAAGCCGTGAAATTTTGCATCAGCGCATCGCCGCCCGTTTTGAACAAATGATCAAATCAGGGTTTGAAGATGAAGTAAAAGCGCTTTATGCTCGTAGTGATTTGCATACAGATTTACCTTCCATTCGTTGTGTTGGTTATCGTCAAATGTGGTCTTACCTTTCAGGCGAAATCTCTCATGATGAGATGGTTTATCGTGGCATCTGTGCGACACGCCAGCTAGCGAAGCGCCAGATCACGTGGCTCAGAAGTTGGGACAATGTGACTTGGTTGGACAGTGACCAACCTGAACAGGCACTGAATACAGTGATGCAGGTTATTAGTACATAAATTCATTGATTGTGTACAATTGATCAGTACAAAGCGTTATTTTTGAGTAGTTACTTTTTCGAACCAACAGGTTCTTAGTTAAGAACAACAAAATAAGGAAAATATAGAATGGCTAAGGGGCAATCTTTGCAAGATCCATTCCTGAACGCGTTACGGCGTGAAAGGGTCCCGGTTTCTATTTATTTGGTCAACGGCATCAAGTTACAGGGTCAGATTGAATCTTTTGACCAATTTGTTATTTTACTGAAAAACACGGTCAGTCAGATGGTTTATAAACATGCTATTTCAACTGTTGTGCCTTCCCGTCCTGTGTCTCACCACGGCAATAATCCGAACGTGACGACTGGCGTTGGAAATTATCATGCTGGCGCTAACCCAGCAGCACAACCGGAAAGTGATGGCGCTGAATAAATCAGTGTCCGTGCCTGACGTAAATAAAAACATAGGTAGGGAGACTTTACCTATGTTTTTTCCTATGGATTTCTACTTAGCCTGAGGGGTTGCACCGTTGTTTGATCGTTATGAAGGCGGAGAATTAGCCGTTCTGGTGCATGTTTTTTTCTCACAGGAAAAAGATACGGAAAATCTCAGTGAATTTGAATCATTGGTGACTTCCGCAGGTGTTTCTCCTGTGCAGATTGTGACGGGAAGCAGAAAGGCACCGAATCCGAAATATTTTGTCGGAGAAGGTAAAGCAGAGGAAATTGCTGAGGCTGTCAAGAACAGCGGTGCAGATGTGGTCTTGTTCAACCATACACTAAGCCCTGCTCAGGAACGTAATCTTGAACGTCTTTGCCAATGTCGTGTCGTTGATCGCACGGGTGTGATCTTGGATATTTTTGCCCAACGGGCAAGAACGCACGAAGGTAAGTTGCAAGTCGAGTTGGCACAATTACGTCATTTATCTACCCGTCTGGTTCGAGGCTGGACTCACCTTGAACGTCAGAAAGGGGGGATCGGTTTGCGTGGCCCAGGGGAAACTCAGCTAGAAACTGACCGCCGCCTGCTGCGTGACAAAATCAAGCAGATTTTGGGGCGTCTCGGCAAAGTTGAAAAACAGCGCGAGCAGGGGCGTCAGGCACGTAATAAAGCTGATATTCCCACTGTTTCTCTTGTTGGTTATACCAATGCGGGAAAATCAAGTTTATTCAACCGGATAACTTCGGCTGAGGTGTATACTGCCGATCAACTTTTTGCTACCCTCGATCCCACTTTGCGTCGGATAGACGTGAATGATGTCGGTACAGTTGTTTTGGCGGATACCGTGGGTTTTATTCGCCACTTACCCCATGATTTGGTTGCGGCGTTTAAAGCTACTTTGCAGGAAACCCGGCAGGCAAGATTGCTGCTGCATGTTGTGGATGCGGCAGACAGCCGTCTGGACGAAAACATTGTTGCAGTAAACAGTGTCCTGGAAGAAATTGAAGCCAATGAGATCCCTTCCTTGTTGGTGATGAATAAAATCGACATGTTGGAAGATTTTGTTCCACGTATTGATCGCGATGAGGAAAACCGCCCGATAAGGATCTGGTTATCCGCACAGACTGGAGAAGGTATCCCGCTGTTATTTCAGGTGTTGACCGAATATCTTTCAGGTGAAATTGCACACTATGAATTGCATTTGCCGCCTGATGCGGGGCGTTTGCGCAGTCGTTTTTACCAGCTTCAGGCCATTGAGCGTGAATGGATAGAAGACAGTGGCCAAATTGGTATTGAAGTCAGGATGCCGATGGTTGATTGGCGCCGACTATGTAAACAAGAATTGAATTTACTTGACTATGTTGTCTGATTGATTGGCTCAGGAAGACAAACAAGGTATCATTTTGTCAGCCATTTCAAGGCGCTTATAGTCATGTAGTAGCTGTAATGGGATGGCGGTGATGGAATGACTGTGCCAGAATTGCAGTGACAGAATCAGTACTGTCAAAAACATCACCCAAAAATATTGGTTGCTTACTAAAACGACGAAATTTGTCGTTTCTGACCACAGAGGCCGCTGTCAGACCTGTCAGGGACAGGCAATGGCCTGTGAAGTGGGAAGCCTCATCCGTTAGGGTGGAGAGCAGTCACCTCTGAAAAACCAGTGAAAAACTAAAAAGTGGAGCTAAAACATGGCGTGGAATCAGCCCGGTAATAACGGACAGGACCGCGACCCGTGGGGAAGCAGCAATAATAATGGCGGCAACTCCGGCGGCAACAATAAAGGTGGTCGAAACCGTGGGGCAACTGATCTCGACGATCTATTCCGTAAGCTGAGTGAAAAACTCGGTGGTTTCGGTGGAAAAAAAGGTGGAAATGGTTCTGAGCAGGGCCCTAAATTTGGTGGCCGTATTATTGGTCTTGCCGTTGCTGCTGCCGTTGCTATCTGGGTTGTAAGTGGGTTTTATACTATCAAAGAAACAGAACGTGGCGTTGTTATCCGATTGGGTAAATTCAGCCATATTGTGCAGCCTGGCTTGAACTGGAAAATGACGTTTATCGATCGAGTCCGAGCCGTTAACGTCGAATCTGTTCGCGAACTGGCGACATCGGGTGTCATGCTGACATCGGATGAAAACGTAGTGCGTGCTGAAATGAACGTACAGTATCGTGTGACCGACCCTGCGGCTTATCTTTTTAATGTCACCAGCCCGGACAACAGCCTGAGCCAAGCGACTGACAGCGCAGTGCGTGGTGTTGTAGGCAAATACACCATGGAAAAAATCCTGACGGCAGATCGTACCATCGTGCGTAACGATACCCAGAAAGTACTGGAAGAAACCATTCGTCCATACAACATGGGGATCACGCTGCTTGATGTTAACTTCCAGACTGCCCGTCCACCAGAAGAGGTGCAAGTGGCATTTGATGATGTTATCGCAGCGCGTGAGGAAGAGCAAAAAACCATTCGTGAAGCTGAATCCTACAAAAATGCTGTTTTGCCTATGGCTAAGGGTGATGCTCAACGCATGATTGAAGATGCCAGAGCCTATAAAGTCAGTGTGGTATTGAATGCTCAGGGTGAAGTGGCAAGTTTTGCCAAAATTCTGCCGGAGTATAAAGCTGCACCGGAAATTACCCGTGAGCGTCTTTACATTGAAACGATGGAGTATGTTCTGAGTAATACCCGTAAGGTCATTGCAAACGAAAAGAGCAATAACATGCTGGTACTGCCATTGGATCAGGTTTTTCGTAAACAAGCTGAAGTACCGAAAACGCAGTCATCAGATGCCAAAGTAGCGCCAGAGAAGAGCGGCTCTACACATTTTGCACCTGAACAAGGACAAACAGGTTATAACAACTCCAGTAATAATCATTCTAGCTATGGCAATCCCAGTAGCCTGCGTGGTGAGACGCTAAGACAAGGGAGACCATAATCATGCGTAAGTCATTCGTCTTTGCTATTGCCGTTATATTGGTTGTGCTGTATACGTCGATATTCATCGTGTACGAAGGTCAGCGCGGTATTGTACTGCGTTTTGGTAAGGTTGCGCGTGATGCGGAAAATAAACCACTGGTTTATCAGCCTGGTCTGCATTTTAAAATTCCATTTATTGAGACAGTCAAAACACTTGATGCCCGTATCCAGACTATGGATATCAAAGCTGACCGTTTCCTGACGCGTGAAAATAAAGACCTGATTGTTGATTCTTACCTGAAATGGCGCATTAAAGATTTCAGCCGCTATTATCTGGCGACAGGTAATGGAGAAATTGCTCAGGCTGAACTGCTGCTAAAGCGTAAATTCAGTGACCGTCTGCGTTCTGAAATCGGTCGTTTGGATGTGCGTGGTATTGTGACGGATTCCCGTGGTCGTTTAACTACCGATGTGCGTAATTCTTTGAACTTAGGGACAAGTGATGGTGATACGGCAGAAACAGCGGACAATCCGGTTGCTTCGGCTGCGGCTAGTGTAGGGCAGGAAACGAAAGGCAAACAGCCCGTTCTGAACCAGAACAGTATGGCCGAGCTGGGCATTGAGGTTGTGGATGTGCGTATCAAACAGATCAACTTGCCACAGGAAATTTCAGAAGCAATTTATCAGCGTATGCGTGCAGATCGTGAAGCTGAAGCACGTCTCCTGCGCTCACAAGGTCTGGAAGAAGCTGAAAAGATCCGTGCAGTAGCAGATAAAACAGCAACTGAAATTAAAGCTAAGTCGAATAGCGAGGCACTTATCCTGCGTGGAGAAGGTGATGCGGAAGCGGCCAAGCTGTTTGCTGATGCGTTCAACAAAGATCCTGAATTCTATGCGTTCATCCGTAGCCTGCGTGCTTATGAGAAGAGCTTCAAGAATGATGGCAATAACATCATGGTACTCAGCCCAGATAGCGATTTCTTCCGTTATATGAAAGCGCCAGTTAAGCAGCACAGTAATACCAATGACTGAGCCGCTCAGATAGGCGAATTGCCTTAATGAACAAAAAGAAATCTAACGCGGCGGAATGAATGACCGCTGCCTAAGCCACTGTAAGAAAACTTGCAGTGGCTTTTTTGTTACTAGCATCATTACGAATGCTTACTTAACAGCCCGTTAATATGACGAAACGAAATAACAGAAGTGAGAAAAAATACTGAAAGGTGCTAAATGAGATGGTAGAATCCATTTTTAAGCAACCGAGTGAACTTTTGAAATGGGTAAGAACGTTGTCGTATTGGGCACCCAATGGGGTGACGAGGGCAAGGGTAAAATCGTCGACTTGCTGACTGAACGAGCTAAGTACGTGGTTCGTTATCAGGGGGGCCACAACGCGGGCCATACACTAGTCATCAACGGTGAAAAAACCGTTCTCCACTTAATCCCATCCGGGATCTTGCGTGAAAATGTCATTAGCATTATCGCAAATGGGGTCGTTTTAGCACCAGATGCTTTGATGAAAGAAATGAATGCGCTTGAATCACGTGGGGTTCCTGTACGTGAACGCCTGCTTATTTCTGAAGCCTGCCCGTTGATCCTGCCTTATCATGTTGCACTGGACAATGCCCGCGAGAAAGCGCGTGGTGCCAAGGCGATTGGTACAACTGGCCGTGGTATCGGGCCTGCATACGAAGATAAAGTAGCACGCCGTGGCCTGCGTGTAGGCGATTTGTTTGATAAAGAAACTTTCGCGGTCAAACTGAAAGAAATCATCGAGTATCACAACTTCCAACTGGTTAACTACTACAACGAGCCTGCTGTTGATTATCAGAAAACACTGGATGATATTCTGGCTGTTGCGGATATCCTGACAAACATGGTAGTTGACGTTTCTGACCTGCTCTATAAAGCAACTCAGAAAGGTGAACTGGTGATGTTCGAAGGTGCACAGGGTACGCTGTTGGATATCGACCACGGTACCTATCCTTATGTGACTTCTTCTAATACCACAGCAGGTGGCGTTGCAACAGGTTCTGGTCTGGGTCCACGCTACGTTGACTATGTTCTGGGTATTATCAAAGCCTACTCTACCCGTGTTGGTGCAGGTCCATTCCCAACTGAACTGTTTGATGAAACCGGCGAGTACCTGCGTCAGAAAGGGCAGGAATTTGGTGCGACAACTGGCCGTAGCCGTCGTACCGGCTGGCTGGATATCGTTGCCATTCGTCGTGCGATCCAAATCAACTCCCTGTCTGGTTTTTGCATGACCAAACTGGATGTGCTTGATGGTCTGAAAGAAGTGAAAATCTGTATTGGTTATCGTATGCCTGATGGTAGCTTGATTGACACTACGCCATTGGCAGCAGAAAACTGGGAAGGTCTTGAAGCAGTGTATGAAACTCTGCCTGGTTGGGATGAAAGCACTTTCGGCGTGAAAGATCACAGCCTGCTGCCAGAAGCAGCACTGAGCTACATCAAGCGTGTTGAAGAACTGACTGGCGTTCCTGTTGATATTATTTCTACTGGCCCAGATCGTGCTGAAACCATGATCCTGCGTGATCCATTTGATGCTTGATTGATAGTTTAATCTTTTAAGTATGTATAACCGGGCCTTATGCCCGGTTTTTACTTTTTGGGGATAGGCTTTTGGGCGAGAGGTTATAAAACGCAGCTCGTTTTGCTTAATTTTTAAAATGCCCACATAATGTGAACAGATAATGATAAACCAATAAACATATATTTTATTTCTTGGTTCTAAATAACCGCTGTTATATCCAGTCGCCCAGAGGTGAGTGTGCAGTTAACCAGTTTTACCGATTATGGCTTGCGCGCCCTGATTTATATGGCTTCTCTGCCTGAAGGTCAGATGACTAGCATTACCGAAGTAACTGAAATTTATGGTGTTTCACGTAATCATATGGTGAAGATAATTAACCAGCTCAGTAATTTAGGTCTAGTTAATGCTGTCAGGGGAAAAAATGGCGGCATTAGTCTGGGTAAGCCTGCCAGCGAGATCAAAATTGGCGATGTAGTCCGTTCACTGGAACCGCTTCCATTGGTTAACTGTAGTGCTTGCTATATCACGCCTGCATGTCGCTTAAAATTAGTGTTGAATCAAGCGGTAGAAAATTTTTTGCAAGAGTTGGATAAACATACTTTGGCCGATATGGTCAAAGACAATCGTCCCCTTTATCAGTTGCTTCTGGCTAAGTGAAGCGAGAGTGAAGCACGGGGAGCAACAGCTTGCTGATGACAACAGAGGAATTACGATGTCAAAAGATCCTTTTCAGGAACGAGAAGCTGAAAAATACGAATCTCCTATCCCAAGCCGTGAATACATCTTGGATATCCTTTCTAAACACACCACTCCGGTAAGTCGTCAGGAATTAGCAAAAGAACTTCAGTTAACCAGTGCAGATGCACAGGAAGCGTTTCGACGTCGCCTGCGGGCAATGGAGCGTGATGGACAGTTGATTTTCACTCGTCGTCAATGTTATGCGTTGCCGGAAAGACTGGATTTGTTGAAAGGTACGGTGATTGGACATCGTGATGGTTACGGTTTCCTGCGTGCGGAAGGCCACAAAGAAGATTTTTATCTGCCAGCAGAACAAATGAAAATGGCAATTCATGGCGATGTCATATTGGCACAGCCTTTGCAACCAGACCGTAAAGGTCGCGTTGAAGTGCGTATCGTTCGAGTACTGGAGCCAAAGAACAGTCAGATTGTCGGGCGATATTTTGTCGATGCGGGTATGGGATTTGTTGTCCCTGATGACAGTCGGCTAAGTTTCGATATCTTGATCCCAAAAGAAGAAATTTGCGGTGCAAGAATGGGCAATGTCGTCGTCGTTGAATTGACGAGTCGTCCGACCCGCCGAACTAAAGCTATCGGCAAGATCGTTGAAGTGCTCGGTGAAACGATGGGTACGAACATGGCGGTTGAAATTGCGCTTCGTACCCATGAAATTCCACATAGCTGGCCACCAATGGTAGAAAAACAGGTGGTCGATCTCGATGAAAATGTACCGGAATCGGCGAAAAAAGGCCGTGTTGACCTGCGTGAACTGCCACTGGTCACGATTGATGGTGAAGATGCCCGTGACTTTGATGATGCGGTTTATTGTGAAAGAAAACGTGGCGGCGGCTGGCGTTTATGGGTAGCGATTGCGGATGTCAGCTATTATGTTCGTCCGCAAACACCTCTGGATACAGAAGCGCGTAGCCGTGGTAACTCAGTCTATTTCCCATCTCAAGTCGTACCGATGTTGCCGGAAATTCTGTCGAATGGGCTGTGTTCTCTGAACCCAGAAGTCGATCGCTTGTGCATGGTGTGTGAAATGACCATTTCTGCCCAAGGCAAGCTGTCTTCCTATAAGTTCTATGAAGCTGTGATGAACTCTCATGCCCGTTTGACTTACACCAAGGTATGGAAAATATTGCAGGGCGATCAAGAGCTGCGTGAACATTACCAGCCGCTGGTGACGCATATCGAGTATCTGCATGAGCTTTATCAGGCACTGGAGCAGGCGCGGGAACAGCGTGGAGCCATTTCGTTTGAGTCTGAAGAAGCGAAATTTATCTTTAACGCAGAACGCCGCATTGAGCGTATTGAACCCGTTACGCGCAGCGATGCCCATAAACTGATCGAAGAGTGCATGATTCTGGCCAATATTGCGGCGGCACGCTTTGTTGAGAAAAATAATGAGCCAGCGTTATACCGAGTCCATGATCGGCCCAGAGAAGAAAGTATTTTAAATCTGCGCTCAGTCTTCAACGAACTGGGTTTGAGCTTATTGGGTGGAATGAAACCTGAACCGAAAGACTACGCTCAATTGATGAAAGATGTGGCTGAACGGCCGGATCATGAATTACTGCAAACCATGTTGCTGCGCTCCATGAAACAGGCGATTTATGATCCGGAAAACCGTGGCCACTTTGGCCTGGCTCTGCGTTCTTACGCGCACTTTACGTCGCCAATCCGCCGTTATCCTGACTTGGCATTGCACCGAGCGATCAAATATTTATTGGCGCAAGAGCAAGAGAATGGTGCCGTTGAACAGCACTGGACACCAACCGGCGGCTGGCATAACGATATGGATCACATGCTGCAATTGGGCAACCATTGCTCCATGACTGAGCGCCGTGCGGATGAAGCAACAAGAGACGTGGCAGACTGGCTGAAATGCGATTTTATGCAGGATCAAGTGGGCAATGTTTTCACTGGCTTGATTACTAGCGTGACGGGTTTCGGTTTCTTTGTCAGGTTGAATGAGCTGTTTATTGACGGCTTGGTACATGTTTCAACACTGGATAATGATTACTACAGATATGATAATGTCGGCCAGCGTCTGATTGGTGAATCTTCTGGCCAGACTTATCGGCTTGGTGATGAAGTAGAGATCCGTGTCGAAGCGGTTCACATGGATGAACGCAATATTGATTTCGCCTTGCTTTCTTCGACCCGAAAGGCGCGTAATCAAGGTAAGACCGCGCGAGATAAGTCGAAAAGAGGTACACCAGAGCGTAACAGTAGCAAAAAAGGGCGTGATCATAAAAAATCAGCCAATTTTGAGCCAGACAACGCCTCCCGTAAAAAGAAAAAAGCGGAAAAGCCTAAAGCAAGCAAGAAGAAAACGTCAGACAAAACCAAAAAGATTACTGCAAAATTGAAAGCGAAACGCGTGAAAAAAACGCAGGAAAATAGCTGACAAATACAGAGAATCAGGGCGGCTTCTGCTGCCCTCCATTTTTCAGGTATCATTTAAGATATCAGTGAGTTAGGTATCAACCAGTCATGAGTGAAATTATCTACGGTATTCATGCCGTTAAAGCCTTGCTGGATCGCGATCCTCAGCGATTCATGGAAGTTTATGTATTGAAGGGACGTGAAGATCGTCGCTTAACCCCATTGTTACGGGAATTGGAAGATATTGGTATTGCAGTTCAACTGGCTAATCGTCAATGGCTGGATACTCAGACAGAAAGCGCGGTACACCAAGGGATCATTGCCAAAGTTAAACCTGGGCGCCAGTATCAGGAAAGCGATTTACCGGATTTTCTATCGCAGTTGGATCGTCCTTTTTTGCTGGTACTGGATGGCGTTACTGATCCCCATAATCTTGGGGCTTGTCTGCGTACTGCGGATGCTGCTGGCGTTGATGTAGTCATTATTCCTCGTGACCGCTCCGCACAACTGAATGCAACCGCCAAAAAAGTCGCTTGTGGTGCAGCAGAAAACGTACCGCTCATTCGGGTGACCAATCTTGCCCGTACCTTGCGTTTGCTGCAAGAAAGCAATATCTGGATTGTGGGAACTGCGGGTGAAGCTACCCATTCGCTGTATCAGAGCAAGCTTACTGGCCCGATGGCTTTGGTGATGGGTGCAGAAGGGGAAGGAATGCGCCGCCTGACACGCGAACATTGTGATGAATTGATCAGTATCCCAATGGCGGGTTCTGTTTCTTCTCTGAACGTGTCGGTTGCGACTGGGGTTTGCTTGTTTGAAATTATGCGTCAGAGAAGCGCCCAGTAATTTTTTGTCCTGCATGATGCGTTTCATTGGGACATCATTGGAAATAAGAATAAACGCGTTTTTTCTTTTACCCGTACCTTGAGTTTTTTTTATTGTGCAGGTATAGTTACGCGTCGATTTTTCAGCCGTATTCAATACGTTCCTTGCCTCCATGGGCCACGGTTGACCCTGACAGGAGGCTAATAATCCGTAAGGAGCAATGCTAATGCGTCATTACGAAATCGTTTTTATGGTCCATCCTGACCAAAGCGAACAGGTTCCGGGCATGATCGAGCGTTACAGTGCGACTATCACTAACGCGCAAGGTCAGATTCACCGTCTGGAAGACTGGGGCCGCCGTCAACTGGCTTACCCAATCAACAAACTGCACAAGGCTCACTACGTTCTGCTGAACGTTGAAGCGCCACAGGAAGCGATTGATGAGCTGGAAACTAACTTCCGCTTCAACGATGCCGTTATCCGCAGCATGGTTATGCGCGTTAAGCACGCAGTAACTGAACCATCACCAATGGTTAAAGCTAAAGACGAACGTCGTAGCCGTGACCTGGTCTTAGAAGAAGACATGGCTGATGATGCTGATGAAGCTGGGGACTCTGAAGAGTAATTACTGTGGCAGCTAATCGTTTGGTGCTTTCTGGCACAGTTTGCAGAGTGCCGATACGAAAAGTTAGCCCATCCGGTATTCCTCATTGCCAGTTTGTGCTCGAACATCGTTCACAACAGCAGGAAGCCGGATGTAGCAGGCAATCATGGTGCAAAATGCCCGTTATTGCCAGCGGACAGTTATTACAAGAGTTCACTCACAGTATAACGGTCGGTAGCCGAATAACCGTTTCAGGATTCATTAATAGCCATCAAGGGCGCAATGGTCTTAGTAAACTGGTTCTTCATGCCGAGCAGATTGAATTGATAGATTCTGGAGACTAGCCAAATGGCACGTTATTTCCGTCGTCGCAAATTCTGCCGTTTTACAGCGGAAGGCGTTCAAGAGATTGATTATAAAGACATCGTTACGCTGAAAAACTATGTTACCGAAAGCGGTAAAATTGTACCAAGCCGCATTACCGGCACTCGTGCAAAATACCAGCGTCAGCTCGCTCGTGCTATCAAGCGTGCGCGCTACCTGTCTTTGTTGCCTTACACTGATCGTCATCAGTAATAGGCTCAGTCCATTAACGACTTTGAGAGGATAAGGTAATGCAAGTTATTCTGCTTGATAAAGTAGCGAACCTGGGTAGCCTGGGTGACCAAGTTAACGTTAAAGCGGGTTATGCCCGTAACTTCTTAGTTCCACAGGGCAAAGCCGTTCCTGCGACTAAGAAAAACATCGAATTCTTCGAAGCTCGCCGTGTTGAACTGGAAGCCAAATTGGCTGACGTTCTGACAGCAGCAGAAGCTCGTGCAGCACAAATTAACGCACTGGGCTCTGTCACCATCGCTTCTAAAGCGGGTGACGAAGGTAAACTGTTCGGTTCTATTGGTACTCGTGACATCGCTGACGCAGTTTCTGCTGCTGGCGTTGCGGTATCTAAGAGCGAAGTTCGCCTGTCTAACGGCGTTCTGCGTACCACTGGTGAGCACGAAGTTCACTTCCAGGTACACAGCGATGTATTCGCACAGTTGAACGTTAACATCGTTCCTGAAGCTTGATCTCTGATTAGCTAAAGCGAACATGTGACAAAAAACGCTGGCATTGCCAGCGTTTTTTGTTTGTATTTTTTCATTACCCATCTCGATTAAAACTCTTCGCGCGTTTACCCATCCTGGCAGGGCTGTTATGCTTGAGTCTTCATTCATTTAATAACAGGTATTTTCATGACAACACCTTCTTTTGAGTCTATTGAAGCGCGGGCGAGTTACGGCATTGGTTTACAGGTTGGGCAACAATTGCAGGAATCTGGTTTACAGGGATTGGAACCAGAAGCATTACTGGCAGGTCTGTGTGATGCTCTGGAAAATCGTTCTCCGGCTATTCCTGTAGAAGAACTGCATCGTGCGTTGCGCGAAATTCATGAACGTGCTGATAGTGTTCGTCATGAACATCAGCAGACGATGGCAGAAGAAGGCAAAAAGTTTCTGGCAGAAAATGCAGAACGTGAAGGCGTCAGCAGCACAGAGTCTGGCTTACAGTTCTCCGTTCTGACACAAGGTGATGGTGCGATCCCTGCTCGTAGTGACCGTGTTCGTGTGCATTATACTGGTCGCCTGATTGATGGCTCTGTGTTTGATAGCTCCGTGCAGCGTGGTACACCAGCAGAATTCCCAGTGAGTGGCGTTATCCCTGGTTGGATTGAAGCGCTGACCCTGATGCCTGTTGGTTCCAAGTGGGAACTCTATATCCCTCATAATTTGGCTTATGGTGAGCGTGGCGCAGGCGCGTCAATTCCTCCTTACAGCACACTGATCTTTGAAGTAGAATTACTGGAAATCCTGTGATTTTATCTTTCATCAATGAAATAGCCGGTTATCCGGCTATTTTTTTGCGCGTTTTTTGAGATAAAGTATTCGCTATTCCAGTACAAAATACGCTAAAAATGTAATCTAAAGTTATAGCTGAACAATTAATGCAGAGGTGTATGATGCTACAACAGATCTGCCAATTGGCGCGGGAAGCTGGAGCTGCAATCATGGCGGTTTATCAGGATGAGCAGCCGTTGAAAGTAGAGCATAAAATGGATGACTCACCTGTTACTGCTGCGGATATTGCCGCCCACAAGATTATTAAAGCGGGATTGATGCGTATTGCACCGGATATCCCGTTGCTGTCAGAAGAAGATCCTCCTGTATGGGAGGAGCGCAAAAACTGGCAGCGTTATTGGTTGGTTGATCCGTTGGATGGTACGAAAGAGTTTATCCAGAGAAACGGCGAATTTACCGTCAATATTGCACTGATTGAGGATGGTGTCCCGGTGATGGGCGTCGTTTATGTTCCTGTGCTGAATGTTTTGTACGCAGGGCAGGGACATCAGGCTTGGAAGGAAACCAATGGGCAGACAATTCCTATTAAGGTTGCTGCTGCAATGCTGCCGACTGTGGTGATCAGCCGTTCTCACATGGACGAGGAATTGAAGGATTATCTTACTCAATTAGGAACTCATCAGACACTTTCGGTCGGATCTTCACTTAAATTTTGTATGGTTGCAGAAGGAAAAGCTCAACTTTACCCGCGTTTTGGGCCAACTAATATTTGGGATACCGCCGCAGGCCACGCTGTTGCGATTGCCGCAGGTGCACATGTCACGGATTGGGAAGGTAAGAAGTTAAATTACGCGCCGCGTGAATCTTTTCTGAATCCGGGATTCAGAGTCACTATTTTTTAGTTATTAGTTTCTTAATTATTAAGGTGATAATGGTTCCTGTTTTGGAACCATTATGACTAACTTATGATTACTGAAGTGTTAATGAAACTACAGGTTAGTTGTTCAATTCTTCTTTGATTAGATTGAGAACATGGGTGATATCTTCGTTGCTCAATTTACCATCTTTAACAAATTTCACGTTACCGTTTTTATCCAACACGATGATTGCCGAACTTTTGGGTTCCAGACCCCAGGCTTTCTTGGCTAAACCTTCGCTATCGACAATAAACTGTGACCACGGAAACTCTTTTTTACTGTCTTCGAGGCTATTACGAACGAAGACGCTGGTACCAAAAATAGCATCATCAGTATTCACGATGCTGGTTGTTTGATATTTTGCCTTTGGAAGGTCGGCTTGTTTCAACGCTTGAATCAGAGGATCATTCATCTCTTTTGCAGAACTGCGGCCAGCAATATGCTGGATGGTTCTTACTTTTCCAGGAAGTTCTGTACTGTTCCAATTTTGGTAGCTGAACTTGTCATTGTTGAGCAGTAACTCACCTTTATCTGTCACGCTGACCGCAGGGACTGGCTGTCCTACTGTGATGTTATGGGCGAATGCGAATACTGAAGTTAAACTCAGCATTGCAGATAACACAATGTTTTTTATCATATTTATTCCTTAGTTAGCATGGTGAAGCATGTTATCAGGGAACGTCACATTCAGCATAGCGCTTGTTAACTGGTCTGTCCTCATAAAAATAAACAAATTGATAACATTTGAAACAAAATATAAGGTAATCCCATGTTAAAGCAACATAATACTCTATAGTTTCATTATGTTACGTAAAATTAGTGATTGAATCTCTAAAATCAGGGAACAAATTTCTATATGCATAGTCTATACATCTTACACAGCAGTGATGTGTCTTTTGATTCACTGATGGTGTAATGCAGTAGAAATAGTACCGTAAGCAGAATGGGAGGAGAAAAAAATAAATGAAAATCTTTCACCATTATAACCCACTGAAAGTTGCTCTTTACGTAAAAACTCTATTTCGTGGGCGTTTGTATATTAAGGACATGGGCGCTTTTGAATTTAACTACGGGAAGATCTTACCACCCAAGATAAAAGATAAACGTCACTTGCATGTAATGAGCGAAATTAATCAGCAAGTGTTGCGCCTACAGGCTGAAATAGGGTAGTTTTTCTGTAACGACTGACTCACCGAACGGTATGTGTCAGAGTTGATAGCACATAGCGTATGATGAGTATAATTAACGGCCTTGCGGCCGTTTTTGATCGGATTTTTTACTGGGTTTGTGCTTGACCGCTGGGAGATGGGTTGGATTGGGTTGGTGTGTCCACAATTTTCGTCACCAGCAATTGGTCGATTTTGTAATTATCGATATCCACCACTTCAAACTTGTAGCCGCTGAATTTCACAAAATCTGTACGCTTTGGAATTTTCCGCAGGCGAAACATCATAAATCCTGCGATGGTTTCATAATTGCTGGAGTCAGGGAAATCATCGATATCCAGTACTCGCAACACATCTTCGATCGGTGTGCCACCTTCAACAAGCCATGAATTTTCATCACGGACAACAATCTGCTCTTCCTGCCCCTGATCAACTAAATCGCCCATTAAGGTGGTCATTACGTCATTCAAGGTAATGACTCCCATCACCAATGCGTACTCGTTGAGGATGATCGCAAAATCTTCACCAGCCGCTTTGAAACTTTCCAGCGTATCAGAGAGTGAGAGCGTATCAGGGATCATCAGGGCATTGCGGGTTTGAACGCCATCTTTCAAGCTGAGGCTTTGCCCGTTCAGAACACGGTTGAGTAAGTCTTTGGAATCCACATAGCCAGTAACATGGTCAATACCGCCATCACAAACGAGAAATTTTGAATGCGGATGGGTGGAGATCTTTTCCTTGATACTGTTTTCGTCTTCATTCTTGTCAAAATAAATGACGCTTTCACGGGAAGTCATGGCAGAAGGCACGGTACGGGATTCCAGTTCGAAAACATTTTCAATCAGCTCATGCTCCTGTTTACGTAATACACCCGCTAACGCTCCGGCTGCAACAACGGCATAAATATCATCGGAAGTGATGTCTTCATTACGTGCCATAGGGATTTTAAAGATTTTTAAGAAACAGTCAGCAAGGCCATTGAACAGCCATACCAACGGGCGAAAAGTTGCCAGACAGAAACGCATTGGATTGACAATTCTCACTGCAACGGCTTCGGGCTTAATCATGCCAATGCGTTTAGGGATCAAATCAGCAAGCAGAATAAAGAGGCTGGTGACGATAATGAAAGAACAGATAAAGCCAAGTTGATCGGCCCATTCCTGACGCATAAAGTTTGAGAATAGTGTTTTCAGGGCGGGTGAAAATGCGGATTCTCCCACGACGCCCGCGAGGATCGCTACTGCATTCAAACCAATTTGAACAATAGTAAAGAACATGCCTGGCGTTTCTTGTAACTTAAGCACATGGGCAGCATTGAGGTTCCCTTCATCGGCCATGAGTTTTAATTTGATCCTTCTTGAGGCGGCCAGAGAAATTTCAGATAGCGAAAAAAATGCGCTGATTGCACATAGCAAAAGTATTATTAATAAACTATTTAACATAAGGTACCCGTGTTTTATCTCCAGCGGTAGGGTAGGTTTTATTTGAATAACACCGGAGGGGAGATGAAAAATTATACAAATAAAATCTTACGGCATTTTACCGTAAGATATATAAATTTAGCCCAATGATTATAACACTGAGCTAACTAAATCGGCTAGTTTTTGTGCGTAGGAAGGAGGCATACCCCAATACCACCGAGTCCACAATACCCTTCAGGATTTTTGAAGAGATACTGCTGGTGATAATCTTCCGCAAAATAGAATGGCTCCGCTGCGCGGATCTCCGTGGTGATTGTGCGCTGGTCGCCATTTTCATCCATCGCTTGCTGGAATTGTTCGCGGGTAGCGAGTGCCTGCTCGTACTGCTGAGATGAAATAGTGTAAATGGCAGAGCGATATTGTGTACCGACATCACCATGCTGACGCATACCTTGGGCGGGATCGTGATTTTCCCAGAAAAGCGTCAATAACTGCCCATAAGTGATTTTGGTTGGATCAAATACGATCCTGATCACTTCGGCATGTCCGGTTAACCCTGTGCAGACTTCTTCATAAGTTGGATTTGGCGTAGTACCGCCACTGTAACCCACAGAGGTCGTGTAAATACCTTCCTGTTGCCAGAACAGGCGTTCAACTCCCCAGAAACACCCCATTCCTATATAAGCTATCTCCATGTTTTCAGGAATGTCGTTTATCGAATGCTGTGTGACGACGTGGTAGGGTGATACAGTTAATGGGATTGCCCTACCCAGTAATGCATCCTGTGTGGAAACATGTTGGCTTTCGTTGGCTGAATTTGGCAAGATTCTCTCCCGTTATTCATAAATTTTATGGTTATTAGTTGCTTGTATATCTTTCAAACTTTACCAGAATTAATTTATTGCAGCATTTTTATATCGTTGGATTTTATCCCCAGATAGATAAATATTAGGAGTTTGCGTGTCACGATACCCCTTCATATTTGTGCTTTGCGTGTCTGTCGCAACTCCATCGGCCTATAGTGCAAATTTACGATTGAAAGTGGAAGGACTTTCTGGCGAACTGGAAAAAAATGCCAGAGTACAGCTCTCAAACATAAGTACCGATGAAGTCGCTCCCGATGGGCGCTTCCAGGCCCGTGTCGAGAAAGCCATACAGCAAGGGTTAAGGCCATTGGGATACTACGATCCCACTGTTGAATTCACTTATCAGGAGAAAACACCACCTTCCCGTCCTATTTTGACAGCGAACGTGACACCGGGTGAACCGGTACGGGTAGTCGAAGTCAATGTTGATTTGGAAGGTAGCGCAAAAACCGATAAAGATTATGCGGCACTCATCAAAAAAAATATGCCAAAGGAAGGGGCGATCCTTAATCATGGTGAATACGAACATTTCAAGGGCGCATTGAATAGTCTGGCAGTTAGAAAGGGTTACTTTGATGCCGTGATGAAAAAAAGTGAATTAGAAGTATCACGGGAGCAGCATGAATCCTATTGGAACTTCGATTTCGACAGCGGAGATCGTTACCGTTTTGGCCCCGTGAGATACCACGGCTCGCAAATTCGTGAGAATTACCTGAACAATCTTTTGCCCTTTAAACAAGGTGAGTATTACACCTCGGATCAACTTGCGGAGTTCAGCAGTCGTCTGGCGAATACGGGATGGTTCAATTCTGTGGTTGTCGTGCCTGATTTCAAGGTAGGCCACACGAGCCAGGATAAGTTATTGCCACTGGATGCTTCCTTGGTTCCCAGTTCTGCCAATTATGTTGAACTAGGGGGGGGTTATGCAACGGATGTCGGCCCCCGGGTTAAAGCAAAATGGAAAAAGCCATGGCTTAACTCTCGTGGGCATAGCCTGAGTACCAATATTAACCTGTCGGCACCTGAACAAGTTATTGATGCATCCTACAAAATGCCACTCAAATCTAATCCGCTTGAACAATATTATGAGTTGCAGACAGGTTATAAACGTAAAGATATTAACGATACCATTTCTGATACGGCAACATTGAACCTTTCCCGCAATTGGGATCTCTCCACCGGATGGCAATATGGTATCAATTTACGCTGGAGTCTTAGTCACTTTACGCAGGCCAATGTGACAAATACGACGATGCTGCTCTATCCGGGAGCGAATGTCAGCCGAATTCGCCAGCGTGGTGGCACCATGCCTTATTGGGGAGATAGTCAGCGTTATTCGATAGATTTTTCCGACAAAACCTGGGATTCGAATGTGGATTTCTTGGTGTTGCAGGCACATCACGTCTGGATCAGGACTTATAAGGAGAAGCACCGCTTTGTGTTACGGGGGGATCTAGGCTGGATTGAAACCAATGAATTCAATAAAGTTCCCCCAGATTTACGTTTCTTCGCAGGGGGGGATCGCAGCATCCGTGGTTATAAGTACCAAAAAATTTCGCCGAAAAATAGTGAGGGGAAACTGACTGGGGCATCGAAACTAGCCGTTGGCTCACTGGAATATCAATATAATATCTATGGGAATTGGTGGAGTGCGTTGTTTGTAGATGCGGGTGAAGCGGTGGATGATATTAAAAAAAGTGATTTTAAAACCGGCGCAGGGGTTGGTGTGCGTTGGGCTTCACCCGTCGGACCAATTAAGTTTGATCTTGCGATGCCAGTAGGAGACGCAAACAATCATGGTATTGAGTTTTACATCGGTTTAGGGGCTGAATTATGAGGTGGGTCAAAAGGCTCAGTATGGCTTTTCTGCTGCTTGTTGGCCTGGTGTTGATAACCGTTATGGGATTGGTTGGTACACAAACCGGCCTGCATTTTATGATTAACAGCGCCGCACGTTGGGTTCCCGGACTGGATATCGCCAATGTCAGCGGGGGCTGGCGCGATTTAACCTTAAAAGGTGTTAAATATCAGATGCTGGGAATAAATGTCAGTGCTGACAATTTACACCTTTCGTTACGCTTATCCTGCCTGAAACACAGTCATTTGTGTGTCAATGCGTTGACCACAGAAGGTGTGGTAGTTTCGGTGAATACGGCTGAGCTTCCTCCATCAGAAGAGTCACCTGCATCAGAACCATTGACTGAATTGAAAACACCGTATCCTATTTCACTGGATTTGCTTTCTTTGAAGAATATCCACGTCAAGGTTGACGATATAGTGATTGCGTTGGATGAATTTAAAACAGGAGCGCAGTGGAGGGAAAAACAGCTGACATTGAAACCAACGGAAATCAGCAATCTGTTGGTTGCTTTGCCTAAAACGCCGCCTGAACAAAGCGGTACAGTGGAAAATACAGCGCAAAAGGGTAAACAAAAGCCTGAACCTGAAAAATCATTGGGTGAAACCTTGAAGGCGCTATTTGCCAAACCTTTCTTAGCTGAATTGCCCAATGTTCCTATTCCTCTCGATATTACGGCAGAAAACATTCATGGCAGTCAGCTTCGCCTGACAGGTGATACAGGTATCACGATTAATGATCTACGGCTGCAAGCCAGTAATCAGGGGCAGCAGGTTGATATGAAAACCTTCAGTGTAAGTGCACCGGAAGGCTCACTTTCGCTACAGGGGACGGTGGGGCTATTTGGACAGTGGCCAGTCAAACTGGCGATTAAGGGCAATACAAATCTGAATGAACTAAAAGGGCAAAAGGTTGATTTAACCCTGAATGGTGCTCTGTTGCAGCAGCTTAATCTGGCATTGCATCTTTCAGGGCCTGTTGTTGCCAATCTGAGTGCTCAGACTGAGTTGGCGAAGGCGGGTTTGCCTGTACGCCTGACATTGGAAAGCAAACAACTTCAGTGGCCATTGACGGGTGAACCGGAATATCGACTTGATGGTGTTAAGCTTCGACTGAATGGCAAAGCCAGTGGCTACGATCTCTCCCTCCGTTCAGATATTAAAGGTCGTGATATTCCTCCTGCATTACTGATGCTGGATGCGAAGGGTAATGAAGAACTGCTCAGGCTAACCCGTCTGCGTCTGTCTGCCTTGCAGGGGAAGGCGGAGATCACTGGCGTTGTTGACTGGCGTAAAGCGATTAGCTGGAATGCGAACCTGATTCTGGATGGCATCAATACAGCTAAACAGTGGCCAGAATGGCCAGCTAAAATGAATGGCAAAATGGCTGTGCGCGGTAGCCTGTATGGTGGTAGTTGGCAACTCCAGATCCCTGAAATTGCTCTTGACGGTGATGTGAAACAAAATACCGTCAAGGCGCATGGCAAGGCGTCAGGTAATGCGGCGGGACAGTGGAATATTCCGCAGTTTGACCTCACTTTTGGCCGCAATAGGCTGAATATTCAAGGGCAGCTTACAGATGAAAAGTGGAAGTTGGACGGTGAAATTAATGCACCACAGTTAAATGGACTACTGCCGGGATTGGCTGGTGTGGTTATCGGTAATGTGAAACTGCGCGGTAACATGAAAGCGCCACAAATAGTGGCAGATTTAAATGCACGTAATGTGCGGTGGCAGAATGAGCTGAAAGTGGATAGCGCCACGATTAAGGGAGATGTGCGCTCGGCTGAACAGATTGAAGGACAGCTCTTAGTTACTGTTCATCAATTGAAACAGGCGGATTTAATCATCAATAACTTGATGCTAAATGCCAAGGGCACGGAAAAGCAGCATGATTTACATTTGAAAATTGAGGGTAACCCCGTATCAGGTCAATTGGCACTCAATGGCCGCTTTGACCGCGGGCAGGAGCGTTGGCAAGGGACTATCAACAATACCTACTTTGATACTCCTGTTGGTGAGTGGCGCTTAAGTAAGGCGATTGCCATTGATTACCTGAATCTACAGCAGAAAGTGACAGTAGGAACACATTGCTGGCTTAACCCGAATGCACAGATCTGTGTCCCCAAACCGATTGAGGCGGGAGCCAGTGGTCATGCTGAAGTGGTGCTTAAGCGTTTTGATTTGGCCATGATTCAGCCATTCCTTGATAAAATGACCCAACTTAAAGGCGTGTTCAGCGGGAATGCCAATGTCAAATGGACTGCGGGACAGGTTTTGCCACAGGCTAAAGTCGTCTTGCAAGGAAATGGGGTTCAGCTTCACCAAATGGTTGAGGGGACTGCATTACCTGTTGATTTTGAAACATTAACAGTGAATGCAGGACTAACAAATGGTAAGGCAAATGTGGCATGGTTGTTTAAGCTGGCAGGCAATGGGCAATTGAATGGCAATGTTCAGGTGGCTGACCTGGAAGGCCGCCGCAAGCTGTCTGGGAATGTGGATATTCAAGCTCTTTCTTTAAAGCTGATTAAACCGATTTTGGGTAAAGACGAGAAAGCAGAAGGGGATTTGAACGCTAACCTCCGTCTCGGTGGTAATGTAAAAAACCCGCTGTTGTTTGGTCAGCTTAAGACGGATGATCTCCAAATCGTCAGTTATTGGCTGCCTTTTGATATCACCCAAGGCCAGCTAGCTATCTATTTTGATGGTGTCCGCTCTGGCTTGGAGGGCGTTATCAAAACGCCTAAAGGGCAGCTAAACCTTAACGGCAATGCTGACTGGCGTAATTTGAACGCATGGTATGCCAAGATTGCCGCGAATGGTGAAAAATTGCGTGTGACAGTGCCGCCAATGGTGAAAATTGATGTTAGCCCTAATCTGGTACTTGAAGCCACGCCTGATCTACTGAAACTTGATGGGAATGTGGATATTCCATGGGCACGCATTACGGTGCAGGAATTACCAGAGTCTGCTGTGGGTATTTCTTCTGACGAAGTCATGCTGGATAAAAATCTCCAGCCGATAGAGAAGAAAAAATCGTCCATTCTGGTTAAAAGTAACTTAAATATTCGCATTGGTGATGATGTCCGTTTGAATGCATTTGGTCTGAAAGCTCAACTTAAGGGAGCCTTGAAAGTCATTCAGGATAAACAGGGGCTGGGGCTGAATGGCCAGATTGATATTCCAGATGGTCGTTTCCATGCCTACGGGCAGGATTTGCTGGTACGCAAGGGTACAATCATATTTTCTGGCCCGCCGGAACAGCCGATGTTGAACATTGAAGCAATCCGTAACCCCGACTCGACGGCGAATAAGGTTGTCGCTGGTGTGAAAGTTACGGGATTGGCGGATAAACCCAAAGTTGAAATTTTCTCTGAGCCAGCAAAATCACAGCAGGAAGCACTGTCTTATCTTCTGCGTGGTGAAGGTTTGGAGAAGAGTGGTTCTGACAATAACCAAATGACTTCCATGCTGATTGGTTTGGGCGTTTCCCAAAGTGGTCAATTGGTTGGCAAGATTGGTGAAACTTTTGGTGTTTCTGATTTAGCTTTAGATACTCAGGGTGTGGGTGACAAATCTCAGGTTGTCGTCAGTGGCAAGATAACCAACAACTTGCAGGTGAAATACGGTGTTGGTATTTTTGATTCTCTGGCGACCTTGACATTACGCTATCGTGTAATGCCAAGATTGTATCTCGATGCGGTATCTGGTATTGATCAGGCTTTAGATCTGCTCTATGAGTTTGAGTTTTAAAAATGCGAGTGATTGTTTATGGCAGCCTGAGGCGCAAACAAGGTAACCATCACTGGATGACCTATGCCCAACTTCTAGGAGAACATAGGTTAGAAGGTTATGAAATTTATGACCTGGGACATTATCCAGCGGTGATCCGTGGCGAAGGGACAATTGAATGCGAAGTATATCGCATTACGCCATCCATCCTGACAGAACTGGATGCTTTGAAAAAGAATTCTCAGGAATACGAAAGGGAACTGATTAAAACACCTTACGGCAGTGCATGGATCTATTTATATAGACTGCCTGTCGATGGACTGCATCGGATAACATGTGGTGACTGGATCAAGCGCCACGAAGAAGAATAAATAAAAACCTCTGCCTCTATGTGGTGGCAGAGGTTTTTTATGATCAAAACCCGCTGTTATCCTTTAGGATTATTTTTTAGCAGCGCGTTCGAAAGAAGACAGAATTTCAGCTTTAGCGGCTTCAACATTGTCCCAACCGTCAACTTTCACCCATTTGCCTTTTTCCAGATCTTTATAATGTTCAAAGAAATGGGTGATTTGGGCACGCAGCAGTTCTGGCAGATCGTTCACATCTTTGATGTGATCGTATTCTTTGCTCAGTTTGGTGTGAGGAACAGCGACCAATTTCGCATCTTCACCGGATTCGTCGGACATTTTCAGAACGCCAACTGGACGGCAGCGAATAACGGAACCTGGTTGTAATGGGTATGGCGTAGGAACCAGCACGTCAACAGGGTCGCCATCAAGGGACAGAGTATTGTTGATGTAACCGTAGTTGCAAGGATAGAACATTGCCGTAGACATGAAACGGTCTACAAACAGTGCGCCGGAGTCTTTATCTACTTCATATTTGATCGGATCTGCGTTTGCAGGGATCTCAATGATGACATAGATATCTTCAGGCAGTTCTTTACCGGCCGGTACATTGTTCAGGCTCATAAAAGGTTTCCTTTAATTTCAAACCAAAATGGAGTGCGGGCTATTATAGCCAAAACAGACTTAAAGTCCCCGCATTTTTCCAGTCGTTGAACGCCATACAGCTCAGGAATTGGGTGTTATAAAATCTGTTGTAGTGGATAAAAAGTGATTATTTACTTTTTTATTGTTCACACTTCTGCCTTGTTCATGAGTCATGAACAGAATGATTTCGTGAACAAATATAAATAGAGAAAGAGTATGTATAGAACTTAAGGGAACAATATAGATAATCGGCAGGGAAAAAATGATGTTAACGTTGAGAGTAAGTCGTTGCGTTAAGCGTGTTGCTCAACAAATTAAAGGATAAGTCGTGTCGTTTATTAAAGAGGCGACACTTCGCCCCTTCATTAAATTAACTATTCAATCAACAAACCTACTTACTCACCTGGAAATTCAGCCATAAAGCTTTCAGCTTTTTCCACCATTGATTCTGTTCCCACGAAGAAAGGAACTCGCTGATGCAATTGGGTTGGTGTGATATCTAGAATTCGGTTTTTGCCATCACTGGCCTTGCCGCCAGCCTGCTCAGCCAAAAAAGCAATTGGGTTGCATTCATACAGCAGACGCAATTTTCCTGTTGGGTGACTTGCGGTGCTTGGATAAATATAGATACCGCCTTTCAGCAGGTTGCGGTGGAAATCTGCAACCAGCGAGCCAATATAGCGGGTGGTGTAAGGGCGCTGGGTGGCTTCGTCTTGCTCTTGGCAATATTTGATGTACTTCTTCACGCCCATCGGGAATTTGATGTAGTTCCCTTCGTTGATGGAGTACATATTGCCTTTGGCAGGGAATTGAACTTTCTCATGAGTCAGGCAAAATACGCCGAGTGAGGGATCGTAAGTGAATGTATGAACTCCGCAACCCGTGGTGTAAACCAACATAGTGGACGAGCCATAGACCACATAACCCGCCGCAACCTGACGATTCCCCGGTTGCAGGAAATCTTCTTCGGTAACCGGCTGCCCAATAGGTGTAATTCGACGGTAAATTGAGAAAATAGTCCCGACGGAAACGTTTACATCAATATTCGAAGAACCATCCAGTGGGTCCATCAAAACAACATACTTCGCATTTTCTGCACGGTCGCCATCAAAGACAACGATCTCATCTTCTTCTTCGGAAGCAATACCTGCTACTTCACCGCGCGCTTTCAATGCAGCCTTCAGTTTTTCATTGGCATACAAATCCAGCTTCATCTGAACTTCGCCCTGAACATTCGATACGCCGCTGGTGCCTAAAATATCCACCAGACCAGCCTTATTGATGTCCCGATGAATGATCTTGGCACCCAGTTTGATGGCAGAAAGCAGTGCGGTCAGTTCACCCGTAGCATGAGGAAAGTCGTGCTGTTTCTCGACGATGAATTCGCCTAATGTTTTCATGACGAAAGCCCTGAATTTTGTTGTGGTTTTAGAGAGCGTGCTGCACTTGCGTGTCGCACTCATGCGCGGCAGTTTAGCTAAAGAATGGGGTGATTGATAGGCTATTGCATTTCTAATCTCAGCATTGATGGTTAGAATAGTGACACACCTCATGATATTGGATAGAAATAAATGCGTATTCATATTCTTGGCATCTGCGGTACTTTCATGGGAGGGCTGGCGATCCTCGCTCGTTCACTGGGTCATGAAGTTACCGGCTCTGATGCCAATGTGTATCCTCCAATGAGTACCCTTCTGGAAAAACAGGGCATTGAGCTGATTCAAGGATATGATCCTTCACAGCTCGATCCTGAGCCAGACATGGTAATCATTGGCAATGCCATGACACGTGGTAATCCCTGTGTGGAAGCGGTGCTGGATCGTGGCATTCCTTATACATCTGGCCCACAGTGGCTACATGATCATGTTTTGCCAGAACGCTGGGTGTTAGCCGTCGCGGGAACGCATGGTAAAACGACAACCGCAGGAATGCTAGCATGGATCTTAGAAGCCTGCGGTTATAAGCCGGGATTCCTGATCGGCGGTGTGCCGGGCAATTTTGACGTTTCAGCACAAATCGGTGAAAGTCCATTTTTCGTGATTGAAGCGGATGAGTATGACTGCGCGTTTTTTGATAAACGTTCAAAATTCGTGCATTACGGCCCCCGCACACTAATCATGAATAACCTTGAATTTGATCATGCTGATATTTTTGAAAATCTAGCGGCCGTCCAAAAACAGTTCCACCATCTCGTCAGGGTTGTGCCGGGCAGTGGTAAGATTCTGGTACCCGATAATGACATTAACCTGAAACATGTGCTCGGAATGGGATGCTGGAGTGAGCTGGAACATATCGGGGAAACGGGTAACTGGCAAGCGAAGAAAGTCAGTCAGGATAGCAGCATCTACCAAGTGTTCCATCAAAGTGAACAGGTTGGCGAAGTGAACTGGTCATTGGTGGGTGAACACAACATGCACAATGGTTTGATCGCAATTGCGGCTGCCCATCATGTTGGTGTTCAGCCTGCGGATGCTTGTCAGGTACTGGGCGATTTTATCAATGCGCGCCGCCGTCTTGAATTGCGTGGTGAAGTGAATGGTATCTCAGTTTATGATGATTTTGCTCATCATCCCACTGCAATTTTGGCGACACTGGCAGCGCTGAGAAGTAAAGTTGGCGGTGTCGCTCGTATCCTTGCTGTGCTAGAACCGCGTTCAAATACCATGAAAATGGGCATGAGCAAAAATGATATTGCGCCTTCTCTGGGACGTGCTGATGAAGTCTTCTTGTATCAGCCTGCCAATATTCCGTGGCAGGTCGCAGAAATTGCGGAACACTGCATCCAACCTGCTCGCTGGAGTGCGGATATTGATGCTTTGGTACGTATGATTGTTGAGGTGGCACAACCGGGTGATTACATTCTTATCATGAGTAATGGTGGATTCGATGGCATTCACGAGAAGTTGCTGACTGAGCTGGGTAAGAAAGTGCACGAGGCTTGATTGTCAAAATCATCAGAGTGAGAGGATCGCATGAGTCGTGCGATCCTCTTTATCTCTATTCCCAGGGTTCCGTTTGTCTGCCACCGTGCTGCAACTTGAAATCTATTGGGTATATGTAGTTTGGCTATACGACAGGGTTAAAGTTCTTGATCAAAGAGATCGAGAATAGCCTCGTAGAGTTGCTTTGTTGTAAAGTCCTGTGCTGGTGTCGTAAAAATAGTGTCATCTCCCGCAATACTGCCAAGTATTCCTTCTGCTTTACCCAGGGAATCCAGCAGGCGTGCAATCAACTGTGCAGCGCCCGGGCTGGTGCGAATAACCACAACACAATGATTATAATCGACATCCAAGACCAGATTTTTCAATGGGCTTGTGGCTGTGGGAACACCTAATTCTGCGGGTAAGCAGTAGACCATCTCCATTTTTGCATTACGGGTTCGGACTGCGCCAAATTTAGTCAGCATTCTAGAAACTTTAGATTGGTTAATGTTTTCAAAGCCCTCTTCCTGAAGTGCTGCGACAATTTCACCTTGAGAGCTGAATTTTTCTTCTTTCAATAAGGCTTTGAAAGCCTTGACCAAATCTTCCTGTTTCGAAGGAGCACGCATATTTCACCATCGTTGAATCCGTTATGAAGCTATTATTATGCGAAAGAGTGAATTTTTATTCAAGGAAGAGAAGAAAAAACTAAAATAATAAGCATAATTACATTATTTTCATTTCCATGATATATCCTTATTAATCATCAGTGTATTCATGCGTTCATTTTCTCTGTGTTTCCTTTCCCACATATTGAGTATGGTAAATATATTGTTAATTAAATGGTATTGTTTGGTTTGGGAGATAAGAGTAAGGTAATCAACTAAGTTATTAATAATATAACAGGATTAATTCTCAAAAAAGTGTCCGTTATCTCATTAACAGATAAGCCTTTTGTCTAGAATAAAATAACTTTGGTATTTCATCATCAAGCCATTAGGTAGATAATCTGTCTGTTAACAGATTGTTCTTAATACGTAGTGATCAGTGGGGCTGAGAGTCTATCCCATACATGCATTGAATGTGGGGAAACAGATTCAGGCTCTTAACCAGACAGGTTTAAGTTTTTTACAGCACTTTATTTAAGGAGTATCAGGATGAAAGTTGCAGTTCTCGGTGCAGCCGGTGGTATTGGTCAGGCACTTGCCCTTCTACTCAAGACCCAACTTCCTTCAGGTTCAGAACTTTCCTTGTATGACATTGCTCCGGTGACTCCAGGTGTGGCAGCCGATCTTAGTCATATCCCAACGGAAGTCAAAGTCACTGGTTTTGCTGGTGAAGATGCAACCCCTGCATTGGTAGGCGCAGATGTTGTATTAATCTCTGCGGGTGTGGCGCGTAAACCAGGCATGGATCGTTCAGATCTGTTCAATATTAATGCGGGGATCATTCGTAATCTGGTCCAGCAGGCAGCTAAGGCTTGTCCAAAAGCATTAATCGGTATTATCACGAACCCTGTGAATACTACTGTGGCGATCGCGGCTGAGGTTCTGAAAAAAGAAGGCGTTTACGACAGAAACCGTCTGTTCGGTGTTACGACGCTGGATATCATCCGTTCCAATACTTTTGTTGCAGAACTGAAAGGTAAGAACTCTGAGGAGTTGGAAGTGCCTGTTATTGGTGGGCACTCTGGTGTGACTATCCTACCATTGCTGTCACAAATTCAGGGCGTCAGCTTCACTGATGAAGAAGTTGAAGCGTTAACCAAACGTATTCAGAACGCAGGTACTGAAGTGGTTGAAGCGAAAGCAGGTGGCGGATCTGCCACTCTGTCTATGGGGCAGGCAGCGGCACGTCTGGGTCTTTCTTTGATCCGTGGCTTGCAGGGTGAAAGCAATGTCATCGAGTGCAGCTATGTAGAAGGTGATGGCAAATATGCCCGATTCTTCGCTCAGCCTGTTCGCTTAGGTAAAAATGGTATCGAAGAACGTTTAGATATCGGCAAACTTAGCGATTTTGAACAGAAGTCACTGGATAGTATGTTGGACGTTCTCAAAAAAGATATCGAATTAGGCGAGAAATTTATTAACAGTTAATTCATTTAATTCGTAATTTATTAATATACGAACTAAGTTAAATATATTAGATAACTGAAACCGCTAGCTTAGAAATAGCTAGCGGTTTTTCTTTCAATAATTATATTAATAGCTAATTATTCTTTTTTTCTCTAACTTTCCTTTCTAATAGTTCTCCTGTATGTGGATCGAAATAACGACTAGGCCATATTTCAGACGGATGTAATCCTAAGTAATTCGCTATTATCCATTCTCCCTTAGGCCATGGGCGAGAAAGTGTATTCGCCAAAGTTGATGAGCTTAACCCTGCTTCGCGTGAAACGGCAGCCAGTGTCGTTCCGCGTTTACGTAAAGCAGCAATAATATCAGCAGGATGCCAATCCGATTTCATAGAAATCATTTTTTTAATCCTTTCCTATTAAATTTGAAGCCACATTAGTGGTATAACTAAAGCGTTAGTGTGAAATTAATAACGAACACGAATCTGTTATTAAGAAAATAAAATAACATTATTTTTTCTAAAAATATTTCTAATTTTTTCTTAATAACTTCTTTTTTGAACTTGGTTACAAAAATAGAGAAACATTATGAAAAAAGAGTGGTATACGGCAATGGAGTTGACCGGTGTAGGTGAGTTACCTAGATCACCACAAGGAGTTAATGCCAGAGCAAAACGTGAAGAATGGTTGAGACAGAAACGAGCAGGTGTTCAAGGTAGGGCGATTGAATATCACTATTCGTGTTTTCCTGAATCAACATTGTCGGCTCTGGAGCTTCATGAAATATCACCTGAATATCAGGTTCAGAAACAAGATCCTCTATCCATTTGGGTGAGTGCATTTAATTTACTCGCCGATGAAGAAAAGGAGGCGATTACAGAAGTGATATTACGAGATGGCATAAGAAGTTTTTTGGAAAAAATCATAGCGACTTGAGGCAGCTTTTGAAAAGCCAAATGTTCAAAATTTGGCTTCCTCTTCACTGCTCCGATGTAAAGCGAGGATAAAGAGATGAAAAAAGATTGGTATTCTGCAAAGGAACTCATTGGCCTCGCAGGTCTGCCATCGTCTCCCCAAGGCGTCAACTTGATGGCAAGGCGCGAGGGTTGGGAACAACGCCGTAAGCGCGGAGTGCAGGGGAAAGCTCTCGAATATCATGTCAACAGCTTGCCCGAAGAAGTTCTGAATGTACTGTCCGTCAGTGAAAATTCGGTTGAGTATTATCGGAATAAGCGACAGGATCCGTTCATGATTTGGATTGAAGCTTATTATCAATTGACCAAACCCGAAAGGGAACGCATGGTTAAGTTCATTTTGAGGAAAGGGCTGGCTAGCCTAGTCCAATACATAGGAATTCAAGAGGTTGAAAATAAAGACAGTATCCCAGATTGAGCAATCTGGGATACTGATTAGCTCAGATCAGGAAAGTCGCTGTACCGCGACATGGGCTAATCCCACAAGGGCCGCCTTATATGGAGACTCATCCAGTACTTGTAACGCTGAAATGGCTTTATCTGCTTCTTCTTCCGCCCGTTGGCGGGTGTACTTAAGTGAACCACACTGTTTCATTGTTGCTAGTACGGTATCTAACAAATGGCGGCCATTGCCTTGCTCAATGGCACTGCGTATCAATGCAGACTGCTCAGGGGCTCCATGATGCATGGCATGCAGAAGGGGCAGTGTAGGTTTGCCTTCGTTTAAGTCGTCCCCGGTGTTTTTACCGAGCGTGTTATCATCTGAATCGTAATCCAGCAGGTCATCAATCAATTGAAACGCCGTGCCAAGATAACGGCCATAGTCACGCAGTGCAGCTTCCTGCTCTGGTGTCGCGCCGGATAAAATGGCCGCAGAGTGCGCCGCTACCTCAAACAGGCGAGCGGTTTTACTGTAAATCACACGCATATAATCATCTTCTGAGGTATCAGGATCATTGCAGTTCATCAACTGCATCACCTCACCTTCGGCAATGACATTCGTGGCGTCGGACATCAATTTCAGTACCCGCATGGAATCGAGATCAGTCATCATCTGAAACGATCGAGTGTAGATGAAATCACCAACCAGAACACTGGCCGCATTGCCATACATAGCGTTGGCTGTCGCCTTACCTCGGCGCATGTCGGATTCATCGACAACATCGTCATGCAATAGCGTTGCCGTGTGAATAAATTCGATCAAGGCGGCAACTGTGATATGTTTTTCTTCTTCACAATGAAGTGCTTTCCCAGCCAGTACCGCAATCATTGGGCGAATACGCTTACCACCGCCGCTGATAATGTAGTAGCCAAGTTGGTTGATCAGCGCAACATCAGAATTTAATTGATTAAGAATGGTTTCATTAACCGCTGCCATATCATCAGCGGTAAGTTTAATTATTGATTCTAAATTCATGTTTTGGCTTTGGACTCTGATTCAGAGCTGTGCTCATTAAATTAGCATATCAACAGATATCACGATGTATCGATTGTACTTGAAAAACCGTTCAAATAAATGACAATCGAAAAACTCTGTTTTTTTCTCATCTGTTCTAATTCTGCACTTGTCTTCGAATCGGTTTTTGCGTAGAATTCGCGCCCTATTGTGAATATTTTATAGCGCGCTCTGGAAAGACATTTTAGGGGGTGCGCGGAAAGCGGAGTTTATATGTACGCAGTTTTCCAAAGTGGTGGTAAACAACACCGAGTAAGCGAAGGTCAGACAATTCGCTTGGAAAAGCTGGACATCGCAACCGGTGAAACTGTTGAGTTTGACCAGGTTCTGATGGTCGCTAATGGTGAAGATATCAAGATCGGCGCTCCAGTAGTTGAAGGCGTTAAAGTTAAAGCTGAAGTTGTTGCTCATGGCCGTGGCGAGAAAATTAAAATCGTTAAGTTTCGTCGTCGTAAACACAGCCGTAAGCAGCAGGGCCACCGTCAGTGGTTCACTGATGTTAAAATCACTGGCATCGCTTAAGATTTTAGGAGAGCAGATTAATGGCACACAAAAAGGCTGGCGGCTCGACTCGTAACGGTCGCGATTCTGAAAGCAAACGTCTGGGTGTAAAACGTTTTGGCGGTGAGTCTGTTTTGGCAGGCAGCATCATTGTTCGTCAACGTGGTACTAAATTCCACGCAGGCAGCAACGTAGGTTGCGGCCGTGACCACACCCTGTTCGCATTAGCTGACGGAAAAATTAAATTCGAAGTTAAAGGTTCAAAAAATCGTAAGTTTATCAGTATCGTAGCTGAATAAATTTTTTGAGTCTAAATCGAATCGGAAGCCCTGCAATGTGTGTTGCGGGGCTTTTTATATTCTGGATTACGCCATCTCTGGGTACAGCAGCCATCCAGCTTTACGGTGGTTATCCTACGGAGAAAAGTGATGAAATTTGTAGATGAAGCCAGCATACTGGTTGTAGCGGGAGATGGTGGCAATGGTTGTGTCAGCTTCCGTCGAGAAAAATATATTCCAAAAGGTGGGCCAGACGGCGGTGATGGTGGTGACGGCGGTGATGTCTATCTGCTGGCAGATGAAAATCTCAATACGCTGATTGACTACCGTTTTGAAAAATCCTTCCGTGCTGAACGTGGTCAAAACGGACAAAGCCGTGGTTGTACCGGTAGACGTGGCCAAGACATTACCATCAAAGTACCAGTAGGAACCCGTGTGCGCGATATCGCGACTGGGGAAGTCCTTGCGGATATGGTGCGTCATGAGCAGCGTCAGATGGTTGCCAAAGGGGGATTTCACGGCCTTGGTAATACCCGCTTTAAATCTTCTGTTAACCGCGCTCCTCGCCAAAAAACGATGGGGACGCCAGGTGAAAGCCGTGAGCTGATGCTGGAACTGATGCTGCTGGCAGACGTGGGAATGTTGGGGATGCCAAATGCAGGTAAATCCACCTTCATTCGCTCTGTTTCGGCGGCGAAACCTAAAGTGGCGGATTATCCATTTACGACACTGGTGCCAAGCCTTGGCGTCGTGCGGATGGATAACGAGCAAAGCTTTGTCGTGGCAGATATTCCCGGTTTGATCGAAGGTGCGTCAGACGGTGTGGGCTTGGGTATTCGTTTCCTGAAACATTTGGAGCGTTGCCGTGTCTTACTTCACTTAATTGATCTTTGCCCGATCGATGAATCTGATCCGGTTGAAAATGCCCGTATCATCATTAAAGAGCTGCACAAATACAGCGAAAAACTGGCAGAAAAACCGCGTTGGCTGGTATTCAATAAAGTCGATTTAACCGATCCGGAAGAAGCTAAACAGCGGGCAAAAGCTATTGCTGATGAGCTTGGCTGGGAAGGCGACTATTATATGATTTCGGCGATAAATCGTCAGGGTGTGAAAGATCTTTGCTGGGACATCATGGAATTCATGAAAACTCAGCCTCGCCATATGGACGTGGAGGAAGAAGCCCAGCCGGAAAAAGTTGAATTCATGTGGGATGATTACCATAAGGAACAGTTACAACAATCATCTGATACGGATGTTGACGATGATTTGGATGATGACTGGGATGAGGGAGACGAAGAAGGCATTGAGTTTATTTATAAACACTAGATCTTCACTCCTGATGTACTAGAATGACAAAAGGGCGCTTTTTAAGCGCCCTTTTTCGATCAATGATTTTGGTATAACGATTTATATAAATGGCTTTCGAAACGAGCCAAAGGAACACGGCGGGTACGTTGAGCGTCAGGTAAAACAGAATAAGAAGAGATAAACTGGACAAAGGCGATCTGCTGTCCGCTGGCTGCGGTAATAAAGCCCGCAAGATTATAAACCCCTTGCAGTGACCCTGTTTTTGCAAAGACTTGACCATTTACACCTGCTTCATGGAGTCCCGGACGATAGGACAGGGTACCGTCATAACCTGATTTTGGCAGCATGGATATAAAATCGAGATCATCATTGTGCTGCGCGATAAATTGCAAGATTTCCATCATGGTTGCTGGTGTGATTAAATTGTGACGTGAAAGGCCGGAACCATCAACCATGACGGTACTGCCTAGATCAATGCCTGCTTTTTGTTTCAGTATCTGACGAATGGCATCAGAACCAGTCCGCCATGTTCCGGGTACGTTAAAATAGCGATGGCCGAGGGTGCGAAAGATGGTATCGGCAATCATGTTATCTGACTTTTTCAGCATGATTTTGAGCAGATCATGTAATGGAACAGATTCATTCAAAGCGAGAATCTTCTCTGGTTGCTCAGGATTCGATTGGCGCCGTAGATGGCCTTTTAGCTCAATGTCAGCGATGTGCAGTTCATTTTTCAAAATAGCACCCACATAACTTGCTCCATTCTGGATGGCGAATGCCAGTGGCAGTGGTTCACTGCGCTGTGTCAGACAGCCTGTCAGAGTAAATCGGTTTAATTCACCTGAGGTAACATCCAGCTCACAGTATTTTGCTTCTGGAGAGCCTTTAGACAGCGTTTTTACTTCACTGAATATACTGACAGGATAAAAAGAAGGAACGCGGACAAACGCCAGTTCACCGGGTTGTTCTGAACTATACAGCGAAACAGAAAAGCAGTTTTTATCGACAATTGCGGCGGCTGGAGGTGCACTGAAGCATTGGGTCATGTCATTCCATACCCAACCCGGAGCTTTATCATGGCTTGAGAAAATTGAACTGTCTATGATGAGATCGCCATCAATCTGTTTTATGCCGGATTGTTTCAACGTTTCTACCATATTGCGCAGTTGCGAACGTGTCAGGGTTGGATCACCAACAAAGCGAGCAGTTAGGTTGCCTCTCAATATCCCATCTGAAATATCAGCATTACTTTCCAGTGTGGTGATAAAACGGTAATCCTTGCCAAGCTGTAACAAGGCTGCCAATGCCGTCACAATTTTCTGAGTACTGGCAGGTAATGCCAACTGCTGCCCATTATAATCAAATAAGGACGTTTTTGAGCCGATTTTCTGGGCAATAAATGAGAAGTCAGTTCCCGCAGGCAAATATTGAGCATCTTCTTCTATTGAGGACGCATTTGCGCTGAAAATGCCCAGGCTAAAACTGAGCATACAAGCTATTTTGCTGGTAATTTTTAAAAGAGCCATAGATCTCGCATATGAAGGTGGAAGTATTCTAATAATATTTACATCAATAATACTAAGGTGCAATTCAGGTAAAAGTAAACGATGATCCATCATCAACTCTACGTTAGAATAATAGATTAGCAGGCAAAATAGGTATGTGAACTTCAGGGTATACTGTAGTTTGCTCTCCTTTTATTGTCTGGAGACCCGCCTGATAAGGTGTGCTCATTGTGCTGTTATTGCAAAAATCAGGAAGATGTTGTTTGGGTTTAGGATTGATTTAGAGGTTTGATAAATGAAACAAATTCCGATGACGGTACGTGGCGCGGATAAATTGCGCGAAGAATTAGAAAATCTGAAAAATGTACGTCGCCCTAAAATTATTACCGCAATCGCTGATGCGCGTGCGCATGGTGATTTGAAAGAAAATGCGGAATATCATGCTGCTCGTGAGCAGCAAGGGTTCTGCGAAGGCCGTATTCAGGAAATCGAAGCTAAACTTTCCAATGCGCAGGTGATTGATATCACGAAGATGACTAATAATGGTCGTGTGATCTTTGGGGCAACGGTAACGGTATTGAATGTGGGTTCTGATGAAGAGCAGACTTACCGTATCGTGGGTGACGATGAAGCGAATATCAAAGAGAACCTGATTTCGGTGAATTCACCCATTGCTCGTGGGCTGATTGGTAAAGAAGTGGATGATGCTGTTGTGATCAGTACGCCAGGCGGCAAAGTGGAATATGAAGTTCTGAATGTCGAGTATCTCTGATGTTGGGAAACAGTTTAATCTTGCCTGTGAGGGTGAGAAACTGTTACAGAGAAATCGTGGCAAGCGGCCATTATGCTGATATGGAAATAAAAAAGGCCTGAGATGGCCTTTTTTATCATGGTAGATATGGCACTTTTGTATAAATATGCTGTGATTATTTCGGTAAACTAATCCTGCGTTCTTTCGATGGACGGTAGAGAACTAGCATTTTCCCAATGATTTGCACATTATATGCACCAGTTTCACGAACAATCGCTTCAGCGATCAAAGTTTTGATTTCACGGTCTTCGCCTGCAACTTTGACTTTGATAAGCTCGTGATGCGAAAGAGTTTGCTCGATTTCAGCCAACACGCCTTCAGTCAGCCCGTTGTTACCAATCATAACGACAGGTTTTAATGAATGAGCGAGACTTTTCAGGTATTGCACTTGTTTCTTGTTAAGAGTCATCGTTTTTTTGCTTATGTTGGGATTGAAAACGGCCTATTCTACCGCCATCTCGTATCTATCACCATAAAAGTATGGCGTGATTTGATAGGAGAGTGCAAAAATATAGCTCTCTATTCGTATAGTTGGAAAGAACAATGGCCAATAAAAAACGCTCAGCAAGCTCCAGTCGCTGGTTACAGGAACATTTTAGTGATAAATATGTTCTTCAGGCGCAGAAAAAAGGGCTTCGCTCTCGTGCTTGGTTTAAACTTGATGGGATACAGCAAAGCGACAAAATCTTTAAACCGGGTATGACCGTTGTTGATCTAGGCGCTGCTCCGGGAGGGTGGTCTCAATACGTAGTCAGTCAGATTGGTGATCGTGGGCGGGTGATTGCCTGCGACCTTTTACCAATGGATCCGATTGTTGGAGTCGATTTCCTTCAAGGCGATTTTCGTGATGAACTTGTATTGAAAGCATTGCTTGAGAGAGTGGGTGATAATAAAGTCCAGGTCGTCATGTCGGATATGGCTCCCAATATGAGTGGAACCCCCGCGGTCGATATTCCTCGATCCATGTATCTGATTGAGTTAGCGTTAGGTATGTGTCGTGATGTGCTGGCCCCTGGCGGTAGTTTTATCGTTAAAGTGTTTCAGGGAGAAGGCTTTGATGAATACCTGAGGGAAATACGCTCCCTTTTTACGAAGGTTAAAGTTCGTAAACCAGAAGCTTCGCGGGCACGATCGCGTGAAGTATACATTGTAGCGACAGGGCGGAAACTGTAGTACCCTGACTACTATTTGTTAACACAGTTGTAATATGAGGTTAATCCCTTGAGTGACATGGCGAAAAACCTGATTCTCTGGTTAGTCATCGCAGTTGTCTTGATGGTATTGTTCCAGAGTTTTGGTCCTGGCGATTCTAGCGGTCGCAGGGTAGATTACTCTAATTTCATCAGTGAGTTATCTCAGAATCAAGTGCGAGAAGTACGTATATCGGGTCGTGATATTGATTACAGTAAGAAAGACGACGGTAAAAAATACAGCACTTACATGCCAATTCAGGATGAGAAGCTGCTGGATACTCTACTGAATAAGCAGGTGAAAGTTGTTGGTGAACCACCAGAACAACAGGGTCTGCTTGCGACTCTCTTTATTTCCTGGTTCCCAATGCTATTGCTGATTGGCGTCTGGATATTCTTTATGCGCCAAATGCAAGGTGGTGGCGGTAAAGGGGCGATGTCTTTTGGTAAGAGCAAAGCTCGCATGTTGACAGAAGATCAGATTAAAACCACGTTTGCGGATGTTGCTGGCTGCGATGAAGCAAAAGAAGAAGTGGGAGAACTGGTGGAATATCTGCGTGAACCTGGCCGTTTCCAGAAACTGGGTGGTAAGATCCCGAAAGGTATCTTAATGGTTGGTCCTCCTGGTACAGGTAAAACGTTGCTGGCAAAAGCCATCGCAGGTGAGGCTAAAGTGCCTTTCTTTACCATTTCCGGTTCTGACTTCGTTGAAATGTTCGTTGGTGTGGGAGCTTCCCGTGTTCGTGATATGTTTGAACAGGCGAAAAAATCCGCGCCTTGTATCATCTTCATCGACGAAATTGATGCTGTAGGTCGTCAACGTGGTGCTGGTCTGGGTGGTGGACACGATGAGCGTGAACAGACACTGAACCAGATGCTGGTTGAAATGGATGGTTTCGAAGGTAACGAAGGCATCATCGTTATTGCCGCAACTAACCGTCCTGATGTGCTGGACCCTGCATTGCTGCGTCCGGGTCGCTTCGACCGCCAAGTCGTTGTTGGCCTGCCAGATGTTCGCGGTCGTGAGCAGATTCTGAAAGTGCATATGCGTCGTATCCCGCTGGATACCGACGTTGACGCTTCCATCATTGCTCGTGGTACACCAGGTTTCTCTGGTGCGGATCTTGCGAACCTTGCGAACGAAGCTGCCTTGTTTGCCGCTCGTGGCAATAAGCGTGTTGTTTCCATGGTGGAGTTTGAAAAAGCAAAAGATAAGATCATGATGGGTGCAGAACGCCGTTCCATGGTCATGACGGAAGAGCAGAAAGAATCCACGGCTTATCATGAAGCAGGACACGCCATCATTGGCCGTCTAGTACCAGAACATGATCCTGTTCATAAAGTCACGATTATTCCTCGCGGTCGTGCGTTGGGTGTGACTTTCTTCCTGCCAGAAGGTGATCAGATCAGCGCGAGCCGCCAGAAACTGGAAAGCCAGCTTTCAACATTATACGGTGGCCGTTTGGCAGAAGAAATTATCTACGGTGTAGACAGTGTTTCTACTGGCGCATCCAACGATATTAAGGTGGCGACATCCATTGCCCGTAACATGGTGACACAGTGGGGCTTCTCGGAAAAACTGGGCCCACTGCTGTATGCGGAAGAAGAAGGCGAAATCTTCCTTGGCCGTTCGGTTGCTAAAGCGAAACATATGTCGGAAGATACTGCGCGTTTAATTGATCATGAAGTGAAAGCTATCGTCGATCGTAACTATCAACGCGCCCGTAAAATTCTGATGGATAATCTGGATATCCTGCATTCGATGAAAGATGCGTTGATGAAGTATGAAACCATTGATGCACCTCAGATTGATGACTTGATGAATCGAACAACAGTACGTCCACCAGCAGGTTGGGAAGGTGACAACAATAATGGCGGTAATAACCGTCATAATACGTCATCCCCGCAGCAGACTGTGAAACCTGCGGATGGTAATCCAACCGCATAACGCAGTTAACAACCTTTATCAAATCAAGGGCAATTACAGGCTGTTGCCCTTGGATTTGACAGACTGTACTTATTAAACCCCAGGTCTTCCTGGGGTTTTGACATTAAGGCCCCCTAGCGATGAAACTGACAGCCAGAGGCAGTGTCCTCGATCTTTCCCGTCCACAAGTGATGGGGATTCTGAACGTTACTCCTGATTCTTTTTCAGATGGAGGCAATCACAATACCTTTGATGCCGCGCTGCGGTACGCAGCCACCATGATCGAGGAAGGTGCAGCCATTATTGATGTGGGTGGAGAATCGACACGCCCTGGTGCCGTGGATGTGAGTGAGCAGGAAGAACTGGATCGCGTTGTCGCCGTGGTTGAAGCATTGGCGCAGCGCTTTGATGTATGGATCTCCATCGATACCTCAAAAGCCATAGTGATGCAGGAATCTGCTAAAGTCGGTGCTCATATGATCAATGACATTCGTTCGTTGCAGGAGTTTGGTGCACTTGACGCAGCGGTAAAGACGGGATTGCCTGTTTGCCTGATGCATATGCAGGGACAGCCCTGCACGATGCAGGCAGAGCCATACTACGAAGATGTCGTTTGGGAAGCCAAAACATTTTTGACGAGGCAGATTGATCGCTGTGGTGCGGCAGGCATCGCAAAAAACAAACTGATCATTGATCCAGGCTTCGGCTTCGGGAAGAACTTATCGCATAATTATCAGCTATTGGCTCATTTGGAAGAATTCCATCATCTTGGCTTGCCTATTCTGGCTGGAATGTCACGCAAATCGATGATTGGCCAATTGCTTCATGTACCACCGCAGGAGCGTGTGACAGGAAGCATCGCCTGCGCTGTGATTGCAGCGATGCAAGGTGCCCAGATTATCCGTGTGCATGATGTAAAAGAAACTGTACAGACAATGCAAATTGTTCAGGCAACACTGTCAGCGAAAAACACACTGGCTGCCAAGAACACGCTGTGAGCAAAGAACACGTTCAGCAAAGGAAGAAAAAATTTATGAGTAGCCGTAAATATTTTGGTACTGATGGTATTCGTGGCAAAGTGGGTGATAGCCCAATTACCCCTGATTTTGTTTTGAAACTCGGTTGGGCTGCGGGAAAAGTACTGGCGCGTCATGGTTCTCGCAAAATTATCATTGGTAAAGATACGCGTATTTCCGGCTATATGCTGGAGTCTGCTCTAGAAGCAGGGTTGGCAGCAGCGGGTCTATCGGCATCTTTTACTGGCCCCATGCCAACACCGGCTGTGGCCTATTTGACACGTACTTTCCGCGCAGAAGCGGGAATTGTCATTTCAGCCTCTCACAATCCTTACTATGACAACGGTATTAAATTCTTCTCTATCGATGGAACCAAACTGCCTGATAATGTTGAAGAAGCCATTGAGGCTGAAATGGAAAAACCACTGACCTGCGTAGAGTCTGCTGAGTTGGGGCGTGCCAATCGGATTGTTGATGCGGCTGGTCGTTACATTGAATTCTGTAAAGGCACATTCCCGAGTGAACAAAGCCTGAATGGATTGAAAGTTGTATTGGATTGTGCCAATGGGGCAACCTACCATATTGCCCCGAACGTTCTCAGAGAACTGGGTGCGAATGTTGTGACCATTGGCTGTGAGCCGAATGGCATCAACATTAATGAAGAGTGTGGTGCAACAGATGTTCGCCTGTTACAGAAGCGGGTACAGGAAGAGCAGGCTGATGTTGGTCTGGCATTTGATGGTGATGGTGATCGCATTATCATGGTTGATCATCTGGGACAGAAAGTGGATGGAGACCAGATCCTCTATATCATCGCGCGTGAGGCATTGAGACAGGGGCAACTGCGCGGTGGTGCGGTTGGTACTCTGATGAGCAATATGGGGCTGGAATTAGCGCTTAAACAGCTTGGTATCCCATTTGAGCGAGCAAAAGTGGGCGATCGCTACGTACTGGAAAAATTGCAAGAAAAAGGTTGGCGTCTGGGAGCGGAAAATTCCGGCCATGTGATTTTGCTGGACAAAACCACGACTGGCGATGGCATTGTGGCAGGATTGCAGGTACTGAGCGCAATGGTACGGAATAATATGAGCCTGCATGATTTGTGCAGCGGCATGAAACTTCTGCCACAAATTCTGGTAAATGTCCGTTTTACGGGTGACAACGATCCTCTGCAATCAGAGCCTGTGCTAGAAGCCGTTAAATCGGTTGAGGCTGAATTGAACGGCCGTGGTCGAGTACTGCTACGTAAATCGGGTACAGAGCCACTTATCCGTGTGATGGTGGAAGGTGAAGATGAAGAATTGGTCACTGCATTGGCACACCGTATTGCTGATGCCGTGAAAAAAATAGGATGATTTGTTGATTTTTTCTTCGATCAACGCCAGTATTTGAAATTAACCTTGCTTGTCTGAAACGCTTTGGTTAGTATTCACACCCGCTCAATAAGTTAATTTTTCTAATTATGAGCGGGTGATGCAGTATAACGTTGCTACAGAATTGTGGTAAATCCCCACGAGAAAACGGGTACGACATATGTATGAAGCTCTTTTAGGTGTATTCTTGCTGGCTGGTCTTGGAGTGATTGCTCTGGTTCTGCTACAGCAGGGTAAAGGTGCTGATATGGGTGCTTCTTTCGGTGCGGGTGCGTCTGCAACACTGTTTGGTTCATCGGGCTCTAGTAATTTTATGACCCGTATGACGGCTGTTTTCGCTACATTGTTTTTTGTTATCAGTTTGATTCTGGGTAACATGACCAGTAACCGAACTGGTTCAGACAGTAAGTGGGAAAATCTTGCTGAGCCTGTAAAAGTTGAAAAACAAGCAGAAGTACCAGCGTCGCCAGTAAAACCAAATAGTGATATCCCACAGTAATTTTCAGTAAAAGAATTAAAATGGAGTTGTTAGTTTAACCAGGTTGTTAGTTTAAGTAGTAAGAAGCGACAGGTTGAAATAACAGTTTTATAATCAGTGCCGAGGTGGTGAAATTGGTATACACGCTACCTTGAGGTGGTAGTGCCTAAACAACGGGCGTACGGGTTCAAGTCCCGTCCTCGGCACCATAATCTAGAAACTTGCGTTTTTAGTATTATCAGCGTAAGATTTGCCACGTTTTCGAACGCGGGATGGAGCAGCATGGTAGCTCGTCGGGCTCATAACCCGAAGGTCGTCGGTTCAAATCCGGCTCCCGCAACCACTTCTTAACAACATGTACCTTTTCAAGAGTCATAATTCAGCAGCCATAGAGATATCGATCCTGATTTGAAAGGTTGTTTTGATAGGTATAAAAGAAGTTGGTTGAGACCACTGGCAGTAAACAGGGTCCAGTTGCATAAAGCCCCGAGTATCGGGGTTTTTTGTTATTTGACAGCAGAACTACTGGGCTAATATAGCCCTTTTTTTATGTCTTGGGGGTGGGCTTGTCCACATTAGAGCAAAAATTAACAGCGATGATTTCAGCACCAGTTGAAGCTTTGGGGTTTGAATTAGTGGGCCTGGAGTTTATCCGTGCACGTGTATCAACACTGCGGGTCTATATCGATAGTGAGGAGGGTATCACTGTTGATAATTGTGCTGATGTGAGCCACCAGGTCAGTGCAGTACTCGATGTCGAAGATCCGATCTCAGTGCTTTATAACCTGGAAATATCTTCACCAGGACTTGAACGTCCACTGTTTAAGGCTGAACATTACCAGCGTTTTATGGGTGAAGAAGTTAGTCTGGTTTTACGTATGGCAATGCAGAATCGCCGTAGATGGCAAGGTATTATCAAAGTTGTCGATGGTGAAATGATTACGGTTACGGTGGATGGAAAAGACGAAGTGTTCGCACTGAGCAACATCCAGAAAGCGAACCTGGTACCCCACTTTTAAAGTTCGGATGAGGCAACTAGGATGAATAAAGAAATTCTGGCTGTTGTGGAAGCGGTTTCTAATGAAAAATCTCTCCCCCGCGAAAAAATCTTCGAAGCATTAGAAATTGCACTGGCGACAGCCACCAAGAAAAAGTATGAGCAGGAAATCGACGTTCGTGTTTGCATCGATCGTAAATCCGGTGATTTCGATACCTTCCGTCGTTGGGTGGCGGTTGATGAAGTAACCCTGCCAACCCGCGAAATCACGCTGGAAGCTGCAAAATATGAAGACCCAGAAATGGAACTGGGTGGTTATATTGAAGATCAAATTGAATCAGTAACTTTTGACCGTATCACGACCCAGACCGCAAAACAGGTTATCGTACAAAAAGTACGTGAAGCTGAACGTGCGATGGTGGTTGATCAGTTCCGTGAGCAGCAGGGTGAGATCGTGACTGCTCAGGTCAAGAAAGTGAACCGTGAGAATATTACCCTTGATTTGGGTAATAACGCTGAAGCGGTCATTTTACGTGAAGATATGTTGCCACGGGAAAACTTCCGTCCAGGTGACCGTGTGCGTGGTGTCCTGTATGATGTTCGTCCAGAAGCTCGTGGTGCACAGCTTTTCATCACCCGCTCTCGTCCTGAGATGTTGGTTGAGCTGTTCCGCATTGAGGTGCCTGAGATTGGCGAAGAGATCATTGAGATTAAAGCAGCCGCCCGTGATCCAGGTTCTCGCGCGAAAATCGCAGTAAAAACCAACGACAAACGTATCGATCCAGTTGGTGCCTGCGTAGGTATGCGTGGTGCGAGGGTACAGGCCGTTTCCAGCGAACTGGGCGGTGAAAGAATTGACATTGTGCTGTGGGATGATAATCCTGCACAGTTTGTCATTAATGCAATGGCTCCGGCGGATGTTGCATCTATCGTAGTTGATGAAGATAACTGCACGATGGATGTTGCCGTGGAAAACAGCAATCTTGCTCAGGCGATTGGCCGTAATGGTCAAAACGTCCGCCTGGCGGCACAACTGCTGAAAAAACATCGTGGTGATGACAAGTGGGAACTGAACGTCATGACTGCGGAAGAGTTGCAAGCAAAACATCAGGCAGAAGCACATGCTTCTATTGATACATTTACCAAGCATCTCGACATTGATGTAGATTTCGCCACCGTATTGGTCGAGGAAGGCTTCTCTACGCTAGAAGAACTGGCTTATGTGCCAATCAATGAACTTCTGGCAATAGAAGGCCTTGATGAGGAAACCGTTGAAGTTCTTCGTGAACGTGCAAAAGCGGCCTTGACGACGCTGGAACTGGCTCAGAAAGAGAGCCTTGGTGATCAGCAACCTGCCGAAGATTTATTGAATTTATCTGGCATGGATCGTACTTTGGCGTTTAACCTGGCTGCCCATGGCATCTGTACTCTGGAAGATCTTGCCGAGCAGGGTATCGACGACTTATCTGATATCGAAGGACTGAGTGATGAGAAAGCAGGAGAACTCATTATGGCAGCCCGTAATATCTGTTGGTTTGGCGATGATGCATAAATAAACTGTAGCAGGAAGGAACAGAATGACAGAGGTAACCGTAAAATTACTGGCAGAAGAGATCCAGACATCGGTTGAACGCCTGATCCAGCAATTCGCTGATGCTGGCATTCAGAAAACCGCAACTGACTCTGTTTCCCAGAGAGAAAAAGAATCTTTGCTGGCACACTTGAACCGCGAACAAGGTGGTTCTGGCGGCCAGCCAGGTAAATTGACACTACAGCGTAAGACTCGCAGTACACTAAACGTTCCTGGCACCGGTGGCAAAAGTAAATCGGTAGCGATTGAAGTCCGCAAAAAACGCACATATGTGAACCGTGATGCGATTGAACAATCTCAAACGGAAGAACAGGCGAAGCGTGAAGCGGAAGAGCAGGCTCGGCGCGAGGTAGAAGAAAAGGCGCGGCTTGAAACTGAAGCGAAAAAATTCGCGGAAGAGCAAGCTAAACGTGATGCTGAAGAACAGGCAAAACGTGAAGCAGCAAAGAGCGCTCAACGTGAAGCAGAAGAAAAAGCTAAACGCGAAGGGGTTGAAATGACTCAGCGTGAGGCGGCGGAAAAAGAAAAAGTGACTAAGCAACATACCGAAAACAAACCAAAATCAGTTCAGACTGAGCCTGCCGTGCAAAGTGAAAAAGCACGCCGTGAAGCCGAAGCAGCAGATTTAAAACGCAAAGCTGAAGAAGAGGTGCACCGCAAAGTTGAAGCGGAAGCGAAACGTGTCGCGGAAGAAGCGCGTCGCATGGCAGAAGAAAATAAAGATAAATGGTCAGAAACCGCTGAACCCAGCGAAAGTACTGATGATTATCACGTAACCACTTCCCAACACGCCCGTGCTGCGGAAGACGAAAATGACGCTAAAGTTGAAGGCGATCGCCGTACCCGTAGCCGTGGCGGCAAAGCTACCCGCCAGAAGAAGAATAACAAACATTCTGAATCGAAAGCTGATCGCGAAGAAGCACGTGCAGTCGGCCGTACCAAAGGCAAACAGCGTAAACCGAGTACCTTACAGCAGAGCTTCACCAAGCCAGTTGCCGCGGTTAACCGTGATGTTGTGATTGGTGAAACCATTACCGTAGCTGAACTAGCCAACAAGATGGCGGTCAAAGGTTCCCAAGTTATCAAGACCATGATGAAGATGGGCGCAATGGCGACCATTAATCAAGTTGTTGATCAGGAAACCGCACAGCTAGTTGCTGAAGAAATGGGGCACAAAGTTATCCTGCGTCGTGAAAACGAACTGGAAGAAGCGCTGATGAGCGATCGTGACACAGGTGAAACGCTAGCTGAATCACGTGCGCCTGTTGTTACCATCATGGGTCACGTTGACCACGGTAAAACCTCACTGCTGGACTACATTCGTTCTACTAAAGTAGCTTCTGGCGAAGCAGGTGGCATTACCCAGCATATCGGTGCGTACCATGTACAAACTGAAAAAGGTATGATCACCTTCCTTGATACCCCAGGACATGCTGCGTTTACTTCTATGCGTGCTCGTGGTGCCAAGGCGACGGATATCGTAGTTCTGGTTGTCGCAGCGGATGATGGCGTGATGCCTCAGACCGTGGAAGCCATCCAGCACGCCAAGGCAGCTAACGTACCTGTTGTTGTTGCTGTGAACAAAATCGATAAGCCAGACGCAGATCCAGATCGCGTCAAGAATGAACTGACACAATACGGTATCATTCCTGAGGAATGGGGTGGTGAAAACCAGTTCATGAACGTTTCTGCTAAAGCAGGTATCGGTATTGATGAATTGCTGGAATCTATTCTGCTACAGGCTGAACTGCTTGAACTGAACGCTGTGCGTACTGGTATGGCTAATGGTGTGGTCATTGAATCCTTCTTGGATAAAGGCCGTGGCCCAGTTGCAACCATTCTGGTTCAATCAGGTACTCTGAATAAGGGCGACATCGTCCTGTGTGGCTTTGAATATGGCCGTATCCGTGCGATGCGTGACGAACTTGGCTTTGAAGTCATGTCTGCTGGCCCATCCATTCCAGTCGAAATTCTAGGTCTTTCCAGCGTACCGTCAGCGGGTGATGAAGCGACTGTGGTACGTGACGAGAAGAAAGCTCGTGAAGTGGCCTTGTACCGTCAGGGTAAATTCCGCGAAGTGAAACTGGCTCGCCAGCAGAAATCTAAACTGGAAAACATGTTTGCTAACATGGAAGAAGGTAAGGTATCTGAACTGAACATCGTTCTGAAAACCGACGTTCAGGGTACATGTGAAGCGATCTGCGACTCACTGCTGAAACTGTCTACTGATGAAGTGAAAGTGAAAATCATCGGTTCTGGTGTCGGCGGAATCACTGAAACTGATGCGACTCTTGCCGCAGCGTCTAACGCAATCATTCTGGGCTTCAACGTCCGTGCGGATGCTTCTGCACGTCGTATTATTGAAAGCGAAAGTGTTGATCTGCGTTACTACTCCGTTATCTATAGTCTGATTGATGAAATCAAACAGGCAATGAGTGGTATGCTGGCGCCAGAATACAAACAGCAGATCATGGGTCTTGCAGAAGTCCGTGATGTCTTTAAATCACCGAAGTTTGGTGCTATTGCTGGCTGTATGGTGACAGAAGGCTCCATCAAGCGTAATAATCCTATCCGCGTCCTGCGTGACAACGTGGTTATCTACGAAGGTGAGCTGGAATCCCTGCGTCGCTTTAAGGATGACGTTAACGAAGTCCGTAATGGTATGGAATGTGGTATCGGTGTGAAGAACTACAATGACGTCCGTGTTGGTGACATGATTGAAGTCTTTGAAATTATTGAAATCAAACGCTCCATCGTTTAATACCATCATAGATTCATTCCATTCTTGGGGGGCTTTATGCCCCCCAAAATGTCAGGAGATAAAACAATGGCAAGAGAATTCAGTCGAACTCAGCGCGTTGCACAGGAAATGCAAAAAGAAATTGCCATCATTTTACAGCGCGAAGTTAAAGATCCCCGTATCGGTATGGCAACAGTCTCTGGTGTTGAGGTTTCTCGTGATCTGGCTTATGCCAAAGTATTTGTAACTTTTCTGAATGTGCTGGTCGAAGGACAAGATTCGGAGATGGTCAACGGGGGCATTAAGGCCTTGAATGAAGCTTCTGGTTTTATTCGTTCCTTGCTGGGCAAAGCTATGCGTCTGCGTGTTATCCCCGAACTCACGTTCTCTTACGACAGCTCTCTGGTAGACGGAATGCGCATGTCGAACCTTGTTACTAAAGTCGTGAAAAACGATGAGCAGCGTCGTGTTTCTGCGGATCACAACGAGGAAAAGTGATGGGGCGTCGTCGTAGGGGCCGTGCGATACACGGCGTATTGCTGCTGGATAAGCCGCAGGATATTTCCTCTAATGATGCGTTACAGAAAGTAAGGCGGATCTTCAATGCCAGCAAAGCGGGCCATACGGGGGCACTAGATCCACTGGCTACCGGAATGCTGCCAATTTGCCTTGGTGAAGCGACCAAATTTTCCCAGTTCCTGCTGGATTCTGACAAACGCTATCGGGTAATTGCCCGTTTGGGACAGCGCACAGACACTTCGGATTCACATGGAAAAATCATTTGTGAACGTGAAGTGCAGATCACCCAGCCCCAGCTTGCAGCCGCATTGGATACATTCCGTGGTGATACCATGCAGGTTCCTTCCATGTATTCTGCGCTGAAACATCATGGAAAACCGCTGTATGAATATGCCCGTCAGGGAATTGAAATTAAGCGGGAAGCGCGTCCGATTACTGTTTACGAATTGCAGTTCATTCGCTGGGAAGGTGATGAGCTAGAGCTGGAAATACACTGTTCCAAGGGAACGTATATCCGTACCATCATTGATGATTTAGGCGAGCTATTGGGCTGTGGTGCGCATGTGATTTATCTGCGCCGTTTGCAGGTTGCCAATTATCCCACTCATAGAATGGTGACACTGGAACAGTTGCATGAATTAAAAAAACAATCTGAAGAGCAAGAGATTGATGCGGGAGAATTGCTCGACTCATTGTTATTGCCAATGGATACAGCGGTTGCACATTTTCCAGTCATTCAGTTGGCATCAGTTGTTGCTGCTTATTTTAAGCAGGGGCAGCCAGTTCGCAGTAAACACAGTTTAACGTCCGGTGAATGGGTGCGAGTCACTGAAGGGGATGAAAACAAATTCATCGGCATCGCAGTAATTGATGATGATGGTCTGGTAGCTCCGCGTCGTCTGGTGGTAGAAACAGAACAACTATAAAAACCAATCGCATAAATTGTGTGTGGTTTAAAACAGGCAATTTGGCATAGATAAGAAACAGACAAATTGTACTGGAGCATGGAAATGGTGATCACTGGGCTGTCTTGCGCTTCACCTATTTGCAGCGTAGAATAGCGCGTCTATATATGAGTTGCTGAATTAGAGATTGGCACTCATGATTTTTAATTTATATTTGGAGTTATACTATGTCTCTAAGTACTGAAGCAAAAGCGCAAATCGTTGCTGAGTTTGGCCGTGGCACTAACGACAGTGGTTCTAGCGAAGTTCAGGTTGCCCTGCTGACCGCTCAAATCAACCACCTGCAAGGCCACTTTTCAGAGCACAAAAAAGATCACCACAGCCGTCGTGGTCTGCTGCGCATGGTTGCACAGCGTCGTAAGCTACTGAACTACCTGAAGCGTAAAGATCTTGCACGTTACACTGCACTGATCGAGCGTCTGGGACTGCGTCGCTAATTGATGAGTTTCAGTGAAAAGGGGCCTAATAGGGCCCCTTTTCTTCTAGGAAGCGAAGCGGGAAGCGGAACGTTAAAAACTTAAGTTCTGTTTCTGAAATTTTAACCTCTTCCGCTACAGGGACTCGCGCGGCTAATGAGAGTGCTTAAGGGAATTAAGTGTTGTCATTAGTCGTGAGGGTGTAGCAAAAAGAGAATGTCTATTGTTGCTGATATTTAGAGTCGGCAACACTAACCAAGGAATATGATTTTGCTGAATCCGATTGTTCGTAAATTCCAGTATGGTCAGCATACCGTGACCATTGAAACCGGCATGATGGCTCGTCAGGCGACAGCGGCCGTTATGGTAAATATGGATGACACTGCGGTATTTGTTACCGTTGTTGGCCAGAAAAAAATGAAAGCAGGTCAGAATTTCTTCCCACTGACCGTTAACTATCAGGAGCGTACCTACGCTGCTGGTCGTATTCCAGGAAGTTTCTTTCGCCGTGAAGGCCGTCCAGGTGAAGGTGAAACCCTTGTTGCCCGTTTGATTGACCGTCCTCTGCGTCCACTGTTCCCAGAAGGTTTTCTGAACGAAGTTCAAATCATCGCGACAGTTGTTTCTGTTAATCCACTGGTGAACCCTGATATCGTTGCCATGATTGGTGCATCCGCTGCACTGGCACTGTCAGGCATTCCATTCAATGGCCCAATTGGTGCTGCACGCGTCGGTTACATCAACGATCAATACGTGTTGAACCCAACCAGTGATGAACTGAAAAACAGCCGTTTAGATTTAGTGGTTGCGGGTACAGCAGGCGCGGTACTGATGGTCGAATCTGAAGCGGAGCTGCTGACTGAAGAGCAGATGCTGGGTGCCGTTGTCTTTGGTCACGAACAGCAGCAGATTGTGATTGATCACATCAATGCATTAGTTGCTGAAACGGGTAAAGATAAGTGGGACTGGGCACCAGAATCTATCAACCAGCCACTGCATGATCGCGTTGCTGAACTGGCAGAAAGCCGTCTGGGTGATGCTTACCGTATTACCGAAAAACAGGAACGTTACGCTCAGGTTAATGCCATCAAAGAAGAAGTTTCTGCGATTATCGTTACAGAAGCAGCAGAAAAAGGTGTTGAACTGGAAGGATCAGAAGTTCTTGACGTGCTGTCTGTTCTGGAGAAAAACGTCGTTCGTGGCCGTGTCCTGCGTGGTGAGCCTCGCATTGACGGCCGTGAAAAAGACATGGTTCGCGCGCTGGACGTTCGTACTGGTGTACTGCCACGTACTCACGGTTCATCCCTGTTCACCCGTGGGGAGACTCAGGCGTTGGTTGCAGCGACACTGGGTACTGAGCGTGATGCCCAAGTTATTGATGAACTGATGGGCGAGCGTGCCGATCGCTTCTTGTTCCATTACAACTTCCCTCCGTACTCTGTTGGTGAAACGGGTATGGTCGGCTCACCAAAACGTCGTGAAATTGGTCACGGTCGTCTGGCGAAACGTGGTGTTCTGGCTGTAATGCCAACCGCCAACGAATTCCCATATACTATTCGCGTAGTTTCTGAAATTACCGAATCTAACGGTTCTTCTTCTATGGCTTCTGTCTGTGGTGCTTCACTGGCACTGATGGATGCTGGTGTACCCATTAAGGCTGCGGTTGCTGGTATCGCTATGGGTCTGGTGAAAGAAGGGGATAACTTTGTTGTTCTGTCTGATATTCTGGGTGACGAAGATCATCTGGGTGACATGGACTTTAAAGTCGCGGGTAGCCGTGATGGTATCAGCGCATTGCAGATGGATATCAAAATTGAAGGTATCACCAGCGAAATCATGCAGGTTGCTCTGAATCAAGCCAAAGGTGCTCGTCTGCACATTCTTGGCGTGATGGAACAGGCTATCCAAAGCCCACGCAATGATATCTCTGAATTTGCGCCACGCATCCACACTATTAAGATCAATCCAGACAAAATCAAAGATGTGATTGGTAAAGGCGGTTCAGTGATCCGTGCGCTGACAGAAGAAACTGGCACAACCATCGAAATCGAAGATGATGGTACTGTGAAGATTGCAGCCACTGACAGTGATAAAGCCCATCACGCTATCAGACGTATCGAAGAGATTACTGCTGAAGTTGAAGTTGGCCGCATTTATAATGGTAAAGTGACCCGTATTGTTGACTTCGGTGCGTTCGTTGCTATTGGTGGTGGCAAAGAAGGTCTGGTACATATTTCTCAGATCGCAGACAAGCGTGTTGAGAAAGTGACAGACTATCTGCAACTCGCTCAGGAAGTGCCTGTCAAGGTACTGGAGATCGACCGTCAGGGCCGTATTCGTCTGAGCATGAAAGAAGCTGTGACCAATACCACTACCGATGAAGCACTACAATCACCGGAATCATCAGTAGAATAAATTTGACGTAAAGAACGGCGTCCTGTAAAAAGGGCGCCGTTTAGTCAATTTTGGGCAGGACGCCTGAAATATACAATGTGGGTGGAGTAACAGGGCATTCTGATTAATGTCTGACTTCGGGAGTAGGAAATGAATTCTTTTCTGCGCTGGTGTTATGTTGCGGTTATCTTTCTCCTTGTGGGATGCAGCAGCACTGGATGGCGTAAAAATGAAATGATTGCTATTCCATTACAACCGACATTGCAACAAGAGGTCATCCTGGCTCGTATGGAACAAATACTTGCCAGTCGCTCGCTTACGGAAGATGAGTATGCACAGCTTTTATATGAGAGAGGTGTGCTGTATGATAGCCTCGGGCTGAGGGCATTGGCGCAGAATGATTTTTCAGTGGCTTTGTCTATCCGTCCTGATATTCCCGAAATTTTCAATTACTTAGGGATTTATTTTACGCAGGCAGGCAATTTTGATGCTGCCTATGAAGCGTTTGATTCTGTTTTAGAGCTTGATCCAACTTACAACTACGCGCGAATGAATCGCGGCATTACACTGTATTATGGTGGCCGCTATCGTTTAGCGCAGGATGATCTGCAGGCGTTTTATCAAGACGATCCAAATGATCCCTTCCGTTCGTTGTGGTTGTACCTTGTGGAAGATAAAATCGATCCCAAGGTTGCAATGACCAATTTGTCACGCCATTTTGACAAAGCGAACCGGGGGCTATGGGGCTGGAATATTGTTGAGTTCTATTTAGGCAAAATCAGTGAGAAAACACTGATGGATCGCCTGAAGGAGAATTCATCAGATAACACTTCGCTCGCTGAGCATCTCAGTGAAACTGACTTCTATTTAGGTAAGCATTACCTAAGTCTGGGGGATGAGGATAACGCGGTTGCGTTATTCAAGCTGACGGTAGCTAACAATGTCCATAATTTTGTTGAGCACCGCTATGCATTGTTGGAATTAGCGCTGCTAGGCCAGAGACAAGATGACCTATCGGAATCGAACCAACAATAGCTGACGAACATTTTCATGACAGATTTTTAAGTCCACATCTTGATAGGTGGGGGCTTGTTTGTTCGTTTAATAACATAATTTGAGCCAGTTCACATTTTAAATGAAAATGACAGAAATTCTTTTCACTGTGTTATGTAGACTGGCCGCCACGATTAATGAGGCACCATTACATGACCACTGAGACTGAAATCTCTTTTGCTGATTTAGGTTTATCAGCACCTATTCTTGCTGCACTGGGAGACATGGGCTATGAGAAGCCTTCCCCTATCCAACAACAATGTATTCCTCACCTGTTAAACGGTCGTGATGTGCTGGGTATGGCACAGACCGGTAGTGGTAAAACTGCAGCATTTACCTTGCCTTTGCTGCACAACATTGATGCTGAGCTTAAAGCTCCACAGATCCTTGTGTTAGCGCCAACCCGTGAACTGGCGGTACAGGTTGCTGAAGCATGTTCAGAGTTCTCCAAGCAAATGCGTAGTGTAAACGTTGTTGCACTCTACGGTGGACAGCGTTACGACGTACAATTGCGTGCACTGCGTCAAGGGCCACAGGTTGTGGTAGGCACGCCGGGTCGTCTGCTGGATCACCTGAAGCGTGGTACTTTGGATCTGTCCAACCTGAAAGGTCTGGTACTGGATGAAGCCGACGAAATGCTGCGCATGGGCTTTATCGAAGATGTTGAGAACATCATGAGCCAGATCCCTGCTGAGCACCAGACTGCCTTGTTCTCAGCAACTATGCCTGAAGCGATTCGTCGTATTACTCGTCGTTTCATGAAGGATCCACAGGAAGTTCGTATTCAGAGCAGTGTTACTACTCGTCCAGATATCAGCCAGAGCTACTGGTCTGTACATGGCGTGCGTAAAAACGAAGCACTGGTACGTTTCCTTGAAACAGAAGATTTTGACGCTACGATTATTTTCGTGCGTACCAAAAATGCAACGCTGGAAGTAGCAGAAACCCTGGAACGTCATGGTTATAACTCTGCGGCATTGAATGGTGACATGAATCAGGCGCTGCGTGAGCAGACACTGGAACGTTTGAAAGATGGCCGTTTGGATATCCTGATTGCGACAGATGTAGCGGCTCGTGGTCTGGATGTTGAGCGCATCAGTCTGGTCGTGAACTACGATATCCCAATGGATGCGGAATCATATGTACACCGAATCGGCCGTACTGGTCGTGCTGGTCGTGCTGGCCGTGCTCTGCTGTTTGTTGAAAACCGCGAGCGTCGTCTGCTGCGTAACGTTGAACGTACCATGAAACTGACCATCCCGGAAGTTGAACTGCCGAATGCAGAACTTCTGAGCCAGCGTCGTCTGGAGAAATTTGCGGCTAAGGTTCAGCAGCAACTGGAAAGCAGCGATCTGGATCAGTATCGTGCACTGTTGTCTAAACTGAGCACTAACGATGAGCTGGATATGGAAACGCTGGCAGCGTCATTGCTGAAAATGGCACAGGGTGAGCGCCCACTGATTCTGCCACCAGACCCAGTTCGTCGTCCTCGTCGTGAATTCAATGATCGTGATGACCGTCGCCGTGATGGTTTCGTCAGTCGTGAAAGAAATGACAGAGGTGACAGAAACGACCGTGGCGACCGTGCTGACAAAGGTGACCGTGGCGACAAAAGTGATCGTCCGCGCCGCGAACGCCGTGACGTAGGAGACATGGAACTGTACCGTATTGAAGTGGGTCGTGATGATGGTGTTGAAGTGCGTCACATTGTTGGTGCAATCGCCAACGAAGGTGATATCAGCAGCCGTTATATCGGTAACATCAAGCTGTTCGCTACTCACGCCACCATTGAGCTGCCAAAAGGAATGCCGGGGGATTTATTGTCTCACTTCACACGTACCCGCATCCTGAACAAGCCACTGAATATGCAGTTGATGGGTGATGCACAACCGTTTGAACGTCGCGAACGTCGTGGCGGTGGTAGTGGTCGTACTGGTAACGGTAGCAACGGTAGCAATAGCGGTAATGGTAGCACTGGCGGTAACGGTAGCAACAGCGGTAATGCTCCACGTCGTGATCGTGAAGGCTTTGGTAATGGTGGCCGTCGTTTTAGCACTGAACGCCGTGGCGATCGCGCTAATTCCCGTGGCCGCAGTGGTGATGAGAGCAATAGCGCACCACGTCGTCGTCAAAACAGCGGCAACGCATAAGCTTATAAGACAAAGTGCATTGAAATAATGCCTTGAAGATAAAGCCCCTTTTCCTAATAGAGAAGGGGCTTTTTAATATTGAAGTAACATTAACATTTAGATTTCATCAATACCCATCAGCTTATGTTCAGCACATTCTTGGCCTCGACATCTGAAAGTAAGCGCTCACTTTGATGAATGACGACTTTCTTTGTTCTGGCTTGAAAGCCACCATGAACCATTTCTAACAGCACACGTTCTTCTACGGAACAGAGTCCCCCTTCGTTTTGATCCAGCGGGTGGATAAGTACCCGATGTTTTCGCCCGGAAAAATGATTAATTTAACCCCAGAACTTCTTTTAGTGGTTTTAAATACCGGCGACTGACTGGAATACGCTCATTATTTCGTAACACCAGTTCTGCCTGTCCATTCTCTCCAAAAATGATTTCCCGCAAATGAGTCATATTGACCAGATATTGGCGATGGCAGCGGGTCAAGGAAGTCCGGGTTTCTAGCGTGCGCAGGGTTAACTCGGTAAAACCTTCCTGTTCATTAGCGCTCATCACATAAACTCCACTCAGGCGTGAGGTGACATACAGCACCTCATCCAGCTGCATCAGCCATATCCGGCTGTGCCCTGTACAGGGAATATATTTAAGCTGCTCATCTTCCTGTTGCAGATCTGCCAGATTTTGCTTCTGATAGCCTGAACGCAGCCGCTGCAACGTTTTGCTCAGACGCTCCTTTTCCAGCGGTTTCAGCAAATAATCAAACGCGTGTTCTTCAAAGGCTTGCACTGCGTATTCATCAAAGGCAGTGAGAAAAACAATATAAGGGCGATGCTCAGGATCAAGCAGCCCCACCATTTCAAGCCCGGTAATGCGGGGCATCTGAATATCGAGGAAAACCACATCCGGTTTCAGGCGATGGATAGCACCAATCGCTTCCACTGCGTTGGCACACTCACCGATGATTTGAATATCCGTTTCCTCTTCTAGCAGGCAACGCAGATTCTCACGAGCCAGTGGTTCATCATCAACAATCAATACATTCATACTTACACCGCTTTGTCAGCTTCTTTTTCCAATGGTAAACATAAAATGACACGGGTAAATTTTTCTGGTTGGCAATCAACATGCACACCATAGCGCTCACCATAGCGAAGCTGAAGACGTTTATCTACCAGACTCATTCCAAGTCCATCCCCCATTTTTTTTAGACAATAAAGTCCTGCATTATCTTCAATCTCAACCAGTAATAAATTAGCTTCCTGATGGGCTCGGATAGTAATTCGGCCTGTATCCAGTAACTGTGAAGTGCCATGTTTTATGGCGTTTTCTACCATAGGTTGCAGGGAAAAGGCGGGCAATTTTGCGCTGCGCAGGGATTCAGGTATTGCTATGGCAATCTGGAGACGCTCACGGAAACGGGCTTTCTCTATTTGTAAGTAAGCATTCACATGCTCTATTTCATTCTCCAGCGTGGCAATTTCCTCTGGTCGTTTCAGATTCTTGCGGAAAAATGTTGAAAGATATTGCACAAGCTGCCCGGCCTGTTGGCTATCCCGCCGGATCACCGCCTGTAACGTATTTAAGGCATTAAATAAAAAGTGAGGATTTACTTGCGCGTGAAGTAGCTTCACTTCTGATTGCAGCAAAGATTGCTTGTTCCGCTCGTATTGTCCGGCAAGAATTTGGGCAGAAAGCAGGCTGGCAATGCCCTCACCTAATGTACGATTGATTGAACTGAATAGACGATTCTTGGCTTCATAAAGTTTGATGGTGCCAATCACCTGTTGGTTTTCTCCCCGTAAAGGGATCACCAAAGCCGAGCCGAGTTTACAGATTGGGCTGAGAGAGCAGCAATAGGGCGTTTCATTACCATCGGCATACACGACTTCATTATTTTCTATCGCACGATGTGATTGCTCGGAAACAATGGGAGTACCAGACAAATGGTGATCGGAGCCGATACCGATAAACGCCAGTAATTTTTCCCTGTCGGTAATTGCAACCGCCCCGATTTCTAACTCCTGATAAATAACCTTTGCTACGCGCATACTGTTATCCTCATTGAACCCTTTACGCAGTATTCCTTCTGTACAGACGGCGATTTTCAGGGCTTGGGCAGAAAAGGCGCTGGTATATTTTTCAAAGATGGCGCGCCTGTCGAGCAGTATCCGAATGAACATGGCCGCTCCGATGCTATTGGCAATAATCATGGGAGCGGCGATATTTTTCACCAACTTAAGAGCATCACTGAACGGATTGGCAAGCAGCAGGATAATGCCCATCTGGATACATTCAGCCAGGAAGGTGACGATGGCGGCAGTCCACGGATTCAGCAGCTTATTGATTTGTCCCCGCTTCATCAGATAACTGTGCACAAGGCCGCCAAGTATGCCTTCTACAATAGTGGACACCATACAACTAAACGCGGTCATTCCACCGAGGGAATAGCGGTGCAATCCCCCAGTGAATCCTACCATAGCACCGACCGCCGGCCCGCCGAGAAAGCCACCCAGTACAGCACCGATGGCGCGGGTATTGGCGATGGAATCATTGACACTCAATCCAAAATACGTCCCCATAATGCAAAAAATGGAGAAAATGAGATAACACATCAGCTTATGTGGCAAGCGAACGGAAACTTGCAGCAGGGGGATAAACAGAGGCGTTTTACTCAGCAGCCAGGCGATAACCAAATAGACACACATTTGCTGAAGTAGTAACAAAACAAGATTAAATTCATGCATATTTTTCTATTTTCATTGCGTGATTAATTTTTATAAATAAATTTAGATCGCCATTATCAAAGGTTGAATTTAAGCCCGTCAATAGGACATTGGGAAGAGAAAATCATTCTGTTGAGAAGAGAGAGGGTGATCCGCCCCTTTGAGAGGCGGATTTGTATGTCAAATATTCATTGTTTTACTGACGGCAAATGACATAATCGCTGACAATGTTGTCCTCGATGGGATGTGCTATTCCATTGTCTATATTCACGGCAATATGCACTTTGTTACCCTCTGCAGGCGTTGAAGAACGATAAGAGCGGTGTTGTGGCCAGCCGTGCAGATCGTGCATTTCATTTGCCGAATATGCACGATACAGGCTCTGCAAATCCTCTTGTGTTGGCAAATTGGCATGTATTTTTCCGCAGTACCATTTAGCTCCTCTGTAAACCCGACGCGGCCATATTTCACCGCTTTCAAAAAATGTGGCCATCCCTTTCATATTCCCTTTCAGTTCAATTTGCAACTGGGGGCGCATAAAGACAGCGCCATTGGCACCCATTACTGATTCGGACATATGTCCCCAAAAGTTTGCCAGAGGGGTATCGGGGCTGGTCGGGACGGTAAAGATGAGATCCTGAGTTTTAGGTTTTGCAGAACCATATGCTGTTATCTTAAGAGCGGTTTTTACACCGTTCCCGTTTGGATCGGTGACAGGAATAGACAGCACGCCCTGCTCATCTGTCACGCCTTGATAGAGAGCAGGTTTGCCGCCTATCAGCAAGGTAATCGTCTGAGGTTTATTCTGGCGGTTTATGGCTTGGGTCGCTTGCACCTCAACGGCCACATTTCTGACGGGTTGCCCGTGTTTGAATGTCTTTACGGTCAAAGTGATTGCGTTGCTTTTTTTAGTATTATCAGTATTCACTGTGGCAGCGATATCATCCGCAATCCCTCTGACTTTTCCGCCTTCACTGCCACCGTGAGTACGGTTGCCACTCTCTTGGCTCATGCTGGTATTAACAATCATAGTATTCCCGATGAGTCCAAGGCCATTTTGTGCCTGCACTGCAACGGCTTTTACCCGGCCTGCATCTGACAGTTCCAATGCATAGTTAGGGAGCTTGCCTGATTCGACGATCGTATGACCGTTGGTAATATCGATATTACCTTTGTCACCCCATATATAGCGGGATTTATCCACTTTTTCGCCACCATTAGGGTTAAAGGTATAAGTTGCACTCAATTTTTGCCCGATTTCCAATTTACCAACAATAGTCAGATTTTTGACAAACGGTGCGTCAGGATGCACAAATATGATTTTTAATGGCTTGATATGAACTCCATCCACTTCAGGCGTAATTTTCAGTATCCCTATTTTTTTGCCAGCCGTGAGTATGGCTTCATAGACACCTGATTGAGTTTCTTTTATTTTTCCGATCGTCGGATCACTGCCTTCTCCACTCAACTGATTAGTAACCCATTTGATATCGCCGGCAACATCACGGATTGGCTTACCCTCTTTATCCTCTAAGGTTAATTTCAGCATGGTGGTGGCACGGTCATCAGCCAGCAGTTCATTATCTTTTGCTGTGAAAGTGGACTTATTATCACGTACTGCGGCTGGCAGCACCTGTACTTGAGTTTCTACCCGCTGAGAAGCATTGCCGTGCTCATCATAGGCCACGGCACTGAGAATATAAGTATTGTTGCCCTGATGGTGGTATTCCGGCAGAGTCAGCAGATAGTGAGAGCCGCCTTGGCGCTCGATCTCACCCCCATCGGCAAACAGATTTACGGCTTCCCACTGAATATTTTTCAAACCATATTTACTGTCCACGGTAAGGTGAAGTGGCTTGATATCACCAGCATGTCCGGTAATCAGGCTGTCCATTGTGAGGCGGATAATTTCACGCTTGCGGTATTCCAGCACAATCTGGTTATTGCGGTCGACCAGATCATAGCGACTGCCTTGTAGGGTGCGCTTGAAATCCGTGGCATCGGGATCAATTAGCTTCTCCCACGGTGTCCCTATTTCATAGTTCAACTCCATATTGAACTGGGTTTCGCCACCACCGGAAGTACTCTGCTTTCGAACAATGCCGAAAGTCAGCAATGGGATCGGCGTATAATTAATTCCTACGGTAAAGGCAGAAGGATCTTTCTGGCGATGATTTTGATTGATTAACCCAACTTCACTCCCGAAGTAATGTTCATACATCAACTTGCCGCCGAGTTGTGGCAAGGTAGGTACATAGCCCTGAACTCGCAGATCAAAACCATTAGCCGGGCGCTCATCGTAATCGGTCAGAAGGTGGGATTCTTTCCAATTGCTTAAGCGGAAGTAACCATTAGCACCCAATTTCAGATAATTGCGGGCATATTCAGCCCCAATCCCCCATCGGGTATTTTCTCCGGTAAAGTCATGGTCAAAAAAGGCGTTATATCCCAGCATTCCGCCGTCAAAGAAACGGCGTTGCCCAACACCGAGATTGACGGTATTGCGTTTATTCAGCCGCCGCAGGCCGAATTGGGTGAAAGTCAGCTGGCTCTTTGTATCATACAGAGGGAGTAGCATATCAAGCTGGCTGCCATCTAATCGGCCCCGATCACTTATATTGGCCTGTACCCGTGCAGTGCCGTAGTGTCCCAGCCAATTCTGTATCTGCTGATTAACTTCACTGACTGCAAGACCGTTTAACTGGATTTTTGCGCTATTGCTGATGTTATTACTTTTCAGCACATCGCCGACGCGAATAGCGGCATTAGACAGACGGCTATTTGTCCCATCTTTGCTGTCAGATTCGTCTAACGGAGAATAATTAAAAGGTAGAAACTTATTGAGGCGAGGTCGGGGTACATCAATTTCATCACCGATACCCAATGTTGAAAAGGATTTGCTAAAGGTACGCAATTGATTGATTTTTTTTAGATCATCGACGGTTAAGCTATAACGTTTAGCTATTAAATCGATCGTTTCCCCGGATTTCAGGATATAAGGTTTTGTCGGTAGTGCCGTCAATTGTTGATCGTGAGAAGTCGTATGCGTTTTGGCTGCGGCGATAATGGGGGTAAATGCACCTGCTACCGGTAACGTCAGTTGGATGATAATGTTCGCCCAAGCCATTCGTTTCAGCAGGGGAGGCTGATTCTGCGGCCACGACTTATCGAATTTTCTGTGCATAGCTATACCTATAACAATAAAAAAACGCCAGTAATGCCGAAATAGAATGTTGACCACACGACATTGGCTGACTTGATACATCATAAGGCAGTTAACAAAATCTATTAATTAGTTAATGATTGGGTTATTTGGCTGATATATGTCTTATATGTAGATTTTTATTCCAACATAAAATCATTTTTTGATCAATATAACTTTCGTTAGCAAACATATTAAATATAATGGAAATCAATAAGAAGGATTTGATAGCTTTATGAGTAGTATATTTGGGGTCATGTATTCAATCCGGTGAACATCATGTAATATAGGGCAATTTACTGGAGAGTCATTAATGGCTAAAGTGGATG
>NZ_JANAIF010000080.1 GCF_024721015.1 Xenorhabdus bovienii
ATGAGGATCGCAAATTAACCGCGTCGCTAAATGATACGCGCATATTATGACCAGACTGCAAATATGCCGTCTGATTAGATATCAATGGGTTAGGTAACTGACCCGAAATAATCGAGGCAGCCAAAGTGAGAACTTCAACAGTAGGACTCCTCAACCTCAAGGAGTCACCAAAAATAATACTATCGCTTAAACCTACAGAATTAATTCCCGGCATCATTGGTTAGACTCCATGCGCTGCGCTAACCAGCGTTGAGCCAATTCTGTTAATTGCGCTTTCCGCTTCTCAGGCGGTGTATCTAAATCAAGAAATGCACAGTTACGTGATTCCAAGTAAGCCAGTAGTTGCAACTGCTCTGTGGTCATGTTGTCTCTGACTTCTTTGGATTTAATGCTCTTATTTTTAGCCCATCTGACAGGATCTATACCCAGCACTAACTTATTGATGAACCGGGATTCATTGCTGTAGGCAAAACCCTTTTGATTGTCTCCGGTACGCTCAATGTATCCTTTCATCGCATCTGCCATGCTTTTGTGATCTTCACAGGCAGCAACACGATTTTTACGCCAGTTAAGCAGAGCGGCTTTGTGTTCCTCTGCTTACTGGGTTGCTATCGCTCGTGGTCATATATTTAATGATGGCAACAAGCGCACAGCGTTTTTCGTCACCATGACCTTTCTCTACCGTAACGGTATCAAGATCCGTGATAACGACAATACGTTGGAAAACTTAACGGTGGAGGCCGCTACGGGTGAGAAAACCGTTAATCAGCTAGCACAGCACTTACGAGAGTTAGTGGATAATATCACCTCAATTAGTTAAGCACTTCTGATAACCTCACTCAAGATGAAGAAAAGCGGCATTATTTTTTAAAATAATGCCGTTGATAATATTACAAGATAAAGAAATCCTGATTATCATTATTTCCCAGCAGGAATTTTTGCTGATTTCCAGGCAGTAAATAATGCCAATAGTGGGGTAATAGCAAAGAATAAAAATAACCAATAAGAAGAGGAGGAAGCACCACTGACGCCGCCGGGTTGGTAAAACCCAAACACATTAACGGTCATGCCAGCCAACGCAGAACCAAATGCGCTCGCAGATAGCTGAACGATGGTAATAGATGCCCCCGCGATATCTTTATCAGAATCGGCAGAAACCTGTAAGATGCGGGTCACAATATGCGGCCAGCCAAAACCGACCCCAAAACCAAATAGCCCCAGTCCGAGAATAAGCGGCAATATGGTTTGCCACTGACCTGACGATGAGCGCGGCAGCATAACAATCAGCAACACCATGCCAAGCAACATAAAAATAGGGCCACTCACAATGGAGAACCGCATCTTTGCCCCCTGCCAACCCGCGCTGAGTATTTCTGCAATCGTCCAGCCTACCGCTGCTGCTGCAATCATATATCCAGAAACCAGTGGAGATTGACCATGCAGAACTTGCAGAAAATAAGGAACAAAAACGTCAGCCGACAGGCCAATCACTAATAACAACATGGTTGTGAACAATACCAGATGGGGAGAACGTAAACTCAACGCATTCTGGGGCAATAATTTCACTAGGGTACGGCGCTCATGGATAATAAATAATACGATCAATACCACAGCCGCAATGATACCGATAATATTGGCCTTCACATCTTGTGACAAGCTACCCGCAGAAACCGCCATAACCGCAGCCGACAGCAGAAACAGCTGTACAATCGGCAATGCCGCTTTGGTTTCATTCTGTGCATTTTTTTTCGGTAAAATCAGGTAGGTGAATAAGGCGTACAACAGCGTGATTGGCAACATGATGCCAAAAGCATAACGCCATGTGTCCATTTCAGCAAAAATGCCGCCGATGGCAGGCCCGGCTAAAGTCGCTACGCCCCACATCCCAGAAATCAACGCCATAGCACGAGGCCAGAGTGATTGGGGAAAAACCAGATTTACCATGGAATATGAAAGTGCGAACAGCAACCCACCCCCAAATCCTTGAATAGTTCGCCCAATCAACATCACTTCCATCGTCGGTGCCAACGTACAGAATAAACTGCCTACAAAAAAGACCAGTGCCGCAATCAGATAGGATTTTCTCGCTCCCGAAGCTCTCAATAATCGTGCGGAAAGTATCGCGCCAATGATTGATGTCACGACAAACAGCGTTGTATTCCAAGCATAGAGATTCAAACCTCCAATGTCGTTTACGACAGAAGGCAAGATGGTAATCGCGATTAAAGAGTTGATAGCAACTAATGCTACACCCAGTGAAAGCGCCATTGCATTCGCCACATTTTTGCTGGAGAAAAGATCACTCCAGCTATTTTCCTCAGTTACTATCATGATTATTGTCCTGAACACCAGTTGAGTTGTGAAAAGTCTTACGATAAATTAAACAAGATAAATCTTGGAATAAATTAATGTCGGGTTCAACAATATGTCAAGCATTTACTTGGAAAACAATATCATAACTGCTCAAACTGTGAGCGAACGGTTATTGATGCTACTGAAAACACGAGGCACCATGCAAGCCTCTGATGCAGGCAAAATATTGGGAACCTCTGGAGAAGCTGCTCGTCAACAATTTGTGAAACTGGCTAAAGAGGGTCTGGTTGAAGCAGAATCAGAAACGAGGGGAGTCGGTCGCCCTATTCAGCTTTGGCATTTAACGGACAAAGGCCACGCCCGATTCCCAAATACTCATGCAGAGTTAACGGTTCAACTGTTGACCATCATTCGCAGTCAACTCGGCGAAACTGCCATGGATTTAATCATCAACACTCGCGAACAAAAAACTTCTGCCAGCTATAAAATCGCGATGGAAAACGCAGAGGGGTTGCAGGAAAAAATTGAGCGTCTGGTCGCAATACGCAATCAGGAAGGTTATATGGCGCAATATTCGGTTCAGGAAGATGGCGCGATTCTGTTTATTGAAAACCACTGTCCAATCTGTGCCGCCGCCACAGTTTGCCAAGGATTTTGTCGGGCAGAGCTGAAACTGTTTCAGGAAATTCTGCAAGCCGAAGTGGAGAGAACGGAATATATCTTGAACGGTGCCCGACGCTGCGCCTACCGCATCACACCATTGAAATAGATTGAATAAAACCTACACGACGGGAAGCGAGTAGGTTTTATTCACCTTGATGTCCATTAGATTCAACCAAATACAAAATCCATCAGTTCATCCTGAGTCGGTGCGCCATCAGGGCCAGAACGGCTGACAGTCACGGCCGCAACACGGTTGCCCAGTTCCACCGCATCACGCAGCGACATCCCCTGAGACAGCCCAGCCAACATGCCGCCACAATGCGCATCACCCGCACCAATAGTATCCTCAACGTTGACCTGATAAGCAGGAATATATTCCGGTTCGCAGCCCGGCTGACATATCCACGCTCCCTCTGCACCAAGACGAACAATGGCAGTGAATCCCCGCTCATTAACATAACGGCCAGCCTGTACCACAGGATCGCCGGCGCCACACAGCATCGCCGTTTCATCAAGATTTAAACTCAATATCGTTCTTTCAGCAGGCAGTGCTTGAATAAATTCCCTATCTATATCAGGCAAACGAGGGCCAAAATCCAATACCAATGTCAGCCCTGAGGGAGAAGCCAGCAACCATTCACGCAAAGCGTCTGCTTTGGGATTTGCCAATTCATAGCCGCTGAAATAGATATACCCCTGCTCCGGAAGCGGAATAGTCGCCAGAATATCGGCATTCCAACTATCGTCACAACCGGGGACAGAAACGTATATGCGCTCATCATCAGGCGTCATCATGGCAATGCACCAGCTATTGTCACGTTTTGGATGACGCAATGTCACCGTTAATCCGAGCTTTTCCATCTCTTCTGTGACACGTTCTCCCCAAACACCATTACCCACGAATATGCCATTGATAACCGGAATTTGAAGACGGCACAATGCCCGCAAAACGCTGAAGGCACAGCCGCCTACTTGCCGATCAACTTCTTCAGCTTCCCAATATTCACCGCTGTGGGGTAATTCAGATAACCTGAGAACAATATCTCCTGTAGCCGAACCCATAACCACAACAGGCAGTAAAGGCTCCTTCATCTTGTATACCTACCCAGCATCAAATACAGACCATAACAAATAAAACTAACAAAAAATGACAGGAACAGGCCAAGACTGGAATTCGCAAAAATTCCAACTGCCCATGGACCACTGATAAAGTCATTTTTCGTCACCAGAAAACCGACAAATGCGCCCAGTAACCAACACAATACGGGGATCCATTTAATGCCACCATTTGGACCAATATCATTGTACAAACTATCGGTACAATAACCCTGCTTACGGCGGACGATAATGTAATCAAGTAAGAATACCGCCTCCCACGGAGCCAGAAACACACCGCAGAATAACAGGAATGAGACAAATGGCCCCATGAAGTCGCCAGTAACAAAAAGAAGATAAATCGCAAGAGTCAGAACAATAATGGAATCAATGGTGACAGCATGGATCTGTTTGACTTTTATCCCTAATGTCAAAAAGTTCAAGCTAGCAGAATAGAGGCTCAAGACTGCCATTGTTACTATCCCTGCCGTTGCCGTCATCAAGTAAGGGATCACCATCCAATCCGGCAAAATCGAGCCAATTTGAGCGATAGGGTTCTCTGATGTGGGAAGATTGGGTAATTGAACAGAGAGCAGAATGCCCGCAAACAATAACAGCACCAAAGGAATCATTCCTCCCGCGGTTACCGCTGTGAAAATTTTTAATTTGGAAGAACTTTCGCTCTGATAGCGGCTGTAATCCGCTCCCGTCGCCGCCCATGCGATGCCAGTCCCCGCCGCAACCACCGAAACCGCAGGCAGGAACCCCGTTAACCAACTGCCGGATGGCATAGCCAGCACCGCTTCCCACTCTGTCGTAAACAAAATATAGAACACGACAACCAGTGTCATCGCGCCAAAAACGTGGATAATCCAGCGCTGCATGGCAATGAGCATCTCTTTTCCCAGCAGAGTGACGCCAATTGACAGCCCTGCAAATAATATCATGCTGATCACGGTCAAAAGTGTACTTTCAGCGAGCCCGCAAGCCTGAAATAACGCAGAGAGTGTCAAAGTTCCAGTAACGATATTAATGGACTCCCACCCGAGGGAGATGCCCCAAAAAATCATGGTCGGCGCAATATTTCCCCTGATGCCAAAAATGTTACGAGAAAGCGTCAGAGTTGAAGTTCTTCCCAATTTACCGCTGAAACTGAGATAACCCACTAAGGCAAAACTGGATAGCCCTATCAATACCGCAAGTGCAGATTGTAGAAAAGAGAGTTTAAAGGAAACAATGATGGCACCATAAATAATGCCGAGAATGCCAATGTTGGCGGCCGACCAGATCCAGAACAGGTCCATCGGTGTACCCGTGCGTTCTGAAGGAGGGACAATATCAATACCTGTGTGTTCTACCTTCCAGAATCCCTGATTATTCTGCTGTGTACCCATTACGTTTTCCATCATTGTCTCAGGGGAAGATGCTTAAGACACAAGGAATAAAGCCCTACCTGAGTTGATTTGACTAATCTGTAACATTTCCTTGGCAGGAAACACGATTATATTGAATAACGTCCTGAAAACGGCTCTGGTCACGGTTTGAAGGATACTCACTCCCCTAGGTTGGCACAAATAATCGCGCACATTATCGGAGTACCATAAAAAATCTCACTATGACCAGAGCACTACGTACCGACTCGATTAACTCTTGACGAAGCCAACAAAGCCTCTGATTCTTCAAGTGCCTCATAGCAACTCGACGGTCGCTATGTTATTCCAGAGCCGACATGATGCTCAGACTTTGAATTTGAAGAATACATAACACACCTACATTTCTTGCATCAGGTCAGGTAGTTTTAAAGTAATACTGCCAAACTCCCGACTTCTTATATAAGCAAGATTTATACTTTACATCAATTATTAAGGCCAATGAAAGTCCAATATTGTCATTATGTGATGCCAATCTAATTCCAATACACTCTTACCTTAGTGTAAATGCTAATGTACACTTACCCCGCCAAATAACCGGGGTTAAAAAGAATGCCAAATCACTTTGTTGACTGGGTACGCGAAGAACTGAAAAAGAAAAGTAGTAGTCCTCGTTACATACAATTACAACAAACCATTGAAATTGCGATTAAAAAACAATTAATAAACGAGGATGATTTTTTACCGCCTGAGCGCCGGTTAGCTGAATTGCTCAATATATCGCGAGTGACAGTCAGTAAGGCTATGCAGCTCTTGGAAGAAAAAGGGGTGATCATACGCCAGCAAGGTGTTGGTACGCAGGTTGCCAAACCCGGAGGAGGCTCACTCAATCAGGCCGTGGGTTTCACTTCCCAGATCGTGAAAGAAGGTGGAACGGTATCCAATTATTGGTTATCGCGGCGTATCATTCCTGCACCGGAAGATATTGCCAAGAAATTATCCATTAACATCGGTGAAAAAATTGCTGAACTGCGTCGTATCCGCCTTGCTAACGGTACACCTGTTTCCCTTGAAAATACCTATATTCCCCGTGAATATTTGCCCAATCCTGAATTATTGGAAGGTTCCCTGTATGCGCATTGGGAAGAGCAAGGTATTCATCTCACCAACGTGAATCACAAAATTAAGGCTATTGCCTGCTCTATGGAACTTGCCATATTGCTCAATATCGCTGAAAAATCGCCATTGCTGCAAATTCATCAAATAAGCCAGAACAATCAGAACGAGATTATTGAGTTCAGTGAAATATTATGCCGCGGTGATATTTATGGGTTGGATTTCAATGCACCACAGAATATCGACATTAAATATAATAAAAAAAGCCGTCATCAATAGAGAGCATAAAAAAACCGTGGGACACTTATTATGCCCTTCAGTATGAAAATTATAAATCACTGTTAAAACAGATGGATGAAATGTATACCTACATTAAAAATAACAGGGTAATAGATCCTCAATTATGGGGAAATGTCCCGATACGGAGAACCGATTTCTTCATTGTTCGTAGAATCCACGATCAATGAAGTCATATTTACAGAAGCTATTGCAGCATAAGTGCCCCACAGATTTTTTTGCTCTCTACTTACACGGATTTTTACTGTTAAGCTGAGACGACATCGCGCCCATAGTTTTTAGCGTAAGCATTTTCGACCCCCGTAAGGATTTCAACGATATCAAAGTACCGATCCCATAACGGTGTTTCACGCAACTCTTCAACGAGCAGTTGATAGCTTTCATGATCTTTGGCATCCCATACCCAGATGTCTGTGACTCGTGTTGAATAAAACTCGACGTCATAAAAACGCAGCGAAACACCGGCGGCATGTTTTTTGATGATGGGGGTAAAGATTTCAGCAAAGTGTTTGAAGCGTTGGTCGATAGAGAAACCCAGCCATTCAGGGGTTGTTTTGACCAGCATGAATACGGTTAAAGCGGGGGTAAAATGTTGTGATTGAGACATGATTGTCGTTCCTTGCATTCGTTGTTGAGGCCTCTATAATGCGAGCTATTACTTATGTTCACAACTCGCATTCCCCCCATGACAACGTTATCAAACCAAGAGCGACCAAGATTACGAAAACAGCCGAAACAAGCGCGCTCCCTCGCGATGGTTGAAGCGATTATTGAGGCCACTGCTCGCATTTTGGAGCGGCATAGTCACGAAGGTTTTTCGACAAATGCCGTTGCAGAACTGGCTGGCGTGAGTATCGGTTCCCTGTATCAGTACTTTCCATGCAAAGATGCGCTGATGGGGGCGCTAATCGTGCGTGAGTCAGCACGACTTATCACCGAAGCACAAAAGGCGGTAACAAAGACGAGTGGGCGTGCCGGGATTTCTGCCTTTATTAAGTCCTGTGTCGATCACCAACTGCGCCGCCCTACTTTGGCGCGGTTGCTTGATTTTGAAGAGGCACGTTTGCCTTTTGATAGTGATGTGCAGCGGGCGAATACACAGTTGCGCAGCATCATCACTGAATTGCTGATAACCCCCGATATTCCTTCCCAGACTGATATCCAGGTTGCTACGCGAGACGTGATGGCAATAATCAAAAGCATGGTTGATACCGCAGGTGAATACGGTGAATCTGCCAAATCAGGGCTTACGGAAAGGGTTGAACGTGCCGTATTTGGTTATCTGTCTTTCAGATTTATCCCCTTCTGCCAGACATCTGACAGAAGGGGATAGGAATAGCTACTCTTTTCCTGCCGAACTCAATTGCTGATAAATATAGTGTTTATAACTATCGACCAGCGCTTTGTCCTGACAGTCATTCAACGCACCATCACATAAATGACGCATCGTCATGTTGGCCTGATAGAATGGCGGTGCCGTCAATCGAGCGCGTTCCAGAATCATACCACCGAGGAAGGAGATATCCGTCAGCTTGCCTGTTGTAATGGCAGTTCCCTGCGCCAGATTATCTCGCATAGTAAATTGAGTTATGTGTGCCGGATCAGCTAACGGAGAATCATATTTCCCAAAATGAATACTTGGCTGATGATCACCAAAATAGAGGAAAAGTGTTGGTTTATCGCGTGTGGCAACAAATTCACTGAAATCCTTGATAGCAGGATCAGATGCCTTGATTTTCTCCATATAATGACTGAACTTACCTACTGCTGATGAACCCTCCAGTTTGTCTGTCAAACCGTAATCATCGCTATGCCCTTCATCATAAGGGCCGTGTTCATACATCGTCAGAGAGAAAATAAAGATCGGTTTGTCCGTCTCCTTGGCCAGAATCGTTTTCACATAAGACAGCATATCTTGTGTTGGGATCGTCCATAAATTTTCCTCCAGACTGGCTGGATAACCCAGTTCCTGTGGCTGGATAATGCGATCAACACCCATTGTCTTGTAAGCGTGTCCAGCATGGTAGGCCGATTTATTGAATGGCGTCAGTACAACGGTGTAATAACCATTATCTTTCATGGCGCGGAACAAGCTGTTTTGCAGGTGATCAACGACAAAATAAAATACTGCATTTTTGCGGGAGCCGAAATCATCCGTGTTCAATCCCGTCAAAACAGAGAATTCAGATAGCCATGTTCCACCCCCAAAGGTTTGCACTCTGAGTGGGCTTTGAGCGCTGACACCTACATCACGCTGGAACATATAAAGATCCGGCAACTGAGCATTGGCAGGCAATTGGTAAATATGGGGATTAACGGTGGATTCCTGTAATAGCAGAACCACATCAGGTTTCACATCAGACTGAGGCTCAGGCAAGGTAACGCTTTTTGCCTGTTGCAGAAAATAGTCCGCAGACTCACCAAATTGGGGCGGCTGGTATTCAGTATCTTTAGCTGACATCATCATGTTAGTCATGGTTCCACGCCCTTTCGGCAATTCCCCCTGCCATGTTGTGTAGTAAGCATTGGTGGTCAGATTGACGACACAGACACCGGCGGCGACCAGCACCACACTGGCAACGCGCCATTTTATCCCGCGCACAGGACCTGCTTTTCGCCAACTCAACACCATATTGAAGATCAACCAGACTAGCATCGCTGCCATCGCAACCCCTGCCAGCCAATAATGACGCAGGGTTTCCTGATTTGACGGGTCTAGCATGACATTCAAATCGGAAAACATCAGGTGTTCTTTGTAGTAATGGACTTTTATCTGGTTGATGAATTTGATGATAATGAATATGGTTCCGGTAAACGCCGCCGAAAATAGCCAACGGGCTGAAACCAAAAACGTCAGACCAAAGATGACACCGAATACGCCGACAGAAACTAATGCTGGATAGATATCACTGCTTTTTTCAAACACTATTATCCAGGACGCGATCAGCAGCACCCCCAAATAGATCCCCGAGATTATCTTTTTTTTCATACGCCATTCAGTTCCACAATTGAGTTCAGTTTTGCACCGACCGATGAAAATAGCATGGTTGCCCGATATACCGTGCATAAAATAAGGCAGCCTTTTTCGTTAAAACCATTCATCTGAAACCATTTCGCGAAAAAAGTTCACGAAATTAATTCGGCTAGAGCAAATTTTTTAGAACATTCCCTCATCCCGCAGAATATGCCAATCAGATTTTCTGCGGGTAAATCCCGTGCGGTCAAAAAACTCCAGTATTTGGATCGCCAGTTTTCGCCCAACACCCAATGCATTGCGAAAATCCACTGCGGTTATTCCGCCGTTATCCTGATTATATTTACGGATCACATCAGCGAATTGCTGAATGCGCCTGCGATGATAATAACGGTCAGGAACAATCGCGGTAATCAGCCCCAGTTGCGCCGCTTTTCGCAAAAAATGGCGAATGGTTTCCTCTTCTTTTCCCATTTCAGCCACCAAATCACGTACCCACCACGCTTCATCCTTGAAATAAGGTTCTGCGGTTGACCATAGGCTGGCTTGTTCATCCGTAAACACCAGCCCATGTTCCGGCAGATGCAGCCAGCCATGAGTCTGTTTTAGCGCTTTTCGCTCAAGCAGAAGATGAATTAGTGTATAAACCAGCGCGTCATCCAGTGCAGGTAACGTCATTCGTTTTAAACGCGCTTTTCCCAATCCCAGCTGATCAGGGTGTTTCTCGTGATATTCAGTCAAAATCTGCAATAACTTTTGTTCCGCCAACATTGCGTTAGGTTGTGACAGCATCATACCGTCAGCAATAATGGCTTTAACATCGATCAGCAGGCGGTTCAGTGTCTTTTCTGTCAGTTGGCGCGCCCATGCAAAATGGCTGAGTGACAGCGCTCCACGCGGTAAATGCAGGGCAAGATTTTCCGTATGGCTAGAAGATTGAGCCAGTTGAGCTAACCAGTTCAGGAATTCAGGCTGACGTTTGCCCCTACGTGGAGGGTTCAGGTTAATCACTCGCGCCCCCGCCAGCGTTCTTCTGGCGCTGATATCCCGCAGGATCAGACGATCATTCTCTGTCAGCCATAAAGGGTGATCCAACACCAGTTCAGCTAATACCGGCGTTTCTGAAAGCGGGGTCAATAACGAAATACGGCCGGTTATATGACTGGCAGCATGGTGAATATGGAGAGGTTGCCAGTTTTGCAGCGGTTCATCGGTTTCGACTTCCACCAACACTTTTTCCGTCGCAGACAACGGTTTTTGTGACAGCAGCCAATCGCCACGGGAAACCACGACTTGCTTACCCTGCGCCACCGTTGCCAGCACCAGCAAAACCGCAGCGGCGTTGTTGTTAACGATACAGGCATCTTCCGCACCTGTCAGAGAACACAACAAATCGGCCAGCGCCCGATCACGATGCCCGCGCCCGGCACCGTCGAGAGAATATTCCAGCGTGACCGGAGAACGCATCACCTGTGTTACTGCCTCAATCGCGGATTCCGCCAATACTGCCCGCCCCAGATTGGTATGCAGCACCGTTCCACTCAGGTTAAACACGGGCTTCAATGCCGAAGATTGATCTTGCGTCAAGAGCTGGCACAACGCATTTGCCCAGTTATCACTCCATGCTGGCAATGCCTGATGCTCCCTGATATCAAACCGTGCCTGCTCCTGCATTTCCCGCAGGGTATTCACCACCCGCACCTGCCCGTGAAGATCCGTGAGCTGAAAGATATCCGGCTCTCGCAGCAAGCTGTCGATAGCAGGTAACTGACGATACAACCCATAAATTTCTTGTGTCATCGTTTCCCCACCGCAGGTTATTCGTTAGGAAACAGGAAGGGATTCAGGCTGCTGCGAGCAAAACCTTCTTCCTCCATTTTGGCATCGAGGATCAGTGATGCCAGATCATCCGCAACCGCATCTACGTTGGGATCTTTCTCTTGATACAGAATTTTCAGGTAACTACCGCAATCCCCACAACTTTCTGCCTTAATCGCGGCCTGTTCGCTTTCCAGCGACCAATAATTCAGATCGCCAGTCTGTTCACAGTTACTGCATTTTATGCGTACAACATGCCATTCACTTTCACACAAATGGCAGTGCAGATAGCGCAGCCCTTGGCTCGAACCAATCTGCACGACACTGGCAACGGGCATACTGCCACAGACCGGGCAGAACTGACGGTGCTCACCGTACTCAGCCCGCGCTTTACCGGGGATCAAACTGGCCATCTGCGCCCAATAGACTGACAGTGCCGCCCAGACAAACACTGCCTGATCAGGGCTGACCTTGGCAAATTCCGTAGTCAGCAACGCGCTGGCCACCTCTTCCAATTCCTGCACAGAATTTTTTGCCAGATTTTCAAGAGTGGGCTTCACATGCTCAGGCATCGTAGGCAATAATTCGGCGATCAGGGAATACAGGATATTATGCCAATGCTGAGTTCGGGGAAGGATTTTGCAATCCAGCGGAACACTGTTTGTTTGCAATAAAATATCGTCCAATTCCATATTCAATGGATTGTCATACAGCGCTTTTTGCTGCGCCTGTACAATTTCCGCAGCAAAATTGAGATAACTTGAGAATGGGTGATTGTCTGTCGCCAATGCTTTGAGACGCTCGGCACGGCGTTGATACAGGTTTTTCAGGTTGGCAAACAACAACGGAGGGATAAATCCGGCTCCCCTTTCATTCACGCGCTCTTTGCCTAGCTGATCTTTGGGTACGATGCGAATACTCATAACCTTTTTACCTTTTATCTTTCTGGCTCGGTGGTCTATTGTAGTCCCATCATTCGTAAGCAGTAACCCTTTGCTTAGGGCAAATTTGTATTATTGGACATTGTCATTCCATCTGAATGATGGGAAATAATGCGAGAAAAAATAGTTTAATTACAAAATAATGGAATACATCCCCTATTAAACTTAAAATTAGCAAGAGGCTACTTTGGACATAATAAAAATCAACAAACAGGTGGGGAATATATGATTCAGAATAAAAAATCCGTCCAATTATCACATTCTGTTGTTCATTATTACTGTGTGGGAGAAGGTGATGGCATTGTGTTTTTGCACGGAACTCACAGTGATGGAGAAAGCAGTTTTGGTCATATCGTCAGTGAATTCGCGAAAGACAACACGGTAATTATTCCTGATTATGCCGGATGTGGAAATTCTACCCTTCCACAAGGCGAAATCACGGTTGATCAATTGGCAGAGCAAATTGCCGCGATGATCAAAGACAGTGCAAAATCCCCTGTTACTTTGGTTGGCACATCATTAGGCGCTGTCATTGCCGCCGTTGTCGCTGCCAATTATCCTGAATTAATCAGCAAACTGGTATTAACCGCCCCTTGGGCAAGGGGCCAAGATGCCAGACACCAGTTGATGTTTCAAACTTGGTTGGCATTAGAACAAAACGCCCCAGACAGCGCCACGGCTTTTGGCCTTTCTCACGTATTAAGCCCGGTGTTTCTGACCTCATTGGGCAGTGAAAAAATCAAACAGATTTGCAGTAAAGCATCGGCAAAAGATACGGATAAAAGAATTCAACTTGGGCTGAATATCGATATTAATGAGTCATTAAGCATGATAAAGCAGCCTACTTTAGTGATAGGGTTGGAGTTCGATACTCTGATCCCGCTTTATCAAGTAAAGACGGTTCATCAGAAAATAACACAGAGCCAATATAGTGAAATAGCCAGTGGGCATGCTGTACAACTGGAGAATCCACAGGATTGGATAAGTTGTATTAAAAACTTTTTACAGAGAAAGTGACATTCCCACTGTCAGGATCGGCTTCGACACCCGAACACCGATTTTGCAGTGGTGATAATTTCATATCGGTATTTAAACGGCGCTTTAATAAATTTTTTCCTAAAAAAATATCAATAAGACATATCGAAAATAAAAATCTCTGTACAGATTTTAATTATTCCTAAATTAAATTCAAGAACAGTTATTCCACCATTCACTATTGAATATAAATATACTTAAGACAAGGTTATATAAATAATAACAATCAAATATAACATACTGTTTTATATCCATTAATTATATTTTGTTATTTTACACATGAGTATGTGATTAATGTCGTGGAACCATTAAATATTTTTATTCATTGTCTCATCTTTCTTTTGTTTTATTATCACATCTCTATTTTAGTGATGTTTTTTTAAAAGCCATAGATCATAGAAATTCAAAATGGAGGGGAAAGGCAGGGCATACTAAACTATTTAACGTTGAGTGTAGCCCACATGGGCGTGGATAGGTCGGATAACGGGTTGGTTACCCGATGACGAGGAATTCGAAGGTTATGACAAACGACAATTTTGGTGGGATCAATAAAAGCGATCCCTTGGGTTTTTGCCTCGCGTGACAAAAGAAAAGGGCATAAAAGAATAAGGGTCCTTTTCTTCAGGGTGAGTATTTGGGGATAGCTGACCAACCTGGGAAAATCAGCCGTAATGTATTGTTTTACATGTTTAATATAAAACGTTTTAAAATCAGTATATTACAGATATAGCTGCGGAATGACTGTTATATGTTGAACAATTAGTTAATCTTGTATGAGTTATTTTTTTCTGATTGATACTCATTTGATGGACGTACAACGTAGGATTGTCTGGCTCCATAAGTTGTGCTCGTATTTTGAATAAATATTTTACTGTTTTCTTTTGTTATATAATAGTAATCTGGGAAATTGCTTCCTTTGTTATTAAATTTCGGGTAAATGTGTGCTTTTTCCTCAAATTCCGGATCAGGAAAATACTCTTCTGAGTAAACAATTTCGTTCCCTTTAATAAAAATAAATTTTAAACCAACATCAACGAAATTGTATTTCATACCAATGGCTATATTGATATTTTCCGGCGCATCACCAGGTTGAAAGATGTAAGCTCTATCCCACTCAAATGGTATCACATTCCGAAAATCGACTAGACACTCGTTCCTCCATTCACAGTTGTTATCAACATAACTAGTGATAGCATCTTTCACATCCCATTTATAAGATGCGATATAATAAATAGAAACAATAGCTATTATCACGATAGAAAATATAACTTTTTTATTCTTTATAAGTTTCCATTTTACTGACATAGTATACCCTCAATCCCCATAGTTCATCAGCGATTAATACTACTGCACGAATAAAAATTTACTGACTCGCCAAACATTAGATCTCTGCCCAACAGTATCATCGATAATACGAAATTCAATCGAATCACTCATCATCACAACCCTCATTTTAACCACACAACGCACTCTGTGGCCCACTGTAGATATGCGTTCGTTGTTCTTGATGCATTCTGAGCACGTCCGGTCGCTCGGTTGGGTGCGGGTGAAACTACTGAAGAATGAGTTGGGACCGCGGTCCCATTATCGTACTATGATTCGGATGCATCATCTGGTTAAAATTAAACCATAAACCTATAAGCATCAATAGCTTTAACCGTCATGGGTAATCCCTGTTTTAGCAACATATATATCCGTCGTCATTGAAGATGCTTGATTTTTCATTTGTATCAGATCATGATCGCGCTCATGAAAATTAATCTG
>NZ_JANAIF010000081.1 GCF_024721015.1 Xenorhabdus bovienii
TCCCAGACGGGATCTGTTAACCTAGTTCGTAGCATGATGATGAGGCTTAATGAGTTTTTGGCGAAATGGATTATACCCAATCATCATGCTGTTCAGATTACCTTCACAAAACGTCAACACGCCCTAGCCACTATACGCCAGAAATCGTCCTATAAAGCCGATTATCTCAGCCAGATTAAAGTTGCCATACGTCCAGTGTTACCATCACGGCGATAGGAGAAAAAATTTCTTTCCTCAGTGGCAGTACAAGCAGTCCCTCCAAATACTTCATTTATACCAATAGACTGCAACTTTAATTTAGCCAGTAAATAGATATTTGCCAAAAATTTATTACCATAAGGCGTAAAGGCTTGTTCTAGCTCAGGATTGGTTACAACAAACGCGTCCATAACTTCACGACCCACCTCAAATTTTTCAGGGCCAATGGCTGGCCCTAACCATGCGCGGATCATTTCAGGTTTTGTGCTAAATCGAGACACGGTATTTTCTAGAACCCCTGTACATAACCCACGCCATCCCGCATGCGCCGCTGCAATTTCATCTCCCGCAATGGCGCAGAAAAGAACAGGCAGGCAATCAGCTGTCATGACAGCACAAACCTGCCCGGGCATATTCGTGTAAACAGCATCAGCCTGATTATCTTTCGCTGGCTGGCCATCCAGATTGATGACACGAGTTCCGTGTATCTGCTCCAACCAGACAGGTTGTTGTGGCAACTGAGCATATTCAACCAGCAGTTTCCTGTTCCGCTCCACACATTCCGAATCATCACCAACATGGTTACCCAGATTCAAACTGTCATAAGGCGGTAGGCTTACTCCACCCAAGCGGGTTGTACTGCAAGCGCCAACATTATCAAGCTGTGGCCAATCAGGAAAAATCAGCGGGGTCATTTACCTACCAGTCCATCTCATCTTTGAAAGTTTCAATATCCGCTTTCATCACATCAACCAGTTTAACCATATCATCCGGTAATTCTGCATGCCATTCCATCTCAATACCAGAAATAGGATGGTAAAGTCGTAGCATGGTGGCATGTAATGCCTGACGATCAAAGTTGCGCATCACTTCACGAAATTCGTCTGAAGCGCCTTTTAACGGACGAGGACGGCCACCGTATAAAGGATCACCAACCAGAGGGTGCTTGATATGTGCCATATGGACACGGATCTGATGTGTCCTGCCAGTTTCCAGTCGCAGGCGCAGACGAGTATGTGCCCGGAAATGTTCCATAACCCGATAATGGGTAACTGCCGATTTCCCCATAGGATGCACTGCCATGTGTGTCCGTTTTGTCGGATGGCGGGATATAGGTTCTTCTACCATTCCCCCAGCTGTCATGCATCCCAAGGCGATCGCTTCATATTCACGGGTAATTTCACGCAATTGCAGGGATTCCACCAGACGGGTTTGTGCTGGAACGGTTTTTGCGATAACCATCAGCCCGGTCGTGTCTTTATCGAGACGGTGTACAATACCAGCGCGAGGGACATCTGCAATTGCAGGATAGCGGTATAACAAAGCATTCAATACTGTACCATCAGGGTTACCTGCTCCAGGATGTACAACCAAATCACGCGGTTTGTTAATCACTAGAATATCATTATCTTCATAGACAATATTCAACTCAATATCTTGTGGCTCCCAACGCGCATCTTCTTCAATGATGGCATCAATGGAAATTTCTTCACCGCCCAGTACTTTTTCTTTTGGCTTATTGATCAATTTACCATTAACCTGAACTTTATTATCCAAAATCCATTCTTTTATACGGGATCTTGAATAATCAGAGAACAATTCAGCCAAAGCCTGATCTAAACGTTGACCGAGCTGTGTTTCAGCGACTGTTGCATTAAGTCGTATTTGTTGTGCCATATATAAATTCTGTATTTTACGTTGAGTTTTGACGGCAAAGCCGTTTCATTTAAAATAATGTGCTATTGTAGCTCTATCTTTTGCTGGGAACTTCATGGATAGTCTCCCAGAAAACACTCAGAGGATAATCAACACGTGATGATTCGCATGAAATATCTGGTGGCAGCAGCCACATTGAGTATGGTTTTATCTGGATGCTCCAACAATAAGGATGCTGTTCCTGATATCCCGCAATCTCAAATTTACTCAGCCGGGCAAAAACACCTGCAAGAAGGTAACTATAAAGGGGCTATCAAACAATTGGAATCCCTTGATAACCGTTATCCTTTTGGACCGTACTCCCAACAGACTCAGCTTGATTTGATCTATGCCTATTACAAATCAGCAGAATTCCCAATGGCTCTCGCATCCATTGACCGTTTCATGCGTCTGAACCCAACCCATCCGAATATCGACTATGTAATATATTTGCGTGCTCTGATATCCCAAGCCTTGGATGACAGTACCCTGCAAAGCTTTTTCGGCATAGATCGTTCAGATCGAGATCCTGAACATGCCCGTGCCTCATTCCGTGATTTCAACCTGCTAGTCAGCCGCTATCCTAACAGTCAGTATACATCCGATGCTGCCAAGCGTTTAGTCTTCCTCAAAGAACGTTTGGCCAAATATGAACTTGCGGTTGTGAAATATTACACTAAACGCAGCGCTTATGTGGCCGTTGTCAGTCGAGTTGAACAAATGTTACGGGATTATCCTGATACTCAAGCGACTCGAGAAGCACTTCCTTACATGGAAGCTTCCTATAAGAAATTGGGTCTGATGGCTGAAGCAGATAAAGTGGCAAAATTAATTGCGGCCAACCCAGTATAAGATTTAAGAAAAGTAAAAAGCATCATCAACAGCAGCTATGGCTGCTGTTATTTTTCATGGTTCAAATGCCCTTTTTACGGCACTACGCTTAATGGACTTATAATCTGCTTTAATTAGTTTCAGCAACTAACCCCTAGACGTAATGTATCTTAAGATTATCAACCATCTTGATAATACCATAACTGACCGATAATGATGCATAACGCCCCTCTTAGCAATAAATATTCTCTATATCTTCTTCACCAATCACACTTCTGTTACTCACTGTCAAAACAGCCCAATAAAAGTGATTTAGATCATTCTTTTTACGTCAAAGAAAGGTATGCTGAAACCATCGAAGACGGAGTAACATAACGAGGTAACTATATGTTAGTGAACATCACCAGCAAACAAATGGAAATTACCCCCGCAATTCGTAGCCATGTAGAAGACCGTCTAAACAAGTTGAACAAATGGCAAGTCAACCTAATTAATCCACATATCGTACTCACAAAAGAACCACAGGGGTTCTTGGTTGATGCCACAATAGGTATACCAAACAACACATTAGTTGCTAGTGCAAAACATGAGGATATGTACGCTGCCATCAACGAACTACTGACAAAATTAGAGCGTCAACTCAATAAAGTGCAGCATAAGGGAGAAGCACGCCGTGCAGATCACAGTGTTAAAGACTCCAACTTTGACGTAGAAGTTTAATCACAGCTTAACCTTATTTAACGCGCTCAATGAGCGCGTTTTTATTGCCCTACAGAGCCTTTCTATTGACACTCCACACCAAATAAGTTAATTAAAGTACATTAGTGGCACCATAAAAAAGTAATACACTCATAAATGACATGGCTATCAAACTGTTTTTCTTCTTTTTCTTTTTTACCTTCTCATGAGGAGGTTTTTTCGTTTTAAAAAGGATAAGAAGACGAACAAAAAACCTCCCTACCGATGGGAGGTTTTTTTTTACAGACCATTATCTATATCCATAATAAAAACGTCAGGAACATGCTATGGAACGAAAATTAGTTAATATACGAGAAGAAATCAGCAGTATTGATGCAAATTTGCTGGATCTGCTTGGGAAACGCCGACAATTAGCCTGTGATATTGCGCAGACTAAACTTCTCGAACATCGCCCTGTCCGAGATAAAGACCGTGAGCGGGAACTACTTAATGTGTTAATTAATAAAGGCAAAACTCATGGTCTAGATGGATTCTATATTACTCGCCTGTTTCAGATGATCATTGAAGATTCAGTATTAACCCAGCAAGCGTTGCTTCAACAGCATCTGAACCAGACACCTTACGACTCTGCACGTATTACTTTTCTAGGGCCAAAAGGTTCCTATTCCCATATTGCAGCCCGTCAATTTTCGGCGCGCCATTTCAATCAGTTAGTTGAATGCAGTTGTCATAAATTCCCAGATATTTTTTCGCTGGTTGAGATTGGTCAAGCAGATTATGGCATCCTGCCTCTCGAAAATACCAGCTCTGGAGCAATAAATGATGTTTATGATTTATTGCAACAGACGCCACTATTCCTTGTTGGGGAGATAACCCTGCCAATAAATCACTGTTTATTGATTGGTACCGAGACTGATACGTCAAAAATAAAAACAGTTTATAGCCATTCTCAACCTTTCCAGCAATGCAACCAATACCTCAATCAATTTCCTCATTGGAAGATTGTCTATTGCGAAAGTACTGCTGCTGCCATGCAGAAAGTAGCAGAGCTCAACTCGTCAGAAGTGGCAGCGTTAGGTAGTGAAGCAGGGGGGGCACTCTATGGATTACGGGTTTTGGAAAACAATTTGGCAAATCAGCAAAATAATAGTACTCGCTTTATTGTTGTTGCCAAAAAACCCATTGATGTGTCAAATCAGGTTCCTGCCAAAACCACGTTTATCATGTCAACAGGACAGCAGGCTGGTGCTCTGGTCGATACGCTTATTATCTTGAAAAAACACGATATTATAATGAGTAAGTTGGAATCACGTCCCATAAACGGCAAACCGTGGGAAGAAATGTTTTATATTGATGTAGAAGCCAATCTTCGCTCCATGAAAATGCAACAGGCACTTAAAGAATTGTCAGAAATCACCCGGTTCTTGAAAGTCTTAGGATGTTATCCTTCAGAAAATGTGATTTCTATCGACCCCTGCTAAAATAGGAAACCGGATGTTTTCTCAACGCATTTAGATATATACAAAATAAATTAAGTGGTTACTGTAAATAGTAGCCCCTTTTCCATTTCCACTTTGTATCCACCTAGATTTTATATGTGAGCAATAAGAGATACATAGGCCAGAACGCTATCCCAAACTAACAGCCATTGATTATAAGTTTATTTTGGCATGATTCAATGAATTAAAATCATGGATGGATAAAAACAAAAAACCAACTGATGAGGTTGGTTTTTCGTTTTTTGCCCTTAAGTAGGACGGTCTGCCTTTAGTGCTATTAACCGGGTTGGTAGCCTCGGCCGGAGCGCGATATATTTCAACTAACATACTCAGTCTAATGCTTAGAACAGGAAATATCAACCTGTAACATGACCATAAAATAGACGACATTATCAGTCTGGAAATCAACCAATAACAGGCGAATATTTCTGTTTCAACCTATCAGATTTATAGGCTGCACTATATCCGGCTATCACTAGCCTGCTGCAAAAGAGACTGACTCTCTTTCATAAATCGTGTGGCTTCATTACCAAACCATTCATTCACTTGGTTAAAACTCGCAATAAAAGCCGACTTATCCTGACTCTCCAGTATTTCAATCGCCTGTCCAAAACTCTGGTGATAACGGCGGATCAGCTCAATATTTTCAGGACTGGACATAATGATATCGGCATATAACTGAGGGTCTTGGGCAAATAATCGACCAACCATAGCCAATTCCAATCGATAGATTGGTGAGGATAGTGATATCAGTTGCTGTAAATCGATATCCTCTTTTGCAAGATGCCGACCATAAGAAAAAGTAGTGAAATGACGCAGCGCTTGAATGAAGCTCATATTTTTGTCGTGCTGCTCTGCGCTAATTTGATGTAACCGCGCACCCCATACTGATATTTGTTCCAAAAACCATTGGTATGCTTCGGGCTGACGCCCATCACAATACACGACAACCTGTTTGGCAAAACTGCCCACATCGGGTCCAAACATAGGATGCAACCCTAAAACCGGGCCTTGATGTACATCAAGCATCGCCTTTAACGGCCTTTGTTTAATAGAGGCCAAATCAACCAAAACACACTGTTCCGGCAAAGGAGGTAAACGGCGGATAACCTCTTCTGTCAGATGAATCGGCACACTGACAATTACCATTCCTGCATCTGCCAGTATATGTTCGGCCTTATCCCAATCTCCCGACTCAAGAACCCGAACTTCGTAGCCAGATAAAGTTAACAAGCGACTAAACAGTTTCCCCATTTTCCCTGAGCCACCAATAATAACTATTGGCATTAGATGGGTACTGAGTTTTTTGAATCCTTTATCGTTTTCACTTACGTAGGACTCTCGCATAATGCGCCGCAAAATATCTTCAATTAGGTCTGGCGGAATTCCCATCACTTCCGCTTCTTGGCGGCGGGAAGCCAGCATGGACGCTTCCCTTTCTGGTACGTAAATCGGCAAACCCAGTTGGCTCTTAATTTCTCCAACTTCTGCCACTAAATACATTCGCTTCGCCAGTAACGCCAATAATGCTTTATCTACCTCATCAATTTGTTCCCGCAATTGTGATAATTTTGCTACCATATCAATTATCCTGCTTTTTCCATCATCATGTTACGTTTTGCAAAACGTGGGGCAATTTGTTGGTGTAATTTTCTTAATACCTGCTCCGTGGTTTGCCAGTTAATACAGGCGTCAGTCACTGAAACACCATATTGCATCTCAGAACGAGGCTGTTCTGAGGGCTGATTTCCTTCGTGAATGTTGCTTTCCAACATAATACCAATGATAGATCGATTTCCAGACATAATCTGTTCAGCAACGGAATCCACTACGATGCTCTGGCGACGAAAATCTTTATTGGAATTACCATGACTGCAATCAATCATTAACGATGGCGTTAAACCTGCCTTGATCATTTGGCTTTCGCAGTCAGCAACATGCTCAGAACTATAATTCGGTTCGCCACCACCACGCAGGATAACATGCCCATTTGGGTTACCTTGGGTTTGTAGCAGACAGACTTGCCCTGACTGATTTATTCCCATGAAGCAATGTGGCATGGCAGCCGCTTTCATGGCGTTAATTGCAGTATTCAAATTACCATCAGTCCCATTTTTGAATCCAACGGAGACAGACAACCCCGATGCCATTTCGCGGTGAGTTTGTGATTCTGTCGTTCTCGCCCCGATTGCTGACCAACTGAATAGGTCTCCCAAGTATTGAGGATTATTAAGATCTAGTGCTTCATTGGCCAGTGGCAATCCCATTTTAACTAAATTCATTAATAAACCGCGGGCAATATGCAGCCCAGCATCTATATCAAACGAACCATCCATATGGGGATCACTGATTAAGCCTTTCCAACCAACCGTCGTACGGGGTTTTTCAAAATAGACACGCATAACAATATACAGGCAATCACTTAATTCAGTAGAAAGTACTTTCAGGCGACGGGCATAATCGAGGGCAGAGTCCACATCATGAATTGAGCAGGGGCCACACACCACTAACAAACGAGGATCACGGTGCTGAATAATATCAGCGATGGTATTACGGGCATTTGTGATGGCATGCAGATCGTTGCGACTCAATGGGTATTTCTGTTTCAGCTCCTCAGGTGTGATAAAAATCTGTTCACCAAGAATATGAACGTTATTAAGTGCATCTTTTTGCATGATCATGTTCTATGCCTGCCTTGTTTTGTCTGTTTAAGTTTTTTTTTGAGTGTCAGGCAGACAACATACCATGCATAGTAAAGAATACAATCCAATTGTGTAAATAATTTCCAATTACCGTAAATAATTACTTACACATAGGGTATGTATCCTATCGGTGGCTCTATAGGATTAACAATCCCTTTGATTTTTTATTTCCATAAAAAATATATTAATTAATTTAAATATTTTGTGAATTAATATCATAGTTATATTTATAATGGAAACATTTTATTGAAAAGATAAATATTTTTAAAAATCATTCAGTAAAAACAAGATTTCAATTCCGTTTTTATATACAGATTTTAATAAAATTAACATGTAATTTTAATGTTTATATAACACCATAAAATAATATTTATAATTAATAGCTAAATAAAACAGCTTAAAGACCCAAAGTTATTAATTGTTATTCGTTTATTAAAAATAGATATGATAACGCTAAAATTTACCATAATAGTCACATAATTATTGATAGACGCGCGTTATGCTGACATAGAATTGGGACTGATCAATGATATTAGGCTTTTTATACTGGCATATGTTTTTGGGCTTAAACTAGGTAAGCTGCCTGTAGATGTGATGCTCAACATTCTTGTGGTAATCGGTTGTGCATCTACTTGGCAAACTGCAGATGGATTATCGATGTTCCGCTCCCAAAGCCACCACTTTTTTATTAACGCTATTTATTCTTGTCTCCACTTTATTTTTGGCTCTGGCTAATGTATTCAATGTTAACCTATCTCTTTTTATTTTCGCTATCGTACTCTTATGAACTCCATACCGTTCAGCTCGCCTTCATCACAAATTATAAAGTACCATCTCAATCAAAATCATCGGCTCAATAGTAGTGCTAAATATGTAATTAATTCTTTTTTCTAAATCAATTTTCAAAGAAATGTTTTTTTGGAAAAGAAGTGTATGAAGAAGAGAGTTCAGGCACGATCGCAACACTTACTTTTAAACGAGTTTTAATTATAAAAAAATACCGTATAGAAAAAATAGTGCATTGTAATAAATAATTAGAGGCCTGCATATGCAGGCCTCTATAACTTTCGGATGTAGCGAAAGCATATTATCTAGCGTTAAGACGCTCTTTAATACGAGCCGCCTTACCAGAACGCTCACGCAGGTAATACAGTTTAGCTTTACGAACGGCACCACGACGTTTAACACTGATGCTGTCTACAACAGGAGAGTGAGTCTGGAATACACGCTCAACTCCTTCGCCATTAGAAATCTTACGAACAGTGAATGCAGAATGCAGACCGCGGTTACGAATTGCAATAACCACGCCCTCGAATGTCTGCAGACGCTTTTTAGAACCTTCAACGACCCATACCTTAACTTCTACGGTGTCACCCGGACGGAATGAAGGTACGTCTTGCTTCATCTGCTCTTGTTCAATTTGTTTAATAATGTTGCTCATAATAACTCTCTTACCCTAGATAAACTGATATATCAAAGACATTCCTTCACAGGATATGCCTGGATTAATTCGTTGCTTGATCCTGATATTCCTGTTGGAATTCAGACAGCAACATCCTCTGCTCGTCAGTCAGAGCTAGGCTTTCTAGAAGTTCGGGCCTTCTTAACCAAGTTCGGCCAAGCGATTGTTTCATTCGCCAGCGATTAATTTCGGCATGGTTTCCCGATAATAAAACAGGGGGAACTTCCATCCCATCCAACACCTCAGGGCGGGTATAATGTGGACAATCCAATAAGCCATCAGCAAACGAGTCTTCTTCTGCCGATGCCTGACGCCCCAATACTCCCGGAATAAACCGAGATATAGAGTCAATCATCGTCATTGCAGGAAGTTCTCCCCCGCTGAGAACGTAGTCCCCGATAGACCATTCTTCGTCAATTTCGGTTTGGATGACACGCTCATCAATACCTTCATAACGGCCACAAACAAGAATCAATTTCTCATGTGCTGCCAACTCACAAACTCCCTGTTGATCGAGTTTGCGCCCCTGTGGTGAAAGATAAATCACCTTTGCATCAACGCCTGCCTCTGCTTTAGCTGCATAGATAGCTTCCCGTAATGGTTGCACCATCATTAGCATGCCTGGACCACCGCCATAAGGACGATCATCAACGGTACGATGCCTGTCGTAGGTAAAATCCCTAGGACTCCAGCATTCAATACTCAGCAGGCCATTTTTTACAGCCCGACCAGTTACCCCGTAATCGGTTATTGCGCGGAACATTTCAGGAAACAGGCTAATAACCCCAATCCACATACAGCGTCCCACTCATTTAAACCGTTTTAACCGGAGATTAAAAACTAGGATCCCAATCTACTTCAATAGTTTTAGTAGCGAGATCGACTTTCTTGATAACCTGCCCATCAAGAAACGGAACTAACCGTTCCTTGATACCGAATGCATCTTTCAGGTTTGCTTTTACTACCATCACATCGTTAGAACCTGTTTCCATCATGTCGTTGATAGTCCCAAGGTTATAACCTGCAATATTTATTACCTGACAGCCCATAAGGTCTCTCCAGTAATAATCATCGGTTTCCAGCTCTGGTAATTGGGTAGAATCCACCACCACTTCACAGTTGGTGAATAAATTCGCAGCATCCCGATCATCAATCTCTTTGATTTTGATGATCAAATCCTGATTGTGGTATTTCCACGTTTCCAGCTCAACGTGTTGCCACTGGCCTGAACGTTGAATAAACCACGGTTGATATTCAAAAATGTCTTCGGTACGCTCGGTGGAAGAAAACACTCTGAGCCAACCACGAATGCCATATGCGGAGCCCAATTTCCCCAATACTATTGGATCAACAGGTGGCTCCAGGCCAGTTTGCTTGCTCATTGTTGCCACCGCGACAGATTAAGCTGCTTCAGCTGATTTTTTAGCATCTTTGATCAGTGCAGAAACACGATCAGACACAGATGCACCCAGACCAACCCAATGTTCGATACGGTCCAGATCTAAACGCAGAGCTTCTGCTTTCCCTGATGCGATAGGGTTGAAGAAACCAACGCGCTCAATGAAACGACCATCACGCGCATTACGGCTATCAGTCACGACTACTTGATAAAACGGACGCTTTTTTGCGCCGCCACGAGCTAAACGAATTGTTACCATAACATCCTCATTAGTTAGCAAAACAACCAGACTTCATCGAGGAATGAAGTCCGGCTATTCATATAAAAAGCTCGAAAATTTTACTCACTTTGGCGCAAAAAGCAATCCAAAGAGCACTTTCTTTCTCGACTTTGTTAATTATCGCCCCATAAAGCCAGGTGGCAGCATGCCTTTCATGCCTTTCATCATTTTGGCTAGACCACCTTTCTTCATCTTTTTCATCATACGTTGCATTTCATCAAACTGTTTCAGCAAACGGTTAACATCCTGCACCTGAGTACCAGACCCTGACGCAATCCGACGTTTGCGGGAGCCTTTGATAATCTCCGGTTTCTCACGCTCTTTACGGGTCATTGAATTGATAATGGCTTCCATTTTCACCAGAACCTTGTCATCCATTTGGGATTTGACGGCATCAGGGATCTGCGACATGCCCGGCATTTTACTCAACATGCTGGTCATACCACCCATATTGCGCATTTGCTTGAGCTGATCAAGGAAGTCATTTAAATCAAAACCATCGCCTTTTTTCAGTTTTGATGCAAGTTTCTCTGCTTGGGTTCGGTCAACTTTGCTTTCAATTTCCTCAATCAATGAAAGCACATCTCCCATACCCAGAATACGGGATGCAATGCGATCTGGATGGAAAGGCTCCAATGCATCCGTTTTTTCACCAACCCCAAGGAATTTAATTGGTTTGCCAGTAATATGACGAATGGAAAGCGCAGCACCACCGCGAGCATCACCATCAACTTTGGTTAGAACAACCCCTGTCAACGGCAGTGCTTCATTAAATGCCTTCGCCGTATTTGCTGCATCCTGCCCAGTCATTGCATCAACAACAAACAAAGTTTCAACAGGATTGATGGCCGCATGAACCGCTTTAATTTCGTCCATCATTGCTTCATCAACATGCAGACGACCTGCAGTATCGACCAACAGCACATCATAGAATTTCAGTTTGGCATGCTGGATAGCTTTATTGGCGATATCAACCGGTTTTTCCTGCGGATCTGAAGGAAAAAAATCAATATCAACAACTTCAGATAGTGTTTCAAGCTGTTTGATCGCTGCGGGACGATATACGTCAACAGAAACGACCAATACTTTTTTCTTGTTTTTTTCTTTGAGCAGTTTGCCCAATTTTGCAACGCTGGTTGTTTTACCTGCGCCTTGCAAACCCGCCATCAGAACCACAGCAGGTGGCTGTGCAGAAAGGTTCAACTCACTGTTTACCTCTCCCATCGCCTTAACCAGTTCATTCTGAACGATTTTGACGAATTCCTGTCCTGGAGTCAGGCTTTTGTTAACTTCATGTCCTACGGCATTCTCTTTGATTCGTGAAATAAAATCACGCACGACAGGCAATGCAACATCTGCTTCGAGCAAAGCCATGCGAACTTCACGCAACGTATCTTTAATATTATCTTCAGTCAGCCGTCCGCGGCCACTGATATTGCGCAATGTGCGCGATAGTCTGTCAGTTAAATTATCAAACATTGTCTCAGCTCAGATATCTACAAAAGGGGCTACCTGTAAGGCAAATTTAACGAATTATAACACGATGATGATGCAATCTCTGCAAAGAGATTACCAAGTATGATTAACAACGGTTGGAGGCTACCTCAGCTAGCGTTATACTTAAATTTTAAGTTCAATCTAACATTATTGCGAAAACGACAAACGTTATGCCAGTATTTTCAATTATTGCTTTACTTGCTTATCTCATTAGCCTGACGCTCATTGTGCCGGGTTTATTGCGGCAACAAAACAGTTATCAAAAGCTGGCTCTGCTTTTCTCTATTATGGCCCTGATTAATCATGCGATTGCATTGAAATATCAGATTTTTCATGTCAGCAGCGGCCAAAATCTCACGTTGTTAAATTTAGGTTCGATTGTCAGCTTACTCATGAGCACCATTATGACTGTCGTGGCTTTCCGTGGTCGGGCATGGTTTCTGCAACCCATCGTTTACAGTTTCGCCATGATAAATTTAATGCTGGCCAGTATGGTGCCAGGGGCATTCATTACCCATCTGGAAGACAGTATTGAGTTATTCATTCATATTGGGTTAGCGCTCCTTGGGTATGCCACCTTACTTATCGCTGCACTTTATGCACTACAACTTGGCTGGTTGGATCATCTGCTTAAAAAGAAAAAATTCTCTTTTTCTTCTGGCATGCCCCCTCTGATGACCATTGAACGCAAAATGTTTCACATTACCCAAGTCGGTGTCATTTTACTCACATTGACGTTATGTACAGGCATCATGTACATGGATAATATTTTCGGTAAAGAGAATATTCACAAATCCGTTTTATCTATCATTGCATGGTTTGTCTACGTTATCTTACTCTGGGGTCACTATCATGAAGGATGGCGCGGCAAACGTGTCATTTGGTTCAATCTGATTGGCGCGTTTATCCTGACACTCGCCTTTTTTGGCGGCAGGCTATTACAGGAAATTATGGTTTATTAACGGTCAAGGGATCACTGTAGCCAGTCTGTATAAATATTAGGAAGGAATTTTGCTTTGGAGAATGTATCAACAAGCACATTAATCATTATTCTTGTCATCATGGTCATCATTTCTGCCTACTTTTCTGCCTCAGAAACTAGCATGATGACAATAAACCGTTATCGATTACGCCATCTGGCAAAACAAGGTAGCCATCCTGCACGAAGGGTAGAATCACTACTGCATCGTCCTGACAGGCTGATCAGTCTTATCCTTATCGGTAACAACCTCATCAATATTCTGGCCTCTTCGCTTGCCACTATTGTGGGGATGCGTCTTTATCAAGATGCAGGCGTTGCCATCGCCACTGGCATATTGACTTTCGTGATTCTAGTTTTTGCTGAAGTAATGCCTAAAACCATCGCTGCGCTTTACCCAGAAAAAGTGGCATTTCCAAGTAGTTTACTACTACGACCACTGGAAAAAATCATGTTTCCTCTTGTCTGGGCATTTAATAAAATCAGCTTACTGCTTATGCGCTGTCTAGGCATAAAAACCTCTGACATTCGCAATGATGCTGTCAGCAAAGATGAACTGCGCACAATTGTGAATGAGTCAAACACCAATCTCTCACGCCGTAATCAAGATATGCTTATTTCAATACTAGATCTTGAGAAAGTGACTGTTGGCGACATCATGGTGCCCCGTAATGAAATTGTCGGCATTGATATTAATGATGACTGGAAGTCAGTAATACGACAATTGACTCATTCACCACATGGCAGAATTGTGCTTTACCGCGATTCTCTTGATGATGCCATTGGCATGTTACGTGTACGTGAAGCCTATCGCCTCATGATGGAAAAAAAAGCGTTTACGAAAAGAAATCTGATCAAGGCAGCAGATAAGATTTATTTTATTCCTGTCAGCACCCCGCTGAACACTCAGTTGGTTAATTTTCAACGCAATAAGCAAAAAGCAGGCCTAATCGTTGACGAATACGGCGATATTCAGGGGCTTGTGACTGTCGAAGATATTTTAGAAGAAATCGTCGGTGATTTTACTACTTCTATGTCCCCTACTTTAGCAGAAGAAGTGCTGCCACAGAGTGATGGTACTGTTCTAGTTGATGGTACAGCCAATATCCGCGAATTAAACAAAGCCTTCGGCTGGGCATTGCCTTCGGATGGGCCAAGAACAATGAATGGCATGATTCTGGAAGAATTAGGTGAAATTCCCGAATTGAACGCTCAGGTACAGATTAATAAATATAATTTTGAAATTCTGTCAGTGCACGGTAATGTTATCAAACAGGTGAGAGTGACTCCTATTAATCAAGCAGCAAAAATTTCTGAATAAGTAAATATTATCATTAAAAGGGGAAGGATTGACACCCTACTTCCCCTCACTCCATAATATAAGAGTCATCTTCTATCTCTGCGTTCACAATTAACTCCATACTCACACTTATCTTTTCAAAATGAGGATTGCTTTTAAATAAGTAATTTCTATTAAAACTTGGATTCGCCTAATAAGTGCAATTTTTCAGAAGGGCGGTCAGTTGCTATAGTAGGCATCTTTCTCGCTAAAGGAAAATGCACTATGGCCTATACACAACTGACCGAAATAGAAAGATATCAGATTTCCAGTTTAAAGGAAGCCGGTTTTACACAACGTTTTATTGCAACGTCGCTCAATCGAAATCCATCAACAATTAGCCGGGAATTGAAAAGAAATCAGGCGGTACAGAAATACTGCCCTCAACAGGCTCAGCTTAAGGCGTCAGAACGTCGCCATTCTGCCCTAAAAGCAGTCAAGGTGACACCAGAGATATTGATTCAACCAAAATTGCTGTTTGTCACAACCTCCGTATTCCCCGTCATCGCGTATTTGAGGGCGTCGCACAGC
>NZ_JANAIF010000082.1 GCF_024721015.1 Xenorhabdus bovienii
CATCACTTTACACGCTTTAGAAACGTTGCCGAGTTCTTCGGCTAAATTAAGCAAACCGACTTTGTGTTTGATAATAGAATTGTTAGTATAAAGCATGAGAGTTACCTCGTGTTTTGTTTAAGATTTGGACATCTATATCAAAACCGGTAACTCTCAACTTTGCAAGTTGAACTGTCAGACCAAGTCGCGACTAATACATATTAAGCCAATGCCGGACAAAAAGCAACGGTTTATTTTGTCATCTTATTAAATGCAGCTTCGGCACGGCTTTCTTCGGCATAACACTTACTCACTAGTTTTTCATAAAAAGGTTTCCAGTTCCGCTTCCATGTTCTTTCATTCAGTTCAGGTAAGTAAGCCTTGATTGCCGTATACCTGATCCCGTTGGACTGTACACCATGAAAGTACGGTGTTGCTTCCAGTTCTGACGCAGCATGTTCAAGGTACGTTCTTGGGCAAAGTTGGGGGTAATGGTTAGCATCTCTTTGCCCCTTATTTATTTTTTATTTATAGTAACCGTGCGATACTTTGCCACAGGTAACTCTCCGTTGCCGACCGCAAGAGCCGAATCAGTTCTACTCGCCAAAGTCTCGCTGTTCGGTTTCTTGCTTCTTTTGATTTTCAGTTCGTTTTTCCACTCATTGATAATCCGCTTACTGTCCTCGGCGTGCTCACGTGCAGGCATATTGCTGTACTGGCGCGCATAATCGATTTTATGGAAGTGCGGGTTTGTTATTGCCGGTGTGACAATGCCAACGGCGCGATTAACGTCTTCGTCAGTTGGTACGCGATCAAGGTATTTATTGAAAGTCAATGCGCCGCTCAGTGATTTTTTTCAGTTGCTTAACCGCACGAAAAACGTCTTTCACGCTCTCGTTATCCGCTGACGGCATCGTTTCACCGTCGATCATCTCCCCGTCAATGAACAATGGAATGCTGTCAATAAATGCGCCACGGTTGAGGAATTTGTTCACCTCGGCTGTAGTGATGATCGGGTAAGTACCTACAATGAATGCTCCGCCCTTGTGGAGAGTCCCTACCCAAAGTGATTTTTGGGGCGTGGTTAGCAGAGTCTAAGGATAGACATAGAGTCGCTGGAAAGTTTGCTCGTATCTTTTAGATATGTGCAAATTTAAAACAGGCTCATAGATCATTAACTACACCCCAAAAATTACTAATTAGGGGTAATAAAATGGAAAATATCATTGTTTTTCCTACAGGTGGCCGCCTCAGTTCAAAGATGCGCCGCCATCTGGAACGCGGTAATTTAATGACTCGCCGCCGTTTAGAAGAAAATATTCGCCAGTCTGAAATAAAAGCGCTTGAAAATATCATCGATCAGGCTTTTGGATTGGAGACCGAACCGCGCAAGGTATTAACCATCCAGCGCAAACCACAAAACGATAGCGCGAACGCAATAGTCAACCTGATTGTTCTCGTCAAAGAGAATGACGAACAACAAGATCCAACACCCAGTTTTGATAATTGCTGCATGAATAAAGCAGCTCTCTACTCAACCAAAACTAAAACCCGCCGTCGTCTGGAATCAGGCGGGGTTACTGCCAGAGTGTGACATTTTCTTTATTAAAGATAATCTTGAATTGAAAAAATTACTCCGCATTCAATAAAAGGTAATTATGAAAATTTTTATCTTTGCAGCAATAGAGCGAGCTAATACCGATCAACAGCTCCCTATTAAAATTAAATGTGTTGCTGAAAATTATCACCAAGAAAAAGCGATGCTATCTGGTGAATATATCACAACATGGGCTGGTCAAATTATTAATCGTAAGGAATAAATAATGATAAATAAACTACAAGCAGCCGTCGAGATTGCAGAAGAAATTGAAGCGTCATTAGCTCCAATCATCACTGCAACTCAGAATGAAGCCGAACCGGATGCTTATTTAATATGTCGTGGTGTACATCGTCAAACGTGTAATTTAGCTCAGCGGTTAAAGGATATAAATAAAGATTATATTATGGAGAGTGTAATTGATACATGTTCTAATTTAGATATTGAATTAGAGCCAGCTAAAAATGCAATCGAAAAATCAAGATCACTATTGAGCACAATGATTGATGTCTGTGGAGATAATGACGACGCAAATTTACTTCTTATTGCGATAGATTTAGCCTTTGATGCTGGCAAAGAAATAGCACGAGTCAGAGGAGTAGAATACTCATGAAAATACTTAAACCCATCGAAACCGCCACTAATCAAGAGATCGTTATTGAGCCACGTGAAGTCTATGTCGTTCGCGGTTCCGGCAAGACTTATCTGAGTGAGAAAGGCGCACTGAATAAACTGGCTTACGTTCGGGCGCAAGAGCAGTTCAACGCCGACGAAAGGCCAAGCAACTTCCCTGCCGAAGAAGTCATTCAGGAAGACGGCACTTCTGCATTACGCCGTGGAAAGATGCGACCTGAATTTATGGGACGACATGCTCAGGTGCTGGAAGAACTGAAAGCCGATGTTAGACGAGAAAGGGAAAAGATAGCCCTACGGAAAAAGCATTCAAAAGCAATGAATAAAATTAACTCATTACATGAAACAATATCTGAGTTAGAAATACAAATAGCCGAATTAGAATAATAAAAACAACAAAACAAATTTAATTACAGCGCCATTGCTGGGGATTCGCTTACTCCAAAAACGGAGAATATAAAATGACACAATCAACTTTGCTTGAAAGAAAGCGAAAGGCATTTATACATGCAAAACTGGATGCATTACAAAAGAAGCACGGCTCTCACTCTGTATTTGTAAAAGAATCTGGCGTTAATTGCCGACTGGATTTAGACGAGGAGATATTAACTCTCGCTTTAATTAAGTTCTTTGAGGATGAACTTGACGAACACCAACATAAATTACATGAACTTATAAACACATATGACAGCTTTTACAACAAGTTCGGAAATTTAACCGCAGAAGGCAATGAGTTTATGAATGAAATATTAAAACTCATTGCAAAGAAAACAGAACCCATAAATGGAGATAACAATGAAAAATGAAACCTATTTATATTTTGCTGAAACAGCCATCCAGAAAGAGAAAGAAGAGAAGTATGACCTTGCAGCTTTATATTGGGGAAAAGCCAAATATTTAGCCGCTGATCTTAAGCATCGATTATGGGCGCAATATAACCAAGAGAATAACGAAGAAAGACACTTATTACATAATAGCTATAAACAGGCGGCAAATGATGACTACATACGAACAAGCAAAGCAATTAGCACGGATTTTAGAACTCCAAGGCTTCTTTCGCCGTGCGGCCAATAAATGGGGTGAGGCTCTTTCATTAACCCAAGAGCACAAACAAGAACAAGAATGCACCAAGAATAACCTGCGCTGTGTTCGACAAGCAAGAATAACTATTCGGGAGGGGTTGTAATGGGAAAAAAGAAAAGAAATAAAACACAACAAGGCTTCATGGGAATGACTATCCCCCAAGGAATGCAATTAGGAAAAGACGAAGAACGTGATTATTTAAATTCAAAAAAATATATCGCCAATTTCTCAATAGAAGGCGAATTCCTAAAAGTACCACTTAATAGAGCTATGCGACGCCATGCAAAGAAAATGAAGATTGAACTTAAGGAAGCAGAATAATGAGCAAGAAAAACGAATTAGTAACTATCGATTCAAACAAGCTGCCAGTAATCGAATGGCAAGGCGTTCGTGTCGTTACCACTGAAACGCTGGCGACTGGATACGGAACGGAACCAACAAACATCCGTTCCAATATTGCTAATCATCGCAGCCGCTTTATTGAGGGTGTTCATGTATTCACTCTTAAAGGTGATAACTTTCAATCATTTAAGAACCAAGGCAATAATATTGACTTGGTTAATAAACATGCAAATCAAATCACCCTTTTCACAGAGAAAGGTGCGGCTCGCATGTCGAAGATTCTTGATACCGATGAGGCATGGTCTTTCTTTGAAAAGATGGAGTCAGCTTACTTTCACCAGAAAAAATCCGCAACCAATCCCCCTGCCTTGCCCGGTGATTACATTGCAGCTCTGGAAGCATTGCTGACAACTGAAAAAGAAAAGGTCGTCATTACTCAAGAACGTGATGAAGCTCGCCGTACCAAATCACAGATCAGTCGCAGTCGTGAGGCTCAGGCACTCGGCAAACTCAGCTCTGCCACCCGCAAATGCAGAGAGTTGGAAGAACGTCTGGGCGAAAGCACAAAACACGCAACAGTTACGGCTGTGCAGAACGCCACAGAAAAAGAATACAACTACGCCCCACTCCGTAAATGGTGCCGTGAAAACAACATCGAAGTTGTGAAGGTTCCCGATACCCGATATGGACATGTTAAGTCATGGCCTGCCGAAGCATGGCTGGCTATACACGGTGTTGATCTCAAGAAATTATTTGGCAAGAAGTGAGGTGATGAAAATGGAAAGAACAAGATATGTTGTGACCTATTTAGGTGATTACCCCTGCGGACATCGCCACCCACTAAGCATTTCTATGGTGGCTCGTGATGCTGCTGACGCTTTCACTAAAGCACAAGAAACACTCGCATTCACTGATGATCGCCTGACATCAACTAATCACACCCTCTTCTCTGTCATGCCTGAGGGATTCAACGAAAGCATGCTTGCTGACATGCACCTGTGCCCAAACGCGGAGGTGAAGTCATGATCATCAACTCCAATTTATTACGTGCCGCATTGGTTTGTGTGGCTAAAAATGACCCGCGTTATTACCTTTGCGGGGTGCACATCACCCCCAAATATCTGGAATCAACAAACGGTCATGTGGCTTTACGGTTGGAGCATGGCGTGAACACACGCCGTAAAGCTATCGTTCAGTTTTACGGGAAGATCCCCAAGAAAGCAGAAACCACAGAACTGCATTTCACCAAAGAACCTTATGCCGTACACCGAGATGTTAATGGGGCGCGAGTGGGATTTACCGTCTTATCAATACTGGATGGACGCTTTCCTGACCTAAGCCGCATCATCCCAAAGAAAGTGGAAAATGTTATTCCTCACTTTCAGGCTGAGTTCTTGGCTTACCCCTACAAAATGTTTGAAGCCGATTCAGCTTTCATCACCGTTTCCCTGTATCCATCCAGCATGACAGACGCCTGCTTAATGAAGTTTGGCGACAACATCAATCAGCGTTATGGCAATCCTCTGTTTGTCGTCATGCCATGCCGGGTGTAAGGAGATCGCAATGAGAATTGAATATCTCGACAAGGGCAATACGGCACAAATAGTCATTGCCAGCTTCATCACCGAACGCAGCAAACACAATCGTTGTGTTGATGCTGCCCTGTTAGCCACACCTGTTCGGGCTTCTTCTTCCGGTGTGTTTTTCAGAAGAACGGTTATCACAGGCAAAGCCAATCACATGATACGTGCTTACAAGACCATTTGTAAGGAGGCTGACAGTGACAGATAAGCATCGCCAGATGGCAGACATTGACGATGTGCTTGTTAAGGCAACATTCCACATCGACGACGGCACGGATCAAACACAGCGGCTCATTCATATCATGAGGCGTAACCAACATCTTCATGAGGGCATCTGCCCTCCTCTGCCACCCGCACCAAAAGTGGCAGAAGTGAAGTTAACACCGGTGAAGAAAGCGCGTAATAAGCAAGGTAAAGAATAATGACTAATAAACCACTTACTATCGAAGTGCTGGAAGAATTCGGACAATGTGATCTTACCACACTGGCAGCTCACATCGGCAGAGATGAAAGTGTCGTAGATGCCATGCTGGCAAACTATATTCGCAAGGGAATAGTTGAATCGGTCAATGGCATGTATTCCCTGACAGAGCAAACAGCACCTAATAATATGAATGTTAAAGAAATAGCCTCTAATCAGGCAGCACCAACAAAAGTTGAGGTATTGAGAGGATTACTCTCTGAACGTGGAGAAATGTCTTCAACTGAACTTGCGAAAGAAGCAGGCTTCCCAGTGAACAATATCGGCGGGTTACTGGGAAAAGATATAGAAAAAGGTGTGATAGGCATGCATAAGAGGGATGGGCGTCGTTTCTATTATTGGGTTGCGTCTGTTTGTCTTCCTGTTCGTCATGTTGAGCTGATTAAGCCGGAGATTGAAGTGGGAGTTTCAGAACCACAACCAATGAAGCCAGTGATTGAGTCCAGTGACTTTATCACGGTTCCGAGTAGTTCTGCACTGAAAAGAGAGTTGCAACAACTCGATCAGCGTCTGGACGTACTTCAATCCGAACGGCAGCAAAAGGCCAGCATTCTAGACCTTATTTATGAACTGGAAGACCTATTGTCTGTGAAGGCGGTGAGCCATGATCAATAACTCCTTCCACCTGACTCAAATCATCGCCTCGGTTTGGGGCGATCCTTCTGACATCACCGATGCAATCTGGCAAGCAGGATACCGTAAACCAGAACGGGGAGAAAAGGAAATCGCCGAGCTTATTATTGACGTTATGGACGGGGTGCCTGATCAGGTGCCCTACTCTGAAAGGCCGAAGAATCTGAACGACATTCTAACAACGGAGCTGAACAACATTATTTTTGATGCGACATGGGAAGGAAAGGCAACACCTGCAACGGTGGCAAAAATGATTTTGGAGAACGGTTATCATAAAGGAGGTGTATGATGGCGGAGTCACCCTATATCAAAACAAAGGAACTGGCAGACCGATATGGCGTAACATCACACACGATAAGGTTATGGTGCAGTAATGGGAAGCAAAAACGAGAAGGCTTCCCAAAACCCAAATTTAAATCTGACCAGCTTAATTTTCTACGGCAGGATATTTTTGATTGGGAGGGCGGGAAACAATTTTAGTCAGCTTCTCCCACCAGAGTTCATATGCCTCTCTCTGCTCATTCAGGTAGGTGTGCTTATCGTACACCTGCCACACTCCCGGCAGTTTATAGCCTACCATAGTTTCAGCTATATGAGGCGCAGTCAACTCAGAAACGCCAGTACGCATCGTTCTGCGCAAATCATGGATGGATCAATAAGTATAAGAATCAAAGTGAGAAGCCATCCCTTTATTGAGCTTCGCGACAATGTCACTATGCGACCTATCTGAAAAGGATCTGCCACGTAACACAGTGAACAGATATTCACTCCCATAATTTAATTTTTTTGCCTGTTCAATTAATTCTTTGGCTTTTGGAATAATCGGCCTAATAATAGGTTTCTTAGTTCTTCTTCCTGTTTTATGGTTTGCGGGAGGGGCAATCCAGATATTTTTTTCATAATCAAAATCATTAACTTTAGCTTTCAATAACTCAGCAATACGGCATTCAAATAATAAACACAACTTTACTATCAGTGCATTGTGTGGATTATACTTAGGAGCATTGATAAGCTGGAAAAGAATCACCAGCTCTTTTTCGCTTAGCGTTCTATCCCCCACATTTGTATCAACATCCGTATTTATGTCCTGACCTCCTAAATCACTTGATATCACATCAGATAGAGGAGTGTTATTAGTCATTCCTCGCCGAACAGCCCATCGATGCGCAGTTTTGGAATATGTCAATATCCGCTTACCGATTGCTGGTGATTATCTTGTGACGAATTCGATTAAAGTCAGCCAAATAGGAAGTTTTACCTCATCGTGGGGTAGTTCACCGAATTTTGGGAAAACATGAATCTCGAAAGTGCGCAGAATTGCATCAGCATTAACTTTTACATCCTGCATAGTCGTCACCCACCATTCTCGTATAAGCCCTTTTACAGTTACTGCATTCAAAGCTAACTCTTTGCGTGCACGCTTAACGATTTTGGGATTACGGTGTTGTTCCAGTTCCCCACGGTAAAAGGTTACAGCGTCACGAGCATCTTTTAGACTGGTTGCTGGGTAAGTTCCGATATCGATCCTATCCCCTTTTCCTCCCCAGCGATACCGAAACTGAAAAATCACTTTACCTTTCGGGGTAACACGAACAGATAAACCATCTCTATCTGATTTGGTAATCATTTTTTCTTGGGGCTTGCCACTGGTGGAGCGCAGCCATGAATCAGTAATTGCCATATCACTTTCTTCAAAAAATAATACAGCTTTTAATGTAGTTTATATACACATTCATGTACGCATTTATCATGACACCAGATGAATGCTTGTGAATATTGATGACTATCAGTGATTAGCTCCACTATTAGAAAACAGGTTTATTACCAAAACACCCATGATAATCAGCAACATTCCTATTATCGCAGGTAAATCCAGTTTTTGCTGGTATAAAAATATAGCTGCCACCGAGACTAACACAATGCCAAGCCCCGACCAAATAGCATAAGCAATTCCCAACGGAAGCACTTTTACAACCTGCGATAATGCCCAAAACGAGAAGCAATAGCCTATCACAACGACAATAGAAGGCATCAAGCGACTAAACCCATCTGATGCCTTTAGCATCGTTGTTGCGATCACTTCAGAAACGATCGCGATAAGCAAATAACCCAATCCATTCATACCTGTTACCAATCCACAAGAGACAAAATAGTATCTCACACCAAAAACCAGCTGAATCTACCATAATTTCAAATATAACGCTTTAACGAAAAAAAGGATTTCTATTACCAAATTTTTCATAAATCTTAATCCATGCTTATCTGGAAGACTTTTTTACCAACTCTGATTGATAATCCCTTTTCATCCGCTATCATTGCTTCCTTTTTTATGTTCTCCGCCATAATAAACTGATTTCAGTTTTTTAAAGGTCTTCCAATCCATTGCTAAACAGGCAACCAGAAAAAGTAAAGAACAATCAGAAATGAATAGCCAGAAAAATCAATATAATTTCAATAAATTACAAAAACGCCTGCGTCGTGACGCGGGTCAGGCCATTGTAGACTTCAAAATGATCGAAGAAGGCGATCGTATTATGGTCTGCCTTTCTGGTGGAAAAGATAGCTATACGCTTCTATCCATTTTGCAGAACCTGCAAAAAAGTGCACCAGTTAATTTCTCTCTGGTGGCGGTGAATCTGGATCAAAAACAGCCAGGATTCCCTGAACATATCCTGCCAGCCTATCTGGAAGAACTGGGCATTGAGTATAAGATTGTCGAAGAGAACACTTACGGTATTGTAAAAGAGAAGATCCCAGAAGGGAAAACCACTTGTTCGCTCTGCTCTCGCCTGCGTCGTGGTATTTTGTACCGCACGGCAACTGAGCTAGGGGCGACCAAAATCGCTCTGGGCCATCACCGTGATGATATCTTGCAGACCGTATTTTTGAATATGTTCTATGGCGGTAAATTAAAAGGCATGCCTCCCAAATTGATCAGCGATGATGGCAAACATATTGTTATCCGTCCACTCGCTTACTGCCGGGAGAAGGACATTGAGCGTTATGCCGAAGCCAGAGCGTTCCCGATCATTCCTTGTAATCTATGCGGCTCGCAACCTAACTTACAGCGTAAGGTCATTAAGGACATGCTACGTGACTGGGACAAGCGTTATCCAGGACGAATCGAAACTATGTTTCGTGCCGTGCAAAATGTGGTTTCATCTCATCTCAGCGATCTTAATCTGTTCGATTTCAAGAGTATTACTCATGGCAGTGAAGTGATTGATGGTGGGGATTTGGCCTTTGATCGTGAAGAGCTGCCCTCGCAGCCGGCCGTTGAATCAGATGAGCAACTTGATTTTCAAGCGGATCGTCTGGATGTGGTCGAAATAAAATAGCGAAAAAAATAGCCGATGTAAAAACTGACATCGGCATAATTATGGTCAATTATTCTGTACAAAACTCAATTTGAGAAAAACTACAATTATGGAGCACAACGTTCATCACCCAACGTTGTATTCACCTGCGAAAGCTATAATGCCTTAATTGTAGGATCTAATTATTGATATATCTCAAACAAGATAACACTAACCGTTCGATTTTGAGATAGTAGCTCGGTTTGAGGATAGTGGTCTATTAAATCACCACATATCCCTTACATTTTTATTTAGTTCCTTATAACCATTTGGTTCGTCTCAACCACCAAGCGAAAATAGTTATCAGTATGGACAGCAAGAAACAAAATATGCCGAATCCAAACCGATACTCATTGCCAGGTATTCCACCAAGGTTAACGCCAAACAAACCTGTCAAAAAGGTCGTTGGCAGGAACACCATCGTCAGCAAAGACATCATATAAATGCGGCGGTTCATCGCATCCGCCATCATGGACGATATTTCATCTGCAAGGACTGCTGTCCTCGCTATGCTGCCATCAAGATCATCCAGCCCCCGCCCGAGACGATCAGCTATCTCCTGCATCAGACGACGATCCTCATCATTCATCCAAGGTAGCCGTTCACTGGCCAAACGCAGAAATACGTCACGCTGCGGTGCCATATACCGACGCAAGACGATTAATTGTTTACGTAATAACACTAATTCTCCGCGTCCGGGGACTTTCTGCTCCAGAATATCGTCCTCAAACCCTATTAGGCTATCATGCAGTTCTTCAATAAAATCGTTCATTTCATCGGTAATGGCCCCTGCTATTTCAACCAGCCAATGCCCCGTACTCTTGGCACCAACGCCATTATGTAAATCATCCATGGCTTGATCGATACAACGAACTTTCCGGTGACGACTGGAAATAATCATTCTGTCATTGATATAAATGCGGAACGAGACCAAGTGATCAGGACGTGCATTTTCATTGCGATTAACTGTCCGCAAGGTGATCATGGTGCCTTCGCCAGTGCGAAGCACTTTTGGTCGGATACTTTCACCTGACAACCCTTCTTTCACTGAGGTCGGCAGCAAAGCCGTACTCATGATCCATCGCTGGCTGGCCTGATTTTTATAATCAAGGTGCTGCCAGAATGGCTGCTCTGCTGTTGCGGCTTCGTCTTCCCCAAATGCCATGATACCTCCCTTACCATTCAACTGGCAGGAATACACAGCGTCGGAATCTTTAAAAACTGAGCCATAAATCGTTTCCACATCTGCTCCTTTTTAGTGCTTGATGATGTACATACTATGACTATAGGCCACGTCTTCAGGATTGGTGATCGGGTATCCTTTTAGCCACGATTTGATCAAACGGCCATTGGTATATTGATAAATAGGAGCAATTGGCGCTTGTTCGGTAATTATTTTTTCTGCCTGATTATAATCACAGTTTCTCGTCATTTCATCAGTTTCCTGACTAGCTTCTTTTATCAATGTGTCATAGGCAGAATTGTGGAATTTAGCGAGATTGCCACTATGCGTTGAGGTCAAAAGAGATAAAAAACTTGATGGCTCATTGTAGTCCCCAGTCCAAGATGCTCTGACGACATCAAAATTACCGGTATTACGATTATCAACATAGGTTTTCCATTCCTGATTGACTAATTTCACCTCAACACCCAGTTTCTTTTTCCACTCTGAACTTATTGCAATAGCGATCCGCTGGTTATTTTCTAAGTTGTTATAAAGCAGAGAAAGTTTTAATGGATTACCGAAGCCATATCCGGCTTCTTTCAATAATGTCCTCGCCTGATTATCCAATTCCTGTTGGGTTAAAATTTCCTGCCGACTTTTTTCTGGCTGGAATCCAGCAGTGACATCAGGTGTAAAGCGCCATGCAGGTTTTTCTCCCGTTCCCAAGATTTTTCCTGCAATCAGTTTCCTATCTATCGTCATGGAAAGCGCTCGCCTAACGCGAATATCATTGGTGGGTGCCCGCTGTGTATTGAATGCGTAGTAATACGTACCTAATTGATCCGGCGTGAATACTTCTCCTGGAATATCCCGCAATAGTTTCTGATACATATTTTTAGGGAAAGATTCAGTAATATCCAAATCCTCTGCCAGATAACGCTTGGTCGCGTGGGATTCCTGATTGATAGGTAAAAAAGTAACTTTTTTCAATACGGTATTTTTATGATCCCAATAATAAGGGTTTGGTGTCAGAACAATTTTTTCATTTACAACACGTCCCGTAAGCATAAATGCGCCATTACCAACCAAATGACCGACTCTTGTCCAATCATTACCATATTTTTCAACACTCTGTTTATGAACGGGATAAAGGCTAAAATTGGTTGTCATATTGGGAAAATAAGGAACTGGACGATCTAGGCTAACTTTTAATGTATATGGATCAATCGCTTCCACTCCCAGTTTTTCTGATGGTAATTTGCCATCAATAATTTCTTGTGCATTCTGAATGCCTGATAAAGCCGCAAACCAAGAAAAAGAGGATGCATTAGCAGGATTAACCAACCTCCGCCAACTATAAACGAAATCAGATGCCGTGACCTTGTCACCGTTAGACCAGCGTGCATTCTGCCGTAATGTAAATACCCACGTCTGGTTGTCTGTTGTCTTCCAATCAATAGCAACACCAGAGATAGGCTCTCCATAAGCATCCTGATTCACCAAGCCTTCAAGCAGGTCACGCAGCACTTGTGCTTCTGTCAAGCCAAAGGATTTAATAGGATCCAATGATGCAGGTTCATCTTTCAATTGACGAACCAGTTCCTGACGGGCGTCAAGTTGAGTTCCAGTAGGTACATTAGCGGCAGAAACAGAAAAAGAAAGCCCAGTCATCAGCAATACAGAGGGAAGCAACTTAAAATTATGCATGAATTTTTGCCTTGTGAGTCTAATAATTATCCTAAAAATAAATTATAAAACATTGTTAATTAAAGGAGGGCAGAGTATTTCTGAATATCGCGTCTATTTTGGTGGGCAAGATCGCACTCTTCCTTTACACTGATAACGCAGTTTACTTAATCGAGGGATAAAAACCATGACACAAACAGTCAAGTTTCAAGGTAGCGATATCACCATTAATGGAGATTTTCCACAGGTAGGCCAAACAGCAAAAGAATTCTCACTGGTAGCCAAAGATCTCGCCGATGTGACACTGAGCCAATACGCAGGGAAACGAAAGGTACTCAATATTTTCCCAAGTATTGATACAGGTGTTTGTGCCACATCCGTCCGTAAATTCAATCAAGTTGCCAGCGAACTGAATAATACTGTCGTACTTTGCATTTCAGCAGACTTACCTTTTGCACAATCCCGCTTCTGTGGTGCTGAAGGTTTGTCAAATGTGGTGATGCTTTCTACATTGCGTGGTGGTAAATTTCACGAAGATTACGGTGTTGCGATAAGCCAAGGTCCATTAGTTGGGTTAACTGCACGTGCCGTTGTTGTCTTGGATGAAAATAACCAGATTATTTATAGCCAGCTAGTTGATGAAATCACCAATGAACCTGACTATGACAACGCATTATCAGTACTAAAATAAAATAATATTACTTTTGTTTTCCAACATGGCAAACCAATTGTTTTATAAATAGAATTTATTTTCTGGGCGGCAAGCTATTTGTGATTGCCGCCAACTTATCTTATCAGTACACCAAAAAAATCCTCATTTCAGTAATGATAACTGACAAAATACACAGAAATCATACAACCTAATATCTCCCATAAAAATAATTTTAAATCAAAATATTAAAAACCACCTATTTCTTAAATTCATTATTTTATTATTTGGAAGTTATTTCTATAAAAAAAATTAATATCAATAAAATTTAATTGAAAAATAATTAACATTATGAAATAGTTCATTCCAATTAGTAATATTAATTACATGGAATTCCAGTTTTTTGTTTGGGTCCTTCCACTAAAGGCGAAACCTTATTACCATCAATATGAATGAGTTTTAGGAAGCACACACCGCCTCAACATGGAAAGGTACACCTTGGCTATGGTGAAGGATAATGTTTCACCTACAGGTATCGTTCAAGCAAGGTGAGTTTCAATACACAAATTAGATCTGTGTTCAGGAGAACATTCATTATGCAGAATACTCATAATAACTACTCCAGTGGCGAGTTTTCTCTATCTCATGCACTTCCTATAGGGTATTGTTTCAACGAATTTGAAATTGAAGAAGTCATTAGCGAAGGGGGATTCAGTATTGTATATCGTGCATGGGATCACCGACTGAAACGCACTATTGCTATTAAAGAATATATGCCTTCTATTCTCGTTGTACGTCGTCAGGATCTAAAGCTAAATCTACGCAGAGCAAGTCTCAAAAAGAGATTCCAGATCGGGCTACATAATTTTATGCATGAAGCCCATTTGATGACCTGTTTTAATCACCCCTGCCTGCCACGCTTTCTGCGTTTCTGGCAACAAAATAGTACTGCTTATATTGCAACTCCATTTTACAGTGGGATGACATTAAAAAAATTACAAACGAAACGCCCAAAGATCATCAATCAAAATTGGATTTATAATATGTTGTTTCCTTTGCTTGATGCTATCGATACGCTCCACCAAGCAGGATATCTGCACTGTGATATTTCTCTGGATAATATTCTGATTCAAGATGATCAGTTACCCATATTACTTGATTTAGGCTCTGCCAGAAAAGCAACGGAACGTTTGTCAGATGAAAAGGAAGTGACCATAAGTCCTGGGTTTACGGCTGTTGAGCAATACACCGCCAACGAAGAAGGGCAACAAGGTCCTTGGACAGATATTTACTCTCTAGGAGCGGTATTGCATACCTTGATTGTCGGAACCCCTCCTCCAGTCAGTATCGTGCGAAATATTGAAGATAACTATCAGCCATTGAGTAAGCTTTGTCCTGCGGGATATTCTTCATCATTTTTACATGTAATTGACCGTACTTTGAAAATAAAACTATCAGAACGCCCATTGTCTATAACAGAACTAATGACGCAGATAAAAGCGTCTACTATAAAGACATGTCGAGTCCCTGTATTATCTTATACCCGACCAAACACCTTTACGGCTTACGTTCCTCCCGTAAGTTCAAACAGCGAATAATCGTCAGGTAATCCTTTCATTTATGAAGTCCGAAAATTAGCCCCATCAGATAAAATATTTGATGGGGCTAGGGCGTGTTGACGTTTTGTGAAGGTAATCTGAACAGCATGATGATTGGGTATAATCAATTTCGCCAAAAACTCAT
>NZ_JANAIF010000083.1 GCF_024721015.1 Xenorhabdus bovienii
AGCGCGTCTTTTCTTGCCGCAGTGCAAATCCGTTGCCTTGTTCTTTGGCTGAAAATCTCATGACGACATCGTCTAGGGTGGTTCCCTCAAAATCCTTTTTCTAGTACCCGCCCCGTAAAGGGTCTATTAAATTTAGAGGAGGTCATAGATGAGTCGTTTTAATCCCGCGCTTTATGAAAAAACCCCCGATGGTGAGTGTGCTTGATAACCGGGGTTTACACGTTCGAGATATAGGTTATCACCGTGCCGAAGTGAACAATGCAACCGATACCCGTATTACCCACCACCAATATAATATCCAAGGTTCTCTGATCCAGAGTCTTGATCCCCGGCTGTATGCCAGCCAGCAGAATGACAGTACCATCAAGCCCAATTTTATCTGGCAGCATGATTTAAACGGCTAGATTTTACATACAGACAGTGTTGATTCAGGGCGAACCTGCTGCAAATCCGCCACAGTTCACCAGCGACGAATAATAATTACACCTTAAATATCACCGTTTCCAATCGCAGTAACCACGCCGTCTCTCAAGATTTGGCCGAAAAACCGGAACAGGTCGATGCACAGTTTGATGCCGGCGGTCATCAAATGAACCTGATTCAAGGGCAAAGCCTGAATTGGAATTCACGGGGAGAGTTGCAGCAGGTAAACAAAGTGAGCAGCAGCGACAGCCTTGAAGAGTATCGCTATGACAGCGGCGGTATCCGGATGCTGAAAATCGGTGAACAACAGCGAGTCACTTATCTGGCAGGCTTGGAACTGCGTACGACTAAAAATGGCGGGAATATCACCGAAGATTTGCAGATGATCAGCGTTGGTGAAGCAGGTCGGGCACAAGTACGTGTTCTGCATTGGGAGAGCGGTAAACCGACGGATATCGATAATAATCAACTGCGTTACAACTATGGCAATCTGCTTGGCTGCAGTCAACTTGAATTGGATGGCACAGGACAGATTATCACTGAGGAAGAATATTATCCCTATGGCGGTACGTCAGTATGGGCGACAAGAAACCAGACCGAAGCCCATTACAAAACGATTCGTTATTCCGGCAAAGAGCGGGATGCGACGGGGTTGTATTATTATGGCTTCCGTTATTATCAGCCGTAGGTGGGAAGATGGTTAAGTGCTGATCCGGCAGGAACTATAGATGGGCTGAATTTGTATCGGATGGTGAGGAATAATCCTATCAAATTGTTAGATGTTAAGGGACTAGCACCAGTACATAGAACAGAGGATGCTGCAATAGCAAAAGGTTCTTTTACTGGTCTGGAAGAGCGTTTCTTCCAAAAAATGATGAAATCTCAACCATTCAAAAGGCAACGGGCCATAGCTGCTCAGACCGAAAAAGAATCTCATGAGCTATTAACCCAGAATCCTATTGGTAAAGATAGCCAGTTTCTTAAAGACTACACGACCAGTAGTAAAGCTATTAATGAGGATATCCGGCAGGGGAAAACGGGTACAATCGTTCAACAAGGCATAGATAGGGCATTATCACCCTGCAAAGTAAAAATAACGAAAAAAAGGTCGTTTACCGCGTTATGACATATGCAGATAACGAGACTTTCTCTCCCTGGCATTCTCAAGGAGAAAACCGTATGAATGTCGGAGATATTGTTTCAGACCGTACTTATTTATCTACATCAGAACATCGTGGTTTTTTAGATTTTAAGCATAAAGAGGATAAAGGTGAAACTCGATATGTCAAAATGGCTTTGTTATCAAATAAAGGAGTTAATATCGCTGATATTTCACAATACAATAATGCGATTGAAAAAATGGCTTTTGATCGGGCTTCAAGCAAGACTTTGACCGAACGGCTTAAAGGCCCACCAGCAGGACAGGCTGAGATTCTCTTCCCCAGAGAAACACGTTTTAAAATTCATTCAATTAAACAGGATGGCAGAAATGTTCATGTCTTGTTGAGTGATATAACCGCTAATAACGCCATGAATGTGGATATAAAAGAGATGTTTTCCGGGGGAAAGTTATAAAAAATCTTGTTTAATTATAATATATGAAGTACATAAATATTAAATTAAAACAGCATCTAAAAATAAGAGTTATCCATTTTTCTATATAAATATAGTAAAACATGAAGTAACTCTCATTTTTTATTTGAAGAAATACAGAGTTATCTACTTCCAGAATAACGATGTTGCATTTACTATGTGAAACTGCCAAATATAATTAATAAAACTGCACCTTTCAAAGCTAAATAATTATCGCTTACGGGTGCAGTTCAAAACATTTAATTAGGATACCAATTACAGCACATCAACCGCATTCAATTCTTTAAAAGCCTGTTCCAGACGAACGATCATGGAAACCTGGGCAGCACGCAGCCAAACACGTGGATCGTAGAATTTTTTGTTAGGTTTGTCTGCGCCTTCTGGGTTACCCAATTGACCTTGCAGATAGCCTTCGTTCTTTTTGTAGTAGTTCAGAATACCTTCCCAAGTTGCCCACTGGGTGTCGGTATCGATATTCATTTTAACTACGCCATAGCTGACCGCTTCCTGAATCTCTTCTGCGGTAGAACCAGAACCGCCGTGGAAAACGAAATCCAGGCTGTTGTGTGGCAGGTTGAACTTCTCAGACACGTAGTCTTGTGAGTTACGCAGGATTTTTGGCGTCAGTTTGACATTACCTGGCTTATAGACGCCGTGAACGTTACCGAAAGAAGCCGCGATAGTGAAACGTGGGCTGATAGCGTTCAGTTTTTCATAAGCGTAAGCCACATCTTCTGGCTGAGTATACAGAGAAGAGCTGTCCAGATGACTGTTATCAACACCGTCTTCTTCACCGCCAGTACAGCCCAGTTCGATTTCCAGCGTCATGTCGATTTTCGCCATACGCGCCAGATACTGGCTGCAAATCTCAATGTTTTCTTCCAGAGACTCTTCTGACAGGTCAATCATATGGGAAGAGAACAGCGGCTTTCCGGTCTGCGCATAATGTTTTTCACCGGCATCCAGCAGGCCGTCAATCCACGGCAGCAGTTTGCGTGCACAGTGGTCGGTATGCAGGATAACAGGAACGCCGTAGTATTCTGCCATCTGATGAACATGATGAGCACCAGAAATTGAACCCAGAATCGCCGCCTGCTGGCCTTCTGCCTTCAAACCTTTACCTGCAACGAATGCCGCACCGCCATTGGAAAACTGGATGATTACCGGAGCACGTACTTTTGCCGCTGTTTCCAACACTGCGTTGATGGAATCAGTACCGACGCAGTTAACAGCTGGTAAAGCGAAGTTGTTTTCTTTTGCGACAGCAAAGACTTTTTGAACATCATCACCAGTGATGACACCCGGTTTTACGAAATCAAAAATTTTAGACATGTTACGTGGTCCTGTATTGACATTGAACAGGCAGCAAATGCTGCCCGTTATCACAACTTAATTACTGTTAGCACGTTCTTCCAGCATGACAACGGCTGGCAGTTTTTTGCCTTCGACAAACTCAAGGAAAGCACCACCACCGGTAGAGATGTAAGAGATCTTATCAGCAATGCCGAACAGATCGATGGCGGCCAAGGTATCACCGCCACCTGCAATCGAGAAAGCGTCACTTTCAGCAATCGCACGAGCAATAATTTCGGTTCCTTTACGGAAGTTAGGGAATTCAAAAACACCCACCGGGCCATTCCACAGAATGGTTTTGGCATCTTTCAGGATTTCAGCCAGACGCTCCGCAGAAGCATCACCCAAATCCAGGATCTGCTCTTCGTCTTTAATTTCGCTGGTGGATTTCAGCGTTGCTTCTGCTGTTTCAGAGAATTCAGTGGCAACACGGACATCGGTAGGAACCGGAATATCACAGCTTTCCAGCAGTTTTTTCGCTTCAGGGATCAAATCATCTTCATACAGAGAACGGCCAACATTATGCCCTTCTGCGGCAACAAACGTATTGGCAATTCCACCGCCCACAATCAGCTGGTCAGCAATTTTAGACAGTGAATCAAGAACAGTCAGTTTAGTTGAGACTTTAGAACCACCCACAATCGCCACCATTGGGCGAGCGGGGTTGCGCAGCGCTTTACCCAAGGCTTCCAGTTCACCGGATAGCAGTGGACCCGCACAGGCAATCTCCGCAAATTTGGCAACGCCGTGGGTGGATGCCTGAGCGCGGTGCGCGGTGCCAAAGGCATCCATCACATACACATCACACAAGGCTGCATATTGTTTTGATAACGTTTCATCGTCTTTTTTCTCACCTTTATTGAAGCGAACGTTTTCCAGCACAACCAGTTCGCCTTCCGCCACTTCAACGCCATCCAGATAATTTTTTTCCAGACGAACAGGAGATGAAAGTTTTTCTTTCAGGTAATCAACGACAGGTTGCAGTGAGAACTCTTCGTTGTATTCTCCCTCAGTCGGGCGCCCCAGGTGAGAAGTAACCATGACTTTGGCTCCCTGATTCAACGCAGACACAATCGTCGGCAAAGACGCACGAATACGTGCATCAGAGGTAACTTTGCCATCTTTTACAGGCACATTCAGATCAGCACGGATCAGCACGCGTTTACCCGCCAGATCTAAATCAGTCATCTTAATTACAGACATGGTGAATCCTCTCATTGATTCTCTATAAAATTACTCAATCCTCCGCTGTGTGCCGTTTGTCCAAGTAACACCCGACACAACAGAAGATTATTTGAAACCCGTTGCGGCCATTACCAACGTCGTATCAAGCATACGATTGGCAAAGCCCCACTCATTATCACACCACACGAGAGTCTTGATCAGGTGGCTCCCGCTGACCCTCGTTTGTGTACCATCCACGATGGCACTGTGGGGATCGTGGTTAAAATCCGTTGAAACCAACGGTAAATCAGTGTAATCCACTATACCACGAAACGAGCTTACCGCTGATTCTTGCAGTAGCTGGTTCACATCCCTGACATCCACTGCGGCGCTGACCGTCACGCTCAAGTCAATCGCTGTCACATTGATAGTCGGCACCCGCACCGAAATGGCCTCAAAACGATCACTGAATTTGGGGAAGATACGTGTGATCCCCGCAGACAGTTTTGTATCGACAGGGATGATGGATTGACTGGCAGCTCGGGTTCGACGTAAATCACTATGATAAGCATCAATCACGGGTTGATCATTCATAGAAGCATGAATGGTTGTCACCGTGCCAGATTCAATATTGAACGCATCATCCAATAATTTGATGATTGGAATAATGCAGTTTGTCGTACAGGATGCATTGGAAACGATACAATCCTCCGCCACCAGCTCATGGTGATTCACACCATAGACTACGGTCGCATCCAGATCATTCCCTCCCGGATGGGAAAACAGAACTTTTTTGGCACCGCTGGCAATATGCGCTTCACCATCCGCCCGCTCGCCGTATTTGCCCGTACAGTCAAGTACGATATCAATGTCCAACTCTTTCCACGGCAACGCTGAAATATCCGGTTGATGAAACAGCCGGATGCTGTCATCTCCCACTTGCAATAAGCTGTTGTTCAGGCGTACATCCCATGCAAAACGCCCATGACTGGAATCGTATTTCAATAAGTGAGCGATACCTTCCGCATCAGCCAGCTCATTAATAGCGATCACCGAAATTTCAGCTTGACGCCCGGATTCGTAGAGAGCACGTAAGATACTGCGCCCGATTCTCCCAAAACCGTTAATCGCTATCCTGATTGTCATGTTACTCCCTGAATTTCTCTGTGGTCATGCAACCGCTTAGAATAACTGAGCAACTGCTGATTGTACGGATGATTCATCACAAAATTAATCAGATTGTGACAGACAAGACATTTTACGAGCCAAAACTGAAACGGTTCAGCTAATATAGACGCAGATTACGAGAAAAAAAGCGCGATGGCAAGAGTCATTAATGAGATAATGAAGCAAAATTGCATAAAAAAAGAGCGCATTCGCTCAGATATTGATGCGAATGCGCTTATCGTTTCGTTTACTGATTATTTCAACAGAGATGTCGCTTTGGCAACCACGTTTTCGACAGTGAAACCAAACTCTTTGAACAGAAGATCAGCCGGCGCGGATTCACCGAATGTTTCCATACCCACGATAGCACCGTTGATGCCAACGTATTTGAACCAGTAATCAGCGATACCGGCTTCGATGGCAACACGAGCAGAAACCGCAGCTGGCAGTACAGCTTCACGGTATGCTGCATCCTGTTTGTCAAATGCATCAGTAGATGGCATAGAGACAACACGAACCTGGCGACCTGCTGCGCTCAGTTGATCAGCCGCTTTCACCGCCAGTTCAACTTCAGAGCCAGTCGCGATCAGGATCAGTTCAGGCTGGCCTGCGCAATCTTTCAGGATATAAGCCCCTTTCTCGATATTCGCCAGTTGTTCAGCCGTACGCGCCTGTTGTGCCAGATTCTGACGGGAGAAGATCAGGGCAGTCGGGCCATTTTGACGTTCAATCGCATATTTCCACGCAACCGCTGATTCCACCTGGTCGCATGGGCGCCATGTGCTCATATTTGGCGTCACGCGCAGGCTGGCAATTTGCTCAACCGGCTGATGGGTCGGGCCATCTTCGCCCAGACCGATGGAGTCATGGGTATATACGAAAATGCTGCGGATTTTCATCAGCGCAGCCATACGCACCGCGTTACGGGCATATTCAACAAACATCAGGAATGTCGCGCCATAAGGTACAAAACCGCCATGCAGAGCGATACCATTCATGATGGCAGACATACCGAATTCACGGACACCGTAGTGAATATAGTTGCCGTCCTGAACTTCATTCAGGGGTTTGGAGCCAGACCACATGGTCAGGTTACTTGGAGCCAAATCAGCAGAGCCGCCCATAAATTCAGGCAGAACTTTACCGAATGCTTCCAGCGCATTTTGTGATGCTTTGCGGCTGGCAATAGAAGCTGGATTCTGTTGCAGATTCTCAATGAATGCTTTGGATTCGGCTTCCCAGCTTGCAGGCAGCTCGCCACGGGTACGGCGGTTAAATTCTGCTGCCAGTTCTGGATGTGCTGTTGCGTAAGCGGCAAATTTTTCTTCCCATGTCGTTTCTTTAGCTTTGCCTGCTGCTTTAGCATCCCATCCAGCATAAATATCCTGAGGAACTTCAAACGCAGGATGTTCCCAGCCCAGCGCGTTGCGGGTCGCTTCGATTTCCGCGTCACCCAGTGGGGAACCGTGACACTCTTCTTTGCCTGCTTTGTTTGGTGAGCCAAAACCGATGATGGTTTTACACATCAGCAGAGAAGGTTTGCCTGTTTCTTTTTGTGCTTCTTCGATTGCGGCTTTGATAGCGTCTGAGTCATGACCATCTACGCCACGGATAACGTGCCAGCCATACGCATCAAAACGTGCAGCGGTATCATCAGTGAACCAACCTTCTACTTCACCATCGATGGAGATACCATTGTCATCATAGAACGCAATCAGTTTGCCCAGTTTCAGTGTACCCGCCAAAGAGCAGACTTCATGGGAGATCCCTTCCATCATACAGCCGTCACCCATGAATACATAAGTGTGGTGATCGACGATATCATGACCCGGGCGGTTGAACTGTGCTGCCAGTGTACGTTCCGCAATTGCAAAACCCACTGCATTGGCGACGCCCTGACCCAGTGGCCCAGTCGTTGTTTCTACGCCCGCAGTATAGCCATATTCTGGATGTCCAGGGGTTTTGGAATGCAGTTGACGGAAGTTTTTCAGATCATCGATAGAAACATCATAGCCAGTCAGGTGCAGCAAGCTGTAAATCAGCATAGAGCCGTGGCCGTTGGATAATACGAAACGGTCACGAGCAGCCCAGTTAGGGTTCACCGGGTTATGATTCAAATAGTCGCGCCACAGCACTTCGGCAATGTCAGCCATTCCCATTGGTGCGCCAGGATGCCCTGATTTTGCTTTCTGCACAGCATCCATGCTCAAGAAGCGGACAGCATTAGCAAGGGTTTTACGAGTGGTCATTCTTTACTCCAAGTCGGATGAAAGCGTTAATGTACATAAGAACTAATTTTCGCAGCGCGGCATACAAACCGCAATCATTAATGCCAGATAACGGGAACAATCTTAATTTTCCTCTGGCATCAATTCTTTGATTTATCCCGTTGTTATGACAAATTTTCAGATCAATTCGTACAACTGAAGGTGCATTTGCGCAAATGGGAGATAATTTCATACCGTGATTTGCGCAAAGGGAAGTCACGTATTAGACATGATACTTTATAGGTTGATCAAGGCAAAAAGAGCGAGTTTCTTTGCCTATGAGGATAATGATATTTAATTGATATTGAGGCTTATTTGAATTGAAATACTGATGATTTTGTATAGTATTTGGTCATTACTTCTCCCAAACTTAATAATAAATGTCAAAATTCAATCTTACATCTGACTCAACCTCAATTCCGGCTATCATGCGATTGGATTCTATTCATACAAAACGTGACGGGCTTATTAACTTACTGCACGATTGTGTCGAAAGCGACGCTTCTGTCGGTTTTATTGCTCCACTTGATGTGAACGAAGCAGAGCAATACTGGCAAAATGTTGAAGCAGATATGGTGTCGGGTAGTCGCGTGCTGTTGATGGCTCTGGAGGGAGAAGAAGTCGCTGGTTCGGTACAACTGTCTTTCTGCCAGAAAAAGAATGGCCTGCACCGTGCCGAAGTGGAAAAACTGATAGTGCATACCGCTTACCGTCAGCGCGGCATTGGCCGAATGTTAATGAATGAATTGGAACGGCTGGCAAAGCAATATCAGCGTCGTTTGCTGGTATTGGATACCCGTACTGGTGACCCCGCGTCAGCACTCTATCGAAAATGCGGTTTTATTGAAGCCGGGCAGATCCCACAATTTGCGTTAAATTCCGGCGGGGAATTCGCGGGAACTACATTTTTTTATAAGCTGATTTGAGGCTTTTGGTCGTTGCCGGAAAAAGAAAAAGCCCCGAGTTAAAAACTCAGGGCTTAAATATTCTGGCGGTGCGGACGGGGCTCGAACCCGCGACCCCCGGCGTGACAGGCCGGTATTCTAACCAACTGAACTACCGCACCGCATGGTGTTCTGGTTGAGAACGGGGTGGATAATACGAGCCTCAGCATAATCCGTCAATCGCTTTTTATAACAAAATTGTGCGCTTGCACAGTTTTTCACCTTAATGACGAAGTTATTTTATCTTATTGCGGCTTCCGTCACTGTAATTGTTCAGGTTTTGAACGCCATAGACAACTTCCCCCTTTCTTTTCAACCAGATCCAAGCGGGATTCATGTTGAAGCAATTCCTCATCAGAAGCATAGATAACTTTCAATCCCGTTTGGGGACGCGTAATTTTCTGGATTTCTGCCATCTGAGCGCCACCTGAAATCTCCCCTTCCATCGAAAAGGTCAGCGATGTCTGGCCACCTGTCATTGTCAGATAGACATCAGACAAAATCTCGGCATCAAGCAAGGCCCCGTGGAGAGTACGCTTCGAGTTATCGATCTGATAACGGTCGCACAATGCATTAAGGTTATTTCGCTTGCCGGGGAACAGTTGCCTTGCCAGCACCAAGCTATCCGTGATCGTACAAAAATCTGCGGTTGGCGGGATATCACGATTAAGCTTGCGGAATTCATAGTCCATAAAGCCGATATCGAACGTCGCGTTATGAATAATCAGCTCGGCGCCCCGGATAAATTCGATGAACTCATCGGCAATATCGGCAAACTTTGGTTTATCCTGCAAAAATTCGTCACTGATACCGTGAACTTCAAACGCTTCAGGATCAACCAGACGCTCAGGTTTAATATAGAGATGAAAATGGCGCCCCGTCAGACGACGGTTGATCACTTCCACCGCTCCAATTTCGATAATATTGTGTCCTTCATAGTGAACACCCAGCTTGTTCATACCGGTTGTTTCTGTATCGAGGACAATTTGGCGGGTAATTGCAGTGCTCATAGTGTTTTTTTGTGTCAGACTTAGAGTTTCGATTGAAGTTGATATAGGAAGAGTCTACCAAATATGAGCAAAAAGGTAGAAATTTTCACCGATGGATCTTGCCTCGGTAATCCCGGACCCGGTGGATACGGTGTTGTACTCCGTTACCAGCAGCATGAAAAAACCTTGAGCAAAGGCTATTTTCGTACGACCAACAACCGAATGGAATTGATGGCGGCCATTGCAGGGCTGGAATCGCTCACATGTCCATGCAATGTGATCCTGACTACCGATAGCCAGTATGTCCATCAAGGAATTACCCAATGGATACACAACTGGAAAAAACGCGGCTGGAAAAAAGCCGACAAATCCCCCGTCATCAATGTTGATCTCTGGCAGCGACTGGATCAAGCCATAGCAGACCATGATATCGATTGGCGCTGGGTCAAGGGGCATGCAGGCCATCGAGAAAACGAACAGTGTGATGAATTGGCTCGTACCGCCGCCAATTCACCCACGTTGCCTGATAATGGTTATGCTGAAAGTGAAAATTAAATAACGGTATTCAACAATAACTATCACCAATTAGCCTCATATTCTTATGGGGCTTAACATATACAATCCGTCAGTTATAGATCGAGTTCATCCACCAGCACCTTAAACCCTACTCTTACCATTTTCGGGATGTCTTTTGATAGCTCGTCCAGCATCGCTTTTCGTTTTGGAGGAAGCATTTTTCTGTCTTCCAAAATCAAATCACCATCTTTAAGCAATCTAACCCAACCTTCCAGAACCGACCTTAAGCGGGGAAATCGTAGCTTAACGACATCATATACAGCAACAAAAAAACGCGATTTAATTTAAAAAAATTATATTATTCAATAAATTATTGTAATTCACATTATTAGAAATAAATTCACACGTTCAACACTCAATCATAAAGTTAGTCTAACAAAGTTGACCAAAATAATAAAAACAAATATGCTTAATGTATGTACATCAAGAGGTGATGTTATGGAAAAGATTAACATCTACGATGCGAAAACTAACCTGTCCAGAATTGTTCAGGAAGTTGCTCGCACTGGAGAATCTGTGGTGATTGCCAAGAATGGCCATGCACTGGTTAAAGTTGTCGCATACAGAGAAGAGAAACCTAAGCGTAAATTAGGCTTCCTCAAAGGCAAAGGTCGTATTCCCGACAATTTTGACGATATGAACAGCGCTGAAATTGTTGATATGTTCGAAGGAAAAGACTCTTAATGGAATTGTTGTTAGATACTAACATTTTATTGTTTATGGCATATGAACCGGAAAAACTGAAAGCCGATGTTATTGATCTTCTCGAAGATACCGACAAAACCCTTTGTTTTAGCGCGGCGTCTATATGGGAGGTGGTCATTAAAAGCAATCTGAACAAGCCTGATTTTTCCATAGATCCAAAACAGTTCAGGGATGGACTGTTTCAAGCTGGTTTGATTGAAATCCCCATCAAAAGCGAACACACGCTTGTTGTATGTGATTTACCGGAAAAGCTACATAAAGACCCGTTTGACCGGTTGATTGTCGCTCAAGCGAAATACAACAAGATCCCACTCATTACCAGTGATAGCAAGCTGATAGATTTTGTCAGTGATTATATTACTGTAATCCCTAACAGATAGCCAAAATGAGTATGGGTAATGTAACTCGTTTATTACCTCCCCGCCTTAAAAGACGGGGCTTTACGATGCACCTTGGTAAAAATTATTGGCGTCGGTGAAGATCTTTTGCCGCTCCCAATACATTTCTGAACTTCGGTTTCAGCGATGTCGCCCACATGGGATTTAATGTCAGGGGAATTGTCCGCTTGCGGGCAATTACCAAATTCATACAGCCAAATATCGACGTGGAACGGTTACAAAAACTTTTCCCGCTTTGCCACGGTAAAACATGAAAGCTGGCATGATGAACAATTTCATAATTGAGCAGGCTTAACCAATCCACTTGGCGAAGCATGGAAAACATTTGAGCCTCATAAGCCTGACGACGGTGTATCGGCAGGAACACTTTTCTTAATCCCAACAGGCTGATCGGGTTAAAACCACTGATAATCACCCAGCCATCATCAGTTATGATACGGTCAACTTCCCGTAGCAGCCAGTGTGGATCAGCACTGTAAGTCAGCATATGCGCCAGCAGGCAGGCATCAACAGATTTAGCTTCAAAAGGCAGGCAGTAAGGATCAGCAATAACATCCATACTTCCCTCGAGTAAGCCGATATTGAACTGATGACTGATCGGACAGGCACGGCTGTCAATTTCTGCACTCAGATTACCCAGCTTCGCCAAATGAAGCCCAAAAATCTTCGGCCACCACGGTTCCAATTGACGTTCCAGAGCGACGCGGTAATACTCCCCCCACGGCAACTCAGCCCAAGAAGCAGGGGATGTTATTTGCTTGATTGAACGCGCTGATTGCATGTCATCTTCCTTTCAACCTACTATAAACATGAGGCATATAATGGAGCTTATCAGGATCCCCGCCCTTTCAGATAACTACATTTGGTTACTTTGTGATGAAGACAAACATTGTGTCATTGTTGATCCGTCTGAATCACAACCTGTCATTGATATCTTAGCAGCCAACCAACTTATTCCTGCGGCTATCCTGCTGACTCACCATCACCACGACCATGTTGGCGGCGTGGCTGGCCTACTTAAACAATACGCCGAATTACCCGTATATGGCCCGGAAGAGACCCGGAGCAAAGGTGCCACTCATATTGTCCATGAACATGGCACCATTGAGATCGGTCATTATTGTTTCCACATCATGGAATTACCCGGCCATACCCTGGGTCACATTGCATTCTATCAGGCTCCCTATTTGTTTTGTGGCGACACTCTGTTTTCTGGTGGCTGTGGTCGATTGTTTGAAGGTACAGCCGAACAAATGTTTTCTTCTCTTGAGAAAATCATATCATTACCGGATGAGACTTTAATCTGCTGTGCTCACGAATATACTGCCGCCAATATGAAATTTGCACGGGCAGTTTTACCTGAGAATAAAACTATTCATGATTATTATAATAAAATTATAAGTATTCGCGAAAATAATAAGCCAACAGTGCCAACAACTTTACAAATAGAGAAAAAAGTTAACGTTTTCCTGAATTGTCACAACATTGATTTACAAAAAAATATCGGCATTAAACCTAATTCAAAACCACTTTCTTCTGTTTTTCAGCAATTAAGAATTTATAAAGATCGATTTTGACTTTATTGGGTTGTCTTCTGCGTAATAGGTCAGTATGATCGCTCACCTTTTAGGCAAACATAAAAAGAGAACATGAAGACAAAAGCGATCTTATTCGCCTCTGTTCTACTTGCCGGGTGTCAATCGGGTCTGCAATCAAAAACCCCTTCCCAGCAAAATACACAGAAGATGTCTTCAACGAATCAGCAGACAGACGGTATTGCAGAACCAAAGGATACTGCAAACTGGAAGGAGAGTCCGACAACCCAACAAGATTTGTGGGGACATATCCGTGATGAGTTGAAGATGGAAATTCCTGACAATAACAGGGTGCGCGAGCAACAAAATTATTATCTGAAACACAAGAGTTATCTCCAAAATGTGATGTTACGGGCAGAACCGTATATGTATTGGATAGTTGATCAGCTTGATCAACGACATATGCCAATGGAAGTAGTATTTCTTCCCATAGTGGAGAGTGCTTTTAATCCTCATGCCACTTCTTATGCCAAAGCGGCTGGCTTATGGCAGATTATTCCGAGTACAGGCCACCATTATGGCTTGACACAGAATAAATGGTACGATGCCCGTCGTGATGTGGCTGCATCCACGACAGCAGCGCTGGAGATGCTTGAGTATCTGAATGCACGGTTTAATGGAGATTGGTTGTTGACTATCGCGGCTTACAACAGCGGCGAAGGTCGGGTCATACGTGCAATCAAAGACAATCAGGCGAAGGGCAGACCAACGGATTTCTGGTCTTTGTCGCTGCCACGCGAAACGATGCAGTATGTTCCAAAAATAGTGGCTCTCAGCAATATCATTCGCCATAACGACAAGTTTAGTTTGAAGCTGCCACAGCTCAACAATCAGCAGGCACTTGCTAAAGTTGAGGTTGGTCAGCAGATCACGCTGTCACAAGCAGCGGAGTTATCTGGGCTGTCCCTGACATCAATCAGGGCATATAACTCTGGTTATAAGCAGGGCATAACATCCCCTGATGGGCCGCATTACATCATGCTGCCCAAAAGGAACGTCAAACAGTTTAAAAACTTGCTGACAGATGAAAAAGTCTTGAAGGATATCCGGCTGGCTGTTGCTCAAAATACTCGCCAGCTACTGCAACAGAGCCAATATACGGTTCGTTCTGGTGATACGCTGTCTGCCATTGCAAAACGTTTTAAGACATCTCACCGAGAATTACAGAGATTAAACAGTTTGAAAACTGTAGATCGACTCAAGATCGGGCAAGTCTTGAAAATCAATAGCAGTGGCCCTGTCACGTATCAGGTTCGCAAGGGAGACTCCTTTTTCAGCATCGCCAAACGCCACGGCGTCAATCTCAACGACCTGATGAGCTGGAATAAAAGCATCAGAATCAAGGATATTAAACCGGGTATCAATCTGACGCTTTATCCTAATTAAGTCAGTTTAGTTTGTTCGATATTATATAAAACTCCCTGTCCAGAAGGACAGGGAGTTTTTTCGCTGAATATTAATCTGCAATATCATTTATATTTATATTTATATTTATATTTATATTTATATTTATATTTATATTTA
>NZ_JANAIF010000084.1:0-13808 GCF_024721015.1 Xenorhabdus bovienii
ATAACAAACTCACAACAGCATCCCTGATGATCAGTCAGGGGATTATCGCTCTGTAAAAGTGATAATCAAGATATAAGATTAATAGGTAAAAAATGGCTCAATTCGATACCAAAATAAGCAAATTTTTAAGTTATGTGTTGCGTCATCAACCTGAATCTATTGGCTTAACGCTAGATAATGAAGGGTGGGCAGATATCGGCGTACTGATTAAATGTGCGGAGAAGCACGGTAAGCACTTGAATCATGCGCTGATCGCAACGATCGTCGAGACCAATGATAAAAAGCGATTTGCCATTTCAGACGATCAAAAACGAATCAGAGCAGTACAGGGGCATTCAAGCCAAAAGGTCAATATTAGTTACCAAGCGCAAGTCCCGCCGGTGGTTTTGTATCACGGTACAGCCACCCGTTTTCTGGATTCGATTTTCCAGCAGGGATTGGTGGCAGGCTCGCGCCATTACGTGCATTTATCGGCAGATGAAGCCACAGCCATTAAAGTTGGGCAGCGTCATGGCAAGCCGGGTATCCTAAAAATTAACGCCCAGTTAATACATGAACAGGGCTTTAAATTCCATCAGGCAGATAATGGCGTTTGGTTGACAAAATCGGTGCCGGTCAAATATATAAGCTTCAATTAGATTCTTATTTTTGGAGATTACCATGTTGGTTACTGATGCTCTGCTGGCATTCATCGTTGCCGCTACATTACTCACATTAACTCCGGGTTTGGACACAGCTCTGGTTTTAAGGACAGCGACCGTTGAGGGCGGCAAAAAAGCCCTGCACGCTGCTTTAGGTATTAATGCAGGATGTTTTATTTGGGGCGCGATGGTGGCATTTGGCCTTGGCACATTAATTGCCGTCTCCGAACTGGCATTTAATCTCCTGAAATGGTGTGGTGCGCTTTACTTATGTTGGCTGGGTATTCAGATGATTTTGCGTCCCAGCCAGAGCCTTGCGGGAGAAACCGCTTCCTCCCCTGTTAAAACGCAGAACTGGTTTATCAGAGGTATGTTGGGCAATGTGCTCAACCCGAAAATTGGCGTATTTTACGTCTCTTTCCTGCCCCAGTTTATTCCTCAAGGACATTCACCCGTATTATGGATATTTGGCTTAGTGAGCATTCACGTATTACTCGGCACGATATGGTCATTATTGCTGATATATGCCACCCGCCCGCTTTCCCATCTATTACGTCGTGAAAATGTCATTAAATGGATGAACCGCGCGACAGGGGGATTATTTCTGTTTTTTGCGTTTAAGTTGGTGTTGAGCCGGTGATAACATCTGAAATCTCAATTGACGTATATTTTTTGTTTCTATGGGTGGCATTCATCGTTGCCGCTCTTTTATTTATGATGATGCCAGGTATACGGTATTGGTTTTAAGCATGGCGGCCTGCATGTTGGAGATTGTGATAATTGGATAAGCGAATTGTCGGGGCAGCTCCAGCAGTTCGGGAATCTCTACAGGCAGAACAGGCGCTGAAACTCCAATTACAGGCAGAGGCATTAGCCCGACCGGAGCCTGCACAAATACGGAAGAGATCAGGCCCTGACTATGGGCCAAGTATGTAGGGTTTAACCTAACTTATTCAGTAATGGCAGGTAATAGACTTTGGGTTTTCAAGGATGAAACACCCCATAAATTAAGTCTTGTAAATGCTTTTTTTAATGATATTTTGGAAAAATTATTTTTTTATCTAAAGAGTTAAAATGATTGAATTAAGAGAAATGACAACTGCTGAGTTTGAATTATTCCGTTTACTTTTTATAAATGAGCATGCATTAGACTTAGCTTCAACACGAGGTTATCCGGCAGACGTATCACTTAAAAAATCCTCTCAGTTGATTGATGTAACCCAATCCCAAGTAACAGAGAAAGTAATAAACAAATTCTGGTGCATTGTGAAATCAGATCATGAGCTGCCAGTGATTGGTTATCTATGGATAGAACTTCAAGAGCAAGCTGCGTGGGTTTGTGATTTTCGCTTATTACCCGAGTGGCGTCGTAAGGGATTAGGTAAGGCGGCTCTGGATAAAATGAAAAGTAATCTCATGTCTATGGGCATCACAGAGGTAGGGTTGAGAGTCGCTCCCAATAATCCAGTTGCTAAAGCACTATACGAAAAAAGTGGTTTTCATATCACTGGGTTTAATATGTCTAAAACTCTAAGTTAAAGCCGCCTGAGTAGGCGGTTTTAACTTTTTTAAGCACGGCCGCCCTGAATTACACTCAGGCCATTGGTAAGCGCTTTTTTATGATTATTTACCGTACCTTTCCAGCCGAACTGAGGGTTTAAACGGTAACTGTGACTACGTCCGATTTTGGGTCCTTGCAATATCACATCAAGTTCGATGAGCGCCTTTACTGTTCCGTTGCTCCTGAAACTCCTACCTCCCAAAATCGGGTCAGCTATTTGCTCCACAACTCCAGCAATCGAGTGCAGCCGACTCCTGATATTTTGTGCAATCGTCTGCTGAAAATGACACTTAATACTTGGTCGAGTAGCCTGTGGGTGAGATCCTCTCGGGCTACTCGACCATCTGGTTGGCGGTTGGCTATTTTGATTACTGGTAGCTCTATGCACTTTTAGCTATAATAGCTATTCGAGCCATTTTAGACGGTAGGTGATGTATGGAAATTATTCCCGCACAACTAGCTAAGAACCAGTTTGGTGATCTGCTTATGAAAGTTCAGCGTGAGCCTGTGGAAATTAGTAAACATGGTAAGCGTGTGGCCGTGGTTATCTCTCCTGAAGAGTATGATCAGTTCGCACAGCTCAAGTTACAGAATTTAAAAGCCGTTCTGGCTGAATCTATTGCACAAGCTGATCGTGGCGAATTGCATAGTATTGATGATGTATTTGCCCCGTTGACGGTTGATGAACTTGAGGGTAAGGCTTAGGGATGAGTGTCCGGTTTACTAAGAAGGCCAGAGAGCATATTCGTGCAGTAAAGCTCTATTCTATGCGCCGATGGGGGGTGAATGTCGCGGAAGCTTATGCCACTTCGTTGCGTGTGACTATGACGGCAATTCTTGATCGTCACCCATCCCCCGGTCGTGATCGCAGTGAGGATCTTTATTTTGGTGTGCTAAGTTTCCCCGTAGAGAGCCACATTATTTACTACCGGGAAGTTCCGGCTGGTATTGAAGTGTTGGCGGTGTTGCATCAGACGCAAGATCCACATAACTATCTATAATGGAGAGCATAAAATGTGGGGCACTTTATTATGCTCTCCGGTACAGGGGCATTCAGGCCAAAAGGTCGATATTAGTTATCAAGCGCAAGTCCCGCCGGCGGTTTTGTATCACGGTATAGCCACCTGTTTTCTGGATTCGATTTTCCAGCAGGGATTGGTGGCAGGTTTGCGCCCTTACGTGCCTTTATCGGCAGATGAAGCCACAGCCATTAAAGTCGGGTAGCGTCATGGCAAGCCGGGTACCCTAAAAATTAACGCCCAGTTAATGCATGAACAGAGCTTTAAATTCCATCAGGCAGATAATGGCGTTTGGTTGACAAAATCGGTGTCGGTCAAATATATAAGCTTCAATTAGATTTTTATTTTCGGAGATTACCATGTTGGTTACTGATGCTCTGCTGGCATTCATCGTTTCCGCTCTTTTGCTTATAATGATTCCAGGTATACGGTATTGGTTTTAAGCATGGCGGCCTGCATGTTGGAGATTGTGATAATTGGATACTTTGCCTCCATCTCCACCATTTCCTTGAGTTTGCTCACTCGATGAACCGTTTGCACCGTTGCCACCATTTTCTCCTGATTGACCGGGAGATGAGCCGTTACCCCCGTTACCTCCATTTATACAGTTGCTATTAGGTATCCCGTTTTTACTATCCTGACCAGGTTTTCCATTTAATTGATTACAATCAGTAATTTTCACATTGGCCTTGGTCTTGGCGTTGGTATTGGCATGTAATGATACGAACGGAATGGTTAATATAGATGCAGCTATGATTATTATGCTTGGTTTCATTTTTATTTCTCTCCAGAATATAGAATTTCTTTAAAAAAAGTAAAATCACGCAGCTTAATTATTCAATTTTATAAGTTAATCTATTATTTATTTAGCCTTTTTATTTTTTTAATTTAAGAATTGATAATTTGATTTTATCGAAAATAGTTATTTAAAAAATAACGTTCTAAAAAGAACGTAGCGCAGTGACCAGTTCTATTTCATGATGTAATTTAACATTTTGTTAAAGATTGTTTTTAAACAAAATTTAAATAAATAAAAATTATCATCCGCAATATGCTTATTTTGCAATTTAGTTAACCTAATTTCGTTGCCATGTCAAAAGGACGTGTTGAAACAGGGGGAGATCGCGAATGTTATTTGACCAAATCGGGTCAATTTGATCTGCCGCTGAAATTATGATCTTATACCCCTTTTTTCGTGAGCACCAGAATGAGTGTCGATGCTTTTGCTCTGTATTTCGGTGAGTTATCCGATCCCGCCAGTCTGCCAAAATCAGTTATCCTTTATTTGACGTGCTGTTTCTGACAATGTGTGCCGTCATTGCCGGTGCAGAAGGATGGGAAGATTTGAAGATTTCGGGGAAACGCATTTTGACTGGCTTCAGTAGAAAGGACTGTTTCCAACGGGACTCCCTGCCCATGACACAATAGCCCGTATTATCTCCCTCCTTGACCCCGGTCAGTTTCAACGTGCTTCATGGGTACAGGCTGTCAGCGCAGGTATCGGCTGTTAGCCTTCCCCGGCGCTGTTCATGATGGTGGCCTTTTCTGAAAGAAAAACACACTGTCAATTTATTGTAACAGAGTGGGGGAGACCATTTCATTACACCTTAATAAAAAATATTACTTATATCGCATTTTTATAACGAATAAGTAACTCTAAATTTTTATCGGGTAGTAATTTCGAGTATAGAAATATTTAGTTATTTTTAACTGAATTAAAATATGATCTATCGTAGAAAGTTACTCATGTTACAAAAATAATTATATCTAATTGTTTCGTGATATTTTATCTTTTTATATAATACCCTCATTAGATATTTTTCATGAGAACATGCCTTTTTATCAGGAGTTATAATAATGGAAGAGCAAGCAAACTATGATTTTATTGGTGAATATTATGAAAAATTCTCCAATACAGTCGCTCAACGGCAGTCTGAGCTTAGAGATATCCTCAACATGGTCGGTGATATACAGGGAAAATCAGTCCTAGATTTAGCTTGCGGATATGGTTATTTTGGGCGGGAATTACACTGCCGTGGCGCTTCAAAAGTGGTCGGCGTCGACATCTCTGAGAAAATGATTGAACTCGCCAAAGCAAAATCTAAACTGTATGGTGATGATATTGAGTTTTGCGTACAAAACGTATGTGAAATGAAATTACATGAAAAATTTGATATCGTTATCGCTGCCTTCTTATTCCACTACTCACAATCCACTGAAGAGCTTGAAGCTATGTTTCAAGCGGCCGCTAATCATTTAAAGCCCTCTGGAAAATTAATAGCTTACATGTCATCACCTGATTATCGATTAGAAAATGGAAACTGTGATAATTATGGTTTCAAAATTTTGAGTGAAGAGCCCTGGCAAAATGGTTTCTGTTACCAGGCAGAATTTCTGACAACGCCACCAAGTCCTTTCACATTTTATCGTTGGAGCCGTGAAAGCTACGAAAACGCAATTAATAAAGCAGGATTCAGTCGTTTTAGCTGGCAAAAACCAACAGTCTTAGAAAGCGACTTAGAACGTTATCCTCAAGGTTTTTGGGATATTTATTTGCAGAATTGTGTTCATACCGGACTTATTTGTCAGTTTTAGGTTCGTTGTCCATTATCTCCGCATTTGTGGTTATATTTCATTTCATCGAACATAAACCCTTCCTATTTTTTTCGATTAGTGAATAATGTTTGTCATACGGGAAACATTGAAAAAATTGCCGGGTTTTAGCCCGGCTTTAGCCAAATATTCTAACATTTTTTTATTTTTATTATGTTGGTGGTATGAGTAATGTTATTTCACAATTGTTGTTAACTATATGAATCCAATACCAGCAACTTTTCAACATCGAAGGGCGACAGAGTTAATGAATAAGTCAATTCAGTAGATAGTACAAGAGCGGCACAACGTTGTGCGAAATGTACACTTTCCTGAAAATCCATACCTGCTAATGCACAATGAACTAATCCCGCCATCATTGCATCACCGGAACCTGTGGTATTGACAACATTAACAGGAAATGCCGGAGAATGACCTTCTATATAACCTAGCTCACTGTAGTACACACCTTCAGCCCCCATGCTTAAAATTACTCGTTGAACGCCTTGTTCATGAAACCATGATGTTACCGATTGAGCCTCTTTTATTGAATTAATTTTAATACCACTGATTTTTTCCGCTTCCAGCCGATTGGGTCTAATAGTATGAATATATGATAACCAGTTACGTACTATGCCAGCCTTATATGACGAGACAGGATTAACAAATATTGGCACATTACCTGAGTTTTTAAATAACCATTCCAGAGCATCTTCTTTCAAATTACAGTCGATAATCAGTATGCCTGCTCTCTCAATGAGAGGTTTAGATTTATTTAGTAACTCAGGAGTGAGTTTTTTTAAAATATCCATATCACTAACGGATGTGTGCGGTTCACCATTGCTATCAACTATTGAATGATAGACTGATGTTCTTGAATCATTTAGTTTATGAGAATGGCTAACATCAACGCCTGCTAACCTGGTTTCTCTAAAAAGTCTTTTTCCATATGAATCATCACCAAAAACAGAAATTAAATAACTATCATTCTTTAACGCGGCAATGTTATGCGCAACATTTCGAGCTACACCACCTAACGTATATTTTGTTTTCCCTGGGTTGGAATCTTTCTTTAATAATTCAGTCGAAGCGAAACTGGTAATATCCATGTTGGAAGCACCAACCGTTACGGCACAATTCCCACTGGAAAAAATGTAACCCTTACCTTTTATATGTCCCTTTTTTTGTAGATTCAGGATATGTCCTGCGACGCTTGAACGACTGATTTCAATAATATCAGCGATTTCTTTTTGGGCGAGAAAAGGATTTTTCCTAAGAAGTTGTAATATTCTAAACTCCAGATTATCCATTTTTCTCATATTATGCCCTTTATTATTGCGAAACATGGTTATTTTTATTCCATTGATTAATGATAGTAAAGTGTATTTTTATACATTATGCTTGGAGTGAGAAAGCGATCGTAAAATTAATGATATATTATTCATCGTTAAAAATGTGATTTTACTCTTAAATTTTGTTCTAAAAAATAACTAATTAGCAGGATTTTAAAAAGCTTAGCGTGGTAACCATATTTTATTCTGTTTGTTTTCAATTAAAAACAACTGGTTATGTTATTTCTGTATTATTTTAAGCATTTGTCTTTTCTTCTGTTTTAATTTTATTTCTCAAATGAAATGGTAATTTTCAATTACATTGAAATGTGATGATTAACACATTTTTACCAGTATTAAATATAACTTCACGACTTTATTGCGGTGTAATATTTTTTATATTTAATAATATTTTTTATTACACCATTAAATTTATTTAATTATGCTATTACTATGGATGCTTTTAGTTGTCAAGGTATTATTTCTATGAGTAAAATATTTTAGCTAATCATAATAACCGATATTTATTTATATTTAATTAATTTTTTCATCAGCTAAATAGCTTTCCAAAATAGTGATGCACCTTGCATGGATCTTTGAGTAGCAAGGCGTACAAACTGGTCACGCATTTTCCAGCTTGACTACTCTTATCGCGCTTGTCAGGCCGGATTAAAAGAACAACTCATTGATTTAGTTCTGAATGATTCTGGCATTCGCGATACTGCCCGGAAACTGCATATCAGTATTAATGCTGCCGTCCGAACTTTAAAAGGTTGTCGCTACGATACGTAACCTCGTTACCTCTAGAGAATTTAGAAATCCAACTTGTCTGTTAAGTTGATGAAGTGGGGTCGTTTGTCGGTAATAAAAAACAACAACGTGGGCTATGGTATGCTTGGGAGTCTCGTTTAAAACGTATCATCGCCCATGAAAATTTGACGTTACGTAATCGAATTAATCGATTGAATCGTAAGATATTAGGTTATTCAAAATCAGTCAAAATGCACGACAAGATCATCGGTACTTTTATTGAAAGAGAATATTCTGTTTAAGGCTGCAATTAACACTTTGAATGCATAACCGAATTTTCAGATTATTTTCCCCAACTCGCACCATCGTTATGAAAAAACAAAAAGCGGTGCTCATTCGCACCGCATTAACACCCATCAAAAACTAAGTCCCTTCGCTAGCGTTGCTACCATCACTGCCTTAATCGTGTGCATACGGTTTTCTGCTTGATCAAACACAATACTGTGTTTTGATTCAAAGACCTCACTAGTGACTTCCAGCCCACCATACAGATTGAACTCCTCAGCCAGTTGTTTGCCAAGCGTTGTTTCTTCATCGTGGAACGCAGGAAGGCAGTGGAGGAACTTCACCTCTGGGTTACCCGTCAGTTGAATGACATCCATATTCACTTGATAGGGCTTTAGCAGCGTAATGCGCTCTTGCCAGACTGTTTTGGGTTCCCCCATCGAAACCCAAACATCAGTGTAAAGAAAATCGGCATCTTTAACGCCGGTCGCAATGTCTTCTGTCAGGGCGATCCTGCCACCAGTTTTTTCTGCCAGGGTTTGGCATTCGGCAATCAATGCCGCATCCGGCCAGCACGCTTTGGGAGCGACCAGACGCAGATCCATACCGGTTAATGCAGCGGCTTCCAGCATCGTATTGCCCATGTTATTGCGGGCATCGCCCAAATAGGCGAATTTGATTTCAGTCAGTGGCTTTTGGCTATGTTCCTGCATCGTCAGTAAATCGGCTAACAGTTGAGTCGGGTGGAATTCATTCGTCAAACCATTCCAGACCGGAACGCCGGCGTATTTCGCCAGAGTTTCGACAACTTCCTGACTGTATCCACGGTACTGAATGCCGTCATACAGACGCCCAAGTACCCGTGCGGTGTCCTTGATGGATTCTTTATGTCCAATCTGGCTGCCATTTGAACTTAAATAGGTGACGCTGGCACCCTGATCATGAGCAGCGACTTCAAAGGCACAGCGTGTACGGGTGGAGTCTTTCTCAAAAATCAGCGCGATGTTTTTACCTGACAGTAAAGGCGACTCTTTACCTGATTTTTTATTCGATTTTAATTCACTCGCCAGTGTCAGAAAGGTATTGATTTCTGAAGGAGTATAGTCATGTAATCTTAATAAGTTACGTTGATAAAATGGATTCATGCTGTATTTTCTCCATTAGAGTGATATTGAATTTATATTCAATATATATCGATAAAAAATTCAATTACAACCCCTGTGATGAGTATTTGTCATCTCAATGAAATTAAGACAATTTGTCATGCCATAGTTTACGGTCTGTATTTCCTTTTTGACGAAATTGGATAGCTATATCCTTCGCAGGAAAAAGATGGGAGAATGCGCAACAGGACAGCCAAATGACGGAGGGGATTGGCATGGCAGACCCACATGCTTTAGAAGAACAGCGCGAAGAAACTCGCTTGATCATTGAAGAATTATTGGAAGATGGCAGCGATCCTGATGCGCTTTATATTATTGAGCACCATTTTTCGGCGGAAAACTTCGATCTTTTGGAAAAAGCCGCCGTTGAAGCATTCAAACTCGGTTATGAAGTGACGGATGCGGAAGAGCTGGAAACTGAAGATCGTGTTGTGCTGATGTGCTGTGATATCATCAGTGAAAGCCGTCTGGATGCTGAACTGATTAATACGCAGGTTGAGCAACTCATGAATCTGGTTGAAAAGCTCGGTGTGAATTACGATGGTTGGGGGACGTATTTTGAAGATCCCAACGCGCCAGATGATGAAGACGAAGCTGAAGCTGAAGATTTCCCTGAGCAGGACGAGCGCAAACTTCACTAAGTTCTTCTGACGAGATTGTCGAAATAAATGCCCCACTTGGTCTGTGGGGCTGACTGATTAGATGCATTATAGTGCTTTGATCATCCTGACCTCACAGTCGCTGTGGCCAGTATTGCCGAGTGGCTCACCAAGATAGCTGAATCCCAGTTTTTCATACAGTTTGATGGCCGCTTGCAAGATCTCCGTGGTTTCCAGATAGCAGCGCTTGAAGCCTTGCTCGGTGCCAAATTCCAGTGATTGTTTCACGATTTGTCTGGCAACGCCTTTTCCCCGCAGTACTGATGAGAGATACATTTTCTGCAACTCGCAGGTATCATCATCGCCGCCAGCTAGTGGAGCAACACCTCCGCCGCCAACGACTTCCCCATCCATTTCGACGACCCAGTAAGCGCTGCGTGGCTGGCTGTATACTTCGTACAATGTATCCAGAATAGGATCTGCGACGGCAAAACCTCGGTCTGCGGTTAAGCCATGTTCGGCGGATACTTGACGGATAACGGCAGCAATGCCGGTATTATCTTGCGGAGTAATGGGGCGAATGACGTAGTGTTGTGTTGTTTTTTCAGTCATTATTTCCTCTTTATATTTTTTATTTTGACTTAAAATTCTCCCGAAACAGGCAGTTTGTTGGGGGGAGATACGACTCAAGAAGGATAAAGTGATTGGAGCCACACTTGAGGATAGAGTTAACTTCGTAAGTCACTATCAGATTGATATTAATTGGAAAAACAAATAAGTAAACAGGATAAACTTGCTGAATCTATTGATGGGCGGCGTGATGAAAACGCCGCTGATTGAGGAATTGAGGGGCAGGTTATTTGGAAATATCAGTGCCAAAGTATTTTTCGGAAATACGGGCATAAGTCCCGTCATCTTTCATGTCTTGCAGTGCCTTATTGATGACGGCGATCAGTTCTGGATCTCCTTTACGGAGCAGAACGGCCGATTTGCTTGCATCGGCTTGTTGGGCGACGATTTTCACTGGCGCATCAGGGCGCTGTTTTTTGAAATCCAGAAACGAAAGGCGATCATTTAATGTCGCATCTGCACGACCGGTAGCGACCAAATCAATGGCTTGGTTAAAGCCATCGGTACTGACTAAATAAGCTCCATTAGAGGTTGCTAGTTGCCCATAGTTGCTGGTCAGGGACTGGGCTGAACGTTTTCCTTTGATATCAGCGAAGGTTTTAATGTCATTGTTATTATCGCGAGTAATCAATACGACTTGGGAAGCGGTATAAGGAATGGAGAAACTGTACTTCGCTTCCCGTTCAGGTGTGACACCCACTTGGTTGATCACAGCATCAAAACGTTTGGCATCCAGTCCCGCAATCAGGCCATCCCATTTAACTTCCATGAATTCTGGTTTGACATTCAGGCGGCGTGCAACTTCACGGGCGATATCTACATCAAAACCAGTTAATTTATTGGCTTGATCGTGATAGGTAAAAGGAGGGTATGTCCCTTCTGTTCCAACTTTAAAGACACCGGAGGCTTTTATCGTGTCCAAATCCTTTCCGGCATAACTGGGCGCAGAGATTGAAAGGGCTGTGGCGCCCGCCAGTAACAAACTCAGGAATGCTTTCATTGTATTTCTCCAAATCAATAATGTGTCACTATGCTTATTTTGTCTTAGCGGGTTTACGCTGAGTCTAAACGTCACAGCCCGTTATATTTCCCAGTCAGGTAAAGTTTCCGTCAGGGTTGAGATAAACTCGCCAGTGCGCTGCTTATCCGGGCGGGTAAACATGGTTTGTGCTGTTCCCGATTCGACAATTTCGCCTGATTCCAGAAAGATGACATTGTGGGCAAGATTGGCGGCCAGACGCAGATCGTGTGTTGCCATCACCATGGTCGTGCCTTCTTCTGCCAAATGCTTCAGAACAGAAACGACTTCTTTCGATAATTCAGGGTCAAGGGCTGAAGTCGGCTCATCACAGAGCAGCACTTTGGGAGAGGGAGCCATCGCTCTGGCAATAGCCACACGCTGTTGTTGACCACCGGATAATGTGTTCGGCCAGACATCTGCCTTATGGGACATGTCCACTTTTTTCAGTAATTCCTGCGCTCGTTCTCTGGCGCGTTCGCGTGGCCATTTTTGTACATAAATCAGCCCTTCCATGATGTTTTCAATCACCGTGAGATGAGGGAAAAGCTGAAAATTCTGGAATACCATGCCCGTTTGCAGGCTAAACCGTTGGATTTCCCTGTGTGGCAGGCGTTCTTTGCCAGTGAAGGTGATCTGTTCTTTGCCAATTTCCAATGTACCCGCCTGTGGGATCTCCAACAGATTGATGCAGCGTAGCAGGGTACTTTTCCCGCTGCCAGAAGGCCCGATCAATGCCGTCAGGCTACCTTCTTTAATGGTCAAGCTAATGTTTTTCAGCACCTTTTGTCCGTCGAAACTTTTTTCAATGTTAGAGAGCTGAATCATTTTTCGCTTCCTTACTGCTGCGGTGTTGGGAAAATTGTTGGGAGAATTTCTTTTCCAGACGAACTTGTAGTGCTGACAGCACTGAACTTAAAAGCAAATAGAGGATAGCGGCTTCGGTATACAGGATCAGCGGTTGGTATGTGACAGCGGCGATACGTTGTGCAGCCAGGAACATCTCTGGAACAGTGATGACGGAAGCTAGTGAGGTATCTTTCACCAATGAAATAAAGGTATTTGACAGCGGTGGAATAGAAACTCGCGCCGCCTGTGGCAGTACGATCCGGCGCAGTGACTGCCACCAACTCATGCCGATGGAGTGAGACGCTTCCCACTGCCCTTTAGGCACCGAAATCAGCGCTGCCCGGATCACTTCAGAAGTATAAGCACCGACATTCAGGGTAAAGCCGATGACGGCAGAGGTGAAGGCTTCCAGCGTAATGCCCACGCTGGGCAGGGCATAAAAGATCAGAAACAGTTGAACCAGTAAAGGTGTACCACGGATCAGCCAGACATAAAACCGAACGACTGCGATCAGTGGTTTTGGCCCGTACAGCCGGATTAAGGCGACGATAAACCCCAGAGAAATCCCAAGTGCGAATGTAATCAGCGTGAGGGGAATGGTAAATGTCAGGCCAGCGTAAAGCATCGGCCAAAGGGAATCCAGCGCTAAACTGAGCCATGATGGAGTCATATATTCTTCCTATTTATAGGGTGGAGAGACATATTTATACAACATATCAGAGCCTATCTGATCAGAATAGCGGGTTTAGCTACAGAGATAGGTTGTTGTTCAAAAAGTCTTTATTTTTTGCATAGTTCTTTTAATGATGATATGGCAAGACAATGCCATCTTTATATAAAATAAAGTTATAGCTTAGAACCAAGAGTAAGTCCGTGATATTGATAAAAATGATAAGTTCATCGATTATGGCAGACGCTTTTTATAGATCTTACTGTTGCAGTTTGAGATACAGCTAAGTTAATAATGCCTATTGTGATGATATGTTTTTTATTTATAAAATATTAGGGATAACAAAAATTAGTATGATTTTATATAAATAAGAAAAATATTTTATATATAGAAATATAGAAATATAGAAATATAGAAATATAGAAATATAGAAATATAGAAATATAGAAATATAAAATTTAAATGATGGAATTATTAGCCTAATCTAGCGGAAGTAATTATTTGACAGGCGCCGATGGTGCCTGTCAGCAATCTGTTTTGAACAATAGCCAAATTTATTTATAATGTTTCCTTGATTAGAAATGTGAAAATAATTTTTATATAAATATCAGGTAATTATTAGATATTAGATATTAGATATTAGATATTAGATATTAGATATTAGATATTAGATATTAGATATTAGATATTAGATATTAGA
>NZ_JANAIF010000084.1:13908-14099 GCF_024721015.1 Xenorhabdus bovienii
TATGTAAGATGCGACATTTAACTAATTTATTTTTGTTTATTTGTTTTATCTATGTGTTATTGAGGGTGGGGTTAACATAATATAAAGGTGATGATTTTATTTGGTGTTTTTATTATATATACGCAATTAACTTGAAGATGCAGGAATTAAAGTCTGGAAATTATCTGTCAACCGGGTGGTGAGTTCTTTCG
>NZ_JANAIF010000085.1 GCF_024721015.1 Xenorhabdus bovienii
TCAGATTAATTTTCATGAGCGCGATCATGATCTGATACAAATGAAAAATCAAGCATCTTCAATGACGACGGATATAGATTGAAGTTTTCCTGGTGCTGTACCGTCAGTTGTGTACTTTGGTTTTTAGTTTCTATTGTAATTACTTATAAAGTAAATTAAAACACTGCATTAATAAATATTTTGCTAATTGTACCCTTGTTAACTAACATTTTATTAGTTAACATTTTGACCAGTTGTCCTGATAAAACCTTTAGCAAAACGCTAAGTTAAAATGCTATCACCATGAGTCTGTAATGTTTTGTAGTTATTAAACAATCATTGAGCGAGAGAACATGGATATACGCAATCTTGAGGCTTTTATCGTTTTGGCTGAGACTCTTAATTATCATAAAGCTTCAGAGAGGCTTTATCTTTCTCAGCCTGCCTTGACGAAGAAAATACACGGGTTGGAAGGTATTCTTGGTGCTTCATTATTCCTAAGGGGGCCAAATGGAACGAGATTGACAGACTTCGGGCATAAGACGCTGGAAAATGCCCGAAAATTTTTATCTCACTATGAACAGTTTAAAAGTCGGGTTCATTTTGATTCAAAGGAAGACATTATCAGGCATTTATATGTTGGGTCTTGTTTTCCTATCCATAACTATTCTCAGATAGAAAAGCAGATCGCGGATAAGAAAGGGAATGTCGTATTGGCGCTGATGACCGGGTTGTCGGTTGAGCAGCAGATCAGTTTGTTGAATGCGGGAATGCTACATGTCGCGGTGATGCCTCTGGCTGCGATAACTCAGTTGGAGCCAAAAAAGATTTTTACTGAAAAACTGGTCTATCTTTTTAAAAGAAGTAGCCACCTGATACCTAAATTTAGGGCGGAGAAAAGTCGATTTGGAAATGGGAATGTTCCGGTTCATTCATCAGAAAAAAAAGATATTGTTGAGTTAACCGATTGCCTTAACGTATTCCCTATTTATACGGGTGACAGTAAGCATTTGTTATTAAAGACTAATGACATTATGCTCATCATGGAGATGATTACAAAAAATAGTGCGTATACGTGTGTTCCTCAACGTATTATCAGCTCGATCCCTGAGTATTATATGAATTTGCTGGAAATTGTTGAAACGGATAAAAAAATAGAACTCGGCGTAATATGGGGTAAATCAATCGATGATCATCTGATTGATGATGTTGAAAATTTTTCTGCATTGGTTGCTAATTTGTAAGTCAGTTAGCAAGGCACCGTTTTACTATTGATCGTTTTACTCTCAATTGTTGTTATGAAATTTTTTACGGAAATGGTATTTGGGAGTTGAGTGGTAAGATTATTCTCAATAAGGAGTCTGAAATGCTAATTAGACGCTCAGGTGTTTTTCAAGTGTAAATAACCTTTCTAGATAAATGAGTTATCATTTTTTACCGTCAATAAAATAGCTGTTCGTTTGAATGTGTTTACTTTTTTGTTTTGTAAACAAGGGACGGTTTTTTCAAGATTTGGGCATTGAATATCAATGCCCAATAATTTCGAAAAGTTAAAGAAAATAAATTAATTTACTGATCCGCGTTAAATGCTTCGCTCATCTGTTCAAGTTGTTCCTGAATATCCAGCCACTCCATTTCCGCATCTTCTAACTTGGATTTGGTTTGAGTCTGTTGTTGCAGGCATTCGGTCAATTCAGTTTTGCGATCATTTTCGTAGATTGTGTTATCTGACAGCTTTTCTTCCCACTCGGCCAATGCTGTGCCCAGTTTTTCCATCTGTTTTTCAAGGGCAGTAAGTTGCTTGCGTAATGGCTGCGTCTGGTTGCGAAATTCGGCCTCACGCCGTTTTTGATCTTTACGCTCCTGGGCACTGTAATTTTGAGCGCCATTCATTGAAGCATCGGGACTTGAGGCCGCTTTTTCCTTTTCCTGATTTTCACGCGTTTGTTGGCGTTGCTGTTCAGTCAGCCATTGCTGATAGTCTTCCAAATCGCCGGTGAACGGTTCTACTTTGCCATCATGTACCAGATAAAGTTCATCGGTTGTGGAGCGTAATAAATGTCTGTCGTGCGATACCACAACCAGTGCACCGTCGAAATCAATTAACGCTTCAGTCAGCGCCTGCCTCATATCCAGATCAAGGTGGTTGGTCGGTTCATCAAGCAGCAGAAGGTTCGGTCGTTGCCAGACAATCAGCGCTAATACCAGTCGGGCTTTTTCTCCACCGGAAAAACGCCCACTCGGATCGGTCACTTGATTACCTTTGAAACTAAAGCCGCCCAGATAGTCACGGAGTTGCTGTTCCGTTTCCTGTGGTGCGATTCTGACTAAATGTTGCAGCGGGGATTCATCTGCGCGCAGGTATTCCAGCTGATGCTGGGCGAAATACCCCAGTTTGATGCCTTTGGCTAAGGCGATCTCGCCCCGCTGTGGTGCAAGTCCACCCGCCAGAAGTTTGATCAATGTAGATTTACCCGCTCCGTTGCGCCCCAACAGGCCGATACGTGATCCCGGTACGAGATTTAATTTGATCGAATCCAGCACGGTTTTTTCACCATATCCGGCACTGACTTTTTCCATCACCAAAAGCGGGCTTGGCAGGCTGTCCGGCTGGCGGAAGCTGAAACGAAATGGGTTATCAACATGAGCAGGGGCGATGAGTTCCATGCGCTCCAGCATCTTAATGCGGCTTTGTGCCTGCTTCGCTTTGGAAGCTTTGGCACGAAAACGGTCAATATAGCTTTGCAGGTGAGTCACTTTTTCCTGCTGGCTTTGATACAGAGCCTGTTGCTGGGCAAGTTTAGCCGCGCGTTGCCGCTCAAAGGAGGAGTAGTTGCCGGTGTATTCAGCCAAAATCAGCTGTTCAATGTGCAGGACTTTATCAATGATCGGATCAAGAAAGTCCCTATCGTGAGATATCAGGATCAAGGTGCCGGTATAGTTTTTCAGCCACTTTTCGAGCCAGATGACCGCGTCTAAATCTAGGTGGTTGGTCGGTTCATCGAGCAGCAGCAGGTCGGAACGACAAATCAGCGCTTGAGCCAGATTGAGCCGCATACGCCAGCCCCCGGAAAATGAACTGACTGACTGTTCCAACTGGGGTTGGGAAAACCCAAGGCCATGCAGCAGACTGGATGCCCGTGCACGGATTGTCCATGCCTGAATGGTATCAAGCTGGCCGTGAAGATGAGCAATCGCGTGACCGTCATTCTGTTCATTGGCGATTTTCAGCTTCTGTTCCAGTTGCCGGAATTCACGGTCACCGTCTATCACATATTCCAGTGCTGAAATTTCCAAAGCCGGCGTTTCTTGATTCACCCACGCCAGCGCCCAGTTGTTGGGAAATGTTACGGAGCCATTTTCAGCCTGGAGTTCACCTTTCAGTAATGAAAGCAGGGTAGATTTACCACAGCCATTTTTACCCACCAATCCCACTTTTTGGCCGGGATTGATAGTTGCGCTGGCATTGTCCAGTAGGACGCGAATGCCGCGACGGATTTGCAGAGATGAGAAAACAATCATAGAGGTTGTCTGTTATAGAATATGTTAAGTTAATAATTACACGTTGTATGTATTCGATTTGATCGCTTGACATGCATGGTAGCGGAAAATAGGTGTCCTGACACGTCCTAGGGGGAATGATGCTATTGCCGCCTAAAATATTGCTGTTATATATCCATCCAGAACCACAGATCTCTGTGGCTAATCATGTTTTGCTACAGCCCGTGCAGGCGTTGGAGCATGTCACTCTTCACGATCTATACGGCTGCTATCCCGATTTTTTTATTGATGTGCCTTTAGAGCAGAAATTGCTGCGTGAGCATCAAATCATTGTTTTTCAGCATCCGTTGTATACTTATAGTTGCCCTGCTTTACTGAAAGAGTGGATGGATCGCGTGTTGAGCCGTGACTTTGTCGGCGGGTCAGAACTGGCGCTGAGAGGAAAGTATTGGCGCTCCGTCATCACCACAGGAGAACCCGAAGGTGCTTACCGGAGAGGTGGATATAACCTCTATCCGATGGAAGAAATTCTCCGTCCTTTCGAATTAACGGCATCGATGTGTCATATGCATTGGTTATCACCCATGATCATTTATTGGGCCAGGCGCCAACGACCTGAAGTGCTTGCCAGTTACGCGAATGCTTATCGGGAATGGCTGAAATCGCCTTTGTCTTTGGGAGGGATGTAATTATGGAGAATTCAGCGCTGTTAAGCGCCGGAACACTGTTTTTGTTTGCTGCTGTTGTGGCTGTTCCCCTTGCCCAGAAATTCAAGATTGGGGCGGTATTAGGTTATCTGATTGCCGGGATTGTACTTGGCCCGTGGGGGCTGGGGTTTATCAAGGATGTCGAGGAAATTCTGCATTTCTCTGAACTGGGTGTTGTTTTCCTGATGTTCATCATTGGCCTTGAGCTGAATCCGGCAAAACTCTGGCAGCTTAGGCGATCTATCTTTGGTGCGGGTACGGCTCAGGTTGTATTGACTGCGCTGGTGCTGATTTTATTCCTGTGTCTGACAAATTTTTCATGGCAGGCCGCTGTTATCGGTGGAATTGGCCTTGCTATGTCATCGACGGCCATGGCGCTACAGTTGATGAAAGAGAAAGGAATGACCGGCAGTGAAAGCGGGCAACTCGGTTTTTCTATCCTGCTGTTTCAGGATATGGCTTTGATCCCCGCTCTGGCTTTGATTCCTCTGTTGGCTGGCAGTACGGCATCCAGTGACTGGTATCGGGTCGGGCTGAAATTTGTTGCTTTTGCGGGCATGTTGCTGGGAGGGCGATATCTGCTGCGCCCACTGTTCCGGTTGGTGGTGAAATCGGATGTCAGGGAGGTGTTCACGGCGGCGGCGCTGTTGGTGGTGCTGGGAGCGGCGATTTTCATGGAGGAACTGGGTTTTTCAATGGCGCTCGGGACTTTTATTGCCGGGGTTTTGCTGGCTGACAGTGAATATCGCCATGAGTTGGAAATTTCTATTGAGCCATTTAAAGGGCTGCTGCTGGGGCTATTTTTTATTTCCGTCGGCATGTCTTTGAATATGGGCGTACTGTTGACTCATTTGTCAGGGGTATTATTCAGTGTTTTGGGACTGGTTCTGATAAAAATTTTCATTCTGTATGTGATCGGCAGGCTTGCCGGCTTGAAAAACTCATCGTGTTTGCAGTTTTCCGGCGTGCTGAGTCAGGGCGGGGAATTTGCATTTGTTTTATTCTCAACGGCGCTGGGGCAGAGCGTGCTGGATCAGAATCAAATGTCACTGTTGTTGGTTGTCGTTACATTGTCGATGATGACGACGCCTCTAGTGATGCAGTTGATCCAACGTATTCTGGCTGGGTATTATAATGCCCAGGAAGAAAAAAACAGTGAACAGCCATTTGTGGAGGATAATGAACCACAGGTGATTCTGGTAGGATTTGGCCGTTTTGGGCAGGTAGTGGGGCGCCTTCTGATGGCGAATAAAATCCGTATCACGGTATTGGAACGTGATGCCAGTGCCATCAGTACGCTGCGTCGTTATGGCTATAAGGTGTATTATGGCGATGCGAGAGAGCGGGAGTTGCTGCGTGCTGCGGGGGCGGCAAAAGCCGAGGCTATCGTGATTGCCAGTGATGAGCCGGAAGAGACCATGGCGATAGTGCATCTGTGCCAGAAGAATTTTCCTCACCTGCATATTATTGCGCGGGCGAGAGGGCGTCTGGAAGCGCATGAGCTGTTGCAGAATGATGTTAAAGATTTCAGCCGTGAAACGTTTTCCAGTGCTCTGGAACTTGGTCGTAAGGCATTGATTAAGACTGGAATGCATCCACATCAGGCTTATCGTGCCCAGCAGCATTTCCGCCGTCTGGATATGCGTATGTTACGTGAGCTGATGCCTCAGTTACATGGCGACGTGGCGCAGATATCCCGTGTGAAAGAGGCTCGCAGGGAATTGGAAGAACTGTTTGAACGGGAAATGCTTAATGAGCGTCGCCGGCCGGAAGGCTGGGACGAATATAAATAGCAATGGGGTGAATCATGTCAGTCAGTCGTAAACGTTTTATTGCAGGAGCGGTTTGTCCCAAGTGTCAGTCGCAGGATACGCTGGCGATGTGGCAGGAAAATAAAGTCGATATTGTGGAGTGTGTCCATTGTGGGCATGTGCAGCGGCAAACCGATGAAACCGTGGCGCCTCATGTTAGAGAGCAGGAACAGGTTATTGGTATCTTTAAACCACAATAATTCAATGTATGAACAACAAATAATGGATAAATTTTGCTGTCGCTAGGTACAGAGAAGTAGAATTCCGTTACAATCAGCAGCATTTTTTTAGCCGTAAAAATTTTCCCTCACGGGGTTTTTTCCCCTCGGGTATGTAGGAGATGTCATGAAAGTAGCACAAGACTTGGTGGTCAGCCTGGCTTATCAAGTAAGAACAGAAGAAGGTGTTTTGGTTGATGAGTCTCCGGTGAGTGCACCGTTAGACTATCTGCATGGCCGTGGTTCTCTGATCAGCGGTTTAGAGAAAGCGGTGGAAGGGCGTGAGGCGGGTGAACGTTTTGATGTTAGCGTCGAAGCAAATGATGCATACGGTCAGTATGATGAAAATTTAGTTCAACGCGTACCAAAAGATGTTTTTGTTGGCGTTGATGAATTGCAGGTGGGTATGCGTTTCCTGGCTGATACAGACATGGGGCCTGTGCCAGTTGAAATTACCGCTCTGGAAGGTGATGAAGTTGTCGTTGACGGCAACCACATGCTGGCTGGCCAGAATCTGAAATTCAACGTTGAAATCGTTGCTATCCGTGAAGCGACCGAAGAAGAATTGGCTCACGGCCATGTGCATGGTCAGGGTGGTTGCGGCGATCACGACCACGATCATGATCATGAAGAGCATGCATGCTGTGGCGGCGGCTGCCATTAATCGTTAAGCAGAAAAAAGGGAAGCGCAGATGAGGCTTCTCTTTTTTGTGTTCCCGCCTTCCTTGGCAAGTATTTTTCTGCCTGAAAAGGCGGGAATGGTATCAGTAATGAGGGGGCGGTGTTTCTTCCGAGAGCGGTGCGATGATCGACGACTGGTGGGTTTTCAGGCGTTCGGACATTAACTGTAGTTGCTCTTTGAGCTTTTCAGTTTCTATCTGTTGTTTTCTCACTTCTTTATTCAGTTCTTCAATAGTGACTTCCTGGTAGGCCAGTTTGGTTTCTAGCTGTTCAAATCTTTGTTCAAATTCGGATAATTCCACTATCTTCCCTCTTATCTTTGGTTAGTTAATTTCGTGTCGGAATGATTATTTTAATCAAGTTGGCACTATAATACTCAAAACATTCTATAAAAGAGGGTTACCATGAAACCTCTTTGTTTTAATGGTTTTGAAGCCAATGTATGACGAGTATTGTGTTCGGTTTCCGCAGACAGTTATAGTGAGTTCGTTCACGTAGCTTTTGCGGACGGTGAATCCCAAAAAAACTGATTGGAGAATAGGATGAAATCATTGTTAAAAACGACTTTATTGGCAGCGTCACTGGCAATGGCATTTAGTGTACCGCAGGCATTGTCTGCTAATACAGAAAACGAAGTAAAACTGAATAGTGCGTTTAAAACAGAAAATCAGCAAAACGCTTATGCATTGGGTTCTTCTCTGGGTCGCTACATGGGCGCTTCATTAAAAGAGCAGGAATCGCTCGGTATCAAGTTAGACCAATCTCAGTTATTGGCGGGTGTTGAAGATGCATTAAAGGATAAAAGCAAACTGAATGATCAAGAAATTCAGCAGATCCTTGGCGCTTTTGAAGTTAAAGTGAAAAATGCAGCACAAGCTAAGGCAGAGAAAGAAGCTGATGAAAATGCTGAAAAAGGGGCTAAATACAGTGAGCAGTTTGCCAAGGAATCGGGTGTTGTAAAAACTAAAACCGGGCTTCTCTACAAAATAGAGAAGGAAGGGAGTGGTAAAACACCAACAGAAAAAGATACGGTGGTTGTAAACTACAAAGGTAGTTTGATCGATGGCAAGGTGTTCGACAGCTCCTATGAGCGCAAAGAACCCCTGACAATTGGTTTGGATCGTATTATTCCCGGCTGGAAAGAAGGTTTACAGCATGTGAAAAAAGGCGGGAAAATCACTCTGGTCATTCCACCGGATTTGGCTTATGGCAAAGCAAGTCTTCCTAGTATTCCTGCTAATTCTACTTTAGTCTTTGATATTGAATTGCTGGATATCAAGCCGGCTGCCAAGGCAAAATAATTTCCACAATAATTAGACGTAATGTGATAGCAGGGGCTGATAGCCCCTGTTTTGTTATCTCGGTATTTACCTCAACTTGGTAAGTAATAAGCCACATGACGACAGAAAAATAATTTTTGCTATTTATTATTTTTTAACGGTATTAAATGAAATAACTTTTTCATATTTCAGGTATATTGAGTATAAAAGCTGTGATAAAACTCTGCGGTCTGTGCAGCAAGGGCTTGACGGCAATTCAATGTGGTTTTAACGTCATTATTCTGAATAGAACACAGAACATTTGAAATGTTTTCTGTTAAGTTGCATTAATGTGATTTTATAATAAATCTCGCCCTGATATTTTCGGTGAGGCAAAGTCTGAGCTTGAAGGATGGTGTATTGCATGTCTACCCCACTATTATCCGGTGATAACAGTGATATTGATTTACTGGAAAACCAACCGTTCAGTGAAACGGATCATGAAATTTTAAAATCTTACGAAGCTGCTGTTGATGGCTTGGCTATGCTGATTGGTGGGCATTGTGAAATTGTTCTTCATTCACTGGAGGACCTTAAATGTTCAGCTGTCAGAATAGCTAATGGTGAGCATACCGGCCGTAAAATTGGTTCTCCCATTACGGATTTGGCATTACGGATGCTGCACGACATTACAGATGAAGACTGTAATGTTTCCAAAGCGTATTTCACGCGGGCAAAAAGCGGTGCATTGATGAAATCCGTCACGATTGCTATTCGTAATCGCTCTCGTCGGGTCATTGGGCTTTTGTGTATTAATATGAACCTGGATGTGCCTTTCTCTGAGATTATTCAAACCTTTATTCCTGAAAAAACGCATGAGGTGTCTTCAAACGTTAATTTTGCCTCTTCAGTAGATGATCTTGTGGCACAGACACTGGAATTTACTATCGAAGAAGTGAATGCTGATCGCAATGTTTCCAATAATGCGAAAAACAGACAGGTTGTCCTGAATCTCTATGAGAAAGGGATTTTTGATATTAAAGATGCGATTAATCAGGTTGCTGATCGTCTGAATATCTCCAAACATACCGTATATCTTTATATTCGCCAGTTTAAAAATGGTGAATACGCGAGTTCGGAGAAATAATGTCATCGCTGTCTTATTGCCTGCTGGTGACTGGGCCGGCTTATGGCACTCAGCAAGCCAGCAGTGCCTATCAATTTGCTCAGGCGCTGGTTGCTTCAGGCCATAAACTGCACAGCGTGTTTTTTTATCGCGAAGGTGTCCAAAATGGCAATCGGCTGGTGGCTCCCGCCAGTGATGAGTTCGATCTGGTCAGGGCGTGGCAGGCAATAGCCGCCCAGCACCAATTCAACTTGTTTATTTGTGTTGCAGCGGCACTGCGTCGCGGTGTCACAGATGAACAGCAGGCCAACGAACTCAATCTGTCCGCCGTGAATCTGGCGGATGGGTTTGAGCTCAGTGGATTGGGTTCGTTGGCTGAAGCCATGATGCTGTGTGATCGCGTGGTACAATTCTAGGAGCATACCCGGTATTGAGGGTTCTGATGAAAAAAATCGCCTTCGTTTTTACTGAAGCTCCCCACGGATCTTCTGCTGGCAGGGAAGGTCTGGATGCGCTGCTTGCAACATCGGCATTGACTGAGCAAATTGGCATATTCTTTATTTCTGATGGGGTATTCCAACTGTTGGCCAATCAGCAGCCAGAGACAATTCTGGCGCGTGATTACATCTCAACATTTAAGCTACTGCCCCTGTATGACATTGATAAATGCTACATTTGCCTCGATGATCTGAACGCTCGGGGAGGCAGCCCAGCAAGCGACCTTGTGCTGGAGGCGGAATTTCTCCCGGCGGCGGCAATACGTGAAGTACTATCAGGATATGATGTTGTGTTGAAATTTTAATCTATTGCGGAGGGGTAACATGTTATATACTGTGAGTCGCTCACCTTACCATGATGACTTCAATGCGATGCTGGGCCTTGTCTCTGATGCAGATGATGTTCTGTTAATGCAAAATGGCGTGCTGCTGGGGATCAATGACAATCGCTATTTGGCTGAATTGATCCGTACGGGAGCCCGGGTTTATGCCTTGCAGGAAGATTTGATTGCACGGGGGCTGGTTGAGCAGATTTCAGACCGTGTACAGGTGATAGACTACAAAGGCTTTGTTAGCTTAACAGCGAAACATCCGCAAAATTTTGGCTGGTAGACATTATCTGAACTTTGTCAGTAAATACCTTGTCATTGCAGGTATTTTACCAGCATAGAAAAGCTGTATATTTCTTGACACCTCGTCAAGTCAGCAATAAAATTCCGCGTCCTCATGTTTTGTCATTATGGCTGACAGAGGATAAAATCCGTGTTTACGAAGCAAAAAAACCAGGAGTTTTTTTAATAATGGCAACTATTAACCAGCTGGTTCGCAAATCTCGTAGCTCGAAAGTTGTGAAAAGCAACGTTCCTGCTCTGGAAGCTTGCCCGCAAAAGCGTGGCGTATGTACTCGTGTATATACTACCACCCCTAAAAAACCAAACTCAGCATTGCGTAAAGTATGCCGTGTTCGTTTGACTAACGGTTTCGAAGTTTCTTCCTACATCGGTGGTGAAGGCCACAACTTGCAGGAACACTCCGTTATCCTGATCCGTGGCGGTCGTGTAAAAGACTTGCCAGGTGTGCGTTACCACACTGTTCGCGGTGCACTGGACTGTTCTGGTGTTAAAGACCGTAAGCAAGGTCGTTCTAAGTACGGTGTGAAGAAGCCAAAGGCTTAATGGTTCTCTGTTAAGTAAGGCCAAACATTTTTCACTTTAATGTCAAAATAAACTCGTAGAGTTTTGGACAACCCTGAAATTCGAAACGGAGTATTTCCATGCCACGTCGTCGTGTAATTGGTCAACGTAAAATTTTACCAGATCCAAAATTCGGATCTGAATTGCTGGCCAAATTCGTGAATATCCTGATGGTAGACGGTAAAAAATCTACCGCAGAAGCAATTGTATACAGTGCGCTCGAGACCCTGGCTCAGCGTTCTAGTAAAGGTCATCTGGAAGCATTCGAGCTGGCGCTGGATAACGTGCGCCCGACTGTCGAAGTTAAGTCCCGCCGTGTTGGTGGTTCTACCTATCAGGTTCCAGTTGAAGTTCGTCCGGTTCGTCGTAATGCTCTGGCAATGCGTTGGATCGTTGATGCTGCTCGTAAACGCGGTGATAAGTCGATGGCTCTGCGCCTGGCGAATGAATTATCTGATGCGGCTGAAAACAAAGGCACTGCTGTTAAGAAACGTGAAGACGTTCACCGTATGGCAGAAGCTAACAAGGCGTTCGCACACTACCGTTGGTAATTCCTTCGTAGTGAATATGTTCTGGGTAGCTTCTCGGGGCTACTCGTTCTCAAAATTGAACGCCCACGAGAGAGGAAAACATGGCTCGTAAAACACCTATAGCACGTTACCGTAATATCGGTATCAGTGCTCACATCGACGCCGGTAAAACCACGACAACTGAACGTATCCTGTTTTACACAGGCGTGAACCATAAAATTGGTGAAACTCACGAAGGTTCAGCGACAATGGACTGGATGGAGCAGGAGCAGGAGCGTGGTATCACAATCACGTCTGCTGCGACAACTGCATTCTGGTCTGGTATGGCTAAACAGTATGAGCCACACCGCGTCAACATCATCGACACCCCAGGCCACGTTGACTTCACCATCGAAGTAGAACGTTCCATGCGTGTTCTTGACGGCGCAGTAATGGTTTACTGTGCAGTTGGTGGTGTTCAGCCGCAGTCTGAGACTGTATGGCGTCAGGCTAACAAATACAATGTTCCACGTATCGCGTTCGTTAACAAAATGGACCGTATGGGAGCAAACTTCCTGCGCGTAGTAGAACAGATCAAAAGCCGTCTGGCTGCGAACCCTGTTCCACTTCAACTGGCAATCGGCGCTGAAGATACCTTCACTGGTGTTGTTGACCTGTTGAAAATGAAAGCGATCAACTGGAGTGAAGCAGATCAGGGTGTGACTTTCGAGTACGAAGAGATCCCTGCTGACATGGTTGAGCTGGCTCAGGAATGGCACCAGAATTTGATCGAATCCGCTGCAGAAGCATCAGAAGAACTGATGGACAAATATCTGGGCGGTGAAGAGCTGACTGAAGAAGAAATCAAGACAGCTTTGCGTAAGCGCGTTCTGGCTAGCGAAATTATCCTGGTTACCTGTGGTTCTGCATTTAAGAACAAAGGTGTTCAGGCGATGCTGGATGCAGTTATCGATTACCTGCCAGCACCAACTGACGTTGAATCTATCAAAGGAATGCTGCCAGACGGTAAAGATACTCCAGCAGAGCGTCACTCCAGCGATGAAGAACCGTTCTCTGCACTGGCGTTCAAAATCGCGACTGACCCATTCGTGGGTAACCTGACTTTCTTCCGGGTTTACTCTGGTGTTGTTAACTCTGGTGATACAGTTCTTAACCCAGTGAAAGACCGGAAAGAACGTTTTGGCCGTATCGTTCAGATGCACGCCAACAAACGTGAAGAAATTAAAGAAGTCCGCGCAGGCGATATCGCTGCTGCGATCGGTCTGAAAGATGTCACTACAGGTGATACTCTCTGTGACCTGAACTTGCCAATCATTTTGGAGCGTATGGAATTCCCAGAGCCAGTTATCTCTGTTGCCATCGAACCAAAAACTAAAGCTGACCAAGAAAAAATGGGTATCGCTTTAGGACGTCTGGCTCAGGAAGACCCATCATTCCGCGTATCCAGTAACGAAGAAACTGGTCAGACTATTATCGCGGGTATGGGTGAATTGCACCTCGACGTTCTGGTTGACCGTATGCGTCGCGAATTTAACGTTGAAGCGAACGTAGGTAAACCTCAGGTTGCTTACCGTGAAACTATTCGCAATACCGTTGAGCAGGAAGGTAAACACGCTAAACAGTCAGGTGGTCGTGGTCAGTATGGTCACGTTTGGCTACGTGTTGAGCCTCTGGAACCAGGTGGCGACGGTTACGTGTTCGAGAACGCAATCGTCGGTGGTGTTGTTCCTAAAGAATATATTCCAGGCGTAGATAAAGGCGTTCGTGAACAGCTGAAAGGCGGTGTTCTAGCTGGTTATCCAATTGTTGACGTTAAAGTTACCCTGTTTGATGGTTCTTACCATGACGTTGACTCCTCGGAAATTGCCTTTAAAATTGCTGCATCCATGGCATTTAAAGAAGGCTTCATGAAAGCGAAACCAGTTCTGCTGGAACCAATCATGAAAGTTGAAGTGGAAACACCAGAAGACTACATGGGCGACGTCATCGGTGACTTGAACCGTCGCCGTGGTATGATCGAAGGTATGGATGATCTAGCAACGGGCAAAATTGTTCGTGCTCAAGTACCATTATCTGAAATGTTTGGTTATGCTACTGACCTGCGTTCTCAGACCCAAGGTCGTGCTTCTTACTCCATGGAGTTTTTGAAGTACAACGAAGCGCCTAGCAACGTCGCTCAGGCTATTATCGAAACTCGTAAAGCTAGATAAGTTTTCGGGTTTACTATCTTTTGGCTCCCTTATCTTCGTGATGAGGGAGCGATATTAAGGAATAGAGTCGTGTCTAAAGAAAAGTTCGAACGTAAAAAACCGCACGTTAACGTTGGTACTATCGGTCACGTTGACCACGGTAAAACTACCCTGACTGCTGCAATCACCACTGTTCTGGCGAAAACTTACGGCGGTAGCGCTCGTGCATTCGATCAGATCGATAACGCACCAGAAGAAAAAGCGCGTGGTATCACCATTTCTACTTCTCACGTAGA
>NZ_JANAIF010000086.1 GCF_024721015.1 Xenorhabdus bovienii
AAACAAGGTTCTATCACTATCCATGCGTCATCAGGAATGTCGTAGCGTGCCATCATCTTTTTCCCGTATTGAAAACAGTTTAGATGATAATACTATCAATTTACATTAAGGGACACAGCCTAGTCTTGGCCTAGAGTCATTCATTAAAGAGATAAACTATGAGCTAAATCAGGGCGAGCGCCACAGTAGCCTGAATCTTGCCTTTCACCTTGAAGAGGGCAATGACAGCTATGACGAACGAGCCCGCCTCAAGAATACCCTAAGCCAGCGAACTGACCGTAAGTTATGCACCTTTGTGGACGGTACCTCTGAATCACATATGGAACTTATGGTGTTCCCCGGCGAAAATGGGTTCGCATTGACACAATACCACGCAAAAATCGATCCTAGCTTGGGCTTTGGTGGCCTAACAATACCTGTAGGCTACGTCACTACAGAATCGGACTGCGTGACCTTCCTTTGGGAACTAGTGCGAAAACGTATCAACAGTAACCTCACTCCTTTCGATAATAACGAAATCAATCTTGAGTCGTTAAACAAGCAGCTGAAGCAGGCGCCACAAAATCTGAATAAGCTTCTTGAGGACGAATCAGCGCAGAAGCTGAAAGACCTGATGGATAAATTTAACAGCTTCACGTAATAGTAGTACAACAGACTAAAACCACACTGACGCGCTGCGCTTGTCTTCTCGGGTTTGTACGGCTAATACATTAACCAGACAAACCCGAGAATCTGAAAACACCCTGCCAGCCAGAAAAAATATTTTCACAGCCTACACTATTAAAGAATTAGTAATAAAACTGTTCACCCTATTCATCTTTGATGACTTTCATTTAAATTCATATTGTTAAATGATGATGACTTGAAATCAAACTCATCATTACTCTTCATCCAACCGTTCACCTTCAATCTGAAAAAGGTGAATAGTGATGAAGACTTGTGAACAGTTTAAAAATAACTATTCACCCTATAATATATTGATATAACTGGTTTAAATTACAAGGTGAACAGTAGTGAACACTTTTTTATATTTCTTTGAAGATTATCATCAATAAAGAAAAAAATTATTCTTCTGGCAGGTTATCCCTTATTAGTTTTGGCAGCCACTCAATAGCCGTGTCGATATTCAGGTTCAGATTGCTGCGAATGCCGTATTTGCTTTTCTTACGCAGGTAATACTGCCCATACTCTGCCAGTGCACCCGGCATATCCATACCAAAACGGGTCACGGAAACGGGTTTATTCAGATTGTTGCCTTTCATATAAGCAAGGTAGGCATGATAAAGGTACTTACGGGGATTGAACGGCACAATCTCTGCATTACCGATTAACAGGCCGTCAGTTTCATTAGACGCAATCAGGTAGCCGCAAAAATCGACTAATGGATCGGTGCCACGTTTGATATCCAGCGCCTCCGCAGATTTTTGCTGTTCTGCCAGTAAACGCCTTGCAGTTTGTGGGTCAGCAAACCGATAGAGCAAATGCCGGATAATCACGGGCAATTCTGCTGCGATTTTATCCCGTAAAAGTGGATCACGTTCATTTTCCGGCACAACTTCGGAAAAGTTGAAAATCACTCGACGCCGCGATACACCACCACTGCGATCACTGAAACTCATGGCATTATTGTTTACCGCCAATACCACAGCAGGGATACGTGTTGAATAGGGCTGTTTATGCTTCGGGTCAATGGCTACTTCATCCCCGCCTGTAATGGCCTTAATACCGGAGCCATCGCCCACATAGCGGGTCTGGTCTGGCAGGATAATCAACGAATACCCCACAATCAGCGCCCGTTCCCGTGGGTTTTCCAGTGCGGCCATACTAGCAGAAACAGTGTTGCCTTTGCCTGCCAGCATTGAACAGATTTCAGCAAAGATACTTTTGCCACTGCCTCCGGCACCGGTGATTTCCAGAAACAACTGCCAGTCGTAACGGTTCGCCAGCACCATAAACAGGGCTGCCAGCACCCGCTCAAACTTATTCTCACAATTGGCTGTTGCCCGATTGAGCCAGCGCCAGAACTGCGGGGCATGATTTTTCAGAGTTTCCCCCGAAGCAGGGGAATTGAATTCAACGTCATTCGCCAGTAGCAACCAGTCATGTTTGCGATGAAGCCGGAACTGGCAGACTTTCAGGTCAAACACTCCATTGCTGAATCCGATTAAATGACGTTCTGGCGGCTGCATCATGGGAAGCTGTAATTTGAGAGCATCCACCGCAGAACTGATACCATGCGGTGAGTACGGTAGTTTCTCATCCATAAAGGCAGCGACCATTTCCCGTTTTAAATCTCGGTCACTGACCGGATGCCAGACAATGCCGTCATAGTGATGAACGGTTTCCGAAGCGCCATCCAATGCTAAATCACCGTCATAACGTGCCAGCAAGACTTCTCCACGCTGGCTCGCTCCCATCTGGCATAATGTCAGTTTTGAAGATTCACTATCATTGGGCTGAGTGGCTGTTTTTTTCTTGGTTGATGTTGGTCGATAAAGCCCCTGAGAAAAGGCCAGCTTTGCCCTTTCCACATCATGTTGTCGTCGATAATCGTCCCAGTCAGCTTTGTACTCTGTCGGTGGTAACGTAACCCAACCACTAACCGCAATAGCAGCTTTTTCTGCTGAAATCCTGCCGATATTCACTTTCGGTTTACCATTCTTATCCAGCTCGTCGGGATGATGCCAGTCATTATCTGCTGCAATAATAATTTTTGTACCTGACCAACGTTCCCGAACAACGTTGGCAACCGAAGATAAATTGCCAGCATCCAATGCTGCCAGAACAGTGCCTTTATAAAGCTGGCTAACTGTAAGTGCCGTAGCATAGCCCTCGGTAATAATCACTGTGTCAGGGAACGCTTCCAGCTCTGACAGAGCAATAAATGCGCCTTTTTTCTGGCTGCCGGACAGTAATTTTTTCTCTCCATTGGGTTCGATAATTTGTGCACCTGTTACTTTTTTATCCAGTGTTGTCAGTGCCAACAAAGTCGAATTATTGAGCAATAGCCGCTGATTAGGAAAATCCAGCCCTTTTGCAGCCAGATAGGGCGATTGACCAGCGACAGTTTGCGCCATTAGTGATGCCACTTTTTCGGCAATTGACTGCGTAGTTTGAATGGTTTCTCTGGCGGACTTGGGTTCTGGCAAAGGCAATGCCAGTACGCCTGCAATGATTTTTGCTGCCTCAGTGATGGAAATTCCTTTGGTTCTTGCCACTAAATCCAGTCCATCACCATAGTTCGGGGTATCACACTGGCGACAATGCCAGTTGCCATGATGGTGATCATCAATAAAGTGAAAACGGTCGGTGCCACCGCAGACAGGACAAGCACCATGTTTTCCCTTTGCCGGGATATTGATGCCACAGGCAGGCAATAGGTTTTCCCAATGATACATAGCGGATTTTTTCACGGTCTGGATCAGATCAAGCGGTTTCTGGTTGCCTGTGATATCTGAGGATATAAATTTAGGGTGAGTTTGGGTATGCTGTATATCAGCCATCATCGTTACCTCATTTAACGGTTGTTGGTCAGACGCCTCAGATGTGTTCGCGCACTCTGGGGCGTTGCTTTTTATATTACTTTTCTTATGCCATGTTCTTTTCTATGTTATGCCGCTCGCGATTCCGCGATCCGCTGCGCAATCCAGTTATCAATTTCTGATTCAATAAAGGCGACGGAGCGGGAGCCGAGTTTGACTTGTTTAGGAAACTCTCCGGCACTAATCAGTTTGTAGATCCACGCTTTGCTATAACCCGTTCTGCGTTGAACTTCCGGCAAACGGATAAGGTTTTCCTTCGGTGCTGTCATTGTCATATTTTTTCTCCTGTTACCGAGTCCTTGGGCGCTCATTGTGGACGTTATTTGATGACAGGCGGATTATTTAAAAAGCAAGACTAAATGAACAGCGTTAATTGTTTTTCCAATTTGTTGAATTTATTTTTTCAGGAAATTTTGGCTTTGAATTGGCATTATGTATAAAAAATAAGCTCGTGTGTCACGGTCACACTTGCGTAAAAAAACATCATATATTTACGCCCTTTTGCCAAATTTTCCAATCAGCACATTTTCGCCTCGTTCCAGCATCTCCATATGATCCGCATACCATTGCAGCATTTCCCGGCGACCATCCAGATACTGAGCGTGGTTGTAAGTACCACGAATGCTGTTCTTGTCAACATGAGCAAGCTGAGTTTCAATCCAAGCTGTGTTATAGCCTTGTTCATGTAGGATGGTACTCATGGTATGGCGGAAGCCGTGGCCTGTTGCCTGTCCGTCATAACCAATTCGCTTAATAACCTGATTGATAGCTGCCTCACTCATTGGCTTACCCGCATCGTTACGACCGGGGAAAACGTATTTTCCGCGTCCTGTAATCTCATGCAGTTTAATAAGAATGCCTTTAACCTGATTTGACAGTGGGACAATATGAGGGCGGCGCATTTTCATTCGCTCGGCGGGGATTTGCCAGAGATCGTTATCAAAATCGAATTCAGTCCATTCCGATTCTCTCAGCTCAATAGTACGTACTCCGGTCAGCATCAGCATACGGGTCGCTGATTGCGTCACTTGGCTACCACTATAACCACTCAAGGCGATGAGGAAATCATTCATCTGGTCGGCTAAAAGGTGTGGGAAGTGTTTTTGCTTGGGAGCTTTGAGTGCGCTGGCAAGATCAGTAACGGGATTGAACTCTGCCCGTCCGGTAATAACGGCATAGGTGAAGATTTGCCGACAGGCCTGTCTGGTTTTTTTCAATTTATCCAAAACGCCGCGTTGCTCCATTTTTCGGAGCACAGCCAGCATTTCAGCAGGTTTAATCTCGGTAACAGCACGTTTACCAATATACGGGAAGATGTCTTTTTTCAGATATTCTAGAATGTCTTCGGCATACCCTTGTGACCAGTTTGGGCGTTTATACTCGTGCCACTCAATAGCTATAGATTCAAAACTATTGTTGACCGCAAATACTTTGGCTGCCTTCTCCGCTTTCTTTTCCTCTATCGGATCATTACCACCCGATAATGTCCGCCGCGCATCATTTCTCTTGGTTCGCGCTTCGGCAAGGGAGATTTCAGGGTATACCCCTAATGCGAGCAATTTTTCTTTACCTGCGATCCGGTACTTTAACCGCCAATAACGAGAGCCATTAGGGTTAATCAATAGATATAGTCCGCCACCATCTGCAAGTTTGTAGGGTTTTTCTTTCGGTTTTGCAGTGTCCACCTGTCGGGCTGTTAGCTTCATGGGGGTATCTCACTTCATTGAACCTGAATGTACCCCTAAATATACCCCTATAAGATCGTAGATTTCAACATACCTTACTAGACTATAGGAGAACGGAAAAAGGCCAACACTGCGTATTTATTGGGATTTTGTAGACTTCGGAAGACGTTACGATATGAATGGATGGTACGCCCTACAGGATTCGAACCTGTGACCTACGGCTTAGAAGTGAGTAGAGTCACTATCTAAATCAACCAATTACCGCATTTATCGGCGCTCACACGTCCCACCTTACCCAAACTTACCCCTTGTTACTTCTGCTTGCTTTTCAATGCCTGTCCCAGATCCGTCCCAATCAATTCACCCAGACAACCCCACCCACCAGCTCGCCGACTACATGGATGAGATAGTGGGCTGGTGAACTCCCTATTCAGTCTCAGCTAATTCCCCTGCCTCACACCAAGCCTTCCAGCATCCGACCACAATTTCCCCAATCCACCCAACTACCCGCTAATCTCCCCTATTGACTATTTATTGACGGCTGACGTGGAATTATGCTCCTGCTGAGGATCAGACACCAATACCTGTTTCTGATTCCAGATAGAATCTTCCGGCATCCTACGCCCACCCATTCGGCCCAGCAGATAGCCAATTACATTGATAGGATGCCTAACATAAAGTGGTGAAAGAAAAGAAGGAAAACGAAAAATCGCGTGTCGTTGTGAGAAAAAGGTTTCCGGATTCGAATGAATATCCCCGACTATAGCCGGGGTGCGATTACGGGTGATCGATAAAAGGAAGGGCAATAACAGAAAGCACAACAAATGCAACACAAAACAAAAACGCAAACCCGACAACCAAAAACCACTCTTTCCATGTTTTTGGTATCTCAGTAAGACTCGTCAGTTTTGTGGCTGACTCAGCTTCATGAGCAAAATCGTTAGATACCTGCATCAATTTTTCCTCAACTGCCTTTTGTACTGATTCAGGCTCAGAAGAAAAAAAATTCTTACATATTAGTATGTAATCATCAACCGATCTTCTATCCATTTCATTGTTAATAGACTTAGTTATACCATCAATGATTGGCTGCAAATCTATAATTATGCTATCACCATCAACGTGATAGTAATCTTTCGGTTCGCCAGTAATAATAAGCATTTTCTTTACCATTATATCTTTTAGGTCTAAAAATAAATCTACAGATAGCTTTAGATCTAACCTTTTTCATTAAAATTGGGAAAAAGCTAAATCATAGTCTATAATGCAGTGATTTTAACATCAATATAGTAAATTTTGGAAAAATGAAATATTTACTGTTCATATCAATATTCCTATTATCTCTATTAAATCATACTACATATGCCTACGTTCCAGCCATGCTTTTGTTGGTTTTTTATACTATAAAAAAGACAAAAACAATTAGTGTGTCAAAACAGGAGCTGATGTTAGCATCATGTTATACTGGTTTCATAATCATTTCAGCCCTTTATTTTCTAGTCATTTCTGATGACAAATCTGACGCATCGGTCGAATCATTCTATAACAACTTATTGTTTTCCTTCATTTTATACGTCATAATTTTTTCTTTGTATAGGGTATGCTCAAAAAAAGCAGGTATCAGTGATTTGAAATTTGCTGTTTCTGCCGTCCTTGCTATCCATATAGTTTTATTTTTTACTCAAATGATAATTGTGTATTTGACTGATTATTATATTGATTTTATTCATCCAATCACCGGAGAGTCATCAAGGTACATCAACTACATACTTGGCGGCGAACTATCAGGAAAACTGAATTACAGGGCTACCGGATTATATGTTGAACCATCAACATATGCATCAGCCATTACATGTATTATAATGGCTGGAATATCACTAAACGTAAAAAAATCATTAATATATATATCAACCATTACTATACTCCTTAATTTTTCTACAATTGGAGTTCTGTTGTTCATAGGAATCATGTTTGCCTTGTTTTTCAATAGAATAAAAATAAAATATGCTGTATTCTTATTCCTGTTAGCACTTCTCCTATCATCAGTAAATTATGATTTTATTTTTAAATTTATTAATGATTTGATATATAAATTTGATGTAACATCAGGTTCTAGATACAATTTAATATCTATGATTTACTTCGACAAACATGGATTGGTTAATATTTTTGGTGCTGGATATTTCAATATTCCAAATAGCTTATATAAAGAAATTACATTAGGTGAATATTCTATCGCAGCCCTTAATGATGCAGGGCTTATAAGTTATTTGGTGTTAAAGTTCGGTGTGCTTATAATAATTCCAATAGTGTGCCTTTTTTGGAAGATTAAAGGAGCTTCAATGAAAATATTGTTTTGCTGCATTTTGATCAGTAAAATTTCCTTTGTGTTCCCTATTCTATACTTAGCTATCATTCCAGCGCTAGTCAAGCCAAAAGAGTCGCGGAATAAAATTTCCGCGACTATCATTGTTGCTAGTAGTTATAGATAGGGAAACCGTTAATATGGTAATATTCAAGAAACATATCTGCACTAGCTCCGGTTGATGTGTCAGGCAATGAATTACTTTGCTGTTTAAAGTGAACAACACCCTTTGGTATGATAACTTTTTTTGTTACTTGTACGTCTTTAGTAAAAGACTGACCAAAGTTGATATCAATGTTATTTCCATCAACTAGTATTCTGATGATAATCGAATCCGTGTGGCTAAACGTCACACGTGGATTAAAAATAAATAAAACAGAAGGTCTCTCCAGAGCATTATAGAAAACTAAACTATCAAGTGCTGTATAACTAGTCATTGATACATTAGCAAAAGAACACAGTGTCAATGATTGAATATTACTCACGTATGCTAAGTCATTATTTGATAAAAGGTTTGCGTTTCTAGAATTTCTCAAAAACACCTCACCATCGCCTAAAAAACAACCGCTTTCAAAGTTATGACGATAGATATAGCCAAGCGATAATAATGAATTTAAATCTAAAAAAATCTTCTGTTCTGATGTCAGGTTTAAATAATTGATTAATAATGGTGCTGAATCAGCATTTATGACATATAAACCAATTTTTTCAGTTGCTTTACTACCTTTACCATTGGCTTCGATGTATATATCACCTAATGTTGAATTGATTCCCTTTCTAGCCAAAATTCCAACCCCATATGAATTCTCAGCACCCAAATAATCAAACGCACATGAATTGGCTATCCATATTGTTATTCCTGCACCAGCAAATGGGTTATTGGTCGGATGATATTTGTCGTCTTGCCCGGAATAATTACTTCTCATATTTATGAAGCTGCATGCATTGACTTCTTCTGAACCAGATTCACTAAATATTGCCCTGCCAATAACGATACCATAATTCATTGCATCACGAGATGCATGGTTATTCATACTTACATACCAACTATATAATATATTTGTATTAACAAGTTTTGCAGACTGAGTGGTTACATTATTAAATCTGGATTCGTTTGTAGTTAACCTAATATATAGGCAACAATCCCATGTATTACTACCATTAATCGTGCAGTTACTTATTCCTGTATGGGATAAAGGTTCTGGCAAATCCTTGCTGGTAATTGGCACTGAACATGATCTAACTACCGCCCGTCCTTCACCATTAACATTAGGGGAACCAAATAAGCGGGTTATTCTATCGCTTTCTCCTTCAAACTTAACAAAATCGACTAAAACTAATTCGTCCTCTAAATAATAATCACCAGCAGGAATATAAATAATCCCTCCTCCCCTTCTTCTCTTACTATCTCTGGCTAGGTTAAATCCATCAATAGTCCTAGAACCGTTGATCATGTAATTTAATACGTTATCTACGCCATACCTATCTAAAGTCCCCACACAAACCCAGTCCTCATTAGGTTGAGGATAGGTTACGTTAACCGGATAAGGCCCAGTTATATTTACATAAAAAAATTCACCAAATTTCAGCGCATCTTTATCATTGCTAACCTTGGCTCCTATTATGAAATCATCCGCCCGCCTGATTTCATTAGCCTTATAATCGCTGTAAACAGTACCCCCCAGAGAACTGGAAACCACCTGATCACCATTCCCGCCCTCCAGTTGTTGCCTGAGCCTATCTGGACTATATTTCAAAATATTAGAGAAGTAGAACTGCTGCACTCCATAGCTGTCATAGACAGCCATTGAATGTCCCTGAACAGTCACGAACTTAGCAATCTGTCCGGCATAAACCGGATAGCCCGCTGCGTTGATAATGATGGGTTGAGGAGCAGGCACTAAATCACCGCCCTCACGTTCCATGTAAACCTGAATCTGGTTCTCGGGTATGGTTGGATCGGTGTCTATTTTGCCAATGTAAATCCTGCCGTTAGAACACGCCTTGAATGAGCGTGCCATAGTAAATAACTGTGATGGCATTGAGACGACAACATTAGGGATTATTTCTGACATTTATGTTCTCCAGACGTGCGGAATTCCAGCAAGGGATACTGTATTGGTTGAAATTTGGATGTAAAAAAACCGCGGTTAAGCGGCGATAATGGTGTAATTATCAGTCTAATTACTGTTCTTCTTCGTTCTGATTAGCCCATCCAATGATACCGATGCGAGCAATTGTGCGCTTATCAATATCTGGTAGTGAATCATAGAACTCTCTCCATTGCTTAGAGGTTCTAAGCTTGGCTTCATCAAAGACTTTACGATATTTGCTCTTTCCTCTTGCGGGAGGAACTTCAATTCCTTTAGTGGCTTGCTGAAATTCAGAGGATAAAATTAATTTCTCAGCCGCTTCCGAAGATCCTGCACCACCAGCCATTCTAGCACGAACAGCTAGCTTTTCACCCAACGCACCACCCGCCACCGCACCCAATGGCCCTAATTTAGTCCCTGCCATTGTGCCGATTCTCCCGGCATATTTAGCCATTAACTCATGAGGTGCGGTCACTGCATCAAAGCGTTTTGTAAAATCATTCAAACGCCCTGTAGTGATTTCGAATGATTTTGCGCGCCTGATAGCATTGGCCACCACATAAGTATCATTAAGACCTGTCATAAACTCACGGGGCATATATTGCGCCAGAATACGCAGATTGCCGGATGTTCTGAGATTCTGATACCAGTCAGCAAAACCAGCAGGATTAAAGTCTGCACCACGCTTACCTGCTGATAACATATCCCTGATGGCAGTCCCTGCAACCTCTTGGCGCATTTGTCTGCTGGGAATGTTTTTCATTAGCTCAGAGAATTGTTTCGAATTTCCCCGTGCAAGAGAGGCAACTGCCAGTGTGCTACGATTCGCGATATCCCCTGTCAGGTTCTTGCCGCGCAACTGCACCATCTGATCTTCCAGCCCCTTACGCATTTGAACCAAGCGCTGAGCGACTTCAAAGTCCCTGCCAGCCCCCACATCACCTAATACAGCCCGCTGATCTTTAGATAACTGAGAGTAGAGATATCGCAATGCTCCCTCATCAGCATCTTTATATGGACCGCGATTTTTAAATAATGCCTGACCAACTAAACGGCGCTGCTTATTCAAGTTGGCATAAGTGAGAATACCATCCTGACTGGGATTAACGGCCTTGAATACAGCCTTCTCGATCGTGTCCAGATTTTCCCAGCCCCCTAGTTCATCAGCCTTTCTCTCAAGTGCTGCGGCTGTATTATTAGCCTCAATACGGGTTGCGGGCAGCATGGCATTATCAACCTGTTTATAAAGCTGATCACTACGATGCTCAAGTGCTGCCATCCTGCTGTCAACCTGTCCAATAATTTTCTGATTCAATGATAGTGCATCAGGGGCTTTAGCAACGTCATCAATGAGTTTTCCGGCACTCTCAGAAAGTTTCAGAATGGCCGTATCTTCTTGCTGCTTAAGTGCTGAACCAGCACGGGATTTAATGGCCTGTTCAACGGCTTGATATTGTTGGTTGCCTGATAAATGGGAAGGGAGAAGATCCTCAGTTATTCCAAGTCTATCAGCGGCGGCTTTTATATCAGGCTGCACTTTGACATCAAGACCTTGAAGGGAAGAAGCTAAGTCGGGGTTCTTCTGGGCTGCCATTTGGCGAAGTGTTTCTTCTGGCGTTAGTTGTTTCTGAGGAGGAGGTTGCGGTGCACCTTGTCCGGCTCCACCTGCTCCAGCACCTTCCTCTGCTCCACGAAATAGCTTATTCAGCCCTGTCTTTTCACCAACGACATTCAACGCCTTACCCAGAACCGGAGTGACAACCCTAGCCACCCCGCTAGCAGCAGTACCAATACCGAGATCAGTCGCCAGCCCACCCGCATTATCTTTTGAGCTGTTCTGAGCCAATGCGCCTATAGTATTTTCAGCCACCATATCAGCCAGTTTAGTTGCGCCTCTCTCCAGTTTACCCGCATTGGCAACGGAGCCAAGGGCTACTGCGGCTTTCTCTGTGCCAACACCCGGTATTAAGTACGGCGCGACTTCTGCGCCGATTTTAGCGTAAGAATCTTGGGGCTTAAGACTGTTTGGTAACTCAAATCGTTGTGTGGGTGTGTATGTTCCATCACCTAATCCAGCCTTTTCACCCGCCCAAGCGCCAGCACTAACCACCGCATCACCAATGCTGGGAATAATATTAGCCACGTTTACGCCAGCTTGAAGAAAGCCTTTTCCAGCTTCTGCGATTGGGTTACCCGCTTGTTGCTGTTGTGGTAATGGGTAGGCTGCATAGAATTGTTGTCGTGCGGCTTCGACCTTATCACCGGCTTTAGGTACAACTATTTCATTGAAATATTGTTCCTGCGCCGCTGCCTGCTGTTGTGGGTTTAGCGATTGGTATTGTGAGGACGCAACAACGTCCCGCCACGGTTTAGCCATTAGTCACCCCATAAACTTGAATATTCACTTTGATTACTGGATGGAGCAGCTTGCTCTTTTCTATATTTCTCCGCCTCTGTACTGAATTTATTATCCAGTCTCTGCTTTCCCTTATTGGTGACGGAAATGATTGTCTTAATCGTTTCTTTGGCCGCTTTTTCTGATATGGAGGGAGAAAGCTTACCTATAGCATCTGTCACTCTTTGCCCTTCCGCATTAGATAATGCCCCTAGCCCCTTCATTAACTGAACGTTTGCTAGAAATGTCTGTGATTTCAGTGTGTCAACCAAGGCCTCAGTATTGGCGGCATCAGTACCGGGAAGATATCTGTTACCAAAGGGGTTTATGTTAATCCCAAAATATCCATTAAATCCCGGGCTATCCAATATCCGGTTTGCCGTACCGATGGTTTGATCAATAGCATTGACCTGACTGAGATAAGTATCATATTTATCAGTTTTAGCTTGATCGCCTTTCCGTTTGAACTCTTGCTGTTTCAGAAGCAAGTCATCGCGTTTGATTTGATTTGTTTCCGTTTTTAATTGGCGGTCAATAGCATTTTGGGCGAACTCGGCCTTTTTGATCTCCCTGTCGAGGCGGGCATTTTCAGCCCCGATATCCTGCCCACGAACTTGGATATCCTGACTTCTGGCCTGTAGCGACTCAGACGCCTGATTACTGCGAACAGTCTCAGTCAGCTTGTTGCGATCAATTTCTCTAACTTCTTTTTTGTCCAAAACCTCAAACTGATCTTTGGCGTTCATAGTTCCCAATTTGATTGTATTGAGAACCTCAGTTAGCTGCTCAGGATTGTTCGCATACATTGACATTAGTTGCTGAGGTTCAACACCTTTAGACTGAATAACCTCAGCATTCTGCACCAATGCCGCCGCTACATTGCGCGGATCACCTGTCGATATCGCCAACTGCAATTGATTTACAGTACTATCTAATGCTGCAACATCTTGTGCGCTCCTGAATCCCAACTGAGCCTGAATATTTTGTAGCTGAGAGGGGTATGTTACTGCCAGTTCTCGCAACTTTTGAGGATCATTAATAGCACCGGGTAACGCCTGTTTAAATGCTTGCTGCTCGCTCATCTGCTGCTGCATTTGCTGGTTTTGCAGGTTTAGCCCCGTCAATTGAGATTGACCGAGCCTATTTTGTGTCTCCTTTAGTGCCTGACCTGCCAAATCAGGCATGAGAGATTCATAATAGTTAATTGGCTGAACCATCAGAACATGCCCCCCATCATCCCGCCAAACATTTTGCTGGCCATACCGCCGAACTGATTAATATCCTGCGATGCACCATTATTGATACTATTGCTAGCCCCTGCTGCGATCTGCCAAGGAAGCGCTTTTCTACCTGCATTTATTGCCCCTTGTTGGCTATACAGCGAACCGAGGGCATTCGCATTGTTAGCCGCTGCCGCAGACTGAGCACCCGCACCAGACAGACCAACGTTAACTAATCCCAGCAACTGGTTATACATGTCCTGCTGCTCGGCGGTTTTCATGTTCAGATAGTTTTGTCCCAGTTGCGGCGCAAT
>NZ_JANAIF010000087.1 GCF_024721015.1 Xenorhabdus bovienii
GTCAGAGTAATTGTCATGGGCGCGATCTTGATCTGATACGAATGAAAAATCAAGTATCTTCAATTACGATGGGTATATATTCTGGCTAAATGTGACGTCTATTCCTGAAACTGTAAAATCAAGTGCAGATGTCAATCAGTTACAGATTGTTGTTAACTCGCGATTAAAACTATTCTACCGCCCTACACAACTGGAAGAGAACTCGGGGGAGGCTTATAAGCATATCAAGTTCAGGAAAGAAAATGGTGTATTAATTGCAGAGAATTCCACACCTTATTTTATTTCTCTTTCACATCTAAAAGTGGACGGAAAAGAAATTGAAGGAGCGGGTATGATTAATCCCTTTAGCCAATCAAGTTGGCCATTTTCTGTCAAAAATGCGAAAAATGTCAGTTGGAAAGGAATCAATGATTACGGTGGAGTCACACAGGAAGAACTCGCAGATCTTTAGGTTATTTATTAATTTTAATTAGATTGTCAGAAGATTGAATATGTCAAAAAATATAAAGCATAATCTTGCTGAGGAATTGTGCGAAGGCAAGTATTATCGATTATGGCTGCCTATATTTATCATGATAGGGAGTTTTTCTTATCATTTTAAATCTTATGCTGAAAATGATTTCAACATCCATGCGCTGAGAATAGGAGATGATTTTCCTGATGATATCGATCTTTCTATTTTTAATACTTCCAAGCAACCCCCCGGTGAATATTGGGTCGATACCTACTTAAATAAAGAAAGTATTGATACGGGAAATGTTGAGTTTATTTTAAATGATGGTGAACTGCGGCCAAAACTCACTGTGCAAAAATTGCGGGATTTAGGGGTGAAAATCGATGTTTTTCCGGTGTTGATGAATTTACCATCAGAAGAGGTGATTACCAATATCAGCGAATATATTCCTTCAGCCAGCACGCAGTTTGATTTTAATCGACAACGGCTGGATATCAGTATTCCCCAAGTTGCGCTGAATCATCAGGTGAGAGGTTATATTTCGCCTGAATCATGGGATCAGGGAATGACGGCTTTATTGGTTAACTACCATTATAGTGGGTCAACAAACTGGCAGGATAATCGGAGAACTAATCAGAGCAATTATTTAAATCTGCAAACCGGCGTTAATTGGCAGGCATGGCGTTTACAAAATTATTCCACTTATACCAGTCAGCGCAAAAATTGGCGGAGTATTAAATCGTATCTTCAACGTGATATTCATGCTCTCAAAGGGCAGTTGATCGTTGGTGATAGTTTCACGCCTTCTTATCTTTTTGATGGGATAGAATTTCGCGGGATTCAGCTTGCTTCTGACGAAAATATGCTGCCGGACAGTATGAAAGGTTTTGCACCGGTTGTAAGCGGGATTGCTCAAAGTCATGCTCAGGTGACAATCAAGCAGAATGGCTATGTGATTTATCAGACTTATGTTGCACAGGGGCCATTTGTATTAACCGATCTCTATCCAACCACTACCAGTGGGAATTTAGAAATCATCATCAAAGAAGCTGATGGCCGGGAACGCCGTTTTATACAACCGTTTTCTGCTGCGCCCATTATGTTGAGGAAAGACAGCCTGAAATATTCGCTGACAATGGGACATTACCGCTCACCCTATAGCCACAGCCGCAAACCTTATTTCTTTCAAGGTACTTTGATCTATGGGCTTCACAATAATCTCACCGCATATGATGGTGTCATGTTATCCCGTGATTATCAATCTATGGTGTTAGGTTCAGGAATCGATTTGGGTAATTTCGGCTCGCTTTCTTTTGATGCCACCCATGCTAATACTCAATTGCTATCAGACAAAAAATCCCAAGGGCAGGCTTACCGACTGCAATCTCTGAAAGCGCTTTCACTGACAGGAACTCATTTAACTGTGGCAGGGTATCGCTATTCGACTAAAGGTTTTTACGATTTCGATGATGCCAATCATGCTGATAACCTCAATGGCAACAATCGGTTGTTTGGCCGTATCAATAAGAAAAGCAAACTACAAGTGCAAGTTAATCAAATACTGGGGGATTTCGGCGGGTTGTATGTCATGGCATTCCAGCAGGATTACTGGGGGCAGAGTGGTCATGAACGTGGTCTCGGTGCGGGTTATAACATGAGTCTCGGTGGTATCAATTACGGCTTGAATTATACCTATAGCCGTACTCCCGACTCTGGCAATCATGATCAATTATTCTCATTCAGCGTTCATGTGCCTCTCGACCGCTGGCTGAAAAATAGTTGGGCCAGTTACAGCTTGACTTCAGGTAAAAACAGCCCCACTTCGCAACAGGTTAGCCTGAACGGTACGGTACTGGAGGATAATAACCTGCATTACAGCCTGCAACAGAGTTATACCAACCAAGGGGATGGCATCAGTGGAAATATTCATACCGGGTATAAGGGAGCCTATGGCCGGCTTAATGCTGGTTATAACTACCAGCACCACGGCAGGCAACTGAATTACGGCGTCAGTGGGGGAATTGTTGCACACCCTTACGGCCTGACTTTCTCCCAGGAACTGGGCGAAACGGCGGTATTGGTTCGAGCTGAAGGCGCAAAAGGCGTTAAGGTAGCCAATAATACGGGCGTTACCACCGACTGGAACGGCTATGCCGTTGTGCCTTATGCCAGCAGTTACCGAAAAAACCGGGTTGCACTTGATCCTCATTCTTTTGCTGATGATGTTGATATTGATATCAATACGCAATTTGTTGTTCCGACAAAAGGCGCGCTTACTCTGGCCAATTTTCAGACACGGGTCGGCAGCAGGGTATTGATGTTTCTCTCATACCAAGGTCAGCCAGTACCTTTTGGTGCTATTGCGACGCTGGAGAAACCGCATGATCTCGACAAGTCCAACAGCACAATTGTCAGCAGTGAAGGGCAAGCCTATTTCACGGGAATGCCGACCCGTGGAAAGTTACAGGTTAAATGGGGCTTTCAGAATGCCAAAACGTGTCTAGCCAATTATACCTTGCCGGAAAAGCAAACATTATCAGGCCATCCTCTATCTGGCATTTATACAATGAAGGTGAATTGTGAATAACACCGTATCAGGATCAGGCTTATGTTGATTTTCCATCAAAATTCCCGTTTTTTACTGGCAATGATTATTTTGCTGGTGAGTTTGGTTACTGAGGCTTATGGCCGTGAGGGAAGCTGCCGGATTAAAGAAGGAAGGAAACAACATGACTTATCTGCCGTGTTTCAACCGAAGGTGACTATTTCCAGAAGCGATATGCCTGGAGCCGTGATTTATCGACATCCGGTTATTTCAAACCCACAAGATATACTGGGGCTTCATTGTGATAAACCAGAGAAAATATCATGGAAATTTATTGGTTATACGCCAACCAGTAGCAGGAATGATGATACTTATGATTCAGGCGTGCCTGGGATAGGCATACGGATGTATGGTTCTAATATAGAACTGATTAAGACAAACCCCAAAACAGGCACTGGCCCGATTAAAAATGGGGTGATTCAAGCTTATGTGGGTTCTACTATTGTGCATACTTATCATATTCATGATGCATTGATCACAACTGAAAGCTGTATCTTGGCTAAAAAGAATATTATTGTCCCTATGGGATCAATCGGGATGTGGGAATTGTCAGGTAATCCGCGCACTGCGGGGGAACAAGATTTCAGTATTGATCTGGATTGTGACGACAATATTCCTATTACGCTAAAATTTGAGGGAAATACAGTGTCAAATGACAACCGTATATTAGCGCTTGATCAGAGAGGGAGTCATTTTACGGCCGGAGGAATTGGTCTTCAGATTCTGTATCAGGATCAACCCGTCATGATAAATTCCGTTTTAAAGGTTGGCACCAGCCTGATGGGAATTTACTCGGTTCCTTTCAAAGCTCACTATATCCAGACAGGAAGTGTGATCACCGCAGGTAAAGCTAACGCCACTGCAAAGATATCCATCATTTATAATTAAGTCCATGTTGCCAGCCATAATCTCCTTTTATGGCTGGCTTGACCCTTTCTTATTCATCCCTTCTCTTTTTTCTGGCAGAAAACGCCCGATTTTATTGGCAATTGACCTTATGCTCCCAGTTTGTAGGGGAAATATTGCTAATTAAATGACAATTTATTGAACTAAGATAAAGAAATCGTTTCTACGGGTATTACGATAAAGAAAGCCTTATATAATGTGCCCTATTTTTTTGAACCTTATTTTTTGATTTGAAAGGAAGTTCTTGAGCATCGATATGTCAAACAGCGTACTTAACCGCCGTTGGGCGGAACTTTTATTGGAAGCACTGACCCGTCATGGATTGCGTCATGTTTGTATTGCCCCCGGTTCCCGCTCCACGCCATTGACATTATCAGCCGCAGGGAACGCTAAACTGATCTGCCATACTCATTTTGATGAGCGGGGATTAGGGCATTTGGCGCTGGGTCTGGCGAAGGCGAGTAAAGAACCGGTTGCCGTTATCGTGACGTCAGGAACCGCAGTTGCCAACCTCTATCCCTCCTTGATTGAAGCCGGTCTGACAGGCGAGCGGCTGGTATTTCTCACCGCCGACAGGCCACCAGAATTAATCGATTGTGGTGCGAATCAGGCTATTCGCCAGATCGGTATTTTTGCCTCCCATCCTACTCAGACGCTTTCACTGCCGCGTCCGACCACAGAGATCTCTGCCAGTTGGCTGGTCTCTGTCGTTGATAATGGCATGTCGAACTTGAAACAAGGAGGATTGCATATTAATTGCCCGTTTGCTGAACCTTTGTATGGCAATGATGTGATCGCGTATCAAGATTGGCAACAAACATTGGGAGAGTGGTGGCAGGGAAATCAACCGTGGCTCAGGCAGCCAGAAACTCATGTTACATCTAAAGTGCAGGATTGGGGCTTGTGGCAGAACAAGCGGGGCGTTGTACTGGCTGGCCGGATGAATGCAGAAGAAGGTCTGCTCGTTGCCCAGTGGTCAAGAAAAATGGGCTGGCCACTGATCAGCGATGTGCTGTCCCAAACTGGGCAACCGTTGCCTTGTGCTGACTTATGGCTGAATCATCCCCGTGCTCAGGAAATTCTGGCACAGGCGCAATTAGTGATTCAATTTGGCTCTAGCCTGACTGGAAAAAGATTGTTGCAATGGCAGGCTCAATGTCAACCAGAAGAATTCTGGATTGTTGATCCGATTGTTGGCAGGCTTGACCCAGCGAACCACCAAGGACGGAAATTTACTTGTTATGTGGCTGATTGGCTACGGGAACATCCTGCTGACTCCACGCAAGAGCCTACTTCTTCTTGTTGGGCAGATGAATTGACCTCATGGTCAGAGCAAGCACTTGAATGTGTCAACGCCAGATTGGACGGGAAATTTGGTGAGGCGGCAGTGGCGTATCAGCTGCACCAATTACTGCCAGAACAGGGACAGTTGTTTGTCGGTAATAGCTTGATTATCCGTCTGATTGATGCGTTGGGGCAACTCCCCGCAAGTTATCCGGTTTACAGCAATCGTGGTGCAAGTGGTATTGATGGGCTGATCGCAACAGCCGCAGGAGTACAAAGGGCAACGAACAAACCGACGCTGGCAATTATCGGGGATCTTTCAGCACTCTATGACTTAAACAGTCTGGCTTTGCTGCGTGATCTTTCCGCACCGATGATATTGATTGTCGTCAATAACAATGGCGGCCAGATTTTTTCATTACTGCCTACGCCAGAAGAAGCGCGCCAGCGTTTTTACTGTATGCCGCAACATGTCAATTTTGATCACGCTGCGGCTATGTTTGGTCTGAATTATGTGACGCCACAAAGTTGGCCTGAATTAAAACAACGTGTTAAACAGGCGTGGGGGCAAAAAACAACGACACTGCTTGAATTAAAAGTCACAGACAGCGAAGGCGCGAGATGCCTGCAAGAGTTACGGAAACAGGTGGCTGCATTGTGAAACTCGCCAGTCAGGTATTTCATGCGGATAAGTCGGGAACATGGTTGGTTTGGCTGCATGGCTTGTTGGGATGTGGTGATGAATGGCTACCCCTGGTGAATGCTTGTAATCAGTATGCCTCGCTGGTCATTGACCTGCCCGGCCACGGTCACTCGGCCAATATTACTGTGGCAGGGGGTTTCGCTGAGATGAGCGCTCTCCTGAATGAAACCTTATTCAAGCACCAGATCCATGACTATTGGCTGATCGGCTACTCACTGGGTGGCCGTATTGCCATGTACCATGCGACTTACGGCAAACATGAAGGGTTACGGGGAGTGCTGGTGGAAGGCGGAAATCCCGGGCTGTTTTCCCAACAGGAGCGTGATGCGAGATTACAGCATGATCAGTGTTGGGTGCAGCGTTTTCGTGAGGAATCAATGGAGACTGTCCTTGCCGATTGGTATCAACAGCCCGTTTTTGCCGATTTATCATCGGAGCAGCGTGAGCAACTTATCCATTGCCGCAGCCAAAACAGGGGAAGCCGGATTGCCGATATGTTGGAAAATACTTCACTTGGGCATCAGCCGTGGCTGGTTCCTGCTCTGCAACAAATAACCACACATTTTGCCTACTTATGTGGGGAAAATGATGAGAAATTTCAAAACATCGCGAAGCAATATACATTGCCGTTAAAAACCATCCCACAGGTTGGGCATAACGCCCATAATGGCAACCCTGCGGCGTTTGCCGCCGAAGTGAACCATTTTTTATCACTTTTTGGTTAAGGAGATTCAGCAATGCTTTATCCCAATGAAGAAAAATTGTACGCACCCATTGAATGGCAAGATTGCTCCCAAGGGTTTGAAGATATTCTCTACCATAAATCTGTAGATGGTATTGCCAAGATTACTATCAATCGCCCGCAGGTGCGTAATGCGTTCCGTCCCCTGACAGTAAAAGAGATGATTCAGGCGCTGGCAGATGCTCGTTACGATGACGAAGTTGGTACGATTATCCTGACGGGAATGGGGGAAAAGGCGTTTTGTGCGGGGGGCGATCAAAAGATCCGTGGCGATTATGGCGGTTATCAAGATGACAACGGCATGCATCATTTGAATGTGCTGGATTTTCAGCGTCAAATTCGCACCTGCCCGAAACCAGTTGTTGCTATGGTTGCGGGCTATTCCATTGGTGGTGGGCATGTGTTGCATTTGATGTGTGATCTGACCATTGCAGCAGATAACGCGATCTTTGGTCAGACAGGCCCGAAAGTAGGGTCATTTGACGGCGGGTGGGGCGCATCTTACATGGCGCGTATCGTTGGGCAGAAAAAAGCCCGTGAAATCTGGTTCCTCTGTCGTCAATATGATGCGCAACAAGCGTTGGATATGGGGCTGGTCAACACGGTTGTTCCTTATGCGGATTTGGAAAAAGAGACCGTGCGCTGGTGTCGTGAAATGCTGGAAAACAGCCCAATGGCGTTGCGTTGCCTGAAAGCTGCACTGAATGCGGATTGCGATGGGCAGTCGGGTTTGCAGGAGCTGGCGGGGAACGCCACCATGTTGTTCTATATGACCGAAGAAGGGCAGGAAGGACGCAATGCGTTCAACGAAAAACGCCTCCCTGATTTCAGTAGATTCAAGCGTAATCCATAATGCGTAAAGCAACCTTATACTCATTCAGCCTGCCCATGGAGGCAGGTATTATTTTACGTTATCAACGCCTTAAAACCCGTGATGGTTTTCTGGTGCACTTGCAGGAAAATGAACGGCACGGTTGGGGGGAAATCTCCCCGCTACCCGAATTCAGTCATGAAACTCTGGAACAGGCCAAAAATGCTGCCGTGACATGGCTGCAACAGTGGTGTCAAAACGAACAGGGATTAACGGTAGAACCCGAAGAGAGTGAACTGCCTTCCGTGGCGTTTGGTATCAGTTGTGCCCTCGCTGAGCTACAGGGTGAATTACCCGGAGATGCTAATTATCGCAAAGCACCACTATGTACGGGCGATCCTGATGACGTGATTTGGCGTCTGGGAAATATGACTGGGCAAAAGATGGCTAAAGTGAAAGTCGGGCTGTATGAAGCGGTGCGGGATGGCATGGTTGTGGATGTCCTGCTGGAAGCCGTGCCCGATCTCCAGTTGCGGCTAGATGCGAATCGCAGTTGGACACGCATAAAAGCTGATGACTTCGCAAAATATGTCAATCCCGATTACCGGCAACGAATTGCTTTTCTTGAAGAACCTTGCAAAACCCGTGAAGAATCCTTGGCATTTGCCCGTGATACAGGAATTGCCATTGCATGGGATGAAAGCGTGCGTGAAACGGGGTTTACGGTAGAAGCACAGGAAGGTGTTGCGGCCATTGTCATCAAACCGATGCTGGTTGGCAGTATTGTCCGTTGTCGTCAGTTAGTTTCTGATGCTCATCAGGCCGGACTGGAAGCGGTAATCAGTTCCAGCATCGAAACCAGTTTTGGTCTGACACAGCTCGCCCGTCTCGCGCATTGGCTGACACCCGATACCCTTCCTGGGCTGGATACGCTGGATCTGATTCAGTCACAACTCATCCGCTGCTGGCCGGAAAGTCCCATTCCCTGTGTGGCGCTAGATGATCTGGACACCGTATGGAGCAATGAATGTCATTAGCGGAATGTGCGCAATGGCCGTGGCATCATTGGGCGATGCTCTACCCAGAGAAGCGGGCCGTCAGGCTGCGTGAAGAGACGTTATCCTGGCGACAATTAGCGGAAAAAATCAACGCCATCGCTGCCCATTTTCACCAACAGGGGCTGTGGGAAAGTAGCAGTGTGATCCTGAGAGGCAAAAACAGTGCCGATCTCCTGCTGTGTTATCTCAGTGCATTGCAATGTGGCGCAAGAGTATTACCACTTAATCCGCAACTCCCTGAGCCTTTGTTGGAGGAATTGCTTCCTCGTCTGAACATGACATTTGTCATCGATTTTACCGATTCCCCTTCATCTGCTATTCAGGCGATTAAACTTGATTGGCAACCTGAATTATCCGTGATACCAGAGCAATGGGTGCCGTGGGATAGCCATCGCCCTGCCAGTATGATTTTGACTTCAGGCACCTCTGGATTGCCCAAGGCGGCAGTTCACTCTATTGGGGCTCACCTTGCCAGCGCACAGGGAATTCTCTCCTGCATGAATTTTCAGCCAAATGACAGTTGGCTGCTTTCGCTCCCGTTGTTTCATATTTCCGGCCAGGGCATTCTTTGGCGCTGGCTGCTGAAAGGTGCAGAATTAGTGTTGCGAGATCTGCATCTATTGGATCGTGCATTATCTGGCTGTACCCATGCGTCACTTGTACCAACTCAACTCTGGCGTTTGCTTGAACAGTCGCTTGAACATGAACTCACTTTAAAAGCAGTGCTCTTAGGTGGAGCAATGATACCAACGGCATTGACTCAACAGGCTGAACAACTTGGTATTCATTGCTGGTGTGGCTATGGACTGACAGAAATGGCGTCAACGGTCTGTGTAAAACGGGCAGATGGTTTATCAGGGGTGGGAAATCCACTACCGGGCAAGGATATTCGCTTGGTGGATGAAGACATTCAGATCCGCGCTGACAGCATCGCTATGGGTTATTGGCTTGATGGAAAATTGAAGCCACTGGCAGATACCGATGGCTGGTTTTCGACCCGTGACCGAGGAATATTCGAACAGGGCGAATTGCGTATTTTAGGGCGCCTCGACAATCAATTTTTCAGTGGGGGAGAGGGGGTTCAGCCTGAAGATATAGAGCGGATTATTAACCAACATCCCCAGATCCTGCAAAATTTTGTTGTACCTATTCCTGATAGTGAATTTGGACATCGACCTGTTGTGGTGATTGAAACCCAATATCCTGCACTTACGGAAACACTTGCTGACTGGCTTGCTGATAAGCTCGCTGCATTTCAATGCCCCGTGGCTTGTTATCTTCTGCCTGTACAATTGAAAAATGGTGGGATAAAAACTTCACGCCAGCAGGTCAAGCAATGGGTGCTGGAAAAATGGGTTATGTCTAATTAATTTATAAACCTGATGATGTATAAAGATGCAGGGATATATATATTTTGATAAATTTAGATATTTACTTACGTGCACTATCTATGGTGTTACTTGGATTTCAGTAAAATATCTCAGATAGTATTGGTATTCACCCCTTGGGAAGAGAAGAATATGAAAAGTTTCATTGCTGTCAGCGTGGTCAGTTTGTTTTTTGTGTCTGGCGCGGCAAATGCAATTTCCATGAATGTACAGGCTGGAAAGCATTACACAAGTACATCTGTGGGGCTAGGTGATAAAAGTGCGGGATTATCTTTGAATGGAAACTGGACTCGCAGTGATCATAACGGTCAAATTGGTAGTTTGGGCACCGCTTTCGCTCTGCCTGTAGGCCCAATAACGGCAAACGTTGGTGGTAAAGTGCTTTATCTGTCGCCAAAAGTAGGGAAAGATGGCGTCGCGTTAGCTGCGGGTGCCGGCCTTAGCTGGGCGGTGTTGCCTTCCTTGTCACTGTATGGTGAAGCTTATGGAGCACCATCAGGGCTGACATCAGGCGTTGATTCTTATACAGAGGCAACAGGGGGTGTCCGTTATACTTTATTTAAGCCGCTGACTGTGGATGCAGGTTATCGTGTTATTGATTTGAAAGGAAAAAATGGTAACCGTAGCAATAAAGTTTCAGAAGGTTTTTATATTGGTGCCGGTTTCAGCTTCTAATAAACCTATACTTAATAGATTTCAGTTTGCAGCCAACAAAGCAGCAACGTGAAAGATGGAAAGTATAATCGAGATCATCCGCATCGTTCATCGATGCGGATAATTTTATGAATTACCCTACTTCAGGCAGTATTCCAGCGACAATGCCAATCTGAATGGCAATTAGAATGATACCACACAGGAAAACCACAACTAATGCGGGGGTTCCGCCAAAGACCCGATATTGGCGCTTATGCTGCTGACGAGCTTTGAATACCAGAATACTCGGCAGTAACAGCGCTAAAATTGACAGTGCAGCAGCTGCATAGCCCAAAGCCATTATAAAACCTTTGGGATAAAACAACGCAAAAACCAGTGGGGGGACAAACGTCAGCAACCCTGTCTGAAACCTTCCTGCTATATTATCCTGACGTTTGAACAGATCAGCCAGAAAATCAAATAAGCCTAAGGCAACGCCTAAAAAGGATGTCACGAGTGCCAGATTGGCAAACATCCGGACAGATAATTCTGTCTGGGGGGAGGCCACAACATGACGAATGGCGCCCAATAAACCATCCAGACCGGATTTTTCGGCTAATATTCCCATAAATGAGGTGGGAGCAATGCTGCCCAAAGTACCCAATTGCCAGAAAATATAAGCGGCTAATGGAATGGCACTACCGATGATAAATATCCAGCGTAATTTACGGATATCTCCTTTCATATATCGTACGATGCTGGGCACGCTGCCATGGAAGCCAAATGAGGTGAAAATGACAGGAATAGCAGATAACACAATGCCTTGTTCCAAGGGCAGGGATAACAAATTTACATGGCGAATATGGGGCATCATCAGGCCAAGCATCAGTACCAGAAAGATCAGTTTGGCGCTGAATAAGATCCGGTTAATGAAATCGACGGAACTGGTTCCAATGCAGACAACGCCTCCGGCAACTATGGTGAATAAAATCACGCCCGTTGACAATGAGAGTGAAGAACCTGCCCATGCATTAATGCTACTGGTCAGTAATTCACCTGCGCCACTGATATAAGCCGATGTTAAGGCATACATCAGAAACAGCATACTGAATCCGGTCAATAATTGCCCTTTCAAACCAAGATAGTGTTTTGCAATGGTTCCCAGCCCAGTATCGGGTTCATTGTATTGATAGACTTCTACCAGCAGGAGAGCTGTATAACTCATCAATGCCCACAGGGCGACTAACATGACCAGTGTTGTTCCAAAACCCACACCTGCCGAAGCTAGTGGCATTGCCAGCATCCCCGCACCAATTGTCGTTCCAGCGACGATAAAAATACTACCAATAGTGCGATTTTTCACGCGATCCTCGCTTCTGAATATGTTGAAAAATAGTTATAAGATTGGCAGGTTAAAGGATTGATTTATAGCTGTCAAATTCAGATTACATCAAGTGTAAATAATTAATTACATGCTTAAATGCGGCTGGATGAAGATACCGCTCGTGATAGGTGATACAAATTCGGTGTCTTCTGGGGGGATTGACTGAACTCTTTTAACTTAACTGTACAGATATTTTTTTGCTATGTGAATGTTAGTGTTTTTATCTAATTATTCAATATAAAAAGCTATCATAATTTTTGTTATGGACATAAAATTGCTAAATATAATTATTATTTCTTATAAATCAGATGGTTGTGGGTTTATTTTAAATTTAAAAAACACGTTAAATTGATTATTAAAAATGTGAGTGGACAGTCTGCTTTTCAGGATTTATTTTCATTTGGATGGAAGAGAGAGGCTGGAATTTGGGAGACACATAGCAAGTAGGAGCTATGGTATGAAAGTACAGGTAACGTAAATGCCGAAAAAGAAAAAACCCGCTATCTGAAAGATAACGGGTTCTTATATGGTGCCGGCTACCGGAGTCGAACTGGTGACCTACTGATTACAAGTCAGTAGTTTTAATTTTAAATCAACTAGATACCGCATGAAATCACACTTTCACGTCTCAGTATTGAAAAAGTTTGAAAACGTTCGAAACACATTAAAAATCTTTCGCGTCCCAAATGCGTCCCACCATTATTGACTCCATTTCATACTCAAATAACCCAACTGCTCGCTGACTACATTTATGAGAAATGGGGAGGGGCATCAAGCCCCCTGTATTTACTTCGGCTGCTCCGGCCATTTGACATCGGGTGCGGTCGAACAATCCACCCGATTGAGCAGCACCCGGTATTTACGCCATTCGGTTAGTGCGGATTTCTCGGCACCCGTTGCCATCTCCAACTCAACCGCATCCTGTAACGGCGCGATAGCGTTTGATGCCTGTGACATCAGGTATTGTTTTTTCCGCTCTGCCCGTTGCTGTAA
>NZ_JANAIF010000088.1 GCF_024721015.1 Xenorhabdus bovienii
ACTGGCATTTACTCTCGTTTGGTTACCAATGTGGGCTGATTGATTTATGAACATAAAACATCAACAGTCCCTAGTAAAAAGAGAACTTGAAGATGTAATAACGGCAAAATTGCTGGCACAGGATATTCTGACCATTGCAAAATGCCGAAAAAATGGCGCATTCAGTTAATAAAAAACAGCCCAATCTGAATAACCACACTAAATTGGGATGAAAATACAGCAACCAACCGTTTTTCACGGTTTTTTTCGCAGAAAGTCATTGACGGATTTAGCTGAATGCGGTTTAATGCGCCCCGTTAGCCCGGATAGCTCAGTCGGTAGAGCAGGGGATTGAAAATCCCCGTGTCCTTGGTTCGATTCCGAGTCCGGGCACCACTTATTCATACACGGACGTCCATTGACGTCCGTTTTTCTTTTTAAAGTCAACAAACTATCTACTTTATCCCCCTCGCTGACGTTCACTAACATTCATCAACATCCACATTGCCTTGATGGTATATCTGTTGGTATTGTTAGTTCGATACGTTTTGTACCATCACAGGGAGGGGTAAACGATGGCTCTCACTGATGTCAAAGTAAGAAATGCCAAGCCCGCCGACACGCCTGTAAAGCTCACTGACGGCAACGGTATGCATCTTCTTATTCATCCTAATGGCTCCAAATACTGGCGTCTACAATACCGCTTTGCAGGAAAACAAAAGCTACTGGCTCTTGGAGTCTACCCTGCTGTCACTCTTGCTGATGCCCGTAACCGTAGAGATGATGCCAGAAGATTAATTGCTGCTGGTATTGACCCCTCCGAAAAGAAAAAATCAGAAAAGGTAGAGCAAAGCGGCGCTCTTGCTTTTGAGTCCGTTGCCAGAGACTGGCATGCAAGCAACATCAACTGGTCAGAAACTCACGCAGAGAGAGTGCTGAACAGCCTTACTAACCATGTGTTCCCTGTTATTGGTAAACGAAACATTACCGACCTCAAAACCCGTGACCTACTTCAACCAATTAAGGCGGCTGAAAAATCCGGGCATCTTGAGATTGCTGCTCGTCTCCAGCAACGTATCACCGCTATCATGCGATATGCTGTCCATAACAGTATTATCGATAGTAATCCTGCGCAGGACTTAGCAGGTGCCATTGCAACAGCAAAACGAGTCCATCGCCCGGCTCTACCATTTGAACGCATTACAGAGCTTCTCAGCCGTATTGAGAGCTACAGAGGAAGACTGCTAACCCGTCTGGCAGTTAAACTCACTTTACTGACTTTTGTTCGTTCAAGTGAGATGCGTTTTGCCCGTTGGTCTGAAATTGATTTCAAAAATGCGCTCTGGACCATTCCAGCCGAACGTAACGAGTTGCAAGGAGTAAAATACTCCAGCCGTGGCTCAAAGATGAAAACCCCTCACCACGTCCCACTAAGCAAGCAGGCTTTAGCCACTCTGAGAGAAATCCAGAAGTTCAGTGGCGATCAGGAAATCATCTTCATTGGTGATCATTATGCCTATAAGCCCATGAGTGAAAACACCATCAATAACGCGCTTCGTAAAATGGGCTATGACACCAAAACAGAAGTTTGTGGTCATGGTTTCCGCTCTATGGCCTGTAGTGCCTTGATTGAATCCGGCTTATGGTCAAAAGATGCAGTTGAACGTCAGATGAGCCATCAGGAGCGTAATAACGTTCGCGCTGCTTATATCCATCTTGCTGAACATCTCGATGAGCGGAGACTAATGCTTCAGTGGTGGGCTGACTATCTTGATGCCAATCGAGAAAGAGCGCTCAGGCCGTTTGAGTTTGCCCACAGGTGATCGTTTTGAGCTTGAAATTCAAGGCTAACAGCTTGATAACCCATCACATAGCAGCATGTAACCCTTTGTTTTGAATATATTTGAATAGCCATCATTGATTGATGGCAACTACACCATTCTATTATGATTTTTTAGCAATATTTGATATCGTAGCAGTATTAAATACCGAGGAATAACCATGATATCAGGTCTTAATGGTGGAAATTTTGTCCTTAGCTCGATGGCTAAGGAAAGAGTCAAATCAGGTCTACTTGATAGAGCAACAATAGAAGGCTCTAAAGGCGAGTATACCGTGATTTTTGATGGTTCAGAGTGGGAAGGTAAGCCATTAGTCTTAAGTAGCTCCAGACAGCCTTACGAAGCACGAGTCTTCAAAAGCATAGATGGTGCAGCTGCAGAACTACTACGCATAGGCTTAAGTGAAGCTTCAATCAAAAACACCACTAAATCGAACAATAAATAATCAGGTTTAAAATGGATATGCAAAAAGAAACGATTTTTTCAGAAGTTGAAACTGCTAACAGTAAGCAAATTGCTGTTTTAAAGGCTAACTTTCCGCAGTGTTTTGATAAAAACGGGGTTTTCATTCAAGAAAAGTTGCTTGAGATCGTCAAATCATCGGATGTTGAACTCTCTAAAGAGTCATACAGCTTAAACTGGCTGGGTAAGTCCTATGCCCGTCTGTTGGCTAACCTACCACCCAAAACCTTGTTGGCAGAAGATAAAAATCATAACCAACGTGTAGAGAACAAAAACAGTCAGAATCTGTTAATCAAAGGGGATAATCTCGAAGTATTAAAGCACATGGTTAATGCTTATTCTGAAAAGATTAAAATGATTTATATTGATCCACCATATAATACTGGTTCAGATGGATTTGTATATAATGATGAGCGTAATTTCACGGCAGAACAGCTTTCTGAATTGGCAGGGATCGATCTTGATGAGGCTACACGTATCCTCAATTTTACTGTCAAAGGTTCAAGTAGTCATAGTGCATGGCTGACATTCATTTACCCCCGTCTTTATATTGCTCGTGAACTTCTCCGCGAAGATGGCGTTATCTTTATTTCAATAGATGATAATGAAATCGCGCAATTAAAACTTTTATGTGATGAAATTTTCGGAGAAGAAAATTTTCTATCTCAAATAATAGTACAATCAAATAAGCGTGGCCAAACTTACAAGGAAATAGCTAAATGCCATGAGTATATTTTAGTTTACTATAAATCAAATAAATCAAATCTCGGAGAGTTAGAGAAAGTGGGCGGAAAGCTCCCATTTGAGGATTCTTATGGTGCATATGATCTTTGGGAACTTAGAAATCGCAATCCTAAATTTGGAAAACATAATCGACCGAATCTTTTCTATCCCATCTATGTCGATGAAAATCATATAAATGAAGAAGGTCTTTCAAAAATATCCTTAACTGAAACTCTAGAGTGTACAACTCCTGTATATCCAATGAATAGTGAAGGTGTGGAGAGCTGTTGGAGATGGGGCAAAGATAAACTCCAGAAAGAAGGTATTGAAAGTGAACCACAAACCGTTTGGGCAAAAAAGAAACGTGATGGCGGCTGGAACATTTATGAAAAATCAAGGAAAAGTACCACCAAGGCAAAATCAATTTGGTTTGATACTAAATTTATAAATGAACAAGGGACTATTGAATCAGGTAAGTTACAAATGAGTGGAGTTTTACAGTTCCCTAAACCATTAGAACTAATGAAGCAGTGTATAGTTTTAGGTACTGAAGAAGACGACATTATTCTTGATTTCTTTGCTGGTTCTGGCACGACAGCCCATGCAGTCATGGAACTTAATGCACAGGAAAATTCAGAAAGAAGTTTCATAACAGTTCAGATCCCAGAAAAATGCTCTAAAGATAGCATTGCATTTAAATCAGGTTTTGAAACGATTTTTGATATTACAAAAGAACGACTGAAAAGAGCTTGTGAAAAAATAGGCTTAGAGCATATTGATTACAAAGGAAATTTAGGATTCAAATCATTTGAAACAGTTGATGATTTTCGGGTGAAAGATGAATCTGAGCTAACGCTTTCTAACCATACATTTTTTGATGATGCAGTATTGACTCCTGAACAATATGACTCCTTACTGACTACATGGTGCCTGTATGATGGCAGTTTGTTGACAACACCTATTGAAGATGTTGATCTTAATGGTTATAAAGCGCACTTGTGCGATGGTCGTGTGTATCTGATTGCGCCTAATTTCACCAGTGAAGCACTGAAAGCTTTACTTCAAAAGCTGGATTCAGACAAAGACTTTGCCCCTAACAAAGTTGTATTTTATGGCAGCAACTTCGAAAGTGCGAAACAGATGGAACTCAATGAAGCACTAAAAAGTTATGCTAATAAAAAATCTATTGATTTAGATTTGGTGGTAAGGAACTAATCATGTCTAAAGGGTTCACATTCGAAAAGAATTTACCTCATCAAAAGGCTGGCGTTGATGCGGTGATGAATGTCTTTGTATCCGCCATACCTCATCAGACGGATCATGTTGCTATTCGCCTGTTAGCTAATCCAGAACTGAATCTATCTGAACAACAATACTACAACAACATAAAAAATGTTCAGGAGTTCAATGGTATTGAGCACTCAAAAGATAATTACGATGCTAAAAGCAACGTAATTGATGTTTCTATGGAGACAGGTACAGGTAAAACTTATACTTACACCAAAACAATTTTTGACCTGAACAAATCCTTTGGAATTAATAAATTCATTATTATTGTTCCTACTCTTTCAATCAAAGCAGGAACTGTAAATTTCTTAAAAAGTGATGCTTTAAAAGAACACTTTCGAGATGATTACGAGCGTGAACTAAAGACTTACGTTGTTGAAAGTCAGAAAAGTTCTGGTAAAAATACAAAATCATACATGCCTCAAGCTATCCATGATTTTGTTGAAGCAAGTAATTTCAATAAGAAATATATACACGTTCTTGTGATCAACTCAGGGATGATTAACTCTAAGTCTTTAATTGACACTTATGATGTTGGCTTGCTTGATAACCTGTTTGATACCCCATTTTCTGCACTTAGTGCGATAAAACCATTCATTATCATTGATGAGCCTCATAAATTTCCTACGGCTAAAAAGACATGGGAAAATATTGAAAAATTTAATGCACAATATATCATCCGCTATGGCGCAACCTTTAGTGAAGGCTATAAGAACTTAGTTTATCGTCTTACAGCCGTGGATGCATTCAATGAAGATCTTGTTAAAGGTATTGATGCTTACATTGAAGATATTGTTGGTGATGGTAGCGCTAATCTCAAGTTCGTCAAATCTGACGGCAAAGAAGCTACATTTGAACTGAATGAAAATGGCAATAGAAAAACGTTCAAGTTAGCCAAAGGTGAATCACTATCTAAGACGCATAGTGCGATCCATGATTTAACTCTTGATGCTTTAAACAAGAATACAGCAGTGTTGAGTAATGGTATTGAGCTAAAAATTGGTAGCTCGATAAACCCCTATTCTTACGATCAGACACTTGCTGATAACATGATGCGTAAAGCTGTCAAAGAACACTTTAAGTTAGAAAAAGAGTATCTGACACAAAGGCCACGCATAAAGCCCCTTACTCTTTTCTTCATTGATGACATTGAAGGCTATCGTGATGGTAATGATATTGCCGGAAGCCTGAAAACTAAGTTCGAAGAATACGTTTTGGCAGAAGCTAATGAACTGTTAAAAGCAGAGAAAGATGAGTTTTATAGAAACTACCTTGAAAAAACTGTTAAGGATATACCTTCTGTTCATGGTGGCTATTTTTCAAAAGATAACAGTGATAAAGATGATAAAATTGAGCAGGAAATCAACGAAATCCTTCATGACAAAGAGCTTTTATTGTCTTTAGAGAATCCTCGCCGTTTCATTTTCTCTAAATGGACGTTGCGTGAGGGGTGGGATAACCCAAATGTCTTTCAGATTTGTAAGCTCCGTTCGAGCGGTAGCACCACATCTAAACTTCAAGAGGTAGGGCGTGGTTTGCGTCTTCCCGTGAATGAATACATGTGCCGAGTGAAAGATCGCAATTTCACACTCAACTACTATGTTGATTTTACGGAAAAAGATTTTGTTGATTCTCTTGTAAAAGAGGTCAATGATAGTTCTTTCAAAGAAACTGTTCCAAGTAAGTTTACTCAAGAAATTAAGGATAAAATCTTATCTCAGTATCCTGAGCTTTCATCCAGAACACTCATGAATGAGATCTTTGATGCTGAAATCATTGATGATAATGAAAACTTCAAAGATTACGATGCCTATAGTCGCTTAAAAGCCAAATATCCTGCTGCATTCCCTACCGGGTTGAAACCAAGCAAAATCAAAAAAGCCACGGATGGAAAAAAACGTACTAAAATGCGTGTTGGCAAGTTCAGTGAACTGAAAGAGCTTTGGGATCTGATCAATCAAAAAGCAGTAATTGAGTATAAGATAAACAGCGAGAATGAATTCTTATCCATATTCAAGTCATTTATGCTCGAAGAATCAGATAGATTTACTAAATCAGGCGTTCATACTCGCATAGATAGGATTTACATCCATAATGATACGGCAATGTCGAAAAGCATTATCAGTGATGATGATAACTTTGCTAAACTAAACACAATGAGCTATCGGGAATTTCTTGATAACTTATCACAAACTATTTTTGCTAAACACAATACCTTACATAAGGTTTTTTGTGATATAAAAGACACTATCAATATCACTGACTACCTGAATATTCAGACAATCAGAAAGATTAAATCTGGGTTTAGTAAGTATCTTCTGAACAATTCATTTAACAAATTCAGTCTTGGATATAATGTTATTTCAGGTGCAATTCATCCTACGAAGTTCACTAATGAAGAAGGAAATCCTCTAAACGAGGTGTCGTCGAGTGATCTTGGGGTATTGCAGGATAATACAAAGCCACCATTGGATTCTTATCTTTTTGAAGAAGTCTTTTATGACTCAGAGCTTGAAAGACTCAACATAACAGATGGGGAGATCCACTCTGTAGCTGTTTTTACAAAGATACCGAAGAACTCCATTAAGATCCCAGTAGCAGGTGGATACACGTACTCCCCTGACTTTGCATATGTTGTCAAAACAACAAAAGGTGATTATTTAAACTTTATCATTGAAACAAAAAATGTAGATGGAAAGGATAGCTTACGACTTGAAGAAGATCGCAAGATAAAACACGCACAAGAGCTATTCAATCAAATAAGTAAATCTGTCAAAGTCGAGTTTAAAACACAGTTTTCTGCAGACAGAATAGTTGAACTGATTAAACAAGTTGGATGATGACATTTTATACATGGTAAAGGGCCTTACGGCCCTTTCGTTTTCCCTTAAAGGGAACTCTCCATTGGAGAGAATATATATCCCCATACTTGGGGCAACGCAATCAGCCCATTGGGCTGTAAACCACTCCCCATATATGGGGCAATCAGACACTTCATGAAGTGAATATTCTCAAGGAACTCTTATTAAATACGACATTAAATACTGATTGTCAAATATATTTAACTATTTTTAAAAAAATATTATCATAACAGCTAATTACGAAGGACTTTAATCCGCTATGAAAAGTCTGGAGTATTAAACCAAGTTCCTGACACCTTATCTATCTTATATCTCATGTTATATTTCTGAATATCAGGACAAAGTATATAACGACTTTTTATTATTATGATGAGTCACTAACTCATTTTAATCGCTACAACAAAAATTAATCTCACTTCGCTTTTATGAATATATCATCCCTGCCTACCCACCATATCCTCAAGAAATCTTTTCCCTCGTAATTTAATTCTTGCTTTAGCCTCCGCATTAATATTCGATGATTGTAATATCAGTCCAAATATTAACTCTTTATCCACCTCTTCTACTTTACAGCCAACAGCTTTAGCTACTTCAGCACCAAGAATGATCTTCAGGCGTGTCTCAGCACTCTTTGATAAAGATTTCTCTTTTGTCTTAAGGCGATTCAGTCGCATCTGCGCTGATGCTATTTTTTGCTTAATTGTTTTTTCTGTTCTTGGTTTTCTGCTGTTATCATCCATATAGTTCATCCTTAACTTAAGAAATATATATTATTATATCTACATCATTCATATTGAGAACATCACTGAACTGTAAAATGGACTCAGTTAATTTTCCAGCATCCTCTGGACCCAATTCACTAAAGAATCTCAACACCTCTTCTTCTTCATTGTTGCAGGTGCCCGCATCAACCTGCATTTGCCATACTCCAATTGCATGTAGTCCAGCTTCAAAGTAAAACTGGAATTGTTCCATATCGGAACCACAGTGTTCTATTACAGCTTCTTTATGTTTAGTCATAAATATATCAGTGATCTTTTCATGACTGTTCTGTAAAATGTAAGTATCAATATTTAAAACATAGTTCATTTGTTCACTCATAATTATCTCCTTAGTTTGATATATAAATAATGGAATATCACTAAAGAAGAATATCGTCAAATATTGTATTTTTAAAAAGCAAAGTTAGCAGCACTAAAGGATTGTCTAAAACAATCACCTGCTGAACAGGCTTGTCCTGTTAATTATGGGATTCATCCCTAAAAAATGGAGTTTTGGTTTTAAAAACGAGATAACAGCAAGATCAAAATAAAAATGTGCAACACATACGAGTGCAATCACTAACTTAAAATATCTAATGCTCATCGCGTTACTTATTTTATCAAATAAATGAAAGCAATTTCACCTGTTGTCTTTTGATTCTGATTTCAGCTCTTAACCTGTGAATTATGCAACACGTAAAAGTAATTTTTATTTTCGCTATTTTATCTTAATTCAGCTTTCCAGCCTTACGGCGGGAGGAAAATCACTCTTTTTGCCCTTACGGGCGCTATCTAAACACCAAAAACCAATATTATTATACTACTTCAGCCGTTCATCCGATTCTAGCCCCGTTAATTTCACAGACATATAAACTAGCGTTATTATTTAACTATAGAGAAACTTTTTACATTGCTTTATTTTTAGCTCCTTTAGGAGATATAAAAATAAAGCAATGCCCACCTATACACTCACTTCGTGAGCGTGTGGGGTCTACCGACGGTTGCCTGCCGCAGGCTAACACCGTTTCCTTCGGAAACAAGGTCAACGTCAACACCAGAGTTTTTCTTACGAAAAACTAAAACCAACATAGTCGCATTGGAGATTTATATTTTGGTTTGATATTTAAATTTATATTGAGGTTGTTTTTATTGTATGGCTATTTTTCATCTTGATTTTAAAATTGTGAAACGAAGTGAGGGCAGATCTTCCGTTGCGAAAGCTGCCTATCATGCCCGTACACGTATAACAGACGAAAGAACAGGTGATACGTATGATTATAGCCGCCGTACTGATTTATATGGACATTTCATATTAGCTCCTGTTAATGCTCCTCAATATATTGTAAAAGACTCCACATCATTGTGGAATGAAGTTGAAAGAGTTGAGCGCCAAAATAACGGTCAGACAGCCCGTTATTTCGATGTTGCTATTCCTGCCGAGTTAAACAATGACGACAAGAAAAAACTTGCCCTTGAGTATTGTCAGAAAAATTTCGTTGATAAAGGCATGATTGCCGATATCGCTTTCCACGATCTCGATAGCGAGAATCCTCATGCTCACGTTATGTTGACATTAAAAACCATAGGCCCTGAAGGTTTTGGTAAAAAAGAAAGAAGCTGGAACGACAGAAAAATGTCTATTTTTTGGCGTGAATCATGGGCATCTATGGCTAACAGCTACCTTGCTGCTGCTGGTTCATCAGAACGTATTGACCATCGTTCTCTCCAAACCCAGCATGAGGAAGCATTAGAGAAAGCAACAGTTGCTCTTGATAATGAAGAAAAAGCATTATGGCTTGCTAAAGCGGCTGAAACAAACCGCCCTGCAATGAAACGTACCCACAGTGCCAAATGGCGTAGTCAAGCAGCTCAGGAACAAAGAGCCGCAGAACAGGCAGTTCGTGACGCAGCGAAGCAGGAAGCGGTTGAAGTCTATAAGACCTTCAGCGAACTTGACCTTGAAATCGTCGTTGATGTCAGAAGCTTTACGATTACACATCTTGCTGAACCAGAAGAGATTGTATTACCTGAAACACGCTCCGGTTCTTCTGCCAATGAACCGCAAAGACCTGTGCTGGTAGCGCCAGCTTCTCATACTCGCATCAGGGGTGTTAAATCCTATCGTGATAAATCCAAAGTCAGTAAGGTTGTTGCTGGTAAGAAACCATCGGTCAGTATTTCTGATATTGAAACAAATACTAATTTGAAAACATCCATCTCTCAAAACCCAAACAAGGCATCCAGAAGCGCCCCTGAACGTGTTAAGAGGAAACAGGCTACTCCGCGTCAGGATAATATTTTTAAACGTTTCATTGCCCTTTTAGTCGATTTTATCAGGGATAATTTTATATGGGCTAAAACAGACAAAATTAAAGTTGATATTATCAGTGAGGAACATGATAAACGTATTGCTGATAACTACGTCTTTGATGAGGTATTAGGCTGTTATGTTTCACGTAATGAATATGAACAACGTGCATCATTCAATGATGAAAAACAACAACAAACTGAGACCTGCGCTTCTAAACCAGCTGCAAGTGAAATTAATCGTTTCCCAAGCCGTGTGAAAAAATCTGAACAACCCTATAACACACCGAAGTATATACCTACACTCTCATCTGGTAAGCGCAGCGAACCAAAATTAAGACCGCCGGGTTTCCCACCAAAATGAGATGATTTTTACCGCACTGACCTCGTTCATTGAACTTGAAAAACAGAGAACCCCAGACATAATTCTTGTCTTATATAAAATCAGAGGGTTTAAAAATGACAGACCGTTTCTTGATAACTCTACATAGTACAACATTTACTTACAGAATCGGGAAAGGAGAGGAAATTACTCAGGAAATATCCCTTTATACCGTATTTGATATTGTGTCTCAGGTAGTTGTTGGGGTTTATGGTTCTTTAGAATACGCTCGGCAAAAAAAGCCGAGCTAATACATATTGCACCACTTTTGACTAGCCCTTGCAGGACAAGAGATTAGGCTGTTCGCTCAGCCAAACGGCGCTGCATCTGATTTGTGATATGGTGCCCTTACGCAACCACTATATGTCAATAAATGGCAAGTATAGTGGCATAGTGCGCAACTATTTAGCTTCTGCTGACTACGTGGCATTCAATATGTTTGTCTATATTAATTATTCCCTTTATTTAAGGAATTTATTATTACATTCTCATTTTTTATCTTATCCATCATTTTTACTTTTCTTACCTCATTACTTTCTCTCTCGGGAAACATATGGATTTTATCTAACTCATGTGTACTATATGAATTTTTATTTTCTGAAATAATATTACGCCTTAGCTCATCAAATATGGAAGCGTCATATTGAGTAAAGTATTTATCAAAACTTAGAAATTCATGCAAGAACATGAAATCATTTAAAATAAAGTCTAGTTTATTTTCTTCCATATCATTGATGACACTAGGCTTTAAATAAAAATCATCAGGTGATGTTATAATTAAAGTTTCAATGAAATTTAATGTAGCCAATTTATCCTTAAACGCATCATCAATTAAGCTTATGATCCTATCATAATACTCATGAGGTAAATCCTTTTCGATTACCCCAATAATAATATTGGAATTTTCATATGGAATAACAATGTAAAGAAATAAAAATGTACGCCCGCAATAATTAAGATTATGCATGGTATTTATTGCAACTGGAATCTTAAAGTCTGTAATGTAATAAAAAATGACATAATCGAAATCATTGAATTTTATTGTTTGTAACTCTGTACCCTTTTCATTTAAGCTCCTATTATTATATTTACCCTCATCTAATTCATGAATATTGTTTAGGAAGTATCTTCTAATTCTGTCTATCTCATTTTTTGTTTTCTTTAACTCATCATTTTTTATATTATTAGTCTTATTTATTGTATCAATTATGATGCTCTTGAGTTTTTCTTGATCTATGTTCATTGTATCTTTAGTGCTTTGAGCATCTACGAAAGTCTTAAACGCTTCGTTAGCGTCAATATCTGGATATAATACCTCGCCAATTTTTTCGTAATAATAAAAACATGAAAGGGAACGATAAATTTGAAAATATAAGTCTCGGATATTATCTATCTCATTTTCATCTATATTGTTAAACAGACTATCATGATCGTGACAAAAACCATTGAAGGCAGATGCATCATTAATACCAAGATCTGAAAATCTTGGTATTTTATCATTTCCATATCGTATAGGGTTAAATATTTTCACATGCCCACCCTCAGCAATTTTATCTATGGAAATGGATTTTGATATGGCATGTGAATATATTGCCCTATTTTTGCAATTTGGGTATAAGCAAGTATGAGCTTTATTTCTTTTTGTAATATATAACATTTCCTTGTCATAGTTTTTTTTCTCAAACATCACTCCAATCCTTTTAGATTTACAGATAAGAACTTATCATAATGTATCAGAAAAAATCCTTATGTCACTATCTAGATATCTAACGCCATGATTTATTTTAATCCTAACATTTAATTAACCAGATTTAATTTTATGAAAAAATATTTTTGGTAAAGTGAATTAAAACCTGTGGAATAAATATAACCACACCATCATATCCATAGGTGTGGTCTATTAAACTTAGAATGTTCTACATTCTTCTCTTGAACACAAGATTATCAGAGAAAATTGCCTTACCTGCGACAAACCCAACAGCCGGTAGTGTATTCAATATAGAGATTATTGTTAAAATAGATAATGCTCACGCTCAATGAATGTACCCATGATCTTGTCA
>NZ_JANAIF010000089.1 GCF_024721015.1 Xenorhabdus bovienii
CTCCACTAATTCTTTCATTAGCGTCCCTCTAAAAATGAAAGAATTATCCACTCAATATTTTCATGCGTAACCCCTGGATGCAGCCCCGATCATCCGGTCTTTTACGAAGATGAAGTGGATATCCACCTGAATCCTAAAATCGGTGCAGACTGGCAATGACGTGGGCAACAAAAACGTATCACGACACCGGGTCAGAACGAGAAATATTATCTGGCGGGTGCCTTACACAGTGGCACCGGAAAAGTGAGTTATGTTGGCGGCAACAATAAAGACTCATCATTATTTATCAAACTATTAGCGCATCTGAAAGCCGCCTATCGCCGGGCGAAAAGTATTACCTTGATAGTCGATAACTACATTATTCACAAAAGCCAGAAAACACAAGAGTGGCTCGCCCAAAATCCGAAATTCAAATTGATTTATCAACCGATTTATTCCCCATGGATAAATCATATTGAAAAATTAGGGTTAGCACTCCATGAAACGATTACACGTAATCATTGTTGCTGTTATATGTGGCAGTTATTGAGAAAAGTGCGTGGCTTTATGAACACGGTTAGCCCATTCCCAGGAAATAAACATGGCACAGCAAAAGTGTAGCAATATTAGGAACAGCTATTTAGGAATAGTAAAGGTGAATATAGAATGCTGGTTAGTATTTTTTATGCGGGAAAACAATATAAATATAGAGCTGTAGATTCACACAAATATGAGGGTGATGGAATAGGTATGACAACATTAGTTCCATCTAATTCGAGCTATGAGATGAAGAGTAACGATTATACTCTACATACAGACGTAATGGTTCGGGATAACTAGTCGAATATAGCCTGTAAATAAAGCGTACTAATCCAAACTGACAGTTACCGTTTCTATTCCGGTATCTGTCAGTTTAAAAATTACCTTCTTCAAAGCTCCGCAAAATACCGCCTCACAATCTCCCTTCCAATCTCCATCGAAGCTGTCGCTGCCGGCGAAGGTGCATTACATACATGCAGTGATCTGCGACCAACCACAAAGTGAAAATCATCCACTAGCTTGCCATCGGCTGTCAGTGCCTGAGCGCGGACGCCGGCTGGCCCCGGTGTGATATCTTCGGGTTGCAGGTCAGGAATGAGCTGGCGGGCATTCTCGGTAAAAAGCTGGCGCGAGAATGAACGGCGCATTTCGGCCACTCCTTCGCCAAAATAGCGTGAGGCGATCTTCCAAAACCCTTTGTAAGTGAGCACTTCTGCCAAATCTCGTGGGCTGAAATCGGTCTTACGATATCCTTCGCGCTTAAATGCCAATACTGCATTGGGGCCAACATCCCGCTTGCCGTTGTACATCCGCGTAAAATGGACACCAAGGAAAGGAAAATCAGGGTTAGGTACAGGATAAATCAGGTGATTGACCAGATAATTTTTACTGCTGTTCAGCACATAGTATTCGCCACGGAACGGCACAATTTTCATGCCCGTATCATAATCGGCCAGTTGCGCAATTCTATCGCTATGCAAGCCCGCACAATTCACCAGCCATTTTGCCTGATAGTGGGTTTGTTGGGTTTGCACTTCAACATAGCCATTGTGTTCACGGATATTCTGCACTTGTTGCTGGTAATGAATATCACTCCCTCTGGCTTGAATGATCTCGGCCAGTTTCGCAGCAATTTCCGGATAATTTACGATCCCCGCATCCGGCACTAAAATCGCTTCAATACCATTGACATAAGGTTCGCGCTCTTTCAATTCAGCTTGTGACAGGCGGCTGACGTCAAGGCCGTTCTGCAACCCCCGCTGGTAGAGATTTTCCAATAAGGGCAGTTCCTTCGGTTGGGTCGCCACAATCATTTTACCGCAGCGGTCATGATACAGGCCATGTTGCTGACAAAACGTATATATCGAGCGGTTTCCCTGTTTTGCCAGACGGGCTTTTAAACTGCCGGGAGGGTAGTAAATGCCGGAGTGAACAACATTGCTGTTATGCCCGCTTTGGTGGGCGGCTGCCCCATTTTCTTTATCCAGTACCAGCAGGCGCAATGATGGGTGATGTTCTTGCAGGGCATTAGCCGTACCAAGGCCGACCAACCCCGCACCAATGATAATAACGTCATACATTTTTATTGTTTTTCCTTATTAACTCCAGAGGGAAAGCACGTTGCCGGTTGTAGCGTAACCGATGAACAACGCCCGCTGTAGCGATGAATATTACACCGGCCAAATCTGTCAGCATCCCGGGTTTGATAAGCAGAATGGCCGCGATAGCGAAGAATATTCTTTCCAGCCAGTGAGTCTTGATCATCCAGAAATTAGCAGTAGCGACGGAGAGTGAATAAATGCCAATCAGGGCGGTCATGATCATATAAATAATGGAAAGCACATTTAAGTCATTGCCTTGCATCAATAAAGCGGGGTTATAGACCAGAATAAAAGGAATGATGAAGCCCGGAAGAGCCAGCCGCACGGCACTCCATGAGGTTTGTATTGGGTCGGAGCGGGCAATGCTGGCGGCGGTGTAACTGGCCAGCGCCACAGGAGGGGTAATATTGGAAAGCACACCGAACCAGAAAACGAAAAAATGTGCCGCTAATGGCAAGACGCCCGCTTTAATTAATATGGGTGACACTGTCACGGCAACAACAATATATAAGGCGGTGGAAGGCAGCCCCATACTGAGGACGATACAAACTACCATCACCACCAGCAGGATCATCCACAGCGTATTGTCAGTCAGCGAAACGATATTGAAAGCGAGGGTCGAACCGATGCCAGTCATCGTAACGACACAAATGATGACCCCAATGGCAGCACAGGCAATCGTAACTTGAATGGAGCCCCGGGCAGCTTCACTCAAGGCTTTGGCAATTTTCTTTGGTGTCATGCGAGCCGAGGTATCTGGTGTGATCCAGCTTGCGATGATAATCGTAATAATGCCAAGAAAACCGGCGTAAATCGGGGTTTTTCCCATCAGCAGAATGCCGATTACGATAAATAGCGGTAATAACAGCAGGCCACGGGCTTTCAGTACGGTTTTGACTTGAGGAATATTCTCTTTGCTGATGCCTTGCAGTCCCTGTTTTTTTGCTTCTAAATCGATGGCAATGATCAGGGCGGCATAATAGAGCAAAGCAGGAATAATGGCCGCCATGACAATCGTGGTGTAGGAGATACCAAGAAAACCCGCCATGATAAACGCCGCCGCCCCCATAATCGGCGGCATGATCATTCCTCCCGTCGAAGCGGCCGCTTCAACAGCACCGGCAAAGCGCGGTGACAGACCGATACTTTTCATTAAGGGAATGGTAAAAGTGCCGGTAGTCGCGACATTGGCGACGGCACTGCCGCTTAATGATCCCGTCAAAGCGGAAGAAATGACGGCAACTTGCGCTGGCCCTCCACGGCGACGGCCAGCTATTGCCAATGCCAAATCGTTGAACAACGCCGTCGCGCCGCTGACACTCAAAAATGCACCAAACAAAATGAAGACGATGATGGCGGTTGATGCGGTTGACAGGGTGATGCCGAAAATGCCTTCACTGGTCATAAACAGGCGGAATAGCAGGCGCTCAAGGGAAAATCCGGCATGGCCAAAGATCCCGATGAAATACTGGCCGAACAGGGCATAAATGATAGCGAAGAGAGACAGTCCCGGTATGAAATAGCCGGTTGTGCGTCTGGCTGCTTCAAATAAGACGCCAATTCCGATCACCGCCATCACATAATCCAGCGTGTCGGGAATACTGTTGCGAACCACATGTAAGTCAACGTAAGTGAAATAAAAATAGCCATAACTGAGCAATGTCAGCAGGATAAAAAGATAATCCCAACGATTGAATTTTGGGGTGGCATAACGTTTGGAAAGGGGAAACAGAATGAAACCCAAAATCAGAATTCCCCCAAGAAAGGTCGCATTGCGGTAAAACTCCTGCGTATTGGATAACGCATTGGAATAAATGGCATAAAGGGAAATCACGATAGCCAGTATTGCTGTCAATTTCAGATAAATGCCGTTCAGATGACGGCTGCCCGAACCGGCTTCTTTATCCAGTTCGTGGGGGGAAGATGACGTTAAAGTGTCAGTGCTCATGATGACTCCGTAGCGTGAGGGAGATTATGGCTGATTTGCAGTGAGTTTTGCTTCCGGGGGTACAAGGTTATCGGGGATATCCAGACCCCTCTCGCGATAAAATTTATACGCACCGATATGCAAGGGTACAGAGACACCTTTGAGCGCATTTTCTGGCGTAATGTACTTTGCCGCGCTATGGATTTGCTGAACTTCTTTCAAATTTTCGAACATCACTTTTGTCAGTTCATAAATGGTTTTTTCATCAATCTTACGAGTCGTCATCAGAATATTGGGTTGAGCAATGGTATGAACCGGCTGGATTTGACGTGGGTAAGTTTCCGGCTTAATAACAAAACGAAACCAAGAATCGGCGATAGTATTGATTTTTGCCAGTTGGTCATCGGTTACATTGAGGATACGGGAAGGCACGCCGCTGGCGTACATATCAGTGACTGCCGAGGCGGGTACACCAGCGGGCAGGGCACCACCCTCAAGACGGCCATCCCGCATGGCGGAAACGGTATCGCCATAGCCTAGATATTCTGGGCGAATATCTTTCTTACTGAGATTGACACCTTGCAGAATAATCAGGGTTGATTGTTCTGTGCCACTGGCCTGTGGCCCGACAGAAAAATGGGTTCCGGCAATGTCATTGAGCGTACCCTCTTTGATTTTGTCTTCCAGCAGGACGAAATGTTCGACATTCGGCCAAAGTACCGAAATGGAACGTAAATCGTGGTACGGTCGGTTTTCGAAATGGCGCACACCCTGATAGGCTTCAACGGCGATCAGGCTCTGCAAAATGGCGAGTTGCGCCTCATCTTTCTGTAGCAGGTCAATATTTTCAATTGAGCCTGCCGAAGACTGTCCCGTGACCTGAATATGCTCATTTTTCAGATGGTTGCTCCAGATATTAGCCAGACCCACCCCCATCGGATAATAAGTGCCTCCCGTGGAAGCGGTGGCGACTGAGAGGAAACGTTTATTGGCATTTTCCAGCTTACCTGCAACAGCTATGATGATGACAGCCATTGCAGCGAGGGTTGCCAGTAAGAGTTTTGTTTTTGTCACTTTTTTGACAGCCATAGTGTGATTACTCGATATCGTGTAACAGACAATTAACATTTGCATTAATTTGTATACAACATAACATCGATAATTTCAGCATCATATATTGTTAATTTGTGATAATAAAAACAAAAATATAAATACGAGGGGTGAGGAATGTGATGAAGGCAGGAATTCTTGTGATTATCCCAAGTTAAAACGGTTACTGTTCTGCCTTCTATCTTTTAAGTCGCAGTCCTGAGAATTAGCGCGCTAATAACTTATTTTTAAAAGCTGTTGCCAGATATTAAGATACTCTTTTTGAACAAAAGGTGAGCACATGACCGAATGATCTGAATTTTTTAATACATGTTCAGGAATTTTAAGTTCAGGCGCATTTTTCATCCATAAGGGTAAATATTTATCAGCCCCTTCTATGGTACTGTCATAGCCATGAAATGCAGAATTCAATGCGGCATTCTCAGGTTGCATAATAAAATTAAGAAATAATCTGGCATTTTCATAATTTTTCGATTTTTTGAGAATGACAAGATTATCACTGAATATTAATACCCCTTCACGTGGCAAGCCAAACTGAATATGAGAATTAATTCTACGTTGACGCAACGCTGCACCATTCCAGTCAATACCTGCTTTAAATTTTCCCGAAGCCATCATATTGACACTACCATACTCCATTGCGGCCCAATGTTTTTTTGCTTCAAGTAAGGTTTTCTTAACTTTTTCAAGTAATTTAGGATTTGAGTCACATATTTTACCACCATGATAGCGAATGGCCGCATAAATAAGATCATTCATGTCTGAACCCACATTAATAGTACCAAATAATGATGTTGGCGGTTCTAAAACAACCTTCCATGTATTAATATCGCCATCGTAAACATCTGTATGGACGACAGTGCCAACAATGCCCCAAGACCAAGGAATACCATAAGTTCGTTGCGGATCGGCAGGAGATGTGCGCCAGCGGGGGGTAATATTCTTGAAATTTGTCATTGACTGAGCATCAATAGGTTGCAGAAGTCCGGCGTTTATCCAGTGAAGCAAAAAATTATCCGCTACAACAGCAAGGTCAGCATCAATTTTTCCAAGCTGAATGCTTTCTAATGCTTCTTCATTTGATTTGTATTCTAATAGAGTAATGCTGATATTATGCTCTTTTTTGAATTTTTGGAGCATCTCTGGACTTGTATAACTTTGCCAATTGTACAAAACCAGTGAACTTTCAGCCTTTGCTATTCCTGAATAAGTTAACGAGAATGAAAATAGTATCAGAATCACGGATGATATCCGCAGAAAAATGGCAGTAAATCTACGTAAGTATTTATAGGAATGAATTAAGCTTCCAAAAGATATCCATAATGTACCTATTGGCACTAAGATTATCAAAAAAACACCAAGCATAGGAAAAAAAGTATTCACAGACTTAAAAGCGCTTATTGGAATAAAAGTACTTACGAATAATAAGGCTTTTGGATTCAAAAATGTGGCTACCATAACATCAACGAAATTTGTACCTTTATGGGCGAAAATATTTATTAAATTCACCTCATTATCTGTAAAATAATCCATTTTTAAGCTATACATCCATAATTTAAAAGCTAGCCACAGCACATAAGTCGCAGACAATAGCTTCACAAACTGGTACATCCAAGGCAACGTCTGTGTCAGAGATAGCAAAAAAAATCCCCAAATTGCAATAGCCACTGTATATCCTATAGCTTCGGCAATAACGAGAATAAGAGATTTACTTAACCCTTGTTGTAACCCAGCTGATAAAAGTAAAGTATTTGTTGGCCCAGGAACGATTAAAACTAATGCGATAGAAAAGGCCATAATAAACCATTCATTGAATGTCACCATATAATGATTTCCGATAAATGTTTCGTTATTTGCAAATTAAAAAGGAGAAAACGGGCGCGAAGTTGCAAATGCAGAAATTTGTTTTTCTCCTAATGCAACTTGACATAATCTTTCTATACCAATAGCAAATCCAGCGCTGGAAGGCGATACCAATTTATTTCTCATCATGGTACACATCACCTCATCTTCAGACCCAAACATGTTACGTTTCCGAGCCTGAGTTTCAAAACGCTCTACATCATCTTCGTCAGTATAACCATGAACAATTTCGATCCCATTAATCAAAATTTCGAAACGCTCGACGATTCCTTTTGTTCCTGTTCTTTTCTTTGCTCGTATCTCGGTGAGCAAAGGAAAATCCGTTACGATAATACAGCATTGTTGTGATAGAGGTTCAATATTCTCAATAATATAGCGATCAATTAGATTCAGCGGGGGAGTTGTTTTGTCACAATACATTTCCCGTAAACAATCAATAAATATTTCGGAAGCGGAAAAATCTTCAAAAAAATCAACTGAAAACCGTTGTTTAAGATGATCAGCAAACGACAATACACTTATTTTCCCTTGATAAAATATTTCTATGATTGATTGTGCAAGTTGAAGCATTTCATCAAGGGTAGAATCTTTTTTATATAAATCAAGCATTGTAAATTCTGGTAGGTGGGTATCATCCACTGCATCAGGCCGGAAACTAGGGCCTATTTCATAGATACGATCATAGTATTGAAGATTGTAGCGCAAGGCAAAAGCTGAAGATTCTCTTAGCCAACCTCCATTATGTAGGGAGAGCCGTGGACGAGAGTCATCACCAGAATAACGGCGCATAACGGGAGTCATAATTTCAATAAATTCCTGAGAATCAAGAAAAGTGCGTATGCGGCGAATCATCGCCGCTTTATATAATATTGGAGAATTCAACATTTGCTTTTCTCTCTATTAGGATTGAGTATCGATTTTCCACCAACGGGGGCGTGACGATATAAATGAATGTGAAACTGGGCGAAGGTTTTTTTTGTTTTTACTATCAAAATTACCTAATAGCAGTCCGACTGTTGGGCCATCGTCTATTGCTCCTAGAGAGCTTCCACATTGTGAGCAAAAGGCACGACTAGAATAGTCGGAAGAACGAAATACAGAGGGAACGCCACCCGGCCCATTCCAGTGGACTGCGGCTTTCGGAAATTCAATCCAACATAGAGTCAATCCCCCAGAATGTTGTTGGCACATGGAGCAAGAACATGTATGAGGATTACCAGCCTCACCTGTCGCTATAAATCTGATATGACCACAAAGACACCCACCGGAATATTCAACTTTTTTCATATAATTACCCTAAAATGTTAATGACTGTAACAGTGATCTGTTCGGGTTAAATGATGAATCTCAACCCACTGATCAACAAAAGGAGTAAGCATTTGAAGGAAGCCATCCACAATCTGAGGTTGCTGAAAGTGGAATAGATCTGCATCCCTGATGAATCTAGCAATACCTTCTTGATGCCCGCGTTCAACTGCGACATTATCAGTTGCAGCGCTATGAGTTTCATCCAAGTGCATTCGATAATAAAAATCAAGTTTTTTTAATGAATTTCCTGTTCCTTGACCAGTAATTTGTCCCAGACGATTGGTAATGTCTTGTAAAAGTAGCGTTTCCGCGATAGCAATAGCTTCGGTTGCATAGTACATGCCCAGTACCGTTGAAGGGCAATGAGACCACGTAAGTATGTCGATTAGGGAAATAAGAGCACGTGTTGAAGAAGTACGTGGCATCCAGCCATTCACTCGAAAATCTAAGTCCGCAATGAGTGCTCCGCTAAAAACAACATAGTGGGCAGGTAATTTTCCTCGTTCTCCACCTTCTTCCAAAAAGTTCCGTGTTAATTCTTGAGCAAATTCAGGACAAAAACCACGAATATTATCGGCTGCTCTTAATAACATGGTGGAATTGTAACGAGCGAAGACAGACAGCTCACCAATATATAATTTTGCTTCTTCCTTACTGAGATTTGATGGATTGATGAGATCTTTAATTTGATTATAAATAATTGCAATCATAGGATCGAAATGTTTATCAATCAGCTCATTTCCATCAACCTTTGCTTTTCCTTCACTAATAATACTATTAATTAAATTTCTAGTGGGAATATTTTTATTCAGATAATCATCCACTAATGCTGGGAAATTTCTATACATTTTTTATTCCTTATTAATTAATGAGAAAGTAAACCGCCCGTGACTATTAATGTTTTTAGTGAGGTGTAAATTTCCTCAGAATTTATTGTAATGGGTTGTCGAGTATTAAGTGTATCCAAAAGTTTTAAAGTCTCAGAACTGGCAGGTAATATTACACTTTTTGTTGCAATAAATACGCGAATTTCATCAGAAGAACAATCTAACCCATGCTCATAACTCACAATAAATGGAGCCTGTAATGATACTTGAGAATCAGGATTAATGATTAAATCATTTTGATGTTCGGGTTCCTTTAATGGATCTGCGTTTATAGCCGTAGGCAGTTCCCATCCTCCGTTACTACGAAGTCGATGCCAGTAATAATGTAAATATTTAGGTAGATCCTGTTGTAGCCATTTATTTATTATTTCTGTTAAAAGAGTTGAGAGTGGTTCTGTATCAAATTGATTATTATCAAAGTTAATTAATTCTGACATACCTTCTTGATCAAAGGGAAGTGATTTTTCACTGAGAGCAGGAAGTATTTTTAATGCCATAAAACGCGACAATGGATAAGTATAAAATGGCAGCGCAATTGATACCGAAAATTCTTCTTGACGACCGACATGATAAACTGATGCTGGTAAATACAAGGCATCACCCGGCTTAAGTATATAAAGCGTTCCTTTTTCTATTAATTTGTCATACAATTCTGAATCTGAGAACGTGGGTTCGCGTGAGCCAGTTATTTCCAAATAAAGTTCTCTTGACCAACAATAAAAATACTTAATACCCGGTCCTAAATGACACAAAAATGCATGTTCAAAACCTTCGTGTATACCAAAAGCGGTACCAGAATAATTGCCACAAAAAGTTGCTTGTTCTATTCCACCAATAGGAATACCTTTATAAGCAAAGAAAGATTGCGCAAATAAACCGAAATCAGCTGCTAGCTTTGGACAAGATTGCTCAAGGTTATTAATCACTAAACTGAAACGCTCTTTTCCACTTAATCGTTGCATGAAATGTATCAACGTTTCATCCGATAATATGGTTTCAGAGGATAATTTTTCAACAAGATCATCACGACGTTTTTCACCATCATAGATACGCAAGCGGCAATCAGTTTTTAGTAAATTAGATTTATTGCATAAATTATAAAATGCATTTTTAACAGTTTCATGATTAGAAAAACCTTCATTTAAAGGAAGAATTGATTCGAAAAGAAAAGGAGTCTTTCCATGATTTGTTTTTTCATCAAATCCTTCCCAAATTTCTTTATGAAAATTAATTGTCATATTTTTTATCCATTTTATTTGTGAATATTTCGAATATAGACAATAAGCCAGCTATAAGCTGGCTTACATAACTAATTATTGATTTAGTCAATAATAGCATCAGGACGAACACCTGTTTTCAAGGCGTCGGGACGAACACCTGTTTTTAGAGCGTCTGGACGAACACCTGTTTTCAAGGCATAGGGGCGAACACCTGATTTTAAGGCATCAGGACGAACACCGGATTTTATAGAACTATTCATATAGCCTCCATAATATAGAGTTGTTGTGTTTTATTAATTAAATGATTTTAATATTACGAGATAACACTCGCAAAACGTAATTTGGCATCATATTTACAATAAATCAACTTACGCTTAATTTATTTCACCTATAAATTTATATGACATTCAATAAACAATCACTGAATTAAATAAAATAAATTGTTATTTTAATTTTTAATATATTGATATATATAATGAATAATATTATTTCAATCATTAAATATTCAAATGAATCAAAAAATAATTTTTGTTGATAAAAATTATCAAATGCTATTTTAAGCTGTTAAATATACTTTTTAGTTGTAAATCCATATTTAAATTGATTGAATAAACTCAATCAGAATATTGTGTTTGTTTTTAATTAAATTATTTTGTTTTATTTTGTTTTATAAAATTAATAAGTATTTTAATTTTTTATGGAAATTTAATTTCCTAATATGTTATTTAACTTACTAAATTATAACAGTGATTTTCATGAAAAGTTAAGATTTAGGATAGTTAAAGTATTAAAGCTGGTATGGTAGTTTATTATCCGATGGAATCGGGTATTCAAGCTTCTTAAGCCAATGAATGGGAATAAAATTGTCTCTTTCATGTATCGCTATTGTCAGTGGGGGCAGTTTTTAGAGCTCCTCTTAAGAACCACTTTCAATGATATGAATAAATTATATATTGATATGAAAATCATTACTCCGGTAACATCTTTCCTCATTTAGCAATTAATCTGTGATTGATTCTTGAGGAGATAAAATAATGGTTGCTACACACGATGAGATTCAACACTATGATATTCAGACCCGTTATTCCAATATTTCAGTTCTCGATACCGGCGGAAACGGGCTGCCAGTGCTCCTGATACATGGCAATTCAAGCTGTAAAGAAATCTTTCGTCACCAAATTGAATATTTAAAAGGGGACTATCGGGTTCTGGCATTGGATTTACCCGGCCACGGTAAATCTTCTAACGCCAGCGATCCACGTGAAGCATACTCAATGCCCGGTTATGCCCGCACCATCATTGAAGTGCTGGAAAAGATGGGCATTGATAAAGTCGTGGTCTTTGGCTGGTCACTAGGGGGGCATATTGGGTTAGAAATGCTGGCATTGAACCCTAAAATGATCGGGTTGATGATTTGTGGCACGCCGCCAGTGGCCGCTGGGAGAGAGAATGTAGCCCGTGGTTTTCGTCAAAGTGAACTGAGGCTTACCGGTAAAGCGGAATTTACTGATGAGGATGTCAAAAACTTTGCCCGTGAGACAAACGGCGTCTATGCACCTCATGAACCGTTTATGATAGAAGCCGTGGCAAGAACAGACGGGTTAGCTCGGCAATATATGTTTGAAGCTTCTGTTTCCCCTCAGGCGACAGATCAGAAATTATTGGCTGAAACCAGTGAAGTTCCTTTGGCTATTGTCAATGGTGCTGGTGATCCTTTCATCAATCACGATTATATTAATGGATTAAATTATAAAAACCTTTGGAAAGGCCAAGTGTTTAATCTGGCCGGCGTCGATCATGCGCCATTCTGGGAGGCTCCAGATATTTTTAACCCGATTTTAGCTGAGTTTCTAAAAGATTTTTAATAGCCTTAAGAGAGCCAGAACGGGAATTTTTTTGTTTTATTTAAAGAAATTCCCGCTATTACAGATCTATTTTTTTATTTAAATGGTGATGTCATTTTTAAATATTATTTTATTATTTTATTATTTTATTATTTTATTATTTTATTATTTTATTATCTATTATCTATTATCTATTATCTATTATCTATTATCTATTATCTATTATTATGTTATATTTATATTTATATTTATATTTATATTTATATTT
>NZ_JANAIF010000008.1:0-93812 GCF_024721015.1 Xenorhabdus bovienii
GCTGGGATTTAAACATTTCCGGCGAGCTCAAACGTTATTGAGCGGTATTGAATTGGTCAGTATGTTACTATAAGGACAATATCCGCAAGAACCAGAGTGTTTTCTTTCACCCGCCGACTTTTTCTATCAATTGGCTGCATAAAAAACAATTACATCATTTTCTCTTGCTAGCGCTCTGTTAATGCGACAGAACCCGCTTGGCGGCGTTATGTTTATGCGGCATCGTTAATCGGTTTAATAATGGATGACTAACATCGATGATACCGGTTTAGCCATCCATGCACCAAGGCCGTGCGCGATCTGCTGTCCTGGAAAGTTGATCTCACAACTGACTGAACGTCAATACGGCTCAGATGAGACGCTTACCAGTTATCCACAAAAACGGGAGATGAGTGTGTGGGGGATCAGTTTTTCGCGTTAAGCCGAGGCGACAAAGGAGGAGAAGGCTGACACAGGAGCACTGTCCGAAAAATGTTTTGCTGAACGTTAGCCAATCTTACCTGTTGGCTGCCTAACAAACCGGCAGCCAATTTTTGCTAACTTGCCTGCGCTAATGCGACAGGACCTTAAGTTTACAACTCCTTAAAGATGTTGTTTTTAAGCTCTTCAAGTTTTTGTTTGTTGATGGTTCTCATTTGATTAGCTACGTTCTTTCCCAGTTCGTTAGAGACGAGATCTTTATGCTCGGTCGCTACTTTGGATAGTTGTTCAGCTGTATGAACAACTCCGGTGGCCTTCCAGAGTGCTGATGCGCTCATAAGGGCGAACCTCAAGGGAAGATTAGGTCCCGCCGCTATGGCAGCCGTGTCCAATGCTCCTGCAACAGCTACTCCTGTCGCTACAGAGACCTTCAAACCGGTTGTAGTTTCATCGGAACGTCTCACAATTTCCTCTGCAAGTTCATTTTGCTTGTGGGTGGGAAGAGTGGCAACCACCGCGCCTGTATGAACAACTTTTTTGGTGGCAGTAATGACGTTACCTAAATTGTTGTACGCGTCGACAACTGCCGATTCTGCCAAACTAGTTTTATTAACCTCTGACAAGTCTTTATGGACTGCAAATTGTGCAGCCTCACTTGCCACCTCTGCCCCTTTAATGATGGTCTTGGCACCCGGTATTTCACCTTTTGATATGTGAACAGCAGCATCATATCTGCCAGTGAATGCACCTGTGATTTTATCAGCAACGTTCAAGGATACCTCTTTAGATTTGGCAATCCATTGATTGGCTAGCTTCTCTCCCGGAGTTACTAGTCGCGAGGTTTCTTGTTGAGGAGAGGAGGTGTTATCCCTACCTGGTTGTTGACTATATGCATAGGCTGCATAACCTGCTCCACCAACACCTTTAATTACTGTTTTCCACATCAAACCAAGATAGTCACTATAACTAACAGGATTATTTCTCACCATCCTGAACAGGTTGAGCCCGTCCACCGTTCCTGCCGGGTCGGCGCTCAGCCACCGTCCCGCCCACGGTTGGTAATAACGATAACCGTAGTAGTACAGCCCCGTCGCATCCCGCTCTTTTCCGGAGTACCGGACCGTCTTATAATCAACCTCCGTCTGGCTGCGGGCCGTCAGGATGGCGGTGCCGCCGTACGGATAGTACTCCTCCAGGTTGATGATGTTCCCTTCTCCGTCCACTTCAAGCCCGTTGCTGCCCAGCAGATTGTCGTAGCTATAACGTATCTGGTCGTTATTGATGACTGTCGGTAACCCGGCCTCCCAGTGCAGTACGCGCACCTGCGCCTGGCCCGCTTCGCCCACCGTGATAACCTGAAGGTTCTCTTTTTCTGCACTCCCGTTGATGGTCGTGCGCAGTTCTAAACCCAGCAAGTAAACCACCCGCTGCGTCTGTACAGCCTCGTTCACCTTCTGCGCATTCACCTTCAGGATACGCTGACTGCTGTTGTCATAGCGGTAGCTTTCGCCGTCGTCTACTGCGCCTTCACTCGTCACCGGCATCACCTTCAGCAGCTCCCCGCGCGGTGTCCAGGCAAGCGTCCGCCCCGGCAGCAGCGTTTTCTGGTGCCCCCCGGCCGTAAACAGCGCGTCCACTTTCGAGGCATCTTCCGTAAGCTGGCTCAGTACTCCGCGGTTGCTGCGGTCGCTGACCGTAATGGCGGTGGTGTAGCGGTTATTCGTTGCCAGGGCGCAGTGACGTATCTGCACTAGGTTACCGCCGGTGTCATAGGTATAAGAGCGGGTGTAATTGGTGTACGCTGAACTGTCGGTGGAGAGGGGAACGGTGACGGAAGGTAAGCGGCTGCCCTGCTGCCCGGCATTGGCCATCTCTCGCCCGGTGGCACTGACCAGCTGATACAGGCTGTCGTAACTATAGGTGTTCTCCGGCACCACTTTCTGATTGCGCCAGAAGCGAGTGGCTTCCGCCTCGTTGGTAAGGCGCTGCACGTTACCTACAGGGTCGTATTCATAACGCAGATCCTGCAACACTTTCTCCCCCTGAACATGCCCCTGTGGGCGTTCGGTTTTTATGCCTACAAGACGCTGCGTCTCAGGTTCATAGGTGTAGGCAGTCACCACACCGTTGCCGTGCTCTTCGCGCAGTTTTTGCCCTGTGGCCGAATAGGCCAGAGATTTTACGATGGCCTGCTCTTGTTGCCCTTTCAGTGACAGCCAGCTGCCCGTCAGCAGGCCTGCCACGTCATACGCCAGCCGTTGTACGTTACCCATCGCATCGGTGGTGGTCAGTACCGTGCTGGTGGCATCCGCCGTGCTCAGGGTGGTGAAGCTTTCCGGTGCCAGCCGGTCGTTCCAGGCGGATTCCTTGTCGCCCAGCCAGTCTGCGTTTAAACCGTCTGGTAACAATTGGCGCGTGATGGACAGCGGCACGCCGTTAAGCGCAATACTGTTTGTCTGGTTCAGTCCGGCGGTGTCATAGTGACGCACGCATTGCCCGACCAGGTTGCTGTTCTTCTCCGCCTGACTGTTCCCGGCCCAGACAAAACGTTCCGTGATACGAGCGACTTCGCCAGCAGGCTGTTCGGTGATACTGAACGGGCGGCCGGGTAAGGTTTCATGCTCATATTGCCAGGTACGGGTGACCTCGGTTGCATTGATGGCCAGTACGGGGCGCCCCGTAATATCATTCAGCATCAGGGTATTACCCGCATCGACACTCCTTATGCGCACCACTTCGCCTGTCAGTGCCGTCTCATAAACCATATTAGGATTGACGGTACTATCCGTCTGCTGTAAGTCAAACAGGCGCGGGTCAATGCTGTGCGCCAACTGACCGGCGAGGGTAAACCGATGGCGGGTGATCCGTTCATCGGTGGTGGCGGGGGTATTTGGGTGGCGGTGATAACGGAGCTCGCGAACGGTCAGCCCCCGGTTATCCAGAACCGTCACTTCCGGCGTTTTTTGATGCAGGTTATCGCCTCTGTTTATAGTCATAAACCCTTTCCTTGATAGAGTAGTTAACCTTCCCCCGCACCTGGCAGGAAGGTGTGATTATTTAACGTTATCGTGTTAATTAAGAGAGCGTGTCGTTTTCATCCTCATTCACGACAAACCAGGGGGTCAGCAGGTTTTGACGCAAATATCCCTTGGCGGTTCTCACCTGGTATTCCCGGCCGAGCGGGTCATAGCGGTGTGTATCAGCATATAAATCCTGCCGTGCACTGTCATCACTAATGTACTGCCAGTCATTCAGGAAAAAGGGCTGGTAGGTTCGAACCGGTTGTCCTTTGCCGTCATACTCTGTCCGGCCTGAGACCGCCCAGCGGGTTGTGGTATGGGCTACGAGGGGCGCTCCTTTCGCGTCCGTGATCAGGCTGCCATCTGCCGCGCGTTGCCAGGCTTCTCCCGGCGCATGGTAGACTGCACTTTGCAATAAACGCCCGAAGCCGTCGCTGTAGGTGACGCTCTTGCGCAGTTGCTGCTCAGGATCAGTGTCATAACGGTCAGTGGCCAGCGTCAGGACATGGACGGGTTCCCGTGAATCGGCCAATGCCTGCCCATTCAGCACAATGCCCTGACGTTGCACCCAGCGACGGAAACCCAGCGCACAAACCCGCTTATCTTCCGTCACTACCCCCGCGTCAAGCAGTGCCTGCCACGTAAAGCCGGCTATATATTCCTGACAGGTGTGCGCCAACGGCATCCAACTCAGCGGCACATAGACCATGCAGTTGGCGACCGGAAGATCCGGTTTCAAGTCGAGGGCTTCCTCCACTGAGGACGGTGGCGTAAATGGGCGGTCTTCAGGCGGGGTGTAACCCTGCGGAGTCCCTTCCTCAGTACCCCAGAACCGGCCGGATGACACCTGCCCCAGCGCGGTCAGCGTGATGTGTTGCTGATTATCATTGGCATTGGTTATCTGAACAGGGGTCAGGAAGCGGTAATCATAGGTGGCATCCGTGTACAGACCCGCCGCATCCTGCATACGGACGACCGCACAGTAATGGGTATCCCAATGGAGGGTGTTTTTGCCAATCTGCACCGTCGTCCGCTGAGCCAACGGACGGTAAAACGCCTCAGCCCCGCCGTAATCGGTATATCCCTGACGGGCGACCCAGACCGCCGATTCTGCACCCGTATTGAGCGGACGTGAAACATGCAGATAACCCGCCTCGATTAATTTCTTTTCCAGGGCTTCCGGGCTCAATGCGCCATTAAAGGCCTGCAAGGCCAACTCATCAAAAACCGCAGTTTCGGTATAAGCCACCAGCGCCTGTCGGGTCGGTTTTTCTTCGGTTCCGGTCGTTCCGGTATAAGCCACGCGTTGATGCCCTAAATAGGTCAATGGCGTGCCCGGTGCTATCAAACTGTTCTCTGCCAGCAAGTCCTCCAGGGTGAAACCCTCACGGGGTACCCGCGCTGCCGGATAGCCCCAGGCATCGCTTCGCACGACATCAGGCAGTCCCAGCACCTGATATTCCGTATCAGTCAGGTGATGGTAATGTTGCCGTTGCCGGGTAAGCCGCAATTGCTGTTGCTGATCATCATAGCTGCTGTCGAATAACGTCGCCGGCAGCGTATCCGGGTAAGTTGACACCGCGGGCTTAGGACGACGGGGATAAGCAATGTCGACGGTCTCCCGTGGGAAACCGTAGCGGTCACTGTTCAGCACCACCTGTTGATGGCATTGCGGATCATCGGCAATCCGTTCGTACTGCCAGGTTCTCTGTTCAATCACACTCGGCCAGACTGTCGGTGAGTTACCCGGTAAACCCGTCAGAAGCCGAACCTGGGGCCGACTGTCCATAACGGTATAGGGGATACCCGCCTGCGCTGTGCCATCGTCGCCATAGACCTCACTGTGCCGCGGTTGGCCTTGCAACGCCCGGTGCAGCCAGTAAGCCTCTTCCGTCGAGGGAACGAGCGTGACATCTTGTTCTTTATCAGGGTCAAAATGCGTAAAACGGCAGGTAAAGGGCGGGAAAGCCTGTTTGTCACCGTGCCAGAATTCCTCCGCCAGCAGGGCATCAACGGTGGGGATCCCAGTAGCAAACCAGCTGATCGTGATGGCTGGCGGCAGGGGATCGGTGACTGACGAATGGGTTGCCTGTGCCAGCTTGTCGGTATCTTTCTGGCTGACCCGGCCAAATCCCCGAAACTCACGCTCCCGGCCATCCCAGGCACCATGGGCATAATTCTGCTCTGAGGTCAGCCGGTTACCCGTGATTTCATCCCGTACTTCAGTGCGCCACAACACATGGATAGGAAAGGGCAGATAACTGGTCACAGAACGCCCCACGCTTTCGGCCTGGTGTTTTTCATCCAGCCAGAACTGCGCTGAACTGCGGTAAAACAGGGTGGTCTCCGCGCCCATATTGTTGTTGATGGTATTCAGCAGCCCGGGTTTGTGTTGAGTCATATCCAACCGCCAGTGCTGCACCGTCATATGGGGAACAGTCAGAATAATGCTGGATACGCCCAATCCCTGCGTGTCGGCGATGTGTAACTGACACGTCCGGTCAAACCGGACATTCTCAGGCAGATTGATGCGCACCGGCGCCGCAAATTGATTGCCGCTTTCATTCATAAACAACTCCAGATAGGTGCTGTGGACATAGAGAATATCGGTGGTGCCGGAACCCTCTATATCGGCCAAATACACCTGATCGGGATTAAAGTTTTTGGCTGAAACCGTCAATCCGGCCAGTCTGATGGGTTCCCCAAAACGGCCGTGTCCAAGATTAGGCCAGCACATCACGCCGTCAGCGGCAATCTCCACCAGATGTTGCTGACCGGAACCCAGCATATCGGCAAAGGCGACCAGTTTTCGTTCATCCGTACCGGGGATCGGTAATGTCATGCCGTCGGACTGGATAACGGTGTTGCCTTTTTTCCAGCCCGTTGGTTGGTTAGCATACAGGCGTACACTGCGTGGCCCAATCATGACCAGATCAGCCAGCCCCGCGCCAGTCAGGTCGGCCAGTTGTGCCTGAGGGTGAAAATACTCAACCGGTAAGGCGGATAGCGGGATAAAAGGAGACCACTGTCCGTTTGGCGCCATCGAGTGATAGCCATTGACTCCGGCAGAGGTCACGACCCAATCCAGCTTGCCATCCCCGTTGATGTCCATCAGCGAGGCATTATTCTGCTGGGCGGGGATCTGCGGCAGCGGTTTTATCTCCCCATAGGCCACGGCATTGCGTACTTCCGCCGAGGTGTCACGTATGGGAGAGCGATACCACCACGCATGGGGCGCGTCCTGATAAAGGATGCCCGGCAACCCTTCGCCATACAGGTCAACGAACTGATACGGCTGTAGGTGATTTAATTTGTCCAACTGCGGCATAGGCTGCCAGGCCGGCAACGACACCGTATCCAGCCGTTGATAATCCAGTTCCAGCGGCGGCAGGGTGACGGGCGTCCCGTCATTTTCATGGGCCACCTGACGGGCCGAAACCAAGGTACTGATACTGTGATTGGGATCGTAACTTAGCATCAGACATGAGACTAATGCAGGCACTTCGCTGGTCTCATTTTTACCCGCCAGCGCATTCAAGCGATGAAACATCAGCACCTGCCGGCACAAGCGGCGGGTACGAATTTCAAAACCGTATTCAAAGCGGGAGAAACAATCTTGGCGAACAGGCCAGTTTCCAGACGTTGCCTGAAACGCAGGCACGTCATACAGCGAACTTGTCCGTTCGCCGTAATCAAACACCAGATGAAACAGCCACTGGTCATTGGCAGGCAGCGCCTTATCCAGGGCAAACAGGCTTGCCTGTGGCGTGATATTGCCGTAGTGAACCTGCATCAAATAGCGCTGTGCAGCGGATAACGGGTGCTGTCCTTTTTCAGGCTCATCGCAGCCGGCGTCATCTTCGGCACGGTATTGGTAGTAAACATGCTCGCCGGTGGGCGTCACGGTTTCTTCCAGTAGCCATTGGGCAATCTGGCTCTCGTCAGCCGGATTAGCCACCCGGGCATGGGCATTTTTGCCAAAGAGATGCACTTGACCATCGGAACTGAGCATCACCCAAAAAGGTTTTTGTGTACTGCTCTGTACTGGCTGCCAATATTCCAGCTGGCTGAAATCATGAACGATACGGGGCTGATAACGGGTCACCTGCCAGTTCTCATCTAACGTGACGCCCTGCAACTGGTTTGTGGTGCGGATATCCGGCTTGCCCTGTTTGTTTGGGGCAACATGCATTACCTCACCCATCGGACACAAAAAGGTATCGTTGCCCTCATAACGCGGCACCCCGTGTGAGGTACGCAGGCTGACAGCCATGGAAGCACAGTGCCACCCCATGCCAAAAGCGCCATTACCGCTGCCGCTGCTGTAGGTGAGGGATAGCGCAGGGGCAGTGCCGCGCCCGCTGGAAATGGGTAGTGGCAGTGATAACGTCACCATTCCATTGGAACCACCAGTAGTAAGAGATTCGCCTATTCCCTGAATAGCCCCACCGCCTTTAGGTAGTGATGGTGCTGCTATCGTAATATCTTGACTATTTTGCATATAAAGCTCCATGTTGGCTTCTCTGATCAGATTCTCATTACTTACTGCTGACGAAAGTGTTTATTATTTTCTCTAACCAAACCAGACACCTCATGAGTAAATGCTGTATTACCCGTCTGAGCGGTATAACGAAACTCTATGACAATGTCTTTCAGTGCATTAATAAGCCTAGATTGTTGAAGTTTATCTGCGCGGGGAAAATCCAGACGCCAAGAAGATATCGCTCCGGTTCCTTCAAAAGGCAGGTAACGTTCGTCATTTATATTGGCGTATAACACCCCAGTTTTATTCTCCTGATTAGAGATAACGATACTTTGACTAACCCGAGGATTGGAAAGAATACTGGCAGGCTTAATGGGTATGTCTCCGCCTTGCTCCGGATAGTAATACTTCAGAGCGGCCATATCAGGGCTGAGAAGGGTTTCACTTGATGTCTGAGTCAGCGTCGCTTTTATTTCTTCATAGGGGCCAAGTAACAGAGGCATATTAATCGATATGTTGACTATCTGACGCAGGTAATGCCCAGGATAGTCACGATCAAAATCTAAAGGTGACAAACTGAAATCAAATTGTCCCGTTTCTCTGATTTTTTCCACGACTTCATCCCATGTCAGAGAATCAATCGAGTTTTCCACCCACTGCTTCAATGAGACTGTTTTTACAATTTCCAGACGTCGGTCGTGGCGCTTTAAGTATGTACTTTCCATGTTTAATAGTTGTAGCTTCAACGCCTCACCCGCAGTCAGACCAAAATAGTTATCAAACCACACATTAGGTTGAATAAAGCGAGCCTCATAGTCCCCCATTTCATACCGCCAGCACGCTTCAACACTCAGACACAGAGAAGTGACTGCATCATAGGCCTGAAAATAGAAGGTAGACATCTGACTGATCAACCATTGATACAGTGCTGAACCCGTGGTACGTGTCAGCAGGAGTTGATAACGCACTTTGGCTTGCTCTTGTTCTTTACGAGCTTGATCAAGTTGCACCTGAACCATTCTCTTTGCATTTTGAGCACTTTTAATTTGTTCATCGAGCATCTCACCTTCAGCAGCAGCCTGATCATGCTGAAATTGCCACTCTTCACGGCGTCGCCGATATTGTTCGCTTTCTGAGGTGACATAAGACATTACTCTTTTTTCGCTAGCGGAAATGCGATGCGCCCAGCCGAGTGCCCTGGCAGGTCCCCCCCAAACTGAGCCTCCCACGCTAGTACCGAATAGATTTGGCACGAGATCGGCAATCGATGCCGCAGATTCCATTCCCGCTGAAGCTTGTTCATAAGGGATAGTTTCCTTACGCTTATCCATTGAGTCTCTTTCTGCGGAAGAAATGTCATCGTCCTTGAGCTTGCGGTAATACGCTTGCCGCTCGGTGACGACTTTTTTACTTGAAATCAACGTATCAATAGCAGCTTGCTGTTGTTCCAACGCGACTTCCTGTAGCTGTACCGCAAAGGCTGACAGTTCATCCATCTGCGATTGAACCAGTTCTTCCTGTAATGCCTGTTCCTTCTGTTCACGATACTGCCTGACCAGATCACCAAAGCGGGTCAATGTCTCCACCGCGCTCTGTACCCGTGGTAACAGGGCGCGGAAGCGATACGGCAATATCGGCGCCAATGCACTGACGGCTCGCTGTGACAGGCCTGAAGCACTGCTTTGCGCTCGTAGCAGGTCACGTGGGTTCACTGGTGCCGCATACATCTCAAGCAACATCGGTTTGCCATCTATTGTCAGATTGTTGTGCAATGTATCCAAACGCTGTTGCAACGTATCCCACAGTGCTATCAAGTCTGGATTGACCGGTGTGCGAAACACTTTAGGATCATCCAGTACCTTCCAGTGTTCATTTCGTACTTTGCTCATTTCTGGCAACATTTCCGGTAAAAAACGCGCCAGCGATCCATCCAATACGGTTGCGTCAGTCGACAACGCTTCCAAGGTCTTCGGTGTCCAGCGCGAGGCAACCAGCACATCTGGACGAGGCCCTAGTAATGATGTAACGCGTGAATAGTGTATCCGTGCCTCCGTCAGTGCATCCCGCGTCAGGCGGCGGTACAATGCATCTCCCTGCGCCAGAATGTTGCGGGCATATTCCATGAATATCGCTTTCTTGTAACGTTCCGGCGTTGAATAGCAGATAGCATCCGGATCAGCCACACGCCCTGCTTCCTGCTCCCAGGCATAACTTCCTGGCTCCAGCAGCGGACATACCCGCCAATAAGGTGTTTTGTTGGCATTATCTTCGCCTTCATGCACACGGATCTGTGGATTAAAGATGTAGTGATACCAGTTTTCCGCATCACGATAACTAAACTCTTGATGCAGACGGTTGGCTACGGCATGAGGAATATGGAAGAAAATTTCCCAGAAATAACGACCATTGGCGCCATGAAAATCCAGTGTATTCGGAACACCTACAGCATTCGATGGAGGCGCTACTTCAAGTGTATTTTGTGCTTCCCAACTAAATAAATTGTCCAAAGATAAAGAAGCACGGGCAACAAGTTGAGCTGCAAAAGTGGTATTAAGACGGATATGAGTTAGGTCAGGTAACTTTTGATCTTGCAGAGCGAGATATTCCCCTCCGTTTTCCTGGATAATATTGGGGAAAGTTGAATCTTTGGCGTAATAGTATGCAGAATCACAAACGTTTATTTTAGATCTAAAGAATTTTGCATAGATTGCAAGTACGTTACCCCCAGCAGGTGGCTCCAGAATATCTTCTACTTTAATGCATTGCAGACGTGAATCGAGTGTTAATACTTTTCTTACATATCGACTAGGCCTATCATCCAATTCATACATCACATCAAATGAGCCATTTTTACCCTCTGTATTTTTTCTACCAAAGAGGACAAGGGCAGTTAATTTCAGCTTGTCAGTCGGCCAATCAGGATAAATTGCTAGCACAATTGGCGTAGACCAGGTGTTATTTAGTTTTTGATAAATAATTTCAAGCTGGTATGTGAATGTTGTATCAGAGGGATCTGAACTGTCAGCGGCCTGTTCGAATTTTTTAGTAAAATAGACAATATGAACGCGATTATTAATCCAGATAATTTTGGGATTAATTATTTCGCCTGTTGACAGTTGAATCTCTTGCCATTCATTCCATGCTGTAGGCGATAGCGAGGCTTTACCATCCACATCCTGAATAATATTTTCCGCAACACGCCAGTAAAAATGGTCAGGCTGCAAACGCGATTGCCCCAGAAAAACAAGCTTAGCATCAGTAACCGTATTCCCGTACAAATAGCCTGCTATTGTTGAAATATTACAGATCTTTTCTAGTTTGCTGAGGTAGTTCTGAACTGCCCGTTGAACACTTTGTGTTGAGATACGGTTTTGTTTGATTTCTGATAGGAAATCAGCAAATGCGGTTGTCTTATTTAAACGTAGCTCTGGATCGATATAATTCTCGGCATAATTAAGAAGCAGTTTATTGGCTCCCCAAACCGACATATCACTGTCAATATACTGCCATTGATTCAACTCTTTCTTATCAAACCCGTTGGTATAACCCGGCTCCATATTATTATAGATTGCATGATTAAGCTGAAGGAGGCTGCTGATTCTATGCGCAATAACGGTTGTCTTCGCATCCGCATTCATCAATGGGTCAATGAGCAGATAATCGTAAAGTTCTTCGACGGTATTAATATTGAATTTTTGCAAAGATCCGGTGTGAGGAAACACCTGGCCGAGGCAATATGCAAGCAGCCCATCGCGGTAACTCTCCTCCAGCGTGTTAATAAAAGTCTCAGACATTATATACCTACTTATAAAAATATGTTTATCAGGACACCTTTCTGGCCAGGGCCAGCTTAAGCTGTCTCCTGGCCGATGATCTCTGGTCAAATAGCTTTTTACCTTGCCTCGGCTTCTTCTGTATCATCAGCGAAAATCTCTTTTTCCTGAGCATCCAGACGTTGATTGACCGCTTGGGTAAACGTGCTGTTTCCCTGAAGGGCCATATATCTAAGATGAATGATGATATCGTCCAGCGAATTCAGAAATGTTTGTTGATCTTCCTGATCGTGTAATGGGAAGCTTAATCGCCACTGTGACATAACACCGGTTCCTTCAAAGGGCAGGTAACGTTCATCACCAAAATCCAGCATAAATTGACCATGATCGTCGGAACCGGAAGATAAGGCGATGCTCTGACTGACTCGCGGATTAGAAAGTAAACTGGCCGGTTTAGCCGTCGCCTGCTTATAAAGGTAATCGAGCGCGGAGACATCCGGTTTAAGCAGAGTATGGCTAGTCACCTGTGTCAGCATTGCCTTCACATTTTGATAAGGGCTAATCAATCCTGGCATTGTGACCGAAACATTGACAATCTGTCGCAGATAGTGGCCTGGGTAATCATGATCAAACAGAGAGGCATTCAGTTCAAAATCTAATTGACCACTTTCAAGCATTTTGTCCCAACTGCTGAGATTGTTCTCAGCCACATTTTGGAGAAGTTGTTTTAATGAGACGGTTTTCACAATTTCCAGACGCCGTTCGTGACGTTTCAGATGAGCGCTTTCCATGTTAAGTAATTGCAGTTTCAAAGCCTCACCCGCTGTCAGACCAAAGTAGTTATCCAACCAGACGTTGGGTTGAATAAAACGGGTGTCATAATCGCCCATTTCATACTGCCAGCACGCCTCTGCGCACAGACACAATGAGGTGACGACATCATAGGCCTGAAAATAAAAGGTCGACATCTGGCTAACCAGCCACTGATATAAACCTGATCCTGTGGTACGTGTTAACAGGAACTGATAATGCGTTTTAGCGTGCTCCTGCGCTTTCTGGGCCTGATTCATCTGTATTTGAATCATTTCCTTGGCGAGTTTGCCAGCATCAATTTGCTTTTGAATGCTCTCTATTTCTGCTGATGACTGATCACGCATAAACCGCCACTCTTCACGACGGCGCCGGTATTGTTCGCTTTGGGAGAGTCTGTCCGCACTCATTTGCAACGAAATGCTCTTCGCACGCAAGCCACTGGCCGTCGCCCGGAGCGGGGCACCGTAATTCATTCCTCCCGTGGCAAAGCCAAATACATTAGGTGCTAAATCGGCAACGGCTCCGATGGTGTCAAAAGAGGATGCCGCGATTTCATGTGTTGAAGATTCGGTCAAAAGATCCATAGATTGAGATTCAGCCGCTGAAATATTTTCGTCATACAGTGCCGCATAGTATTTTTGGCGTTGTTGCACCGATTTCTGGCTTTCGGCCAAAGCATCTATAGCCGCCTGCTGTTGCTCCAATGCCGCTTCTTGTAGTTGTACCGCAAAGGCCGACAATTCATCCATCTGCGACTGAACCAGTTCTTCCTGCAATGCCCGTTCTTTCTGTTCACGGTACTGCTTGACCAGATCACCAAAGCGGGTCAATGTTTCCACCGCGCTCTGTACCCGTGGTAACAGGGCACGGAAGCGATACGGCAATATCGGTGCCAATGCGCTGACAGCTCGCTGTGACAGGCCTGAAGCACTATTTTGTGCTCGTAGCAGGTCACGTGGGTTCACCGGTGCCGCATACATCTCAAGCAACATCGGTTTGCCATCGATGGTCAGATTGTTGTGCAAGGTGTCCAAACGCTGTTGCAACGTATCCCACAGTGTTATCAAGTCTGGATTGACTGGTGTGCGAAAGGCTTTGGGATCATTCAGTGCTTTCCAGTGCCCATTTCGCACTTTGTTCATCTCCGGCAACATCTCCGGTAAAAAGTGTTTCAGCGAGCCATCCAGTACGGTTGCATCCGTTGACAACGTTTCCAGGGTCTCCGGCGTCCAGCGCGAGGCGACCAGCACATCGGGACGAGGCCCCAGTAATGAGGTGGCGCGTGAGTAATGTACTCGTGCTTCCGTCAGTGCGTCGCGCGTCAGACGTCGGTACAGCGCATCTCCCTGTGCCAGAATATTGCGGACATACTCCATGAAGATCGCTTTTTTATAGCGTTCTGGTGTTGAATAGCAGATAGCATCCGGATCGGCCACGCGCCCTGTTTCCTGCTCCCAGGCATAACTGCCGGGTTCCAGCAGCGGACGTACTCGCCAGTATGGGGTTTTGTTGGCGTTATCTTCACCTTCATGCACCCGGATCTGTGGATTAAAAATGTAGTGATACCAGTTTTCCGCATCACGGTAGCTAAACTCTTGATGCAGGCGATTGGCCACAGCATGAGGAATATGGAAGAAAATTTCCCAGAAATAGCGGCCATTGGCACCATGAAAATCGAGCGTTTTTGGCAGATTTGACTCTGCGGGTGGAATTGCTTCCAGTATATTTTGTGCCGCCCAACTGAACAAATTCTCTAATGAGACGGAAGCGCGGGAATAAAGCTCTGAAGCAAATACGGTATTCAGACGGATATGGGTAAGGCCATGATTACCCACTGCATTAAGGGCAAGATACTGACCACCATCGGCTGCATATTCAATATCCGGTAGCTGCAAAGCCTGAGCCTGCGTAATTTCTAACTGAAAAGCGTAATGATTCGGTTTGTCTGGCAAGGGAGTATTGCCATCTCCGGCGTTGTAATCTCTCCCGGGGGTAACATAGGTTTCCATATGATAGCGACCAATGATCGGGAGAAGAGCACCATCACCTTTATTCTTACGTAAGGAAAACGTAAATGGAGAGCTGAATTCATGCCGTCCCCTTGCGGTTACCGTTCCCATTGTCTTCTGCTGATTTGTTCTGTCAGTACCCGATTCGCTGGGGAAAAAATAACTTCTTACAGTAGCGTCCTGATACAACGTGTCAGGAATAAAGGATGTCAATCCAAAATTAAAAGCCATTCCTTGCAAATGGATTTGGATTGCTCCGGCAGGTATATTTGTACCCAAGTTGCTTAAATATTTTCCAGCCTCATTCACTGCATCTGTATTTTCAAGAGGGTATTGATAACCATTAACTAATGATAGACTTGTGTTATGAAAAATAATCTTATTGTTAACAGTTATTATCACAGGAACGGGTAATAATCCCCAAATAGTATAGGGCGTAATATTAGCAATATAACGGCCATCCTGTGTTCTGCGTTGAAAACATAAATCAACCCGCATTACGTTCAAAATAGGCATCCAGGGATTGGATTTATAGCGCATTTCTTTCGCAGCACGATAGCTGAAATCATCCTCATAATCGGTACTTACAGAGACATAAGGAACATAGACCTCATTTCCGGATACTTTTTCTTTTTTAAATTCCAGTTTAGGGTCAAACAATCTGGCTCGACATTTATACTTCTCTTTATTACTCCAAGGATCATCAGGAAGCGGTTTAATACTCAAATTAAACATATTTTTGTCTATCGCTTCATAAATAAAGCCATATAGCTGTAATTTACGTGAGCTCATTAAACCATAAATATCTTTATATAAAGGATTGTTCGACAGATCACTAATCTCTTTAGATTCCATCCATCCGTTGAGTGACAATGCCTGAATAACATTTTTTTCTATTTTATAAATAACATCCAGAATTTCGCTGCCTCTGTCCTTATCATAGCGTCCCCGAAGTACAATACCTGATTGCTCATAATTCCCATTGGGAACCTCCATGCCCGTGTAAGTTTTCAATACGGTCGGTTCAGACCATTGGTCATTGAGCCCCAGATAAACGGTTTCCAGACGGGTGGTATAACGCTTATTTTTTACCTCTGGGTTATCAGATTGTTCTGGCACACTGGAAAAATAGAACAAGTAAAGCCGATTATTAAAATAAGCTAGACGAGAACAAAATACACTTTGGGCGGCGAGATTGATTTTTTTCCACTCACTCCAACCAGCAGGGTTGGTTGCCCAGTTATTGTTATCCTGCTCGTAGAGAATATTATCGGCTTTACGCCAATAGAGATCATTGGGTGTCAGTGGATTTTGACCTAAAAACCAGAAATTGGCATCCGTTGCTGTCGCATTATCCATATAGCCAGAGACGGTAGAAATATTACATAATTCTTCCATCTGGCTAAGGTAACTCATCACCGATTTTTGTACACTTTCTTCAGAAATACGACTTTGATTGATTTCATTAACAAAATTTGAAAAGAGATGGGTTTTATTCAGACGAAGATTCGGATCGATATAATTTTCCGGGTAGTTTTGTAACAGTTTATTCGATGCCCAGATTGACATATCACTGGAAATATTATTCCACTGCTCAAGCTCTTGTTTGGAAAAATTATTTGAAAAACCAGGCTCCATGCCATTATATACAGCATGATTGCGCTGAAGCAGGCTGCTTATCACATGGGCAACCCGCGTGGTTTTAAATTCCGCATTCATTTCTGGGTCAATCAGCAGATATTCATAAAGCTCATCAACGGTATCGATGTTAAATATTTTAAGTTTTTCATCATTACAGAATACTTGCCCAAGGCTGTAATCCAGCAGGGCATCGCGGTAACTTTCATCAAGTTGTTTAATTATGGAAAGGCTATTTGGCATAGTCTCTACCTTATTATTAAAATTCTTTGCTAATATATTGCTCGCAGACAGTGTTTGACTCTGCCTGCAAACATAGTTAATAATTTATTTTATTATTAGTTCTCAATAGGAATTGTGGACGGATCATTGAGAACTATTTTTGTGTAAAATGCTGAATGACAATATTCATCTGGACCAAGATTTTTAAGCCCCCCTATTTTTAACTCCCAACCAAATCCTTGGGCCAAGATGCTAAATTCGCTAGCAGGCGTCTGCCAGGCACCGCCGCCTCCATAGTAAGATAAATTGCTATAAATATCATGAGTTGGAGGGCCTGAAACGGGTACCCTCAGTGTTCCAATTGCAACCATGTTATCCCAATAATCATCATTGCACTTCCATTCCTCTTGAGTAAATGGGTAACGACTATAGGCATGAATGCTTCTTTCCTCATAGGAACCCTTAGAGACGCCCTTAAGATTAATAAATATAGCCACAGAGAATGTTTCTGTAATAATCTCTCCATTTTGGAGTTGAAGGCTCAACGTAATATTTTTTGTATTCACATTTTTCCAATCGACATTTTTAACGTCTATAGAAATGTTTCCTTTCCCATTGTCGTCAATGTCTTGATAAGAATCATAATATTTTTGTGGTATGTTAATATTAAATTGTTCAGCTGGAGTCGAATCTAATAAACAACTTATGACTATATAAGAAAGATTATTAACATCACCTTTTAATTTGTCATGGAATTGTAAACCGACCATAGGATTTGATTTGAAATTAATAAAGAATTTATCAAAATACTCCCCCGTATTATTGTCGTAAATTTTTGTTCTTAATGTATCAGGAATATCTTGCTGTGCTTCTTCATCTGTTGTAAACATTTCTACCGCATAGCGACGTTCTTTGCTGATGGTGAAAATAACAGCATCATCATCCTGTGTCTTAGCTTGTAATTGATGTTTGCCATAATCAGCTGGAGTAAAAGTAAATTTAGCAGTACCATTTGAATCGGTTACTGTTGTCATAATTGGAATATTATTAGCTAGCCATTGAATAGGATAGTTTGCAACTTTGGGCTCTATAGTAACGTTACAATCTACACTGCTTTGATCTGGCGTGTATATTGCTTCAGATGACTGGCTTTGCTCAACAATCTTAACGGGTGGGATCGCATTGACAGACTCTGATTGTTTTAATTCAGTATCCTCTCCTTTCACTGTGATTACACATGAACCCACTTTCGTAAAAGTGAGCGTGCTGCTAAACCTACCCTCTATATCTGTTCTACCGGTAACAGGGTTAAATATTCCGCTTTCTTCACCCAAAAAGCCGAACTCTACGGGTTCATTAACTAAAGGTTCGCCATTCACTCTCAATAGACGACATTCCACCGGATATTCTTTTTCAAGAATAAAGTAACCCGGTGTTAAATTATCAACAGCAAGAACTTTTACGTATTCAACATAAGGCACGTCATTAATGAGTACCGGATAAAACTCAATTTTTTTATCATGTGCTTCACAAAAAACCTGGGCATTACCAATAACATTATTTGCCGTTAAATAAACAGATGATTCTCCCTTCTCGTTAATGGATGTTAATTGCTGTGTTAACTTGCCCTTATCCGTGCTCCATGAAACTTTTTCATCCAGAGTCACATTGCCATAAATATCTTTAAGCGAAACAGTAAATAGTGCCTTATCTTTCCCATTCGCTTTTATCTGACGGCCAACAATATCACCTACTGTGGACATAACGAGATTATTTTGGTCATAAGTCAACATCACTGACGGTGCAACAAGTTCTCTCTCCAGGCTATAGATCGCCGTGACTTTGGCTTCTCCCATCAAACTTCCTTCCGACAAAGAAGCCTGACTCACCCCGTTTTCATCTGTCCTTGTAGTGGCTGTGCGCAGTTTTCCTAACGTCGTTTGCCAACGGATTTGGATACCAGCACGTGGATTGCCATACGGATCAAGCAATTTTACGGTAAATACGGCGACTTGCTCTGGTGCGTTTGGATACTTGTTCTTGTCAATTGCAATCAATACCTCTTTATCGACAGTAATAAACGAGGTATCGGTTTGCCCCAGCTCACCCAATTGAGATATTGCCGTGGTTTCATTACCTGTACCAAGACTGCTTAGCCCTGCTTCAGCTGCATTACGGTAGGACATTTTATCGCTAAATATCGTCAGATGAGCAAGAGCAATAAGTTCACGAACTCCCGTCTTAATACTGACCTTAGCCTCCCGCAGACGGATCATAAAAGCCAGTTGTTCCATCGTTGTCACGATAGTTCTATTCATCTGATAAAGTGAGTCGAACAGATCGATAATCTCTTTCACCGCAAAACCAGTAAATTCTGAAACTTTTAGTGCGCAATCCTCACGGTATAGCTGTAATTCTGATTCTGACAATTCGTTCAGACCAGGAATGACTGAAGCAAGCTGCAAGTAGTTGAGGATTAACGTTTCCTCACGCCCCAGGGCTTTCAATGTGGTTGCATAGCAGGCCAGTGAATAGAGGGTAATAAAATCCAGTTCTTTGACCCCATCGTCTTGGGCACTGGACGTATTAGGATTGCTTAATTCATACTGCTTAAACAGGTAACGCCGCGGATAACTGCGGAAACTTTGTAGGAAACCCGCGCTTAAGTTAAAGGCCTGACAAATTTCAGCCCGTTTACTGATTCTGTTTACCAGACTTAAGAATGCATCGCCTTCCACGATACTGATACGGGCTTCCGATGAAGAGGCAATACGGATCACATGTTTCAGTACCTGATAGAAATTACCACCGGACCAGAACAAAACCTCTCTGGCCTGATCCGCGTCTAGGCTGAAAGTGTTAGAGAACGTTTCCCAAACCAACGCTTCCTGATTCGCTTTCGCCGACATGATGATGGTTGAGAGTTTATAGATAATATCCGGATCACGTGTTTTATCTTCTTCACTGACTTTTTTAGCCAGTTCTGTTGCCAACATACTTTGATAAGAGAGGGGATCCATGTAGCCCAAATCTTTCACCAGCCCTGACATTCCCGGAATATTCTCTTCACTACTCCCATCATCAATAAAAGCAGACAGAGTTTGCATCCAGGTTTTAGTAGCGCCATTGCGACTTTCAGGGGGTAAAACGCCGCCATCAGAGAAAGATTTCTCCGTGATCAGCGTCGGGTTGACTTTGGCATTCATTTCCTTAACTAAGTTAAGCTCCTGATCGGTCGCCACCGGCATTTTACTGACAGGCAACAAGACATGATAAAGCCAAGGAATATCTATTTGATTGGACTGACACCATTCAATGGCATCGGCTAAATTGTCCATAATATTGAATGTGTCAGTCACAGAGCTATATTGATTACCACTCACCTCTACCCGACAGAGTTTGGTCAGGAATTGCTGCCCACCATCATTAATAATACTCAGCAGAGCCAGAGCAGTTACCGGCTCCACGCTAACACCGCGTGAAAACGTAACAACGCGATAAAAGGCTGAAATTACCGCAATAGACCAGGTTAGTTTTTCTGGAATGAAGTCATCTGCCTGAGCATTTGATGAATTTAACGTTTTAGCAATCAACCTGCCGATAAAAATAAAGGTATCGTTATCAATGCCCAGAGCAGCGCACAGCAATGCAATTTTCTTTTGTTCACTCTCTGAACGGCCAACGATATAGAATTCACTATTATCAATAATGTACTGCTTATCAAATTGATTTTTAAGACGAAATAATGTGTCCAATTGAGAAGTACTGTCACCACGGGCATAGACGGAAACAGTATCAATGATGGCGGCAAATTTCGCTGCGGATAAATCGTATTTTTTCCTGAAACGCTGGAACAAACCCAGCCCTCGCAAGGTATTTTGTGTCGGCCATAGTGAAGCAATATTTTGTTCCGTGGGGTTTTCCGCACGTAGTAACGCCATCAGCAATTGATCAACTTCCTCAAAACTGAGATTTAACCAACGACTGAGACGAAGAATACGCTGCATTCTGTCAAAACTGTCATCAGTCACATGGGTTAAAATGTGATGGGTACTCTTGTCATCACCCGTACCACTGCTGATGGTTTCAATAGTAATAAAGTCACTTTTACCGGCATTGATAAATACGGAACCAAAAACCGTGGGTGAGGCAGGTACAGCAACATTATTACTTACATAATCGGAACGTACCGGCATGAACTTTTCAATTGATAATAGCGATTCAAGTTCTGCGTGGCTAATTCCCACCTTAATGCAAAAATCTTTTGTGTTCACTAAATCTGCCGAGGTCTCTACTCCATAGCATTTTTTATAAAAATCTTTCTGCCGATCGCTGATTTTGCTGATAAGAGCGGTACGAGGACTGGCGATATATGCATTAAGAACGGCTTTCTGTGAAGCAGGAAAGAACGGTTTTTCCAGCAACAATTCTGCTTGTGCCGGCCCCATAAAGGTATCCAGCATCTGAGCATCATTGGTTTGATCGGAATGTAAACCCGGTTGCTTAAACCAAGGATAAGCAATATCACAAGTGCGAATCATATCGCCCAGTGACCCATTTTTTTCAGTTAATGATTTATCCGTATGTGTTTCACGTTTCTTATCCAAAACATAATTAATTTGATGCTGGTAACGCTCATAAGGTAAACCGAACGGATAATAGGTTTCAGCCAATACATCATCAACAGTAGTGCCAACAGGTTTAGTTTCATTGATATATTTCTGGATAGTGGCCTTAAGTACTTGGTTGTTCAATTTAAGAACGGGCACTTCTTTGGAGTAGGCATCATTATCGATAATAGTTTCAGAAATATCTGAGCGGCGGCTAGCTAAGGGAATATTGACTGGTGCATCTTTTGCTTGTGCCTCCAGCTTTCTGGTAATTTGGTATTGTTCATATAAAAATCCTACCCCTGAGGTTGGATCTTCAATTGAACCCGGCTGGCTACTGTTTATCACATCGGGCAAAAATTGATCGCTGTAACTGGGTCCAGATACCAGGCTACGAACTCCGGTTTTTTGAGAAGATATTTGCTGCCGGGATGTTTTCTGGCGATCTTCACGGCTACGTGTTGCCGCCACGGCTAAAGCCGTTTCCCATTTAGCAAGAAATTCTTTGAGTTCAGCTTCTGAAGTATATTTTTCAAATTCTCTTAATGTGTCTAGATTAAGTCGGGTTGGCGAAATATTTGATGTTCGCGACAGGGAATTAAGTCGTTCAAGAATGTCGTGTGAGGTGGTTAGTTCCGTGAATTTTTTTTGTTTTTTGTCAGAAGTCTGATCTGGCATGATAAACCTCGATAATTTATCAAAGAGTGATAACGAATTTAGTCTATTAAAATGATATGTTTAATTGTTACTTTGCAGTTTGATATGGCATATCACAGTAAGAATAATAGTGAATAGCTTTAATTGCATAAAGGCAATATTAATTAATTTATATAAAAATAGATCCGTTCCAATAACTCGCTCTCGGGTGTGTTATGTGTTTCTCGCATCATTTACACAATATATATCGTACAATTTGTTTTGATTATTTACCGGCAAAAGATTTTTAACAGAACCCTAATGCGACAAACTCCAATAAACGTCAAAGCTTCCTCCATAAATTGAATATTCTACATTACCCTCAGTCCCTGCAATTAAGGTTCCTTTGGTAGAAAATGAATCCCTTCCATAAGGCTGAATAGTTGATAGCGGTATGGAAACCCAGCTACCCCACGCCACATTTTTTCGAATTACAGAGAGGCTATATTGAGTGTTATTAACAACAGTGTATTTAACTCTGTCATAGGTTTTAGTTGATGCATGTTCTTTGTTACTACTACATCCAAATAAAAATAATATGACTGCTAAGAATAAAACCCGATAGTTAGTGGCCATTTTTTAATCCATTGCTTGCGGTTTAATCTATTTTAAGCTGCCCTCAGCATGAACAGACGCACCATCATTTAGCGTCTTCCAACCAAGATACTCTCGGCTCATTCCATCCTTAACAGTGCAATCCTTATAAAAGCACTTACAGCAAAAGGCAATAACATAAGAAATGGAACCGCGCCCACAAGCAGGTGCATCAAGTGCATAAGTCACTCCATAAGCACATCCTACGATGAATGAAAAACTCAACACTTACCTCTTGTAACCTGAGCGCCGTTTTCCCGTGTCACACTGGGCATCCAGTCAAGCAGAGAACCTCTGTGACAACGGCGACAATGATAAAGAATAAAAAAAACAAACAAAACATTATACTCATTTATTTCATTAAAAATGTTTTTATTCCGATTTAATGCATATTATAATAATTAGCTTCCAATAATAATAAAAAAAAACACACGCAGCAGCAGTTAATACCCCTTTAAAAACAGGGGTAGATCAACTTGCACGCCTTTTAAATAAAACCATTGACGGTAAAATGGAAAATCTATAGATCTGTTGTCTGTTATTTTTTTAAGAAAGTTCTTAATCTGATTGGGATTACGTCATTGAAATACGCCATAAACTTTACCATCATATACTCACCTGCAGACAGGCAACTGTCATTACTCAACGATAGCAATCATGACATCACCCTATCAAACCAAGCGGCGCGACTGCTGCTTGAAATGCTCACTAACAGCAATAAAACTCTTCATCGGGAAGATTTATTGAAAAGGGTATGGGAGGATTATGGTTTTATACGTTCAAACAATAGCCTCAATGTCGCTGTAAGCGAGATCCGAAAATCATTTGAATCCTTGGGAAGGGATCCAAAGCTTATCATCACCATTCCTAAAGTAGGTTTTCGTTTTGAGGGTGCTGTAGAGCCAGTTATTAAACAGGGTGAAGATAATGTTTTTCCTATTAATGAAAGTGAGGCACCATTAAAGCACCCCGCGGATACAACTATTGTCATAAGGCCAAAAAAACAACAAATAAAAAAATTCGTTATATGCATGGCCTTCGTTTTCCTCTGTAGCTACGCTTCTTATAAAGCTTTTATTACATTCAAACACCTAAACGTACAGTATGAAAAAACAACATTTCTTTATAGCGTTGGAAAATGTGACGTTTATGCATTGGGAGATCTCCCAATAGATGTAGGTGAGAATTATATTGATATAGCCAAACAAGATATCAACAAAGAAGTCATTAATTGCGACCTCGCGAAGGGGAATATTTACTACAAAAAAACACGTAGTGGCAGTCAGGACACACAAATGAGTTTTATAGGCATATGTGGCTTAGACAAAAATAACAAACCTAAAGACTGCAGAAGCATATTAAACAACATTGGTGTAACTCGATGAAAAAAAATTATTGGTTATATATTGCGCTTTCATTACTTTTCATTATTTTGTCAATAGTATTATTTAAAATTATTAATGTGAGCAATAAAAAAAAGAACATCGAGATCCGATGTGCGGGTGAGTTAACTTCACGTAGAAAAGTTAATAACACTGATCTAGCCAATTTAAATGGAAAAATTTTTTTATTTTTATATGGTAATGGGACCGGTTTTTTGATACAAAAAGGTGTACTGTCAATAGATAATAAAAATTACATCATCGATCGTGAAGTAAAGATTGATTACACTGATTTTGATAATGATCAGATATACAAATTCAAAATGATAAATGTAAAATTGAGGGGTAATGACAATACCCCACCCACAGTTGATACGATATTCCCCATATTGGGAAGAGTACCGTCATCCTCTTACCTAAATATTACGTCGGTTGATAAAGATCTTTACATTTTCAACGGGCTTTTGGGGCCTCTTTTCTTGTGTAAACGATTTTAAATATCCCAGCCCCCAAGTAAAGGGGGCTATCCGGAGCGCTACCTGGAACGTGTTTCGTTATAAAAAGCGTATCCGTATTTATCCTCTACGAGGGCGTTTTAATCAAGCCACTCCTCGCCATTCCCTGATATCGTTCTCTGCAACATTAAATCAATTATAGGATGGGCGGGGACGCTATATCCGTCAGGTGTATTATCAGAATGTTGAGACAGAATAACGTTATTTTTCCCTGCCGGAAAAAGAATTCCCCCCTTGACTACGTCATTGCTGTCAATTAGCGTCATCACGTTGATGAATGATCCGGTCGCTTGTGAGGATCGCCTTCGGGTCGCGACAACAACACTCCTGTAGCCTGAAAGGGAGTACACGCCCGTGTGGTACATCTGCACACCTTTGGAAGCAGATATCGCCAGTCATTTGGCGATGAAGGTTACTTAATCCATGATGGCCAACAGGCCAATCACCCGGACGGGGAATATTTTCCCGTCGGGCAAGGTATTCCCCGTCTTTTTTACAGGAGAATACCATGCAACAAGGTGAACTTATCATGCTTGACAGCCCCTCGCTGTCTGCCACGTTTCCCGGTAAAAAGCCGCTGGAGCGGATATTTCTGGGTTTTCTGGTTGCTAATACGGCCATGCAGTTATGTGGCGTTTACCGGCATGAACAATGGGAAAGCCGCAACGTGCCTGACAATCTCACTTATATGGTGCCCATGTCAGCGGAAACTTATTCTGTGTGGTTACCGAATTATTCGTTGAAAGTGACGCTCTCTGCGGATGCGTTCGGGCTGGCCGTGACGATGGTGGTGTTTGCCCGTATTGCCGCGCTTGATGAACCGGATGATGATGCGTACCGGTTCTGTGAACTGCGGGAATACGCGCTGCAACACCCGGAATCGGCATTGATACGGAATGTTCTGGATTTGAGGACGTCTGGTGATGTGCTCAGTCCATCATTGATCGGCAGCGCCAATAATAACAATGACTGATGATTCAGCCTACTCATGCTGCCGTTGATTCTTCTACTTTCTTAAGCGCCTGACCGGGGAGCTGAAAACACCTTCCCGATATCGGGCGGGTGTTTTCTTTATCTGATATTAACTCAAGGAAAACATACCATGAACCCGATTTTTTTACCGATACCGGATGAAGCTGTTGTTGCATTACGTGAAGACGTTTTTACCGCTCAGGTCACCGGCCTGATTGATGACACGCCTCAGCAGGAAAGCACACTGACGGTCTGTAAGGCATCCACTATCACGGAAGCCGTGCAGAAACTGAACGCCATCCATCTGGCAGGTGACTGGCCTGTGCGGGAGGGGGCGACTGAAACCGGACAACCTAAGCGGACACTGAATTTTATTCCGCAAACGGTCATGATGTATGACCGTCAGGGGCGGAAGGTGCTCGGCGGCCGGTTCGATACCGACATTATCTGGGCACAGCCTGTCACACTGGCGTCGGAACGTATGTCACTGGAAAAACAGCGGCAACGGCTGTGCCGTGAAGCGGTTTTTGAGCACGGCTGGGAGAATTACCGTGCTGCCCGCTTGTTATGGCAAAAGGCGCATTTATTGTCACTGCATGTGGTTGCCTCGCGGTATCAGCAATGCCGCGAAGTCAATGACATCTTACTGCACAGTGCGTTCGTTAGCGCTTAACCCTTAATTTTTACCCATCGGGGGAACCGGACTCCCTGATGGAGCGGTTCCTCTTTTTTACCTTAAAAATGAGGAGAATAAACATGTCAGAATGGTGCTCAAACCAACTGGAAATCACCGGGAAATCCGTGTGCCTGGATGTGATGCAGCAGTGGGTGTGCGGTGAGGAAATGCCCCGTTACCGTCAGGCGGTGTTACAAAGCCTGCGGCTGTTTCTGGCCGGTTGTGCGGGGATATTGAAGCCGACAAAACCGCAGACCTATACGCCTTACCCGGAGTTAGTGCGGGGAACCAGTACACCGACGGCCCATAATCTGGGCTTTGAACAGTGGCTGAAGTTATTGCAGGACAATGTGCCGCTCAGCAGTGAGAACATCAAACTGATTGACAATCTGTACCGCCAGTCCGCCCTCAGCCTGATGCGCTGGGAGCGTGTACCGGCAGAGGCCCGGTCTGTCATTGCCTCTGTTCTGACGAACCAGTATGCCGACTGGTTTGGTGTGGCGGGCTGGACTGAGCACATCAATACCGGGGAGTGCTGGGATAAGCTGAGTGAGTATCCTGAATCAACCCAGCCCTGCGATATGCTGATGATTAGGCCGACTTGTCTTGCTGCAGAAATCAACGGTAACAGTGGATTTCTAAAAGGTGTGACAACCACCGCGCAGTTCTACAATCAGCATTATGGGATTGAATGGCCTTTTGGTCATCATGTCCGCTGGGCGCGCCGGAATGTCAGCAGCCTGACGGTGAGTTTTGACTCACCCTGGATACCGCCTTCCGCTGAGCTGATGGGGGAACTGTCTGCTCTGTTTGACTGTGAAATCCGTCACTGGTACAGCGAATCGGTCAGTGCTCTCCGGGGCTACGATTGCTATGACCAGGGGGAACATGTGGACAGTGGCAGTGGTCTGTCCGGACGGGAAAATCGTCCGGTACTCTATCTGGTCAGTGGTGAGAAACCGGAATCCGGATTGTCCGCGATTGCCGTTGGGCAGTAATCCGTTATTGACACCGTTATTTTCATTTCAACCGAAAGGGGAAACACCTTCCCCGCCCGGGACGTGTTTTCCCTTTATTTTTATGCAGGGAAAACATGTCATCACAGACAGATCACCAGAAAGCGTTTATCTCATTGTTTAACCAGACAGCCCGTTGTCATCATCGTTATCAGGTCTTCCGGGACTTTTGCTATTGCATGATGGCCGCGATCCACAATCGGGTGTGTTACAGCGACGAGCTTGAACAGTATTACCTGAAAACCATCAAAAAATATGAGCGGCCGGATGTCTATCGGTTCGCGCAGTTATTTTCCCACGTTGTCCTTGGGCTGGAACAGACCCCCCGTGATTTTCTGGGCAGTACGTTTATGCAGCTGGGGCTGGGCGATAAAGGACTCAATCAATTTTTTACCCCCTGGAGTGTCGCCAGAGCGATGGCGAAGATGCAGTTTCAGGATGTTTCCGCACTATTGCAGGAACAGCCGTTTGTGACCCTGTACGAACCCGCTTGCGGGGCGGGCTGTCTGACGCTGGCCGCAGCGGAAGAGTTAAGAGATCAGGGACATGATCCGTTGTGCAGCCTGTGGGTGTCGGTGATTGATATTGACCCACTGGCGGCGGTCATGGCCTACATTCAGCTTTCCCTGTCGGGGATACCGGCCCAGGTCACTATCGGGAATGCCCTGCATGAGAGTGACGACAAACGTTCACGCTATACCCCGGCCCATTATCTGGGAAACTGGTTTCAGCGGTTGAGGAAATATCAACATCAACAAGCCGCATAATCCCTTTTTCACTATCGCGCCTTTCGGGGCGCTTTTCTGCGTTTAAATGGCGTTAATCTATTGATGTTAGAATGAAAATTAAGTCTTTTTGGTAAGCGAAATAAGGGGTGAATCGAGTCAGATTAATTTTCATTATCGCATAAAGAGTTTTTCCTTGTACCCGATTGGGATTGGCAGACACTGAGCCCAATCTGAACAGGAGAAAAGCGATGTTTAACCGTTTTAAATCACGTTTTACCCGCCAGGCAACAGCCCAACAAAACGCGGCACAGCAACAACAGGACAGTTCACGCGATACCGGGGGCTATTTCAGGCCACAATCTGCTGATGAACTGCTGTCAACCCCCCTGCGCCGCCAGTGTCTTCAGCAATTATGGGAAAACAGTGCGTTACCGCAAGGACTGTATCAGCGTTTTTACCTCGCGCCGATTAAACAATTGCTGGGCAGCGTTCAGCAGATACCGGCAGCACAGGAAGGTGACTGGTCAGGTCGCGGGGGATTTGCCGACCTGACGCTGAAATTTACCACCTGTGCTGTGCGGCTGGCGAAGGGTCATATGCTGCCTCCGGGGGCGGCCCCGGAAACGCAGGCGGCACAGAATGTTTTATGGCAGGCGGTGGTGTTTTGGGCCGCCCTGTTTTACCACCTGCCCCTGCTGCGGCAACTGGAAGGTGAGCTGGAAGACGGGCATTACTGGCAACCGGGCGTCAGTGTACCCGACAAACCTTTTCGTTTCCGCTTTTGCCCCCCTGAAAACACGCCGTCTGTCCCCCAGGAAGCGTTGCTGGCCGCCTGTTTGTTACCGGAGGCGGCCATCCTATGGCTGGTTTCAGTGCCGGAAGCATGGCGTTGTCTGGTACAGCATCTCAGTGGTTGCTCATTCGCAATACCGCTGATTGGCACGTTGCTTCAGGAAACCGCAGGGCAGGTGCAGTCGCCGTTGCCGTTGCTGAAATCCGTTGAGCCTTCTGAACCGGTTTCTGCTGCCGCTCAGTCATCATCCGCCCCCCATCCGGTTTTTCCGCTTGCCACACCGGAAGCGGCCGCTGTTCCCGACACAGCCGATGATACCCAGACATTATTGTCATTGTTTCAGACACAGGAATAAATCTTTGCTGAAAAATAATGCAAATGATAACGATAACGATTTGAAATTATCCAAACGCACCATATCAGAGCCGGAATGCCTTGTTTCCCTGATGGACAAAAGGTCATGATATGAAAAATAAAATAATTTAACGTATTAATGACTTTAGACACGGATTAACAGGTCGTTTCTGTACCGGAACACAATATTACACACTAAGGAAACAATAATATGTTGGATAATGAGGGAATAATGGGCTGGGATGAGTTGCTGGACGAGTATTTTTTCTCACACATGTTGCGACCGGCAACCGAGTGGAGTTATCGCAAGGTGGTGCGGGTATTTATCAACTTTATGGGAGAAACTGTGCTGCCGGCACAGGTGAACCACAGGGATATACTACGGTGGCGGCGCCACCTGCTGAATGAAAAGAAGCAGTCGTGTCATACCTGGAATAATAAGGTCACTCATTTGCGTGCCATCTTTAATTTTGGAATAGAGCAAAAGTTATTACCTCAGATCAAAAACCCTTTTCTTGATGCTGCGGTCAAGAAAGGCAAGAAAACGAAAAAAGTGTTGAGTAAATCCCAGATAATCCGTCTCTACCTGCGGATGGGGCAGCATGAAGAAGAGGAGAAAACCAAGGTAACCCTACAGGGAAGGCATTGTGCGCTGTATCCTGCCTGGTACTGGTTAACGGTACTGGATACATTCCGGTTAACGGGCATGCGCCAGAACCAGCTGCTGCACCTGAGGCTGCGGGATATCAATCTGGAAAATAATTCCATTGAATTGCGACTTCAGGGCAGTAAAAACCATTGTGAATGGCGGGTTCCCATCATTCCGCAATTAAAGGTAAGGCTTAAACAATTGGTAGAACGTGCTAAAGCCTGTGGCATCGGTAATGCAGAACCCATTTTTGACTTAACGCGACTGAATTTTCGCTATAACGGCCTGATGACCAGCTACGAATACGACATTAACAGGGAAAAGCAACACATACGCTCTTTTTTCCGCCGCCTTTCCCGGGAATGTGGTTTCGCGATTTCGCCGCATCGTTTCCGTCATACGCTGGCCTCGGAGCTGATGAAAGCACCGGATCGTAATTTACAGATGGTGAAAAACTTGCTGGGGCATCGCAGTGTGGTGACAACGATGGAATATATTGATATCGATATGGAAATAGCCGGCAAAACATTGGCGCAAGAACTGGCTTTATATCTGGATCTTTCCGTATAGCCGATATAAAAGTCATAGAAAAAAATCAGGGCGGATTTCAGTTTGGAAAGGAGGCGGTGTGAACTGCTCTGTATCAACATTGATGGGATGGAAAAAAGCGTGAATACCTGATCCCGCATCCAGTAAGTCTTCACCTTACTTGACATCAGAATCAATTACTGAAATCATTATTTAGATCGAGAAAAAGGGTACCTGCTAAAGCGAGTACCCTGATATCTTGAGTTGCTGGCAATTTATCGCCATAATAATGCAAGCTTTTAAAAAAAACCGTTGCTTACATTTTCAGTTTTATGGTTTCGCCCCAACTTACTGCTTGTTAAGTAATTTTCTTATCAACAAGCGAGTTTTAAAATTTGGTGCCCGGACTCGGAATCGAACCAAGGACACGGGGATTTTCAATCCCCTGCTCTACCGACTGAGCTATCCGGGCTAACGGGGACGAATTAAACCGTATTCAGATAAATCCGTCAACGACTTTCTGCATAATTTTATCTGTGTGCTTTCAACTTGTTCAAGTAGTTATAAATTTAAACAATAATGGAGAGGATAGTGCCTCTCCATTCATTGATATCGATGATCAGCTATCGACGATAGACTTTCTGGGTATTATTCACTTTCATCAAATAACGGCGCGATTCAGAAGCTGGATGTTTATTGGTCAGTGTTTCATAAACATCACCAGGTGCCATGGTATTGATGATTTGTGCCGCTTTTTTCTTATCACTGGAGAACACTCTCAATACACTGCCAGCACCGCCATTGTAGGCGGTAATAACGGCATATCGACGTGAGGTTGCGTTGTTGATTTCCCCTAAATAGATATTCTGCAAGATCGATAGATATGCGGTACCTGCATCAATGTTATTTTCAGGATCGAAGAGATAACTGCGACTAGGCTGGCCGGATTTTCCTTGCATTTTGAAGACATCTCGCCCAGCGGTATGCTGCATGACCTGCATTAATCCCAGTGCATCAGAACGACTGACAGCGTAAGGGTTAAAGCTGGATTCATTTTGCATAATGGCAAGGATCAGGGATTCATCAACGCCATATTTGATGGCGGCTTTGCGAACCATCGGCAGGTATTTATGTGCCCGTTTATCTAAATGATTAGGAACCAATTGAATGGTGACGGTCCAAATCATATGTAGCCCTGATTGGCGTTTTTGTAATTTATTCTGGAGAAGGTAATTTGCAAAATGACGTGCACGCCACTCCCAACGAATTGTCTCACCCGCATTATCCAAAACTTGCCCATAAAGAAATGGCTCTTTGCTGATCTGAATGTCATTGATGTCAGAATAAAGATCAACAGAGCCAGGATCGTCACCCATCAGCAAGGTGGTAATAATCGCCTTGCGTAAATGTTCAGAGGGTTCAATAGGCGATAGAGTTTCAATTGTGATGGTTCCCGCATCAAAATTGATATGGCTGCGAGTGTGGTATTGATCCGTGTATTTTACGTAATCTTTAGGGCCTGCGATTAAAACTTCTTGTAAGCCCCAAATGTTTTCAATGTCATGGGCAAATTGCCCCATTAAGATATCAAAACCATTCGTATCTTTTACGTATGCTTCATTGTATTCAATATCTTTTTTGCTAGAGCAGGAAATTAGGAGTGGAGTGAGAAGAATCAGAGCCAGCAGTCTTTTCATTTTACAATGCCGTTAGGTATTGGGATGTCATCAATATTAGAGCCCGATAAAGAGGCTCTTATTTTATGTTAATGCATAATAATATTATGAACCTACCTCATTAATTGGGTGATTTTTATTTGTTATGTCACCCAATGACAGGCGTTATAAGATTATTTTTCCGGCGGTGTATAACCGTCGATTTTAATATCATGCCCTTCAAACAAGAACTTCACCATTTCTTGTTCGAGTAGTTTGCGATGTTCTGGGTTTATAGTGTTCAATTTTTTTTCATTGATCAGCATGGTTTGTTTACTCATCCATTGCTGCCACGCCTCTTTAGAAATCTCATTGAAAATGCGCTTGCCCAGTTCTCCTGGATAGAGCTGAAAATCTTGGCCTTCGGCTTCTCGTTGCAAAAAAGTACAAAAAATGGTTCTGCTCATAATAAATCCTCAAAATAATAGGGCAAAGTTTATCCCAGCTGTTGCAAAAGATATTCAACGGGAGCTGCCAATCCAATAGTTGCTGGCTGGCGTAAGTTATACCAAAGTCCCTTGCTTTCATCCATGCAGGAATCAAAAGATAAAATATCGATTTTAATCGGTACGATATCGAGATGAAAGTGGCTGAATGTATGGCGAAATGCAATCAGTTGATCAGGTTTGCTGTGAGAGATACCGGAGTCTTTCAACCACTGCTCCAGTGAAGCCTGATCTGTGAATTGTGGAAATGCGAATAACCCGCCCCAAATGCCTGAAAGTGGACGTTGCTCCAACCAAACTGTGTCGCCATGCTGCATCAATAAAAAATAGGCCGTTTTCTCAGGGATGGTTTGTTTCGGCTTTTTCCCTGGATAGTTTGCACAACTATGATTGGCGTAGGCGATGCAGCCTGTATTGAGTGGGCAGATTTCACATTTGGGTTTGCTGCGGGTGCAGACCATCGCGCCCAAATCCATCATCGCCTGATTAAAATACTCGACGCCCTGTTCTGGGGTAACACGGGTACTTATATCCCATAACTGGTTTTCTACTTCTTTTTTCCCCGGCCAGCCAGCAATGGCGTAGCAGCGAGCCAGAACGCGCTTTACATTGCCATCGAGAATCGGGAAGTGCTTTCCCTGAGACAGTGAAAGAATGGCACCTGCGGTAGAGCGGCCAACACCGGGCAGGGCAATAACACCATCAAAGGTAGTCGGGAATTGACCATTGTGTATCGCAACAATCTGCTGAGCCGCTTTGTGCAGGTTACGGGCGCGTGCGTAATAACCCAGACCCGTCCATAAATGCAGAACCTCATCCAATGGTGCGGCGGCCAGTGAGGCAACATCGGGGAAACGTGAAATAAAATTCTGGAAATAGGGAATGACAGTCGCGACCTGCGTTTGTTGCAGCATCACCTCTGAAAGCCAGACGTGATAGGACGTTTTTTCCAACTGCCACGGCAGGGTCTTACGACCATAGCAGTGATACCATTCAAGTACCGCCTGTGAAAATTGCTCGGCTTCCATCATTAGAATAATTGTCTTTATAGATGATCATTGTTTCGTGAACAGGATTGCAACATAGTGTAACCTCAGTGTAAACCCGAACTTTGTTTCGAAGCGCTACTCAAATCAGCATTAAAGTTGTGCTTATGGGCACTGAACTTGATAAAATCAGCCACCTTTGCATAATTGCGCTCTCTTTAGGCAACCCTGTGGTACATAACGTCCCAGACGCCTGAGCAAATGCCTTTAAAACTGATAAAAAGTACCATGATAAATAACGTAATTTCACCGGAATATGATGAAAATGGCAGGGCTTTGCGCCGTGTCCGCAGTTTTGTGCGTCGGCAGGGCCGGTTAACGAGTCGTCAGCAGCAAGCACTTGATGATGTGTGGCCAAAGATGGGCATGGATTATCAGCCGGAACTGTTCGATATGGGCGAACTCTTTGGTCGTGAAGCGCCTGTCGTACTGGAGATTGGCTTCGGAATGGGAGCATCTCTGGTGATGATGGCAAGCCAGAATCCAGAGAAAAATTTTTTTGGGATCGAAGTTCATGTGCCGGGAGTAGGTGCATGTCTGGCTTCCGCAGAAGATGAAAATCTCAGTAATCTGCGTGTAATGTGTCATGATGCCATTGAAGTTTTGGAAAATATGCTGCCGGAACAGAGTCTGGAAATGGTGCAGCTTTTCTTCCCTGATCCGTGGCATAAAGCCCGTCATAACAAACGTCGGATTGTACAGCCTGAGTTTGCCCAACTTATCAGAAGTAAGCTGAAAATCGGTGGTATCTTCCATATGGCAACCGACTGGCAGCCGTATGCTGAACATATGCTGAAAGTGATGAGCGAGGCTGAAGGGTATTGCAACGTGTCGGAAAATAGTGATTATGTACCACGTCCTGATTCACGTCCGGTCACGAAATTTGAGATGCGCGGTCAGCGTTTGGGGCATGGCGTATGGGATCTAATGTTTAAGAGGGTAAAATAATGGCTAAAAACCGTAGTCGTCGTCTGCGTAAAAAATTGCATATTGATGAATTTCAGGAACTTGGTTTTTCCGTAAAGTGGAATTTCCCGGCCAATACACCAGTTGATATCGTTGACAGCACAGTTGATGCCTTTATTGAAGAGCTGGTTGAACCAAACGGTCTGGCGCTGGATGCCAGCGGCTATTTACAGTGGGAAGGTTTGATCTGCCTACAAAAAATCGGCAAATGTACCGAAGAACATCGCCAGTTGGTGGAGAAATGGCTGAAAGATCGCGGTATGGAAGACGTTGCCCTATCAGAATTGTTTGATGTGTGGTGGGATTGATTCGCTATTGCATAAAAATAGTGTTTTATACAGAAATAACGCTGTATACAGGGGCTCCTTTGGGGCCCTTGTTTGTCTGGAGAAAAAGTGGTGAAGGTAAGGTTCTCTAATTCGTTATTGGCAGATATCTTAGATGAAGTACGCCCTTTGATTGGCCAAGGAAAAGTGGCAGGTTACATACCTGCTTTGGCAGAAGTTGCGGTAAATAATCTGGCGATGGCCATCTGTACGGTTGATGGGCAGGTTTTTAAAGCGGGAGATGCGGAAAAGCGCTTTTCCATACAATCTATTTCCAAGGTATTGAGCCTGACACTGGCGATGACGCGCTATCAAGAGCAGGATATCTGGCAGCGAGTGGGGACGGAACCTTCGGGACAGCCGTTTAATTCATTAGTACAGTTGGAATTGGAAAAGGGCATTCCCCGTAATCCCTTCATTAATGCAGGTGCCTTGGTTATCTGTGACATGTTGCAATCACGGTTAAGTGCGCCTAAGCATAGAATGCTGGAGTTCGTTCGTAGCCTCACTGGGCAAAAGCACATTTGCTATGATGATATCGTTGCCCGTTCAGAAATGGAGCATTCCAGTCGTAATGCTGCAATTGCTTATTTGATGAAATCGTTCGGTAATTTTGAGAATGATGTGCTCACGGTTCTCCAAACTTATTTCCACTATTGTGCCTTGAAAATGAATTGTGTTGAACTGGCCCAATGTTTTATCTACTTAGCGAATCAAGGCCGTATGATCGGTTCTGGACAACAAATTTTAAGTCTTCGGCAAACCAGACAGATTAATGCGCTGATGCTGACGTGTGGTATGTATGATGGTTCTGGAGAGTTTGCTTTCAGGATCGGAATGCCCGGGAAATCCGGTGTTGGCGGAGGAATAGTCTGTGTTGTGCCAGGGGAGTTCACGGTTGCTGTATGGTCTCCTGAACTGAATAGCTCCGGTAACTCACTGGCGGGTTGTGCGGCATTGGAAAAATTGGCTGAGCGTATCGGGCGTTCTATTTTTTAGTTCAAACCTTAGTAAATAACAGCCGAAACCCTTGTCTCTGTAGGCCGGGTGTCGTCAGGCAAAGCAAATCAGGAGAACGTATGTTACGCAGAATCGCGATTGCTGCATCGTTATTATTTGTCGCTCAGGTACAGGCAGGTTCTGACTGTCAGACGACAATTCAGGATGACATTATTGTCACGTCAAAGTCGGTTCAGATTGTTGGAGCCAGTGGAAACCTGAGAATTTTGCCAGATGGTTCTATGCTCCGTAACGGTAAAGCACTGTCATTGAATTCAGAACAGCGTGGTAAGGCTCAGCAATATCAGCAGGCTATTCGGCAGGATCTACCGTGGGTTAAGACAGAAGCACTGAGCCATCTGACAAGTGCCCGTCAAGCGCTGGATAAAGTTGTCGTCAATACAATGGGGAAGGAGAGTAATATCCGTAACCGTTTATCCCAATTGGAATCTGGCCTCAATAAGCAAATTGATAAAGTACTTGAAACTCGTTCTGATGGCGTTGCATTCAACTCTCAGGCCATTAAGAAGGTGGAGTCCGAAGGGCAGAATCTTATTCAGCAGAGCCTTGGCGGTATTTTGCAGGATAGCATTAACGAAATGAGCCGTAAGAAGAGTGAGCAGAATGGTGATGGCAAACAGATGTTGATGTCTCTTCTCGGTGGATTGGGCGGGATGCAAAATGGTTTTGATGCAGAATGGAAAAAGCAGGAACAAGAGCTGAACCGCTTTAAAGGCGAAGTTTGCAGTAAAGCTAACCAATTGGAACAACTACGCATCAATCTCATGAATTCTATTAAGTAAATCACTGCACATCACTAAAAATAAGAATCAATATGAAATTGATTCTTATTTGATTGACATCGTAGTGTTGCCACCTAGAATGCGAGTCACTTATTACTAACATGCGTAATTCAGGTGTAACAATGAAAAAAATCCTGCCAGTTGTTTTAGCGTCACTACTTTCTGTCACTAGTTATTCTGCATTCAGTCAGCCATCAGTGTTATTCACCCCTAATTCCGTGATAGTACAATCTGGTGATTTCGTCACAGTAAAACATCTTTCTGGTGAAACACAGGTTAAAAAGAACCCTGAGCGGATCGTCCTGTTTGATTTTGGGATTTATGATTCACTGGTAAAACTGGGTTTATCCGATCGCGTTATCGCATTACCTGTCGGCAATGCCCCTGAATATGTGCGTGGCAATATGTCAGCAAATATGCAGAATGCAGGGGGAATGAAAGAACCGGATTTAGAAAAATTGGCTGGCATGAAACCGGATCTGATTGTGATTACCGGGCGTCAGGGGAATTTCTATCCATCTCTGTCAAAAATTGCCCCAACAGTGAATTTAGATACTGACAGTAAAAATTATTTGTCGTCTGTTGAAAGCAATTTAAAGTTATTAGGTGAACTATTTAACAAGCAGGATGCGGTTAAGGCCCAGATTGTAGATCTGGAAAAAACGATTGCCACAGCGCAGGAAAAAGCCAAATCTTCAGATAGTAAGGTATTAGTTCTTTTACATAACGCCGGCAACTTATATCCGAACAACCAAGCAATTGTTTATGACGTGGTTAAAGCACAGCGTGCGGAATTACCACTTCCTACAGATAAAGAAAAGTCCCGTGTTGTAACGGCAGAAGTGATTGCTCAGGCAAACCCTGATGCTATTTTTATCATCGACCGCAGCAAAGCGATTGGTGCAGGCGAATTGACAAAAGATCAGTTTGAAAATGATCAGGTGAAATCAACCAATGCCTATAAAAATAGCAAGATCGTTTATCTACAATCTGATCTATGGTATTTGTCTGGCGGCGGGCTGGATAGTTTGGCGCGGCAAGTTAATGCGGTTGCTGATGTATTGTAATTCCATAAATCAATGATTCTTTATTCAATTAGCCCGAGAAATGAATACTAAATTCTAATGAGTTGATTGGTATTAATATTGATATCATTACCATCAAAAACAGGCGAGATTTAAAACAATTTTTGCAGGGTATCCGTCAATAAAAACTGCACCTGATATTTGCAGGTGCAGATTATATTTTTAAAGAAACAGTTCTAACAGCGAATTCAGGAATAACTTGCCGTGTTTGGTGATCTGCCAGTGCGTTGCGTTTTCAGTGATATAACCTCTAGCCAGTGCTTCATCAAGTTGTGGACGAATGGCACTTTCCGGTAATCCGGTAAAATCCCTGAAATCGTGTCGTGGCATGGCTTCCAGCAAACGAAAACGGTTCATGAAAAATTCAAATGGCCGCTCGTCATTATCCACTTGAGTTTGCTGATCCAGATAACGTCCCTGCATATAGCCGCGCGGGTGCTTGGTTTTGACTGTACGGAGAATACGGCCATCTTCAAACGAGATTTTTCCATGGGCGCCACAGCCAATACCCAAGTAATCACCAAAACGCCAGTAATTGAGATTATGCTGACATTGATAACCCGCTTTGGCATAGGCCGAAGTTTCATATTGCTGGTAGCCCGCAGCTGTCAATAATTGATGCCCTTGGGAGAAGATATCCCATAGCGCATCATCGTCCGGCAGGACAGGCGGGCGGGAAGCAAAACTGGTATTGGGTTCAATCGTCAATTGATACCAAGACAGATGCGGCGGGGAAAGTTCAATCGCCTGACGTAAATCATCCAATGCTTCATTCAGTGTTTGGTTGGGCAACCCGTGCATCAAGTCCAGATTGAAACTGCGTAAACCAAGGTCGGCAGCCAAATGTGCAGCCCGTTTTGCTTCGTCTGGGCCATGGATGCGCCCTAGGCGAATCAACTTATCTGAACCAAAGCTCTGTACGCCGATGGAAATTCGATTGATGCCTGCTTTCTGGTAAGCGCTGAAACGGCCAGCTTCAACGGTTCCCGGATTGGCTTCCATCGTAATTTCTGCCTGCGAAGAGAGTGGCAGTGACGCCCGTACTCCGTCAAGTAGGCGTTGCATACCCTCAGAGCTGAGCAGGCTGGGGGTTCCGCCGCCGATAAAAATTGTCGATACTTCACGATTTTCAATCATCGGCAAGTCAGCACGTAAGTCTGCCAGCAGGTGATCAACATACTCCTGATATGGTACATCTCCCTTTAACGCATGTGAATTGAAATCACAGTAAGGGCACTTTTGTACACACCAGGGAATATGGATATAAAGACTTAGTGGCGGTAATTTAAGCATTAAGCATGGCTTCCAACAGCATTTTCAACGCTTGTCCACGATGTGAAACTGCACTTTTTTGTTCGCGACTCAGCTCTGCTGCCGTACAGCTAAATTCTGGCACATAAAAAATCGGGTCATAGCCAAAACCGCCATTGCCAGCGGGTTCATGGGTAATGATGCCAGACCAGCGACCGTGGAAAATCAGTGGAGTCGGATCTTCTGCATGGCGTAGATAGACCAGCACACAGTTGAATTGTGCCTGGCGCTCTTCATCAGGAATATCACGCATCGCTTCCAGCAGCTTTTCCAGATTATTCCGATCGGAAGCATCAATACCTGCGTAGCGGGCAGAATAGATGCCCGGTGCATCACCTAAGGCGTTGACTGATAGCCCTGAATCATCTGCTATTGCGGGTAATCCCGTTATTGCCGCTGCATGGCGAGCCTTGATGATGGCATTTTCAATGAAAGTCAGGCCTGTTTCATCGGCTGAATCAACACCCAGCTCGGTTTGAGCCACGATATCTAAGCCAAAGTCAGTCAGTAAATCAGCCAACTCACGAACTTTGCCAGCATTACCTGTGGCGAGAACAACTTTTTGCATTGCTTTTATCCAATTAATCTATTTATCTAATCAACCGCTTATCATTGAAATTAACCACGCCATGACATCGTAACGTAGGGCATTCAGCGCGTAGAGAACTAATATGACAATCATGGCAGAAAAATCAATGCCACCCATGGCAGGAATGATACGACGGATAGGTGACATTAACGGTTCAGTCAATTGAATCAAAACATAGTCAACCGGATTGCGCCCTTGACTGATCCAACTTAATAATGCACGGGCAATGACGAGCCAGAATATGAGTTTTCCGGCTGCGGTAAGTAGTTCAATCAGCCCGACAGGGAACAGAATCGCGAGAGGTATCACAAATTGTCCCGTTGCGAGCCATGCAGGTATCAGCATCTTAAGAAGAACGATCAGATAGGCAAATACTATGGATGCTGTATCGAGAGGACCAATGGCGGGGATGACCCTGCGTAATGGGCGTACCACGGGTTGGGTGATTTTAACGATAAATTGCGCGAATGGATTATAAAAATCACAACGTACCCATTGCATCCAGACTCGAAGCAGTAAAACCGCAATATATAAATCTAGAATTGTAAGAAAGATAAAGTTTAAGAATTGCATGTAGCAGCCCTGATTAAATGACACTTGATTGAATTAAAATAGTTTTTCCATTTCCTGCGCTCGGCGGATTGCTGCCTGCATGGCGCGGGATACGATCTCTGGTAGATGGCCTTCATAAAAAATGCGCAGAGCTTCGGCAGTTGTACCGCCTTTAGATGTTACCTGCTCGCGCAGAATAGCAAAAGGAAGATCTGCCTGTGACTCAGCAAGTTTAGCCGAACCCGTAACCGCTTGCAGGACAAGTTCCCTGGCAGTTTGGCTATCGAATCCCAGACGTTCAGCTTCTTGCTGCATGGATTCCATGAACAGGAAAAAATAGGCCGGCGCACTGCCTGCGACGGCAATAATATTGTTGATGCCATTCTCATCATTGACCCAGCAGACTTTACCAACACCGCACATCAGCGATTCGGTAAACTGGCGATCAGGCTGAGTGACGTGTTCAGGCGCAAATAATCCACTGAGCCCCTGCCCTACAAGTGCGGGCGTATTTGGCATGATGCGGATGATGTTGAGTTGATCCTGTAATAGCGTGTAAAAACGGCTAACAGGAATGCCAGCGGCAATGGAGAGTACTAGTTTATGACTGAAATCTATTTGTGAACGCAGTGAATCACAAACTTCTTCCATCATTTGAGGTTTTACTGCCAGAACAATGACATCGGCTTCTTGGGCATAACGAATGTTATCGTTTTCGCTGTTGATGCCATACTCTTTTGCCAGAACGTCACGACGGGTTGTATTTGGGGAGCAGACAGTGATGAGTCCAGCAGGATAACCTGTTCTGACCAGTCCGGCGATAATGGCATGAGCCATATTGCCAGCGCCAATAAAGGTGATTTTACGATTTTCCATTAAATAGTCTCGCATATTAATCAGTTGATTTTGGCCAGTTAATTTAGGGTTGAGTATTGTACTGACGGGCACCGAAAATTGCCGTTCCAATGCGCACCAATGTAGAGCCGCAGGAGATAGCGGCTTCCATATCATCCGTCATACCCATTGAAAGTGTATCAACTCGTGGATATTGCGTTTTCAATTCAATAAACGCCTGTTCCATTTGGTGGAATATCGCCATCTGACGTTCAAAATCGCTTTCTGGTGCCGGGATCGCCATCAGCCCACGTAATACCAGATTGGGTAGCGCATTGATGGTCTTTGCCAGTTCCGGCAGTGATTCCAAAATAATGCCCGATTTGCTGTCTTCGCCACTGATATTAATTTGAATCAGGATATTAAGTGGCGCCATGTTTTCAGGGCGTTGCTCACTTAAGCGCTGGGCGATTTTTAATCTGTCTATGGTATGGCACCAGTCAAAATGTTCTGCTACCAAGCGGCTTTTATTGGACTGCAAGGGGCCGATAAAGTGCCATACCAAATCATGATGATTGGCAAAGTGTTGAACTTTCTCAACCCCTTCTTGAACGTAATTTTCACCAAATTCCCGCTGACCAGTCGCTATGGCTTTTGCGATAGCGTCCGCAGGTTTGGTTTTACTGACTGCAAGCAATGTAATTTCTTGTGGAGAGCGTCCGCAATTCTGTGCTGTAAGGGCTATGCGGTTCCTGACATCGTGAAGATTTTGTTTGATATTGTTCATAAGTGACTCAGGAGATTAAAAAATGAATATGGAAAAATTGGTGGCTCTTAGTGTAAAGCATAATGCTTCTGATCTGCATCTTTGTGTCGGGAAAGTTCCGGTTTTGCGTATCAATGGTGTGCTGTACCCACAGATGCAACTGGCAGAAATGCAGGATGATACCCTCATGGCATGGAGCAGAAAAATATTGACCGAAGAACAACAGCAGCAGTTACAGGAATACGGTCATGTTGATTTTGTGGTGGAAATGCCAGATAAACAGCGGCTCAGAGGGAATCTGTTTTACCAACAGTGTCAGGTTTCATTGGTATTGAGGTTAATCGCGGATAAATGTCCTACTCTGGAACAATTATATGCGCCGGACATTATCCAACGTCTGATTTTGCAGGAGAAAAGTGGGCTGGTATTAGTGACAGGCGCAACGGGAAGCGGTAAATCCACGACTTTGTCGGCGATAATCAATGCGTTCAATAATCATGGCAACAAACATATTATCACGTTGGAAGACCCGATAGAATTCGTTCATCAAAGCCGAAATTGCCTGATACAGCAAAGACAAATCGGCAGGGATGTGCCGGATTATCAAACGGCTTTGAAAGGTGCATTACGGCAAGATCCTGATGTGATTTTGCTGGGAGAATTGCGTGACAAAGAGGCGATCCGCTTGGCATTGACAGCGGCTGAAACAGGGCATTTGGTTCTGTCAACATTACATACCCGTGGGGCAATTCAGGCACTAGACCGTTTGGTTGATGTTTTCAGCGCAGAAGAAAAGGGCTGGATCTGCAGCCAACTGGCAGGAAGTTTAAAAGCAGTTATTTCTCAACAACTGCTTCCGGCCAGAGAGGGGGGAAGAGTAGCCATTTATGAAGTTTTGGTCGTCAACCAAGCGGCCAGCCATTTGATCAGGGAAGGAAAAAATCATCAAATCGCGACATTAATGCAGACAGGTGCTGCCTGCGGTATGCAAACTCATGAGCAAAGCCGGCAACAGCGTGAATCGTTGGGATTGCTGGCGGAATAGTATTGCTGGCTGTTGTTCCACAATGACACTCATATTTCATTGTGAGTATTGTTATTGTGAATATTGTTGCTCAAACCAGCTTTCCAGAATGACGACAGCAGAAGCAGAATCAACTTTGCCTTTATCCAGTGCTTTGTAACCACCGTGATCGAACAGGTGAGAGCGTGCTTCTATGGTGGTCAATCGCTCATCGTGCAGTTCAACCTGAACGCCAAAACGCCCGTGTAGCCGATTGGCAAATTTACGCGCCTGAGCGGTGACGAGTTGTTCTGTGCCATCCATATTCAGTGGTAATCCGACAATGACCAGATCGGGTTGCCACTCTTTGAGGAGTTTTTCAATGAGTTGCCAACTGGGAGAACCCTCTTTGGCTTTGAAGGCGCTCAATGCTCTGGCTGTACCGGTTATTTCTTGTCCGATAGCGGTACCAATGCTGTGAGTACCGAAATCGAATGCGATTATTGTGCGATTTTTCATCAGGCATGCCCTGCTTGTGGTGCGAGGTTGTAAATATTGATCCTGAGCAGTGAAGCGGCTTCATGCCAGCGATCGGCAACGGGTGTATCGAAAATGATAGAGGATTCTGCACTGACGATCAGCCAGCTATTTTCCATGATCTCTTGTTCTAACTGGCCTTTTTCCCAGCTTGAATACCCCAGGGTCATTAAAACATTTTCGGGCTGGCGTGGCGTACCTAATGCTTCCAGCACGTCTTTGGACGTGGTTATCATCGTTTCATCAGAGATCTGGATACTTGAACTGAACCCGGATTGTGGAGTGTGCAAGATAAAGCCATGTTCTTCAGACAGTGGGCCACCTGCCATCACGGGTTTATCTAAGTTGATGCTATCGTCTCTATCTTCGGGAGTGATATCCAACTTTTCTAGGATGCTTTGGATAGAAATTTGGGTTATAGGTTTATTGATAACTAACCCCATTGCCCCGTTTTGATCGTGTTCGCAGATATAAACTACCGAACGGTTGAAATAAGGATCAGAGAGCGAAGGCATGGCAATAAGAAAATGGTGCAGTAGGTTCATGTGTTTTCTGATAATTATTTTGGCAATGTTAGCGTGATTTGGCTCACAGTATGTGAGCCAACATTATAAATGGCAAGTGCTGTCCAGCCTGTTATGCCGGCTGTTTTTCCAATCGTTTTTCGATGGCATCCATCAGCATACCAGTAATGGAAATTTCTGGGAACGCAGCTTCTATTTCACGTACACAGGTCGGGCTGGTGACGTTGATTTCAGTCAAACGGTCGCCAATGATATCGAGCCCGACAAAGATTAACCCTTTTTCTTTCAAGACTGGCGCAACAGCACGGGCAATTGCCCAGTCACTTTCTGTCAGAGGTCGGGCTTCTCCGCGCCCACCTGCCGCAAGGTTACCACGGGTCTCCCCTTGTGCAGGGATGCGTGCAAGGCAATAGGGTACAGACTCGCCATCAACAACCAGAACACGTTTATCCCCGTCCTTAATGGCCGGCAAGAAATTTTGCGCCATACAATAACGGCTGCCATGTTCGGTCAGCGTTTCAATAATGACACCTGTATTCGGGTCATCTTGTTTTAAACGGAAGATGGAAGCTCCTCCCATACCGTCCAGTGGCTTAAAGATAACATCGCCATGTTTTTGATGGAACTCACGTAAGGTTTTTGCATTGCGAGTCACCAGTGTATCTGGTGTCAATTCTGGGAACCAGGCTGTGAACAGTTTTTCGTTGCAGTCGCGCAGACTCTGCGGCTTGTTAACGATCAGGCTGCCTTTGGCTTCAGCTCTTTCCAGAATATAAGTAGCGTAGATGTATTCTGTATCAAAAGGAGGATCTTTACGCATCAGAATCACCTGCAAGGTATCGAGAGCAATCTCTTGCTCGCTGCCGAACTGATACCATTGCTGCGGGTTTTCTTCGATCGTGAGCAGGCGGGTACGGGCCCGAGCCTCTCCTTGATATAGATAGAGATCATTCATCTCCATGTAATGGATTTCCCACCCGCGTTTCTGCGCTTCCAGCAACATGGCAAAACTTGTGTCTTTCTTGATTTTGATGGATGAAATTGGGTCCATCACTATGCCGAGCTTGATCATTCTTTCTCCTTAACCCAGATCACCGAAACGCACTTGCAATGCCGTAATTGCGGTGAGTGCCGTAGTTTCTGTCCTCAAGACGCGAGGGCCTAACAGGATATCAGTAAATTGGTGATTTGCCGTCATTTCGATCTCTTCAGCGGATAATCCCCCTTCAGGGCCGATTAACAGGCGTACTTTTTCCACTGGCAGTGGCAGTGTGTTGATACTTTGGCTGGCACGGGGATGCAGATTTAATTTTAGGCTGCTATCGTTTTCCATGCACCATGCTTCAAGTGACATGATCGGGCGAATTTCTGGAATACGGTTACGCCCGCATTGTTCACAGGCCGAGATCACAATTTTTTTCCATTGCTGTAATTTTTTTTCTAGCCTTTCCGCATCCAGCTTTACACCACAGCGTTCAGAAAGTAATGGCGTAATAGTATTGACACCCAACTCAACCGATTTTTGAATTGTGAATTCCATCTTTTCCCCACGGGACATCACTTGCCCCAGATGCAGGTTTAGTGGTGATTCATGATCGGATAGTTTGCCATCAGTAATACTTACTTTGACCGTTTTTTTATTGGTTTCAATAAGTACTGCATCGAAAACCTGATTGCTGCCATCAAACAACTGTAATGGTTGTCCATTACTCATTCTAAGTACCCGGCCAACGTGGTTGGCAGCCTCATCACTCAGATAGATTTCAGTCTCTACAGAGAGCTGTTCAGGGTGATAGATGCGGGGAATTCGCATATTTCTTCTTTCCTTCTTTTTTTCCGGATGTTTCCGGTATGACGCAATAGCCATATCACAAAATTGATTCATCGCCATGATAAATGAGCGCTGATTGCGTGATCAAGCTATCTCTTAAACCACAGAGAACACGGTATGCACTTGCGAGCCGGCTCGCATATTTATTTTATAATGACTGTTTTAACTGATTTTTTATTGCTAACCACCTGAGTGATAAATTAATATTCTTCGTGTTCTGATTGCGGTCAGAAAAATAGATAAGGAATTTAATGACAGGGATGTTACTCACGAGTGCCATGTTGAATATTTTCATGGATGATAATAAAGGATTGTTTAGCCAACATGGATAATATCATGATTATGGTTTTCTGTAGTACATTAATTTTTTTATCAATTATTGATATTAGAACTTATCAATTGCCAGATATTATCACTCAGCCTTTATTATGGATTGGTCTTGTTTTTAATAGCAGTGAAAATTTAGTATCGATCAAGAGTGCGATATATGGCGCTATATCAGGGTATTTATTTTTATGGCTATTAAATAGGGTCTGTCGATATAACTTAAAGAAAGAGGGAATAGGATATGGCGATCTGAAATTAACGGCTGCTATTGGTGCATGGCTGGGTATGGAAACGATCCCTGTATTGATGTTACTGTCTTCAACATCTGGATTGTTCGGGTTTATGATAGTTTGGTTTAAAAGAAGAACATACCCTGACTTTATTGCGTTTGGGCCTTATATTTGTTTGTCTGCGATAGTGTTGATGGGGTTTAGAGTAAGTGGTATCCATATCATGGGGATTTAATCGAGAGCAACTTGCAGGTTTGGTGTAAAACGTTCATTCTCTCACCTTATTTATTGGAGAAGAGAATTTCTATTATGGTATTAAAGATTACGGCACTACTGGAAAATCAGGTTTTTGCGCCCTACAAAACGGTTTTGACGGGTAAACCCGGGCTGAGTTTACTGATTCAGGATCAAGATACTACAATCCTGTTTGACACTGGGCCAGATGGTAGCTTTATTGATAACGCAAAGAAATTAAATATCGACTTATCTAAGGTTTCAGCGGTTGTGATATCACATGGCCATTTTGACCATTGCGGTGGGCTGCCTTTTTTCTCTACTGATGCTAAAGTTATTTGCCATCCTGAGGTTAAAAATGAAAGATATTATGGTTGGGTAATCACGGACAACAAAGCACTTACATTCAAAAAATTATCCAAACAAGTTGATTACGGAAAATTTGATACTTTTTTTTCAAAGGGTGAGACTTATATTAATGATAAATTTATCTATTCAGGAGAAATAAAAAAAGAAGAGAATAAACGCTATGGCGTTATTGTTGGAGAAAAAGATGAAGGAAAATATTCTCCTGATTTTGTCAAAGATGAAGGTGTTTTAATTTATAAATCTAGACATGGGTTAATTATTTTTATTGGATGTGGGCATCGTGGTGTTATTGAAATTATCAAATTTTGTAAGCAGATAACGGGCATTGATCAAGTTTATGCGGTTATTGGTGGGCTACATTTACGTTATGCTTCGCCGTTTAAACTATTGCCTATCAGAAAGTACATCAAAAAAGAAAATATACAGCATGTTTATGCTTGCCACTGTAGTGGTATGTGGGGGAAGTTATGGTTACCTAATGCTAAAAGTCTTTCTACTGGGCAGTCAATTGAGATTGATTAATGTTATTCTATTTTTAGATAAAAAATGATGCTGCTATATTAAAATAACAGCATCGTCTTTAAAGTTTGTTGCATGAATAACGTTATTCATGGAGCCCAAAGGAAATATGCCAATAAATCCTGTATGGTTATATTTTCAACTTACTGAGGCCACTTCATTTCACCTTTCAATACCTTGGCACTCAGCTCAAGGCTGGATTCATCAGCAAGGTTTGGATAGTGTTTCTTCATGGCTGCAATCAACGCCTCTGAATCTTTGGCTTTTGGTAACTCTTTTTCCAGTGTGGTCAGATACTTTTGCGTAAATGTGACTGATTCCAGCGTCATCGGTGCACTACCCACATAATGGCCAGGTACAACAGTGTCAGGTTTCAGGTTTTTGATGCGATCTAATGTCTGCATCCAGTGCTGGCGTGATACTTTGGTTTGAGTATCTGCAATCCATACATGGATATTGCCAGAAACGGTGACGCCGCCAACAACAGCTTTCAATTTAGGCACCCAAACGAAAGTACGATCTGCGGCTGGGCCATCTAAACCTTCCACAATCAGCTTTTCACCGTCAACGGTGAAGGTATTTCCTTTCAGTGGCTCTGGCACAATAACCTTTTTCGGGGCCTGATCTTGCAGAATGCCACCCCAATATGCCAGTTTACCGTCTTTGGTTTCATTGATGGCTTTGATGGTTTCAGGTGAAGCGATCACTTTGGCTTCAGGGAAAGCGGTCGTGATCACATCAAGACCAAAGTAAAAATCAGGATCAGACTGGCTGATATAGATCGTTGTCAGTTTTTTTCCGGTTTGCTGGATCATTTTGACCAGCGCTTGGGCGTCACTCTTTTTAAATTGCGCGTCAATCAGAACAACTTCATGGTCACCACTGATGATTTCAGAAGAAACAGGAAATATGCCGGTTTCACCTGGATTGTAGATATCTAACTTGAGATCGGTTGCTTGAGCCAGTGATGCCATTCCCAGAGAAAGGGTCGCCGCCAGAGCGATATTTAATGTTGTTTTGCGAGCCATTATTGAATTCCTGTATCAAAATGTTTATTTGCTTGAATGGCACGTATAATAAGTTGCATATTTCGATTTAAAAACCGCAAAATCTGCAATTATTTGTTGCATATATCGATCTAATTACGGCAGGGGATAAACAGGCAGAATGGATAGGATCACGGCAGCACAGGTTTTTGTCACGATTGTGGAGCAGGGGAGCTTGGTTGCGGCGGCGGAACGGCTTGATATGTCACGGGCAATGGTGTCGCGCTATCTGGCTGAAATGGAGAAATGGGCAGGTGTTCGTCTACTGCATCGTACAACACGTAAAATCAGTCTGACTTCGGCAGGAGAAAACGCTTATCAGCGCAGTCTAAAGTTGTTGGAATTAGCGGAGACAATGCCAGTTCAGCAATCACTGGAATCACAAACCCTGAGAGGGCTGCTGAGAGTGAGTTGTTCTCAATCGCTGGGTACTAGCGCGTTGTCTGTTGCTATTCCTGAATTTATGCGCAGGTATCCACAAATTGCCGTCAACTTACAAATTAACAACAAAGTCATCAACTTGATTGAAGAGCGTATTGATTTAGCGATTCGCATTACTAATAATTTGGAACCGAATCTGATTGCCCGTCCATTATCCATTTGTCATTCTGTTGTTTGTGCGGCGCCCTCTTACTTAGATGGAAAAATTATTCCGCAGAAACCCACTGATTTAGCCTCACATAACTGCCTGACATATAATTTTTTTGGCAAAAGTTTGTGGCTGTTTGAAAAACAGCATGAGCAGTATTCAGTTCCTGTCAGTGGTACGCTTAGTGCCAACGAATCAACAGTACTGATGGAAGCGACATTACAGGGAGCAGGCATTGCCATGCAGCCTCATTATTCTGCTGCTCCGTATTTAATGTCTGGGCAGTTGGTTGAGTTATTGCCGGATTATCAACCTCAGGCAATGGGGATCTATGGTATTTATGCCAGTCGTCAGAATATGCCGGTTACTTTGCGGGCATTGTTGGATTTTCTGGTGGACTGGTTTGCTAATGCACCCCACTGGCAGCAGTTAATGTTGAAAAGCTAATGCCAATTTTCTCGGAAACAGGCCGGTCTGTTGTTTTAAATGGGTAATGAATATTTCGACGGGTTCCGAGAATGGCCGATGTATGGGCTTGATTAAACTGACCGTGAATGGGATGTCTATGCTGAATGGCCGGACGCAGATCCCCGCATTCTTATCCAGATAATCCAAGGCAGTCAGGGGATTCACGACAGACATACCGATACCTTCACTGATCATGGCACAGATTGAAGCTGCGCTGTGAGTTTCCATGATCATATTGCGATTGACATGATGTTCGCTAAATATGGTATCGATGAGCTGCCTGTAACTATCTGTTATCGACAGGCTGATAAATTTTTGCTCATGAAAATCTTCGGGCATCAGTCGTGATTTTTGACTGAGTGGATGACTGGCAGGGAGGACGCAGACTTCATTCAAGGTAATCAACGTTTCTTGCTCAGTACCTGCGGGAGCCTGCAAATGTTCGGTTAAACCGATATCGTGGCGTTGTGCTGAAAGCCATTCCTCCAGCAGTGGGGATTCTTGCGGGACGATGGTCAGTTTCGCTTCCGGATAGCGTTGAATAAAACTATGGCAGGCTTTTGGCAGTAAAGATTGGGAAAACACCGGCAGGCAGGCAATGGAAAGCTGTGCATGTTCAAATTGACGAATGCTTTCTGCTGCATTGAGTATCCTCTCCAGCCCATAATAAGAACGCTGGACTTCTTCAAATAACCGCAATCCCTGTGCCGTGGGAAATAAACGCCCTTTGATCCGATCAAATAACCTGAATTTCAGCAACTGTTCAAAACGCGCGAGCTCACGGCTGACAGTGGGTTGCGAAGTTTTCAACAATACCGCGGCGTCAGTCAGGTTTTTGGTGGTCATTACTGCATGAAAAATCTCAATGTGTCGCCATGAACAAGAGTGCATAATTTCATCTCTTTAATACGGATTGCTATTTCATCATGGTTAATGCGCTATCTACATAACATGATTAGTTTGAAAAACAATCAAAACGATATCATAAATAAATAGACTATAGCTAAATAGATATTTTTCTTCCTGCCTTATTGCTGTCAATAATGAAGCATCTGCTGGTCTTGTGAGAAATTTCAATGACGACATCAACTTTTACTGGTTTTTCAGGAGAAAACTTTACTCCAGAGAATCTGCTTCGTTTGCCCGTTGATTACGGAACACCATTATGGGTCTATGACAGTGACATTATTATTCGAAAAATCAATAAATTAAAACGATTCGATATCATTCGGTTTGCACAGAAAGCCTGTTCCAATACCCATATCCTGCGTTTGATGAGAGCACAGGGAGTAAAAGTGGATGCGGTGTCATTAGGGGAAATTGAACGGGCTCTTTACGCTGGATATCAGCCCGGCCGTGATCGATCCGAAATTGTGTTCACGGCGGATTTGATTGATGAAGCAACACTTAATCGAGTGATTGAGTTGGATATTCCAGTCAATGTCGGTTCCATTGATATGCTGGAGCAGATGGGTACACGTCAGTCGGGTCATCCTATCTGGCTGCGCATTAATCCGGGATTCGGTCATGGTCATAGTCAGAAAACCAATACGGGCGGTGAAAACAGCAAACACGGGATCTGGTTTCAGGATTTACCGCTGGCGATTGAGAAAGTCCGCCAATATGGGCTGAAATTGGTGGGACTGCATATGCACATTGGTTCTGGAGTGGATTATCAGCATCTTGCCAATGTATGTAACGCTATGGTGGAACAAGTCATATTGTGCGGTGAGGATATTCAGGCCATTTCAGCAGGAGGCGGATTATCAATTCCTTATAAAATGGGTGACGAAGTAGTGGATACTGAACACTATTACAGTCTGTGGCATGAAGCTCGCCAGCGCATTGAACAGCACTTGGGGCATCATGTTGAACTGGAAATTGAACCCGGCCGTTTTCTGGTGGCTGAATCAGGTATTTTGATGGCTGAAGTGAGGGCGGTGAAATCAATGGGGAACCGTCATTATGTGCTGGTGGATGCGGGTTTCAGCGATTTGATGCGCCCAACGATGTATGGAAGTTACCATCATATTTCTGTTTTGTCGGTGGATAGCAAACATATTGATGAGGCTAATTCGCAGGATGCTGAGTTACATGAAACGTTAGTTGCAGGGCCGTTATGTGAATCCGGTGATGTGTTTACCCAATCAGCAGGTGGGGATGTTATACCGCGTTTGTTGCCTCGTGTTCGTGTAGGGGATTATTTGATTTTCCACGACACAGGCGCTTATGGTGCATCTATGTCTTCAAACTACAATAGCCGCCCTTTGATCCCCGAAATCTTATTTATTGATGGTGATGCCCGCTTGATTCGACGTGGGCAAACAATAGAAGAATTGCTGGCATTGGAAGCGGTATAAATAAAATACGGGGCATTTTTTGTCCCCGTATTCTCGATGACTTATATTGTTCGGTCAACATCAAGCGGCTTTAGTCTGATGTTGACTTTCAGGCTTTTTTGCTGAATGAGGTACAGCAAATGCATCCGGCTCAAACTCATCAACATTGATTGAACGCAGCCGGCTATTTTCCGCACGTTTCAGGATATCCGCTTCTTCTTGGGTGATCTTGTGATCCGCCAATGCACGTTCAGCTAACTGATCCAGACGTGTGAAGCTCAGGTTTTTGCCTGCTTCGCGGCTTAAGCGTGTATGAATGGGTTCTGCGGCAATGATATCGTGCAGAGCTTCTTCCAATAACCCGTGAGGATTATGCTCGCTTGGTGTCAGATATTGCCCACGACCAATCCGGCTGCGCGTTGCGGAAGGTGTTTGTAATATCTGAGCCAGTTTATGATCCAATTTATCAGACGGTGCAGTATGTGAACGGCCCAATGGGAACACCATCACTCGCATTAAACCAGCAACCAAACGGTTAGGGAAATTGCGCAGTAAATCGTTCAGGGCCTGCTCTGCCTGATACAGGCTATCTTCTACCGCCCATTGTAACAATGGCAGATCTTCTTTCTGACGGCCTTCGTCTTCATAGCGTTTCAGGGCTGCTGTAGCCAAGAAGATTTGACTCAGAATATCCCCAAGACGAGCTGAAATGCGTTCACGGCGTTTCAGACTGCCACCCAATACGCCCATTGAAACATCAGAGAGCAGGGCAAGGTTAGCACTTAGACGGTTGATGTGCTGGTAGTAACGGCGAGTTGCATCGCTGACTGGCGTACGGCTGGTTCTGCCATTAGTGATGCCAAGCCACAGGCTGCGTAGGGTATTGCTGGCAACATGGCCCAAGTGGCCAAACAGGGCTTTATCAAAGGCTTTGACATTGTTATTTTCTGCAGAGGCTATTTCAGCCAGTACATAAGGATGGCAGCGGATCGCACCCTGACCAAAGATGATCATGCTACGAGTCAGGATATTCGCGCCTTCTACGGTAATAGCAATGGGGGCACCCTGATAGGCACGGGCAAGGAAGTTGGATGGGCCAAGACAGATGCCTTTACCGCCAGCGATATCCATTGCATCAATAATCGAGCGTTGCCCTCTGTGGGTACAGTGGTATTTCACAATAGCAGACAGAACCGCAGGTTTTTCACCTAGCATAATGCCGCCTGTAATCATCGTTGCCGCGGCATCCATCAGGTAAGTATTACCTGCAATACGGGCCAGTGGCTCTTCGATACCTTCCATTTTGCCAATCGGGAGTTTGAATTGGCGACGAATATAGGAGTAGGCACCGATTGCCATAGCTGCACTTTTCAATCCACCTGTTGCGTTGGATGGCAGGGTAATACCACGGCCGACCGATAGACATTCAACCAGCATACGCCAGCCTTGGCCTGCCATTTTCGGTCCACCAATGATGTAATCGATAGGAACGAAAATATCCTTACCGCGGGTTGGCCCATTCTGGAATGGAACATTCAGTGGGAAATGGCGGTTGCCGATTTCAACCCCCGGGGTACTAGTGGGGATTAAGGCACAGGTTATACCCAGTGATTCGGTATTCCCGATCAAATGTTCAGGATCATACAATTTGAATGCTAATCCCAAAACAGTCGCGATAGGAGCAAGGGTGATATAGCGCTTATTCCAGTTCAGACGCATACCGAGCACTTGCTCGCCTTGCCACTCACCCATACAGACGACGCCAGTATCGGGAATCGCTCCGGCATCTGAGCCTGCTTCTGGGCTAGTCAAGGCAAAGCAGGGGATTTCTTCGCCACGGGCAAGGCCGGGAAGGTAATGTTTTTTCTGCTCATCTGTACCATAGTGCTGTAATAATTCACCCGGCCCCAGTGAGTTTGGAACACCGACAGTAATCGCCAGAATACCAGAGACACCAGACAGTTTTTGTAGTACTTGTGATTGGGCATAAGCTGAAAAGTCCAGGCCACCATATTCTTTCTTGATGATCATGGCAAAGAAGCGATTTTCTTTCAGGTATGTCCAGAGTTCTGGCGGGAGATCCGCTAATTCATGGCTAATTTGGAAATCATTTGCCATGCGGCAGGCTTCTTCCACAGGGCCATCAATAAATGCCTGCTCTTCAGCAGTTAACTGTGGCTTCGGATAGTTATGCAGTTTTTTCCAATCAGGATTACCACGGAACAGCTCACCTTCCCACCAGGTTGTTCCTGCATCAATGGCTTCTTTCTCTGTTGTAGACATGCTTGGCATGACTTTACGGAATGCTTTTAAGCCGGGTGCAGAAAATAGAGATATACGCGTTGGTGTGAAGATAAGGGGGAACAGAATAATGGCAAGTGGTAATAGTAGCCAGTAACTCCAAAGACCCGTTATGCCCATGACGAGTGTATAGGCAACAAGTAGCAGGCTGCTGGCAGCCAGGCTGACTTTGCGGTAACAAAGCCCGCCAATCAAGACTAAAAACAAAATAATGCTGAGAGCGGTCATAGTAAAAACTCCTGTTAATCTCAGGTGAGACATCAGAGGTCTGACCTGTTGTGGTGTTCTTCTTTTTAGATGAGGAAAACGTATTTATCAATATATTTACATCTTAATTACAATGTAGCTCACAAAGTCATTGCAGTTTGCGGTGTGATAATTTCACGGAGATGTGATGGCATCTTCTTTCGAGAGAGGGAATCCGTTACACTGATCGGCAGATTTTATTAATTCCTAAGACCGTTCAGGAGTATGAGTCCCATGTATCAAGATCTGATCCGCAGTGAGTTGTCTGAAGCCGCAGATACGCTGGCTAAATTCCTTAATGATGATGCAAATATTGACGCTATCCAACAAGCAGCCGTTTTGCTGGCTGATTCATTCAAAGCAGGGGGAAAAGTACTTTCCTGTGGGAATGGCGGTTCACATTGTGATGCCATGCATTTTGCGGAAGAACTGACTGGTCGTTACCGCGAAAATCGTCCGGGCTATCCGGGTATCGCGATTTCCGATCCGAGTCATTTATCCTGTGTGAGCAATGATTTTGGTTACGACTATGTATTTTCTCGTTATCTTGAAGCGGTAGGGCAGAAAGGCGATGTACTGCTGGGTATTTCGACTTCGGGTAACTCCGGCAACATTATCAAGGTGATTGAAGCAGCCCGTGCGAAAGGCATGAAAGTCATTACGCTGACAGGCAAGGATGGCGGGAAGATGGCAGGAACGGCGGATGTTGAAATTCGTGTACCGCATTTCGGTTATGCAGATCGCATTCAGGAGATCCACATCAAAGTGATTCATATCTTGATTCAACTGATTGAGAAAGAAATGGTAACAGCCTGATTGTAGTGTGTTAGAGGTAGGTAATGTGCGAATTACTTGGCATGAGTGCCAATGTGCCAACAGATATCGTTTTCAGTCTGAGTGGGCTCATTCAGCGTGGAGGGTATACTGGCCCCCACAAGGATGGTTGGGGGATCACCTTCTATGAAGGGTTGGGATACCGGACGTTCAAGGATCACCAATCCAGTTATCATTCACCTGTTGCTCGCTTTGTTCAGAGCTATCCGATTAAGTCAGAAGTTATTGTCTCTCATATCCGTCAGGCGAACCGAGGCAATGTCTCTCTGGTCAATACCCATCCGTTTACCCGTGAGCTATGGGGAAAATATTGGACTTATGCTCACAATGGGCAATTGCAGGGATACCGTAACCTGAAAACAGGCAATTACCGGCCGGTCGGTGAGACAGACAGTGAATGGGCATTTTGCTGGATACTGCAACAGTTATCGATCAAGTATCCTAAGCGGCCTTCCAATTGGCCTGCGGTATTTCGCTTCATTGCCTCGCTGGCAGGTGAGCTGAGGAAAAAAGGGGTTTTCAATATGCTGCTGTCAGATGGGCAGTTTGTCATGGCCTATTGCTCGACCCAATTGCATTGGATCACCCGTAGGGCACCTTTTGGCATGGCGAAATTGCTTGATCAGGATGTTGAAATTGATTTTCAGCAACATACTCATCCTGATGATGTGGTGTCAATGATTGCTACCCAGCCTTTAACTGGTAATGAAGATTGGCAACGTATTGAACCGGGGTGCTATGAGTTATTTCACCTTGGTGAACGCATAGTTTGAGTTGATTTACTGAAGAATGACGAACTTTCGGGTTTCACGCTAACAATATATTGCCCGTTTATTATGCTGATAGTGGTAAGTTTGCCATTTTTGGCAAAGTATTCATAGGCGGGCTGTAATTGAGCCCAAAACGAATAATTATCGTTATTACGATAACGCTGTATATTCTGTTGCGTCATCCTGAAAGGATAAATATTTATTTTGATTTCATCCTGTCCGTAAGATATTGCACTTTCTGCATATCGGTAGATTTCATCCATATAGCGATCGGTCATGGCATAGCAGCCAATGGATTTACACCCTCCATGAATCATTAAGTTATTACCAGAATAGCCTCGGAATTTATCAAATTCATTGGGAAAGCCCAGATTAATCGCTCGATAATAGCGGCTATTGGGCTTTAACTGTTTAAGGCTAACATGGTAAAAACCTTCGGGACTTTTGAAATCACCTGTCAGTGTCTTAGGGCCAAGCCCTCCAGAGTAATTACAGATAGGGTAACTTTGAGCCAATTGGTAATGGCCTGTGTTGTCTTTCGTATAAAGTTCAAGCACTTTTTCTTCCTTGAATATTTGAATGAAAATCTCGGCACCAAGTTGTTTCAGCCGGAGTCGTTCATTGGGTGACTGGAGCCACGATGGAGTGCTTTGCGCCAGAGCAGAACAGGGCATATGAAATAACAGAAATAGTGAAAGATAAAACGCCGTTTTTTTCATAACAGAGCCGTATAAAAGGATAACAAATTTAATGAAATATCGGATTGAAAGTTGCCATGTATTGACAATGAGCTGAATACAAATATAGCAGCGATGTTTGGCATCTGTGAAATGGTGGAGCGACCAATAAATGCTCTGTTATCGGGAAAGATGAGGCTTTAGTTCGTCTTTATCGAATGATTAACGATTTAGCAGAGAAATTATTCTTATTTGCTTGAGCTGAATCACTCGATTAATCAGACAGCTTGTGAGGGGAGATGTTAGAATTACCGTCGGCGAAAATTAAGAGAAAATTGTAACGATTATCGGAGTGAATAACTTGAGACATATGCCGCTCAAGGCGTTTTTTATTACTGAAGTCGCTATATTACCCAAGGAATACCTCAGGGTAATCTGTAGCATATGATTTAACTGATAAACTTGTGCAAATCTTATGATTAAAATTAAAAAAGGACTCAACCTCCCAATAGCAGGAGCGCCTGCCCAAGTTATAGAAGATGGTCCGACAATTCGTCATGTTGCTTTATTAGGCGAAGAATATGTTGGAATGCGTCCTTCTATGCTGGTTAAGGAAGGTGAGCATGTCAAAAAAGGGCAAATTCTTTTTGAAGATAAAAAGAATCCAGGGGTTATTTTTACGAGTCCCGCTAGCGGGAAAATTATTACCATCGGGCGTGGTGAACGCCGTGTACTTCAATCTGTTGTGATTGAGGTGAGTGGTGATGAACAAGTCATGTTTGATCGCTATGATCGCGCAGAACTTGCTGGCCTGACTCGTGAACAGGTGGAAAAGAACCTGCTCATATCTGGGCTGTGGACGGCATTACGTACACGTCCTTTCAGTCATTCTCCTGCTCCCGGTTCCACACCAAAGGCAATCTTCGTTACTGCAATGGATACTCAGCCATTGGCTGCCGATCCATTAGTCGTTATTGCGACGCAGGAAGAGGCTTTTGTTGATGGCCTGAATATTCTGTCAACATTGACAGAGGGAAAAGTCCACGTCTGTCATGGCGCTGGAAATATTCCAAATGCAGGAAACAACACTCAAATTACTTACAATCAATTTGCGGGCCCACATCCGGCAGGTCTGGTTGGAACTCACATTCATTTCATTGAACCGGTCAGCGTGAAGAAAAGCGTGTGGCACTTGGGGTATCAGGATGTTATTGCCATTGGTAAGTTATTCACAACCGGTGAGCTTTATACTGATCGCGTCGTATCTCTGGCGGGCCCGCAAGTTAAATCACCACGCTTAGTACGTAGCCGTCTGGGGGCTGATTTGCAGGAATTGACGCAAGATCAGCTGAAAGAAGGTGAAAACCGTATTGTTTCTGGTTCTGTACTGTGTGGTACAAAATCAGATGAAGTTCGTCATTATCTTGGTCGTTTCCATACCTTGGTCTCTGTTCTTGCTGAAGGCCGTGAGAAAGAACTGTTTGGCTGGATTGCACCAGGAGTTAATAAGTTCTCGATTACCCGTACCACGATTGGTCATTTCCTGAAAAATAAACGTTTTGCCTTCTCAACCAGCACGAATGGCGGGGAACGCTCTATGGTGCCAATCGGCAACTATGAGCGGGTGATGCCACTGGACATCATGGCAACGCATTTGTTGCGCGACTTGCTTGCAGGCGATAGCGACAGTGCCCAGGCATTGGGTTGCCTGGAACTGGATGAAGAAGATTTGGCATTGTGTACTTATGTTTGCCCTGGCAAATATGAGTACGGTCCGGTACTGCGTGACGTGCTGACTAAGATTGAGCAGGAAGGGTAATTCATGGGCCTGAAAAATTTATTTGAAAAAGTAGAGCATCACTTTGAGGCCGGCGGCAAACTGGAAAAATATTATCCTCTGTATGAGGCAGTTTCCACCGTCTTTTATACTCCGGGAACAGTAACGCGAGGACGTGCCCACGTCCGTGATGCCATCGATCTCAAACGCATGATGATTTTGGTATGGCTATCTGTTTTTCCGGCAATGTTCTGGGGAATGTATAACGTCGGTAATCAGGCGATACCCGCCCTGACTCATTTATACAGCGGAGAAGCATTACAGCAGATTCTGGCTTCTGACTGGCATTACGTGGTTGCTCAGTATCTTGGTGCATCACTGACGCCGGATGCTGGCTGGGGCAGTAAAATGTTGCTGGGTGCAACCTATTTCCTGCCAATTTATGCCGTTGTGTTCGCGGTTGGTGGCTTCTGGGAAGTTCTGTTTGCCATGATCCGCAGGCATGAAATCAACGAAGGTTTCTTTGTCAGTTCCATTCTGTTTGCGCTGATTGTTCCTCCGACATTGCCATTATGGCAGGCTGCTCTGGGGATTACTTTCGGTGTAGTGATTGCGAAAGAAATCTTTGGTGGTACGGGTCGTAACTTCCTTAACCCGGCGTTGGCTGGCCGTGCCTTCCTGTTCTTCGCTTACCCTGCTCAGATTTCAGGAAATATGGTTTGGACTGCGGCTGATGGCTTTTCCGGTGCGACACCATTGTCCCAGTGGGCAAATGAGGGTAGCCACGGCTTAATGAATACCATTACCGGCCAGCCGGTCACATGGATGGATGCTTTCATTGGTAACATCCCAGGATCAATTGGTGAAGTCTCCACTCTGATGATTTTCATCGGTGGTGCCATCATTCTGTTTGCCCGCATTGCCTCATGGCGCATTGTTGCCGGCGTGATGGTCGGGATGATAGCGATGTCTAGCCTGTTCAACGCAATTGGTTCCAGCACTAACCCAATGTTCGCTATGGAGTGGTACTGGCACATGGTGCTGGGTGGCTTTGCTTTCGGCATGATCTTTATGGCGACTGATCCTGTATCTGCTGCATTCACGGATAAAGGGAAGTGGGCATACGGCATTCTGATTGGTGTCATGTGTATTCTTATCAGAGTCGTAAACCCAGCATATCCGGAAGGGATGATGTTGGCGATCCTGTTCGCTAACCTGTTCGCGCCACTGTTCGATTATCTGGTCGTGCAGGCCAATATCAAGCGGAGAAAAGCCCGTGGCTAATGAGAAACCAAAAAATAATGACAGCGTTGGTAGAACGTTCCTCGTTGTTTTTGTGCTGTGCCTTATATGTTCGATTGTGGTTGCAGGGTCAGCCGTAGGCTTGAAAGCGCAGCAACAGGAACAGAAGCTACTGGATAAGCAGCGCAATATTCTGGATGTAGCGGGTTTACTGAAACCCAATATGACTACAGCGGAGATGAAAGAAACCTATAGCAGCCGCATTCAACCTGAATTGCTTGATTTGAAGACGGCAACGCTTGAAAAAGGCGATGGTAAATTTGACCTGAAAAATGCCCTGCGTAGTGATGAAACCAGTATGACTCTGTCATCGGAACAGGATCTGGCGAGAATCCACCGCCGCGCTGATATGGCAGAAATCTATCTGGTGAAAGATGATCAAGGCAAAACCACCGAGCTGGTGCTGCCAGTATATGGTTCTGGCCTGTGGTCAATGATGTATGCATTTATTTCTATTGATGTGGATGGCGTAACCTCTCGCGGCATTACTTACTACTCTCATGGTGAAACACCGGGCTTAGGTGGCGAAGTGGATAACCCGCAATGGCGCAGGCAATGGGTGGGTAAAAAACTCTACAACTCGCAAGGTGTTCCGGCGATTAAAATTGTTCGCGGTGGTGCTGGCGATAACCCTTACGGTGTAGATGGCTTGTCTGGAGCGACTCTGACCTCCAACGGTGTTCAGCATATGTTTGATTTCTGGCTGGGTGATAACGGTTTTGGCCCATTCCTGAAAAAAGTACGTGAGGGAGCCTTGAAAGATGGCTGATAGTAAAGAGGTAAAACGCGTCCTTCTTGGGCCGCTGTTTGATAATAATCCAATTGCATTGCAGGTTCTGGGAGTGTGTTCGGCACTGGCTGTCACCACCAAGCTGGAAACTGCGCTGGTGATGACGATTGCTGTGACATTGGTGACAGCATTTTCTAGCTTTTTCATTTCATTGATTCGTAATTACATTCCCGGCAGTGTGCGAATCATTGTACAGATGGCGATCATTGCATCGCTGGTTATCGTGGTAGACCAGATTTTGCAGGCCTATGCCTACGAAATCTCCAAACAGTTATCTGTGTTTGTGGGTCTGATCATCACCAATTGTATTGTGATGGGACGCGCTGAAGCCTATGCCATGAAATATCCACCCGTTGAAAGTTTTATGGATGGTATCGGCAACGGCTTGGGATACGGTGTCATTCTGTTGTTGGTGGGTTTTTTACGTGAACTGTTTGGTTCAGGAAAACTGCTCGGCATGACGGTGCTGGAATCTGTCAAGAATGATGGCTGGTATCAGCCGAACGGTCTGTTTCTGCTGGCACCGAGCGCATTCTTCATCATTGGTATGCTGATTTGGGGTCTGCGGACTCTGAAACCTGCGCAGGTTGAGAAGGAGTAACAGACAACATGGAACATTATATTAGTTTGTTTGTCCGCGCCGTCTTTATTGAGAATATGGCGTTAGCTTTCTTTCTCGGTATGTGTACGTTTCTGGCGGTGTCAAAAAATGTGAAGACAGCTTTTGGCCTGGGCGTTGCTGTAACTGTTGTGTTGGGGATTTCTGTTCCTGCCAACAACCTTGTCTACAATCTGGTACTCCGCGATGGCGCCTTGATGGATGGGGTTGACCTGAGCTTCCTGAACTTCATCACCTTTATCGGGGTGATTGCTGCACTGGTACAGATTCTGGAAATGATCCTCGATCGTTATGTGCCTGCACTGTATAACGCGCTGGGGATTTTCCTGCCGTTGATTACCGTGAACTGTGCGATTTTCGGTGGTGTTTCTTTCATGGCACAGCGTGACTATAACTTCAGCGAATCCGTTGTATATGGTTTCGGTTCAGGTATGGGCTGGATGCTGGCAATTGTTCTGATGGCCGCGATCCGTGAAAAGATGAAATATGCGGATGTTCCAGCAGGTCTGAAAGGATTGGGGATCACCTTTGTCACCACCGGATTGATGGCATTGGGCTTTATGTCCTTCTCCGGCGTGCAGCTCTAAAGGCGAGAAGAATTCATGGATATAATCATTCTAGGCGTAGTAATGTTTACCCTGATTGTGTTGGCGCTGACGGCTATGATTTTGTTCGCAAAATCAAAGTTGGTGAACACCGGGGATATTAAAATTGAAGTCAATGGCGATGAGGAGAAAAGCTTTACGGCTCCTGCTGGCGACAAATTGTTGAACATGCTTTCCAGTCAGGGGGTTTTCGTTTCCTCTGCTTGTGGCGGCGGTGGCTCCTGTGGTCAGTGTCGTGTGAAAATTAAGGAAGGCGGTGGTGACATCCTGCCAACTGAGCTTTCTCACATCAATAAACGTGAAGCAAAAGAGGGTTGTCGTCTGGCATGTCAGGTTAACGTTAAGCAAGACCTGAAAATTGAATTGCCAGAAGAAATCTTCGGCGTCAAAAAATGGGAATGTGAAGTTATCTCTAACGATAACAAGGCAACATTCATTAAAGAATTGAAGCTGAAAATTCCTGACGGAGAAGTAGTGCCATTCCGTGCAGGTGGTTTCATTCAGATTGAATGTCCTCCGCACGTAGCCCGCTATGCGGATTATGATGTCCCAGAGGAATATCGTGAAGATTGGGATAAATTTAATCTGTTCCGTTATGTTTCTGAGGTAAAAGAACCGACTGTCCGTGCGTATTCAATGGCGAACTACCCAGAAGAGCACGGCATCATCATGCTGAACGTGCGTATCGCCACGCCGCCGCCAAGAAATCCAGACGTGACACCGGGTATTATGTCCTCTTACATCTGGTCATTGAAAGCCGGTGATAAAGTGACAATTTCCGGTCCATTTGGTGAATTCTTTGCAAAAGATACCGAAGCGGAGATGGTCTTCATCGGTGGGGGCGCAGGTATGGCACCAATGCGTTCTCATATCTTTGATCAGCTCAATCGTCTGAATTCCAAACGTAAGATCAGCTTCTGGTATGGTGCGCGTTCCAAACGTGAAATGTTCTATACCGAAGATTTCGACCAGCTTGCGGCAGAGAACGAAAACTTTAACTGGCATGTGGCCCTGTCTGACGCCTTACCGGAAGATAACTGGGATGGTTACACCGGCTTTATTCATAATGTCCTGTTTGAGAACTATCTGAAAGATCATCCTGCCCCAGAAGATTGTGAGTTCTACATGTGTGGGCCTCCGGTCATGAACGCTGCGGTCATTAAGATGTTGAAAGACCTTGGCGTGGAAGACGAAAACATCATGCTGGATGATTTCGGTGGTTGATGGTTGTAACACGTTGATTTAACGACAAGCGCCCACACTTTGTGGGCGCTGACGATTCAGAAAGAGTAAGTTATGCTGAGTAAAAAAATTATCCATTGGGGTGTGCTGATGTTTGCGGTTTTGCTGCTGTCAGCCTGTGGTGGCCCCGAACAGCAAAATCTGAGCGGGCAAACGATGGGGACTTATTACTCCGTCAAATATGTTGCTGACTCATCGATACCTTCCCCTGAAAACCTGCAAAAAGAGATTGATCGGCTGCTGGAAGAAGTAAATGACCAGATGTCCACTTATCGGCCAAATTCTGAATTAAGTCGTTTTAATCAAAGCCGTGAAGTCAACACACCTTTTCTGGTATCCGCCGCTACGGCCAAAGTGGTCAAGGAAGCCATTCGGATCAATCAACTGACGGATGGTGCTTTGGATGTGACAGTGGGGCCATTGGTGAATCTGTGGGGGTTTGGGCCGGAAGGGCGAATTACCAAGGCGCCGACGGATGAAGAACTGGTCATGCGTCGTGCGTGGACGGGTATCGATAAATTGTCTGTTGAAGGCAATAGCCTGATTAAATCTATCCCTGAACTTTATGTCGATCTTTCCTCCATCGCCAAAGGCTATGGGGTTGATGTTGTGGCTGAATATCTAGCCTCCCAGAACATCAAAAATTATATGGTTGATATTGGCGGAGAAGTACGCACACTGGGTAATAATGGCAAAGGCGCTCCGTGGCGGATTGCCATCGAAAAACCATCGGATAGTGGCCTTGAACAGAAGGCTCAAGAAATTATTGAACCGGGTAGTATGTCTATTGCAACATCGGGTGATTACCGCAATTATTTCGAACAGAATGGAGTGCGTTATTCTCACACCATTAATCCCAAAACGAGCAGGCCTATCACCCATAATCTGGTTTCAATTACCGTTATTGCCCCGACATCCATGAGTGCAGATGGCTTTTCTACGGGGTTGGATGTATTGGGGCCAGATAAGGGAATGGAAGTGGCTGAGACGCTGAATATTCCCGTCTTTATGATTGTCAAAACCCAAGATGGCTTTGAAGAGCGCTATAGTTCAGCCTTTAAGCCATACATACAACAGAAGAAATGAGGAGGAAAGGTTATGGAAGTCTTTATTGCAGCCTTTATCTTTTTCTTGTTGGCTTTTGCAGGAATGGCACTGGGCTACATTTTTAAGCGTAAAAGTATTCAGGGAAGTTGTGGTGGTTTGGGGAGTATTGGTGTGGAGAAAGTTTGTGATTGCCCAGAACCCTGCGATACTCGTAAAAAACGCCTGGCAAGGGAAGCTGCTCGTCATGAGAAGCTGGAAAAAAACCGAATTTTTTGAGGGTGTTTTTGCGGTCAAACAATTTTTAGCTAAAAAATGCGACCCGCTGTCAGATACACAGCGGGTTTTTGTTGGCTGTTCAGATGATGTTGAGAGAGTGACATTTGCTGTGAGCCTGCTGTAAGTAATTTTTCACGGAGCTCATTGAAACATCCAAATTCTTTGCGACTTCTTTATAGCGCATACCTTGAAGTTGCGTGAGAAGAAATGCCCGTCTGGCTTTTTTTGGCAGCTCATCAAGCGTCTTATCTATTTTTTCCAACTGTTCTAGCAGTACAAGCCGATACTCTGACGAGTTTGTTGTCGTTTTCGCCATCGTGCTGGCATATTCCAGATAATTGTCTTCGAGCTTTTTCCGTCGATAGTAATTGGCGATAGTTCTACGGGCTATCGTAATTAAAAAAGCTCTGGGGTGGCGGACATTTTCAAGATCTGCCGACTGCATCAATTTGATGAAGGTATCATGGGTGAGATCTTCTGCATGGTTGGGGCAGACATTATTCTGCCTGATCCAGCTGCATAACCAATGGTGGTATTCGAAATAGAGTTTCTGGGCTATGTCATTGTGCCCGCATGTGCTTTTTTGTACCGCCATGATGATACTGCCTGAAGGGGTAGGATAAATACGATAATGATTATTATTTTCATTTATGGATTGAAAGTCAACGCAGTATTGCAGGCATAATCCTCTTAAAAATTAACAGGGTTATACTCTTCATCTTTCAAGTTGCAGCCAACAAAGCTGCAACTTGAAATCTATTGGTAGTTGATTGATTGAATATCAGTTAAAACTGCTGTGAAATGCTGAATTTGAAATTACGGCCAATCCCTGGGATCGTTCCCCCTAAATATGGGGAGTAATCGCGGTTAAATAGGTTATCGACAGTGACTCTAGCTTCAAAGCCTTTCATATAAGGCGGGCGCCAGTTGGCAAACAACCCGTGCAGGGCATAACCTTTGCTGGTTGGCAGAGACCAATAACTCGCTTTTGGATCCCCATCTACAGGGGAACGATCCTGTTTGCGGATAAAATCACCTTTCCAGCCCATAGACATCTGCCATTGTGGGATCTTAAATCCTAACATTGCATGTGCAGAAGTGGGTGGGATTTCAGCAATCCAGGTTTTTTGTCCTATCCACGGATCACGCATAGAAGCATCACGCTGACCGCGCATGGTGGAGAAAGAAAGTTTTCCGAATAACTTATTGCTATCGTAGAACGTTTCTATTTCCAGTCCCTCAATGGTATATCCCGGCAGATTACGATGATTTGCTATCGGTTTTTCACATGAGGTGGGTGATGCACCGTCAGCCTGAGCTTTACAGTAAACACCACGAGTTTTGAAAATTTCATCTTTGCCACGGTTACGGAACAGGGTAGTGCGAATTTGCAGGCTGTCATTCTCAAGCATCAGGTTATCGAAATCGAGAATGGCACCCAGGCGTATGCCAGTCATTTTTTCTACTTCAAGATTGCGGCTGGAACCCGGAAGGCTGGTTTTATATGACTGAACTTCATATTGCTCATCGACTACTGGTGCCCGCCAAGTACGGCTGATATCAGCAAAGAGCGAAAGATTTTTGTTTGTCCGCCACATAATACCCAAATGAGGAGACCAGCCAGCATAAGTTACACCACTATAATCATGGTTTATTTTAGGTGATGTGTTGTTATACCTGGGTGCTTTATTTTCTTCACCAATATTCTTTATATGATCGTAACGGACGCCCGGAGTTACGGTTACACTTCCCAGTTTCAAAGAGTCCTGCATATATATGCTGTAAATTTGTTGTTCTCCGGCTGGCATATAGTTAGGTTGGTAATAACCGTAATTAAATTCTTGGTCATTAACTGTATTTTTATCGAACATTAAGACATCACGATCGTTCTTATGCCAGCGAGTTCCTACTAATAATTTGTGTTCTATACTGCCTGTTGAAAACACGCTTTTGTTGTTGATATCGACCATCGTATCGATATATTTAACCCAACTTTTTTGTCCCATAAGCCCCGCTGAAGTAGGTTTTATATCTTTGTTATCAAGGCGACGATCGTTTTGCTTGGTTATGGAATAGGCAGACGTGAGTGTCAGATTGAGCCATGGATTATCTTCTGGCGCAATATTCCATTTGGCGGAGTAGTTCTGGTCGATCTGATCACGAAAAACTAGTTTTCTTTTCCATGCCTCATTCCAACCATATCTTTCTATATCACTGGCGGATGGAGCACTTATGCCATCCCGCTTGGCAGCCCACGGTTGCCAGCCATCTGACTCAGAACGCATGGCTGAAAAACTCAATGTATGAGTATCATTGGGATAAACATTCGTTTTCCATAAATAGGAGGTCTGGTTATTTTGTGAGTATTCAAAATGTGTTCCATCAGGACGCTTAATATTGTGACCATCGCGTTTACTGACATATAAAAGCCCATCGACAAAACCATTGGGATCTCTGCCGAATATGGTGCCACTATTAATCCATTGTCTATCATTGGTGTGATAGCTCTGTTTGATCAAACCTCTAAAATTTTCATCGGGACGTAATAAATCGCCGGCATCTTTGGTGACAATCTTAACGGAGCCACCAAATCCACCATTGCCATTCAACAAATTGTGCGGGCCTTTATCAACATCTATACGCTTGATTAATTCAGGCTCAATAAAGATGGAACCCTGGAGATATTTCTCAAATCCTTTTGGGGCGTCGTCCAGCGTGATTTTGATATCTTCTGACTCACCCATGCCCCAAATATTCAAAGTTTGTCCACCGGGACGTGGAGAACCAGACATAGAAACCCCAGGTAGTTGATCCAGCAACTGAGCAACATTATCTGCCTGAGTGCGTTCAATATCAGTTTTCTTTAGCACGGAACTACCGGCACTGATGCTGTTGTGTAAACTACCTACAACTGAAAGCGATGGTAATTTAACCACCTCATTTTGCTTTTCAGATTTCTGGTCAGATGGATTTTCAGCGGCTAAAACTTGGCTGGAAAATGCACTACCCAACACTAATGTACCTGAGAATGTACTTCTTAAAATTTTTCGAATGATGGCCATAATTGGGCGTTTTCCTAAATTTTGACTATTATTTGCCATAAATTTCCTGAAACATAACTGAATGAAATATTGCATTGTTATAAGTCACCTAAGAAATCAAATCGGGTAAATAAAAATGAGAATTATTTTTATAAGCATGTTTTGAGAAGTGTTATGGAGATGAAATGCACTGTGATAGATCATGTTGTCTGACATTTTTACGGGTTTACTGCTGGATGATTGAAATGATTATCCGTGTCGTTATGCCTTCTCAATTGCTGACTGCGTTGGCAGTGAGATCAAAGTGCTTATGGGATGTTGTGGCACCAAACGGTCAGAACACTCATTGGCGAGGTCATTTCTGTAAGTGCAATTTCCTTAAGTACAAGGGGTTAGTCAATGAAGAAAAAGATTCTCAGTTCTCTGATTTTTGCAGGTATCGTAGCATTGCTTGCTGGTTGTGATGATGGTTCCCAAAAAGTGGAAGACTCTACCCAACAAGCTGAAGAAAGTGCTACCCAGATGAAAAATGACGCTGAACAGAAAACCACTGGAATAGTGGATAGTGCTAAGGAAAAATCACAGGAAGTGAAAGAAGGTGCCATGCGTGAAGGTCATAGTCTGGTAGATAAGTCTAAGGAAGTACAAAATCAGATAAGTCATTCTGCCAATCACCTGGCCGATCAGGTGAAATCTAAAGCGGCAGATGTGCAAAATGAAGTCACGAAGTCTGTGAATGATACGCTGGATAAGGTGAAAACCAAAACGGATGATATACAGCATCAAGCCACCGATAAGGCTAACCAGCTTAAAGATGATGTGAAATCAAAGGCGGAAGAAATAAAATCTGATGCCAATAAGCAGGCTGATGATTTTATCAATAGCTTCAAAAATGACGGCGATAAAACAGAGGAAAGTTAATTCTGCGATTTAATATCCTGTCAGTAAAAATAAATTAATACTGAAGGGCGACCTGAAAAAGGTTGCCCTTATTTTTCCTCTGTTATCAACTTGACTTAGCTATCTGCTCACCCGTAATTTAATACCCATTCTGCAAATCACATTCAGGACATAATAATGGAAATCAAATACAGCGTAGGAAGAGAAAATCCAGAATTAATTCAGCAGGCTTTTGCCATTCGCAAACAAGTATTTACTGATGAGCAAGGATTTGACGCAGAAATTGATATCGATGAATATGATGATATTGCTCTGCATGTACTGATATTTGATGGTGAAAAACCCATTGGAGTATTACGCGCAGTTCCAATGGACAATAATATGCTCAAAGTCGGGCGTGTCGCGGTATTGAAGGAGTATCGAGGTAAAGGCATTGGTCGTAAGGTCATGGAGTTTATTGAAGATTATGGACGTAAAAATGGCGTTGTAGCTATCGGTTTATCCTCGCAATGCCATGCCCAGCGATTTTATGAAAGTTTAGGCTATCAAGCGCGTGGGGAAATCTATTTGGAAGAAGGTGCAGAACATATTTTTATGACATTGGATTTAGCATAATCATTTTTTCGTTGCTTCCTTTTTAAGAAAAATGTCTTGGTATTGAAAATAGGTATCCATCAATATCTGGCTTGTTTTAAATACCAATACGAGAAATATGGTTGTGCAAACAGTATTGCATATATCCAATTTTCCCGTACTGGTCGTTGATTTTATATTGGCGAAAATTAATTCACTGATGGCGTATTCTGTGCCGATTTGCGAGCTGGTGCGCCATTGGCAACATAATATTTTGCCTGACTGCGTGGTAGTGGAGTACGACACCGAATTTTATCGGCGATTTTTTCTGCGATCATAATCGTTGTGGCATTCAAATTACCGGTAATAATTTCCGGCATGATCGAAGCATCAATCACACGCAAGTTTTTAACACCATGCACACGTCCCTGACCATCCACAACGGCCATTTCATCAGTACCCATCTTACAGCTACAGGATGGATGAAAGGCGGTTTCGGCACGTTCACGAATAAAGGTATTTAATTGTTCATCTGTCTGGATGTCAGTACCAGGGCTGATTTCTCGACCACAGTAAGGAGCCAGTGCAGGCTGTGTCATTATTTCACGTGTAATGCGGATGGCATCACGGAATTCCTGCCAGTCCTGCGCGGTTGACATATAGTTGAACAAAATGCTGGGGTGTTGGCGTGGATCACGCGAAGTGATCTTGACTCGACCACGGCTTGGAGAACGCATCGAGCCGACATGAGCTTGAAAGCCATGTTCATTGACTGCATTGCTGCCGTTGTAATTGATGGCAACAGGCAAAAAATGAAACTGAATATTCGGCCATGCAAATTTTTCACTGGTACGGATAAATCCACCTGCTTCAAATTGATTGCTCGCTCCAATACCTGTGCCTTTGAATAACCATTCAGCGCCAATCTTTGGCTGGTTGTACCATTTCAGGGCTGGATAGAGAGAAACAGGTTTGAGGCATTCATACTGCAAATACATCTCAAGATGATCCTGTAGATTTTGCCCAACTCCCGGTAATATCTGTACCGCCGGAATGCCAAACTCGTTTAGTACTTCTTCAGGGCCAATGCCAGAGCGTTGCAAAATCTGTGGGGAAGCGATCGCGCCAGCACAAAGTAATACTTCTTTACGTGCTCTTGCCTGCGTTAAAGTTGAATCATTACCTTGATAAAAATTAACGCCGACGGCCATTTTTCCCTCAAATTCGAGAGTATCTGTCAAGGCGTGAGTAATGATAGTGAGGTTTGAGCGCGCCCGTGCTTGATCCAGATAACCACGGGCAGTGCTGGCACGTCGGCCTTCAGGAGTGACGGTACGATCCATTGGGCCAAAACCTTCTTGCTGGTAGCCATTCAGATCGTCAGTACGTGGATATCCTGCTTGGGTACCGGCTTCTATCATCACATGAAAAAGTTCATTATTGTCCGGTTTGGGCGTAGTGACGCTGACTGGCCCATCATCACCGTGATAGTCATTTGCCCCCATGTCCCGTGTCTCCGCTTTGCGGAAGTAGGGCAGGCAGTCGAGATAAGCCCAGTCTTCCAGACCTGATAGCGTTGCCCAGTTGTCAAAATCCAGCGCATTGCCGCGGATATAGCACATGCCGTTGATCAGTGAAGAACCACCAAGCCCTTTGCCACGGCCACATTCCATGCGTCGGTTGTTCATATGGGGTTCAGAGTCGGTTTCATACGCCCAGTTATAACGGGTTCCCTGCAAGGGATATGCCAGCGCAGCTGGCATTTGGGTACGGAAGTCGAATCGGTAATCAGGCCCGCCAGCTTCGAGCAGCAGGACAGTGACATCGCGATCTTCCGTTAAACGGGTTGCAAGCACATTACCTGCTGAACCAGCTCCGATAATAATGTAATCAAATACCATTGTTATCTCCTCTGTTTCAGTCATGGATTAAAATAGGGATTCAAAATTACCCAGTTCCACCTGTATTGATTTGGTTTGTGTGTAATTTTGCAGTGTGACGAGCCCATTTTCACGGCCAATCCCAGAATGTTTGTAGCCACCGACTGGCATGGCGGCTTGAGATTCTCCCCATGTGTTGATCCAGCAGATCCCTGCTTCCAGTTGATGGATCACGCGATGTGCACGGGATAGATCTTGTGTCACTAATCCTGCTGCGAGGCCATAATCGGTGTTATTGGCGCGGTTGATCACTTCATCTTCCGTTTCATAGGTCAGGATACACATGACAGGGCCGAAAATTTCTTCCTGCGCAATCAGCATATCATCTGTGCAGTCGCTAAATACCGTTGGTGCAACGAATGCGCCTTTCGCCAATTCACCTTCCAGCAGACGCTCACCGCCACACAGTAGTCGTGCATGGGTAGACTTACCACTTTCGATGTAACGCAATACAGATTCCATATGTGGAAAGCTCACCAGAGGGCCAAAGTTGGTATTTGGATCGAGGGGAGAGCCAATGCGAATGCGTTTAACACGCTCAACAATTTTGGCTTCAAATTGGGGAGCCAGTCCTTTCGGGACAAAAACTCGTGTCCCATTAGTGCAGACCTGACCGGAGCTGAAAAAGTTTGCCATCATGGCGATATCGGCAGCACGATCCTGATCGGCATCATCAAAGATGATCAGCGGGGATTTTCCACCCAGCTCCATCGTGACTTCTTTCAAGTTTGATCCTGATGCATTCGCCATGACTTTTTTGCCTGTGACAATGCCACCCGTAAACGACATTTTGGCGATTTTCGGATGTACTGTCAGAGTGTGACCCACTTCATGACCCGCGCCAGTCAGAACGTTAAACACCCCATCTGGCACACCTGCTTCAGTATAAATCTCGGCTAATTTCAGGGCGGTGAGTGACGTGAATTCACTGGGTTTGAAAATCATGGCATTACCGGCCGCCAGTGCTGGCGCTGATTTCCAGAGGGCAATTTGAATTGGATAGTTCCAGGCCCCGATACCGGCAACGACACCGAGTGGCTCACGGCGCGTATAGACGAAGGAAGATTCGCGCAATGGAATTTGCTGACCTTCGAGAGAATGGATCAAGCCAGCGTAATATTCCAGCACATCCGCACCAGTGACAATATCAACATATTGAGTTTCAGACAGTGGCTTGCCGGTATCCAGTGTTTCTAACTCAGCCAGTTCATCATTGCGTTCGCGCAGGATATTAACCGCTTTGAGTAAGATCCGTGAACGTTCTATGGCAGTCATCGTTGCCCAGATTTTCTGCCCTTTCTGAGCACTTTTGACGGCCAGCTCAACATCCTGCTCTGTTGCAGATTGTAATTGAGCGATGACCTCACCATTAGCTGGATTGATCGCATCAAAAGTATTTTTATCGGGATTAACGCTATTAACGTAAGTGCCGTGGATATAAAGCTTTTGTAAGCCAAAACGAGTCATGGATTCTCCTTAGTCAGAACTCAGGCTGTGTAAGGTGTTCCGAGTTTCTGTTCGATGTAATCAATGGTGATAGTAAACGCGCTTTTTATGTCAAAAGGTTTGCTGCTTAATGCACTTCTCAGCCAGATGCCGTCAATCAGGGCAGCCAGCCCTTGTGCTGCCAGCCGAGCTTCTGTTTTTGGTAAGACACGCCTGAATTCGACACAAATATTGGAATACAAACGACGTTCGTTCACCTGTTGTAGTCGGTATAGATTGGGTTGGTGTATGCTGCTTGCCCAGAAAGCTAACCAGGTTTTCATTGCTGCGTTGCTGATTTGACTGGCATCAAAATTCCCTTCAACAATGGCTTTCAGCCTCTGGGCTGGGGTTGCATTATCGAGCAGTCGTAACCGCCGTGCTACAGCTACTCCGAGTTGGTGCAATAAGTAACGCATGGTGGATTCCAATAACCCATTCTTATCCTTGAAATAATGGCTGATAATACCGTTGGAAACGCCTGCTTTTCGGGCTATTTGCGCAATACTAGCATCCTGCATTCCAACCTCATTGACTACGGCTAATGTTGCATCAATGAGTTGCTGTTTTCTTATCGACTGCATTCCAATTTTTGGCATGTTTTTATGCTCAGAAAATCAATCATTCGGCAGTTATTAAACTTTTTTTTAATTGAATGTTCAATCAAAATTAAATATGTTTTATTACAATATTTTCACAATGGCAGGTTAAATTTATTCGATATAGCATAATTTTTGTTTTTTATTCAAACGGTTAATTGTTTTATTCTTTTTTGTCTTTTTATTTTTATTAATTTCAGGAACTGCCTATGAACATACCAGACAGTCCAAAAAACACTCAGAAGGATACTCTGAACTCTGTCGTTTTTTTCACCTCAGCAGGGCTGATTATCGTTTTTACTTTATTCACGATTTTTTTCACTGATGCGACAAGTATCTGGATAAAAAATACGCTGAATTGGGTGTCCAAAACATTCGGTTGGTATTATTTGCTGGCCGCAACGCTTTACATTGTATTTGTTATTTTTGTTGCCGCCTCTCGTTTTGGTTCTATCAAATTGGGGCCGGAACAATCTAAGCCGGAATTCAGTTTACTCAGTTGGGCTGCAATGCTGTTTGCCGCAGGGATAGGTATTGATTTGATGTTTTTCTCGGTGGCTGAGCCAGTCACACAATACATGCGGCCGCCAACGGGTGAAGGAGAAACTATTGAAGCAGCCCGTCAGGCGATGGTGTGGACACTGTTCCACTATGGCCTGACGGGCTGGTCAATGTACGCCTTGATGGGGATCGCGCTGGGATATTTCAGCTATCGTTATAACCTGCCATTGACCATTCGTTCTGCACTTTATCCTATCTTTGGCAATCGAATAAAAGGTCCCATTGGTCATGCCGTAGATATTGCGGCAGTGATAGGTACGATTTTCGGTATTGCAACCACGCTGGGCATTGGGGTGGTGCAATTGAATTATGGTCTGAAAGTGCTATTTGGATTGCCTCAAGGTTTGGGGGTTCAGGGCGGGCTGATACTGTTGTCGGTTGTGATGGCCATTGTTTCTGTCACCTCTGGCGTGAACAAAGGTATTAGGTTCCTGTCCGAGCTGAATGTGCTGTTGGCACTGGGCTTGATCCTGTTTATTCTGTGTGTAGGGAATACTGAATTTCTACTTAATGGATTAGTGCAGAATGTGGGGGATTACATCAGCCGTTTCATGGGAATGACACTCAATAGTTTTGCATTTGAGCGCCCGACCGAATGGATGAATAACTGGACGCTGTTTTTCTGGGCATGGTGGGTTGCCTGGTCACCGTTTGTTGGATTATTCCTTGCGCGTATTTCCCGTGGCAGAACCATTCGCCAGTTTGTGATGGGAACGCTGATCATTCCGTTTGTCTTTACGTTGTTATGGTTATCAATTTTTGGTAACAGTGTATTGTATGAAATCCTGCATGGTAATCGTCAATTGGCCGAAACGGTATTGGAGCACCCAGAGCAAGGTTTTTATGGCTTGCTGGCACTTTATCCGGCCTTCACGTTTAGCGCCTCTGTTGCTACGATCACGGGATTGCTGTTTTATGTCACATCGGCAGATTCAGGGTCGTTGGTTCTGGGGAATTTCACCTCAAATCTCAGCGATATCAATAATGATGCTCCTAACTGGCTACGTGTCTTTTGGTCAGTAGCGATTGGTGTATTAACACTGGGTATATTAATGACGGATGGCATTTCTGCTTTGCAAAATATGACGGTAATCATGGGCTTGCCTTTTAGCTTTGTGATTTTTTTTGTCATGGCAGGATTGTACAAATCTTTGCGTGTGGAGGATTTCCGCAAAGCCAGTTCATTGCAGAATACCTCGCCAACATTGGTACATGACAATGGTTCGTTGAACTGGAAGCAACGTCTGAGCCGCATGATGAATTTTCCGGGCACGAAAAGTACCCAACGAATGCTGGATGTGGTTTGTCGTCCTGCCATGCAGGAAGTGGCAAAAGAGCTGGAATTACGTGGTGCGAAAGTACAGTTTAATGCGCTGCCATCAGAAGGGGACGAACGACTGAGCCCGCTTGAGTTAATTGTCGATCTGGGGGATGAACAAAACTTTGTGTACCAAGTCTGGCCGCAGCGTTATTCCGTGCCTGGATTTACCTATCGTGCCAGATCGGGTAAATCTTACTATTACCGATTGGAAACTTTCTTGATGGAAGGGACTCAGGGCAATGACTTGATGGATTACACCAAAGAACAAATTATCAGCGATATTCTCGATCACTACGAAAAGCATCTGAACTTTATTCATCTGAATCGCGAAGCACCGGGTCAGACGTTGATTTTCCCGAACGGGGGATAATATAGATTTATAACGGAAGCTGCCTGCAATATATTGAGTTGTTGGCAGTTTTTTTGTTTTTTACCTTGTCTGTAATTGCTAATTAAGTTAACGAATTCGAGCCTACCAATATCAATCATATTCAAGAATATCAACATAAGTCTCCATTCTATATTTAATTATTCAATTGATTTATTGATTAATAGTGTTGTACTTTAATCGGTAATTTATAGTCATCTCGCCTTAATGAAGGCTCTGGGAGCTCATCCATGTCTATTTCGAATGCTATGCAATCCAAAATTCCTATTGCTGTGTATCTACTGGGTTTAAGTTTGTTTGCGATGGGAAGTTCAGAGTTTTTAATCGCAGGTGTGCTGCCAAAAATTGCTGAGGATCTGCAAGTCTCGTTACCCTCTGCGGGGATGTTAATTTCTGCATTTGCCGTTGGTGTTCTGTTCGGAGCGCCCTCGTTGGCTGTAGCAACATTGCGTTGGCCCAGACGAGCAACATTATTGTTGAGTCAGGCTCTGTTTGTTGCCGCTACCGCCATTGGAATGCTGTCGCCCGATTATTGGCCGTTATTGATTGCCCGAGTTGTCAGTGGTATCGCTTACGCTGGGTTTTGGGCAGTTGCTGCGACGACGGCAGTTAATTTAGTGACCCAGGATCGCACGGCAAGGGCATTGGCCGTGGTTGTCAGCGGATTGAGTCTGGCGATGGTAGTGGGTGGGCCATTAGGAACGGTGATTAGTGATATAGCGGGGTGGCGTGCCGGTTTCTGGGCGGTTGCCGCAGCAACATCAGTCATGGCGATAGCATTGTGGTTTATGTTGCCGGAGATACAACCGAATCAGGTAGAGGTTCCGGTATTAGATACTGAATTGAAAACCATGGCACAACCGAAATTATGGGTAGCTTATACCACTACTATGCTGACAACCGCCGCTTATATGGCGACATTCGGCTATTTGGGGGCATTATTGATTGATATCAGCAAGCTGGCGGTGGTTTGGGTTCCTGCGGTGCTTGCACTGTTTGGTATCGGCGCTTTTATCGGATTGACTATAGGTGGGCGGACAGCAGACAAATACCCATTCAAGACGCTGATGATTGGCACTATTGGTATCATTGTGTCTTCTATTGCGTTGACTTTTTTAGCTGAAAACGTGATAGCCACAACTTGTCTGGTATTTCTGCTCGGAGTGTCTGGTTTCGTTGTTAACCCTGCCGTCATGAACCGGGTCTATACCATTGCTGCTAATGCGCCGACACTGGCAGGTGCAACTAATGTATCCGCTTTCCAGCTCGGGATCACATTAGCCCCCTTGCTGGCTGGCTTTGCAATCGGGGCAGGTTACGGTTTATCTTCTGTGGCTGGAGTGGGAGCATTACTGGCAATTATTGCACTTGTCCCAATACTGATTGACGCGCGTTTACATCATAAAAATTGTCACAACGATTAAAAATTTCATCCCATCAAGGCTAAATATAAACAAAACTTCATACAGAGCGCTAACTTGTAACAGGAATTAGTTCTTAAAAAACAAGTAGCGCTCAATGATATGAGGCTGTATATTTATACAGTTATTTTGGCGTGGAAAGAGGCATGGAGAGGTGAAATGCGCAAAATTATTCATATTGATATGGACTGCTTTTTTGCTGCCATTGAAACGCGGGATAATCCATCACTCCGCGATATTCCCATGGCGGTTGGTGGCAGCGCAGACAGGCGTGGAGTGATCAGCACAGCAAGTTATTCCGCTCGCCGTTTTGGTGTACACAGTGCCATGTCTACAGCAATGGCATTGAAACTCTGTCCTCAATTGAAAGTCATACCTGGGCGAATGGCATCCTACAAAGAAGTTTCTCAGCATATTCGCCAGATTTTTTCCCGTTACACTGAACTGATTGAACCGCTTTCACTGGATGAAGCCTATTTGGATGTGACAGACTGTCAACATTGCCACGGCTCGGCGACGTTAATTGCTCAGCAAATCCGTCAGGTGATTTTTGATGAATTGCAACTGACCGCTTCAGCAGGTGTTGCCCCGGTCAGATTTCTGGCAAAAATTGCGTCTGATATCAATAAACCTAACGGGCAATATGTTATTTCCCCTGAACAGATTGAGGTATTCGTCAAGTCATTGCCATTACGCAAAATTCCAGGAGTGGGAAAAGTCACATCCAAGCGTCTATCTGATATGGGGTTGGAAACCTGTGCTGATGTACAAAACTACGACAAGGTTGCGTTGATTAAAAAACTGGGGAAATTTGGGCTGGCACTTTGGGAGCGCAGTCATGGTATTGATGAGCGGCAAATTAGCCCCGATCGCTTACGTAAGTCTGTTGGCGTAGAAAAAACGTTGGCACAGGATATTCATGAATGGCGTGATTGTGTTGGACTCATTGAAAAACTTTACCCAGAATTGGAAAAACGTTTAGGTAAGGTAAAACCCGATCTCCGCATTGCCCGTCAGGGCATCAAGTTAAAATTTGATGATTTTCAATTGACGACACAGGAACATCTTCACCCATTATTGGATAAATCGGATCTAATTCAGGTGGCAAAACAGGCTTGGGAAATGCGCAGAGAAGGAAGGGGGGTGCGGTTGGTTGGGCTGCATGTGACTTTACAGAATCCACAATTGGAACGGCAATTATTACTGGAATGGTAATATTGGGCTGGTAATGCTGAAAGGGAAGCTCCCCTACGGCTGATAAGCAGGGGAGGCACGTATTACTCTTTAACCGGGATCGCTTTTAGGATAGCGGTTAACAACTGCCAGTATTGACCAACGCTCTTGATGTGAACTTTTTCATCAGGCGAATGGGCGCCACGAATGGTTGGGCCAATGGAAACCATGTCCATATCCGGATACGGTTTTTTGAACAGACCACATTCCAGACCTGCGTGGATCACCATAATATTGGGAATCTTGTCGAATAATTGCTGATAGGTTTCACGAACTAAATGCATGACTGGCGAGTTGGCATCTGGCTGCCAGCCCGGATAGTTGCCACTTGCTGCTGTTTCTGCATCTGCCAGTTTTGCCAGAGAATTTAGCATATCAACAACGTAAGCCTTGCCACTGTCGATCAATGAACGGATCAGGCAGATAATCTCGACTTTATCTTCTTCCATAGTGACAATGCCTACGTTCAGGGAAGTTTCAACTACGCCTTCAGCAACATCACTCATACGGATCATACCATTAGGCATGGTATTTAGCATGGATAGGAAGCGAGTCTGGCAATCTGTAGTGAGTGCCTGTGAGGAAGTTTCGATTTCATCCAATAGGACGATCAAATTTGCTTCAACGACCGCATATTCGTTTTTCAACGTATCCAGATAGTCATCTGTCAATTGGTGCAGTTTTTCGAGCTGAGTTGCCGGAACGGCAATGACGGTAGAACCTTCGCGAGGAATAGCATTGCGCAGGGTTCCCCCTTGGAAATCAATCAATTTTAGATTCAATTCATCTGAATGTGCGGCGAGGAAACGTGCCAGCAATTTGTTGGCGTTGCCCAATCCCAGATGAATATCACCACCAGAATGGCCACCTTTTAATCCCTTAATAGTCAGTTGCAAAGTTTGGTAACCCGCAGGCAATGTTTCGCGGGAAAGTGGCAGGGTTGAGACAAAATTAATGCCACCAGCGCAACCCATGTAAATCTCGCCTTCTTCTTCTGAATCGGTATTGATCAGAACATCAGCCTGTAACCAGCCTGATTGCAGTCCGAATGCGCCATCCATGCCGGATTCTTCAGTCATAGTCAGTAAAACTTCCAGTGGGCCGTGCTTGACGGATTCATCTGCCAGTACTGCAAGAGCAGAAGCCATGCCGATGCCGTTATCAGCGCCCAGTGTTGTACCTTCAGCAGTTACCCAGTCACCATCAATATAAGTACGAATAGGATCTTTTGTGAAGTCGTGTTGTGTATCATTGTTTTTCTGAGGCACCATATCAAGGTGAGCCTGAAGCACGACTGACTGGCGGTTTTCCATACCTTTTGTGGCTGGTTTTCTGATCAGAATATTACCGACTTCATCCCGTTCTACATGAAAATTTTTGCTCTTGGCCCATTCAATGATATGGGACGCGAGTGCTTCCTCGTGATAGGACGGATGTGGGATGGAACAAATCTGGGCAAAAATATCCCATAATGGTTGAGGGGATAATGTTGATAATTCGGACACGGCGAATCTCCTGTAACTGCATCTTGATGAGATGGAAATAGTAATGTCTGACGCATTGGGAGCTTTTGTCATCTTGAGCTGTCCCAATGCCCATGCCATGCCCGAGGATATCATTTTCTTGTTTGAGATGTGCAGTCAGGATCAGTATTTCCCTTGTTTTTTACTGGTTTTTGCCGATCCAAATCACTATAATCCCGCGCAACCTTTTTTTCTTTTTCCGCAAAAAACTCTTTTCTGAGATATTCTTAGTTTTCAGGATCAAATCATATGAGCGAAAAATATGTTGTAACGTGGGATATGTTGCAAATGCATGCCCGTAAATTAGCACAACGTTTACTTCCTGTAGAACAATGGAAAGGCATCATTGCCGTTAGTCGTGGTGGGCTTGTACCGGGTGCATTGTTGGCACGTGAACTGGGAATCCGTCATGTCGATACCGTTTGTATTTCCAGCTATGATCATGACAATCAGCGTGAATTGACGGTAGTGAAAAAAGCGGAAGGCGATGGAGAAGGTTTCATCGTTGTCGATGATTTGGTTGATACCGGAGGTACAGCGCAGGCAATCCGTAACATGTATCCTAAAGCGCATTTCGTGACTATTTTCGCCAAACCTGCCGGCCGTCCTTTAGTGGATGATTATTTGATTGATATCCCGCAAGATACATGGATCGAACAGCCATGGGATATGGGTGTGGTATTCGTTCCGCCTATTTGTAATAAACCGTAATCTTTTTCTTTTGTTATGACTAAACAAAACCTTTCAGAATCGCTGTTTAAGCCTCGGCTTAAACAGCAGGAAACGTCTACACTGGTAAAATATGTCCGTCCACAGTCCACAGCGGCCAGTGATAGGATACTTAGTGGAGAACGCCGCGAGCACTGGTATCGGATGATTGATTGGCTTGCTTGGATCTGGAGGGGAATCAATCCACTGGAAATTCAGGATGTTCTCAGCAGGATTGCAGTGATAGATGCCGAACGCAGTGATGACCATTTATTGGATACTGTGATCGGCTATCGTAAGGGAAACTGGGCATTTGAATGGACGCAGCAGGCTATGTACTGGCAACAGGAGGCGCTGCGTGCGGAGCAGACATCTGAAGCAGGAACATCTTGGCTAAAGGCTGCGATGTTATATAGCATTGCGGCTTATCCTCATTTGCGCGGTGATGAACTGGCTGAACAGGCTGCTGCGTTGGCCAGTAAAGCCTATGAAAATGCGGCTCACTGTTCTGACTATGAATTGAAAAAGCTGGAATTTCAGTTAGAAGAGGGCAAAAGTGTCACAGGCTTATTGCATCTTCCTCCTAACGTTCAAGAGCCATGTCCAACAATATTGGTCTGTACCAGCCTTGACAATGTGCAGAGTGACTTCTGGCGACTGTTTCGTGATCATCTTGCTCCACTCGGTTTTGCCATGTTGACAGTAGATATGCCTGCTGTTGGTTACTCTGCCAAATTCAAATTGACGCAGGATACGTGCATACTCCATCAGCAGGTTCTTCAGCAGTTGAATCAAATTCCGTGGATTGATCATACTCGTGTAGGCGTTATGGGCTTTCGTTTCGGCGCAAATATTGCAGTACGTCTTGCTTATCTGGAGCCTCAACTTATTAAGGGCGTGGCCGTTATTGGCCCGATAGTTCATACATTGCTGAATGACGAGAAACGACAGCAGAATATACCGTCAATGTACATTGATGTGCTTGCTAATCGTTTGGGACTCTATCACGTCGATGAAGCCGCCTTACGTTTAGAATTGAGCTGTTATTCACTGAAAAACCAAGGATTGCTGGGGCGTCGCTGTTCTGTGCCAATGCTTTCCGTTTATTGGAAAGATGATGTTTTCAGCCCAAGGGAAGACTCAAAATTTATTGCAATGTCATCAATGGATGGTTCGTTATTGGCAATTCCTTCTACGCCAGTCTATAGTGGTTTTAATAAGGCGTTACATGAAACAAGTGTATGGTTGAAAGATAAAGCTTCTTAAACTTAAATTTAAGGAATGATATTTTTAAACCGTTTGATGCAACCGTGTTTCTGTATATGAAGGAGACCTTTGTATGACTTTACCCGTAAATTATTCTAGAAATAAGTTGTTGAAGAGCTTTTCTGCATTAGGACCGTATATACGTGAATTAAAATGCCAAAATGGCTATTTTTTCTTTGATTGCCTAGCTGTTTGTGTCAGTGCAAAGGTGGTTCCGGAAAAAAGGGAGTTTTGGGGATGGTGGCTGGAATTGGAAGAAGACGAAAAAGGGTTTGTTTATAACTATCAGATAGGTCTATTTGATAAAAATGGTGAATGGCAGCCGATGGGTATCAAAAAAATTGCTGATCTTGAGCATCTTGAATCAACTTTGCAGGCATTTCACAAACGTCTGACTGATTCTTTTAATACTTTCAAACTTACGTTGATCCCGTCCAAAAACACCATCGCTCTTCAGACTCAAATTATGGCATGAGTCTGTTCTAAGGCCGCTTTTTTTAATTTTGCGTTATGTCGGTTGGCATAACGCTCCTCTCCTGTTAAAACTGAGCATTGTTTTTTCAAACTTACTGTAATGGCAGAAATATGATGAATGGCAGCCAAACATTGGTTGTGAAACTGGGAACGAGTGTACTGACTGGTGGCTCTCGTCGTTTGAATCGTGCTCACATTGTGGAACTGGTTCGGCAATGTGCCCAACAGCATGAAAAAGGCCACCGTATTATCATTGTGACCTCGGGTGCGATTGCAGCAGGACGGGAACATCTGGGATATCCAGATTTGCCTGCTACGATTGCTTCAAAGCAATTGCTGGCGGCCGTTGGGCAAAGTCGATTGATTCAATTGTGGGAACAGCTTTTTTCCATTTATGGTATTCATGTTGGTCAAATGTTGCTGACCCGTGCGGATCTGGAAGATCGTGAACGCTTTCTGAATGCAAGAGACACGCTTCATGCACTACTTGATAACCACATTATCCCCATTATTAATGAGAATGATGCTGTTGCAACAGCAGAGATCAAGGTCGGCGACAACGATAACCTTTCTGCGCTGGCTGCGATTCTGGGTAGTGCAGATAAATTGTTGCTCTTGACTGATATCGAAGGGCTTTATACTGCCGATCCGCGTAATAACCCTGAAGCGAAGCTTATTCCTGAAGTGCATGATATCAGCGATGAGTTAAAAATGATGGCAGGGGATAGCGTTTCAGGTCTGGGTACAGGCGGAATGGCCACAAAACTTCAGGCTGCGGGAATTGCAGGGCGTGCGGGGATCGATGTCATCATTGCAGCGGGTAATAAACCGGACGTTGTTGCAGATGTCATCGAAGGCAAATCAGTTGGCACTCGTTTTCATGGTCAGGCCAGCCCGATGGAAAATCGTAAACGCTGGATCTTTGGTGCGCCTCCCGCAGGGGAAATCATCGTTGATCACGGAGCAGAAGCCGCCATCCTTGAAAAAGGCAGTTCCTTACTGCCAAAAGGGATGAAAAACGTCAAAGGTAATTTTTCCCGTGGTGAAGTGATCCGTATCCGCAGCTTGTCCGGCAAGGAGCTAGCCCGCGGTGTATGTCGTTACAATAGCGACGCTTTACGTCTGATTGCAGGCCATCATTCACAGCAAATCAGCCAGATACTGGGTTATGAGTATGGCGCGGTTGCTGTGCACCGTGATGATATGATCGTAAGTTAGTTAACTGATCGTAATTGATAGTGAGTTAAGGATTCCACCATGCTAGAGCAGATGGGAAAAGCAGCTAAAGCAGCATCATGGCAACTGGCTCAATTGAGTACCAGCCAGAAAAATCAGGCTCTGAGTCACATTGCTGACTTGCTTGAAAAAGAAACAGAAGTGATTCTTGCAGCTAATCAGCAAGATATGGAACAGGCTCGTGAACAAAACATGAGTGAAGCGCTACTTGATCGATTATTGCTGACACCTGAACGATTGCGTGCCATCGCTGATGATGTGCGTCAGGTTTGTCGCTTGGCTGATCCGGTTGGGCAGGTGATAGATGGGCAATCATTGGATAATGGTCTGCAACTTAGTCGTCGTCGTGTTCCTTTGGGCGTTATTGGCGTGATTTATGAAGCTCGTCCAAATGTCACGATTGATGTCGCCTCACTGTGCTTGAAAACTGGAAATGCGGTTATCTTGCGTGGTGGCAAGGAAACTCATCATACCAATCAGGCTATGGTTAAAGTTATTCAGCAGGCGTTGGAGCAAAGTGGTTTACCTGCCACTACGGTTCAGGCCATCAGTAAACCCGATCGTGAGTTAGTTGCTGAATTGCTGAAAATGGATAGCTATGTTGATATGTTGATCCCGCGTGGTGGTGCTGGTTTGCATAAGCTTTGTCGTGAACAATCTACTATCCCGGTGATCACCGGGGGGATTGGTGTCTGTCACACATTCGTGGATGAAAGTGTCGATGTTGAAAAGGCACTGGATGTGATCACTAATGCAAAAGTTCAGAGATCAAGTGCTTGTAATTCCTTGGAAACTTTGCTGGTGCATGAAAAAATAGCGTCTGATTTTCTGCCAGCATTAAGTACCAGAATGAAAGAGCAGGGCGTGACACTGCACGCAGGAGTATCTGCGATGGCACTGCTGAAAGATGGCCCGGCAAAAGTCGTTGAAGTAATAGAAGAAGATTACTGCGATGAATGGTTGTCGCTGGATATGAATGTTGAGATTGTCAGTGGTATCGATCAGGCTATTAGCCATATCCGCACATATGGTACTGCTCATTCGGATGCTATCCTGACAGAGAGTCTGCAACAGGCTAATTATTTTGTCAGTCATGTGGATTCATCGGCCGTGTATGTGAATGCAAGTACTCGCTTTACTGATGGCGGCCAGTTTGGCCTAGGGGCAGAAGTTGCTGTCAGTACCCAGAAGTTACACTCCAGAGGCCCGATGGGGCTGGATGCGTTGACGACTTATAAGTGGATTGGTTATGGCGATTATCTATCCCGTCGTTAATGTCGAAATCCATTGTTAGATAGCGTTCATTAAGCGATGTTAAGTCACACTTTATCGTAAGTGTGGCTTTTTGCTTGATGAAAAGTATTTTTTATATTGGTGTAAATATTTAGTTACTACACTTTGTGTTTAAGCTTAACTATATACCTTCAGGAAAACAACGAAATGAAACAGACTCTATTTATCGTAGGCGCACGAGGTGCTGGGAAGACGACAATAGGTAAGTTGTTGGCTGAAGCACTATCGTATGCGTTTATTGATACTGATAAAAGTATTCAAGCCTCCTGTGGAATGACCATTGCTGACCTTGTTGAACAATATGGTTGGACACATTTCAGGGAATTAGAAAGCCAAATACTAAAAACTGTCAGTCAGAATAAGTGCGTTATTTCAACGGGAGGCGGAATGATACTGTCGTCTGAAAACCGCCAGTATATGCAACAAAATGGCATTGTGACTTATTTACAGGCTCCAGCAGAAGTTTTAATCAAACGACTATCGTTCAACCCAGAAAATACACAGCGCCCCAGTCTGACAGGTAAATCGATCACAGAAGAAATCGAAAGTATCTTGACTGAAAGAGAACAGTTATACCGTGAATGTGCAAATTTCATTGTGGATGCTAATTCTTCGACAGAAAATATTTTATCTTTAATTATTAGCTATATTTTAAACCAAGAAATAGGATAATTTGATATATCCAAATATCTTTGTGCTTATTTTTTATATAGCCGGAAAATTTTATATCTCAGACTGCTTATACCAATTATAGTATCATTTTACTGACTCACTTTAATTTTATTTAATTATATTGAGATATGGATATGTTCGTAAAATTTATACGATTAGTTGTTCGTGTGCTCTTTAGAGTCACGGTAGAAGGTGATGATAAGCAGTTCAACCATCCCAAATGTATTATTACACCCAATCATATTTCTTTTTTGGATGGTCTTCTGATTGGGCTTTTTCTGCCGGTAAAGCCGGTATTCGCCGTTTATTCCCATCTTGCGACCCCCGCTTTTCTCAGATTGATTAAGCCTTATGCAGATGTTGTCCCCTTAGATCCGAACAATCCTATGGCAGTCAGGACGTTGGTTAAAGAGGTTGATAACGGGCGCCCTATCGTTATTTTTCCAGAAGGGCGGATCACGATAACGGGCTCTTTCATGAAGATCTATGACGGTGCTGCTTTTGTCGCGGCTAAATCAGGCGCAAAAGTGGTTCCAGTCCGTATTGATGGCGCAGAGCAAAGTATTTTTGGGCGCCTGAAAGAGATTATGAAACTGCATTGGTTTCCGAAAATCACCATCAAGGTTTTGCCTGCGGTCGATTTCCCTATGCCGGATGCACCAAATTCTTCAACTCGTCGTCGTTTGGCGGGAGAACATCTTCACGCCATCATGATGGATGTGAGGATGCAGACCCGTCCAAAAGAGACGTTATTTAGTGCTTACCTTGCTGCGCAAAAACGTTTTGGCCGCTTCAAACCCTGTATTGAAGATGTGGCTTTAAAGGAAGATAGCTATCACGCATTGCTGAAAAAAATATTGGGTGTCAGTCGGATTTTAGAACGGTTTACTCAAAAAAATGAGCGGGTTGGACTTCTGTTACCTAATGCTACAGTTATGGCCGCTGCCATATACGGTGCTTCGCTGAAAGGGCGGGTGCCTGCTCTGTTGAACTACACTGCGGGAACGAATGGTATTAAAAATGCCATGAAAGCGGCAACAATCAAAACCATCGTGACATCTCGTCAATTTTTGGAAAAAGGGCAATTAACCCACCTGCCAGAACAGGTTACGGAAGCCAATTGGGTATATCTTGAAGATCTGAAAGACACGATTACGCGGGAAGATAAATTTTGGATACTATGGCACCTGATTTTTCCTACCAAGGCCATCATGTCTTCCCAGAAACCTGATGATGATGCTCTGATCCTGTTTACCTCAGGCTCTGAAGGTGCGCCGAAAGGTGTTGTACACAGTCATGCCAGTTTATTGGCGAACGTTGAGCAAATTAAAACGATTGCTGATTTTACCCCTCAGGATCGTTTTATGTCCTCTTTACCGCTGTTCCATGCTTTTGGTCTGACAGTCGGTTTATTTACTCCGTTGATGACAGGTAGCCGTGTATTCCTCTACCCAAGCCCATTGCACTACCGTATCGTGCCTGAACTGGTCTATGATCGTAATTGTACCGTCTTGTTTGGGACTTCAACGTTCTTGGGGAATTATGCCCGTTTTGCCCATCCTTATGATTTTGCCCGCTTGCGCTATGTGGTTGCTGGGGCAGAAAAACTGTCAGAAAACACTAAGCGTGTTTGGTTGGATAAATTCGGTATTCGCATTCTGGAAGGCTACGGTGTGACAGAGTGTGCCCCTGTTGTAGCAATTAATGTACCCATGGCAGCTAAAATGGGAACTGTCGGACGGATCTTACCGGGGATGGAAGCTCGCCTTCTTCCTGTACAGGGCATTGAGGGCGGCGGTCGTTTACAATTGCGTGGGCCGAATGTCATGAAGGGGTATCTGCGTGTTGAAGCGCCTGAGCGTCTGGAACCACCAACCGCAGAAGATGCCGAAGGTAATACTCATATCGGTTGGTATGATACAGGCGATATCGTTTCTGTTGATGACGAAGGTTTTTGTACGATCAAAGGGCGAGTAAAGCGTTTTGCAAAATTGGCAGGAGAAATGGTTTCTCTCGAAGCTGTAGAGCAAATTGCATCGCGAGTCTCTCCTGACGCATTACATGCAGCTACAGCTAAGAGTGATCTTAGCAAAGGTGAAGCGCTGGTACTCTTTACAACCGATGCTAATCTGAATAGAAATACGATGTCGGGGGTTGCCCGAGAAATGGGAATGCCTGAACTGGCGGTTCCACGCGATATTCGTTATGTGAAGCAATTACCGTTGCTTGGCAGCGGAAAACCGGATTTTGTCACATTAAGAAAAATGGCAGAACAGGAGTAAGTAAATGAATGGCACTGTAGAGACACAACCACTGTTAAATAAAGGAATGAAAGCAGTATTACTGTCTCAATTTCTCACTGCTTTTGCTGACAATGCGCTGTTCTTTGCCATTTTAGCTCAATTGAAGGCTGAAGCTTACCCTGGATGGAGTCTGCCAGCCCTGCAAATTGTTTTCGTGCTGACCTATATTGTGCTTGCCCCCTTCGTGGGGCAAATTGCTGATCGGTTTTCGAAAGGCCGGGTTATGCTTTTCGCCAATGGCATCAAATTACTTGGTGCCATCAGTATCTGCATCGATATGAATCCTTTCCTCGGATATACCCTTGTGGGGATAGGCGCCGCTGCCTATTCTCCCGCTAAATACGGAATATTGGGCGAATTAACCGATGGTGGTCGTTTGGTCAAAGCCAATGGTGTGATGGAAGCTTCGACAATCGCCGCTATTTTAATTGGTTCAGTGGCTGGCGGTTTCCTGTCTGATATCAATCTGGCATTGGCATTGGGTCTTTGTGCTTTGATGTATGGTGCGGCTGTGGTGGCTAATTTCTATATTCCCCGGCTTGCTGCTGCGCGCCAGGGTAAGGGATGGAATCCCAAAAAAATGCTGGTGGATTTTATGGCTGTCTGTTCTGCGCTTTGGCGTAATCAGGAAACACGATTTTCGCTAGTAGGAACCAGTCTGTTCTGGGGAGCCGGGGTAACGCTGCGCTTCCTGTTAGTAGCGTGGGTTCCCGTCGTGTTGGGGATTGAGGGTAATACGACACCTACGCTGATGAATGCAATGGTTGCCGTTGGTATCATTGTGGGAGCCGGGCTGGCTGCACGGTTTATCACCTTGAAAACAGTTCGTCGTTGTATGCCCGCAGGTATTCTGATTGGCATTATGGTGATTGTTTTTGCTGTTCAGCAATCGATATGGTCTTCTTACTTGATCCTAACTGTCCTGGGTCTATTTGGCGGCCTCTTTGTCGTTCCATTGAATGCTTTATTGCAGGAGCATGGAAAACGCGAGATGGGCGCAGGTAAGGCTGTCGCTGTGCAGAATTTTGGTGAAAACAGCGCGATGCTGGTGATGTTGGGTCTGTACCTAATTTCCATCATGCTGGGCGCCTCGGTCGTTGCCGTCGGTATTGGTTTTGGTATCTTGTTCTCGCTGACAATGGGGGGAGTATGGATTTGGGATCTGCTTCGGAAAAATTAATTTCTTATAGAATTGAAGGCTTGTTATGGATGAAAAAATCCTGAATCAGCTTAGTATTGAACTTGGAAAGAAACTCCAACGGAAAAAATTATCCTTAACCTGTGCAGAATCCTGCACAGGGGGCTGGATTGCTAAAGTGATCACAGATATTGCGGGAAGTTCGGCCTATTTTAACCGCAGTTTCGTGACCTATAGCAATGATTCTAAAAATGAAATGCTGGGTGTATCACAGGCATCACTGGTGCAGTTTGGTGCGGTGAGTGAACAGGTCGTTAAAGAAATGGCAGTAGGGGCATTAAAGGCGGCCAGAGCAGATTTTGCTGTTTCTGTCAGTGGCATCGCAGGTCCGGATGGTGGCAGTGAAGAAAAACCGACGGGAACGGTCTACTTTGGGTTTACCTACCGTAATGGTGAGGATGTACATACCGTGACATATCGCCAGCATTTTACGGGTGATCGCAATGCAGTACGGCTCCAGGCTGTCATTTTTTCTTTAAAAACACTGCTGGAAGAAATCATAAAAAATTAGCTTGATGCTGTATGATTATACAGTATAATTAATTCCAGCACTTTGGTATCAGAAACGGTTTATCAGCAGTGGGGCAGCCCCTTCATTGCTTACGAAGGAGTAAACATGGCTAACGATGAAAACAAACAAAAAGCACTAGCAGCGGCGCTGGGTCAAATTGAAAAACAATTTGGTAAAGGTTCTATCATGCGTCTGGGCGAAAACCGCTCAATGGATGTTGAAACTATCTCTACTGGCTCACTGTCACTGGATATAGCATTAGGTGCGGGTGGTTTGCCAATGGGCCGTATTGTTGAAATATACGGGCCTGAATCTTCGGGTAAGACAACATTGACACTGCAAGTTATTGCTTCTGCCCAGCGTGAAGGCAAAACCTGTGCTTTTATTGATGCCGAACATGCCCTTGATCCGGTTTATGCCAAAAAGTTGGGCGTAGATATTGATAACCTGCTGTGCTCCCAGCCTGATACAGGTGAACAGGCACTGGAAATCTGTGATGCCTTGTCACGCTCTGGGGCGGTTGACGTCATCGTTGTTGACTCCGTTGCTGCATTGACCCCGAAAGCGGAAATCGAAGGTGAGATCGGCGATTCCCATATGGGCTTGGCAGCTCGTATGATGAGTCAGGCCATGCGTAAGTTGGCAGGTAACCTGAAAAACTCGAATACTCTGCTAATCTTTATCAACCAGATCCGTATGAAAATTGGTGTGATGTTTGGTAACCCAGAAACCACAACAGGTGGTAATGCACTGAAATTTTATGCATCTGTCCGTTTGGACATCCGCCGCACTGGTTCCGTAAAAAATGGCGATGAAGTTGTTGGCAGCGAGACTCGTGTGAAAGTAGTCAAGAACAAAATTGCGGCACCGTTCAAACAAGCTGAATTCCAGATCTTGTATGGTGAAGGTATTAACACCTTTGGCGAATTGGTCGACTTGGGCGTTAAGCACAAAATGGTCGAAAAAGCAGGTGCATGGTACAGCTATAACGGAGATAAAATTGGGCAGGGTAAAGCTAATGCCACGATTTACCTGAAAGAGCACCCAGAAGTCTCTGCTGAGCTGGATAAAAAACTGCGTGAATTGCTGTTGAATAATACAGGTGGATTCAGTAGTGCAGTCTCTGATTATGTAGCCGATTATGAAGATAACGGTGAAGAAGTGAAAAACGAAGAGTTCTAATTACTCGTTCACTCTGTTGTGACAAACTGTTTTCTGAAGAACCACATCCTGTCGGGATGTGGTTTTTGTTTTTATAGGAGTAATCAACATCATTGATACAGGGATACTGAAACTGGCTTGACAAACAGACTTTCAGAAAATGTCCAGACGAATTACAATGCTGAAAAGCGGATGAATTTATATGGGATTTTACTTCTTATGGAAGACATTCTATCTTAACCCTATTTTAATTTATTCGTGAGTTGAAATGGTGATGCGCTATACCACCTCAACCATACATGAATCTGTTTTTTCAGCTTGATTTCGGGACAATTATGAGCAAAAGCACCGCTGAGATCCGTCAGGCGTTTCTTGACTTTTTTCACACTAAAGGGCACCAGATAGTACCAAGCAGTTCACTGGTGCCAAATAATGATCCAACCTTGTTGTTCACTAATGCAGGGATGAACCAGTTTAAAGATGTTTTTCTTGGGTTGGATAAAAGGCCTTATTCTCGAGCAACAACGGCTCAGCGCTGTGTTCGTGCTGGCGGTAAGCATAACGATTTAGAAAATGTTGGTTATACAGCCCGTCACCACACTTTCTTCGAAATGTTGGGTAATTTCAGTTTTGGCGATTATTTTAAACAAGATGCGATTAAATACGCATGGGAACTGCTGACAGGCAAAGAATGGTTCAATCTGCCAAAAGAAAAACTGTGGGTTACTGTCTATGAGACAGACGATGAAGCCTATGATATCTGGCACAAAGAAGTTGGCGTTCCAGCAGAAAAAATTATTCGAATCGGTGATAACAAAGGCGCTCCTTATGCATCAGATAACTTTTGGCAAATGGGAGATACCGGTCCTTGCGGTCCTTGCACAGAAATTTTCTATGACCACGGCGAGCATATTTGGGGTGGGCCTCCAGGCAGCCCAGAAGAAGACGGTGACAGGTATATTGAAATCTGGAACATCGTTTTTATGCAGTTTAACCGCCACGCGGATGGCACAATGGAGCTATTACCAAAACCTTCTGTTGATACCGGAATGGGCTTGGAACGTCTCACCGCAGTGTTACAGCACGTCAATTCCAACTACGATATCGATTTATTCAGCGATCTAATTGCTTCTGTGGCAGAAGTGACTGGCACAACCGATCTTACCAACAAATCTCTGCGTGTTATTGCAGACCATATCCGCTCATGCGCCTTCTTGATTTGTGATGGGGTTATCCCGTCGAATGAGAACCGTGGTTATGTGTTGCGCCGTATCATTCGCCGTGCAATTCGCCATGGCAACATGCTGGGCGCAAAAGAAACCTTCTTCTATAAACTGGTTGCTCCACTGATCAAAATTATGGGTGCGGCAGGCGATGAGCTAAAACACCAGCAGTCGTTGGTTGAACAGGTATTGAAAACTGAAGAAGAGCAATTTGCCCGTACGCTGGAACGAGGCCTGCAATTGCTGGATGAAGAGCTGGCAAAACTGTCTGGGGACATTCTTGATGGCGAAACTGCTTTTCGCCTCTATGATACCTATGGTTTCCCGGTTGACCTGACGGCGGATGTTTGCCGTGAGCGTAATATCAAAGTCGATGAAGCTGGTTTTGATGTTGCGATGGAAAACCAGCGTCGCCGAGCACGTGAATCCAGTGGTTTTGGCACAGATTATAACGAACAGATCAAAGTTGACGGGCGCAGTGATTTTTCAGGTTACGAACACAACTCACAGCAAGCGACGGTGATGGCGATTTTCCGTCATGGTGAAGCGGTTGACCAAATTCATGCAGGTGAAGAAGCGATCGTGATACTTGATAAGACCGCGTTCTATGCTGAATCTGGTGGACAGGTTGGTGATACAGGTAATCTGTCCAATGGTAACGGGATATTTGAGGTTGCGGATACACAAAAATACGGTCAGGCAATTGGTCACATTGGTAAATTGATAAATGGCACTTTGAGTGTAAATTGTACAGCCAATGCCGAGATTAATATAGTACGCCGAGATTCGATTCGTTTGAATCACTCCGCAACCCATTTGCTACATGCGGCATTGCGTCAGATTCTGGGGGAACATGTTTCTCAGAAGGGTTCTTTAGTAAATGATAAATATCTGCGTTTTGACTTCTCTCATTTTGAAGCAATGAAGCCAGAACAGATCCGTCAGGTAGAGAATCTGGTGAATGAAGAAATCCGCAAAAATTCATCAATTGTTACAGAATTAATGGAATTGGAAGAAGCAAAAACCAAAGGTGCCATGGCACTGTTTGGTGAAAAGTATGATGAACAGGTACGTGTATTGAGCATGGGAGGCTTTTCTACTGAGTTATGTGGTGGAACTCATGCTAGCCGTACTGGTGATATTGGGTTATTTCGTATTTCCAGTGAATCAGGTACAGCTGCAGGGATTCGTCGTATAGAAGCTATCACGGGGCAAACTGCACTGAATTCTGTTTATCAGCAGACGGATTTACTGCAAGATATTGCTCATCTTGTGAAAGGTGATATAAGTAGCCTGAATGAAAAAGTGAAAACGACACTGGATAGAACAAAACAGTTGGAAAAAGAGTTGCAGCAGTTGAAGTCTCAGCAAGCAGCTCAGGAAAGCTCCTCTTTGGCGAATCAAACTAAAGAGATCCAGGGAGTTCGTCTACTGGTGACACAATTGGGTGATACTGAACCAAAAATGCTCAGAACGATGGTTGATGATCTGAAAAACCAACTGGGATCAGCAATTATTGTGCTTTCTACTGTGACTGGTGATAAAGTCACCCTAATTGTTGGTATAACGAAGGATTTGACTGCTAGAATAAAAGCAGGCGATTTAATCTCTTTTGTTGCCCAGCAAGTTGGAGGTAAAGGAGGAGGACGTCCTGATCTGGCACAGGCTGGCGGAACTGATATAGCAGCTCTTCCTTCCGCATTGGCTAGTGTAGAAGAGTGGGTAACATTGCGGTTATAGTTGGTATTGCCGTGACAGCCACGGCACCATGAAAGTGTTTTTTATGGTGCCGGATGTTTTTTTGTTGTGAAATTGTTGAAATGTTGGGCGCATACTTATATTTTAGCTATCCTATAGATATAGGAAATGTGTTCAAAACTGCTTATACTTTAAGTAGATATCATTGCTTTACGTTTTCACGGTGTTTGATGGATAATAGCGGGGAAACCTAGAGACCCGACTCTTTTAAATTTTCAAGGAGCAAAGAATGCTTATTCTGACTCGTCGAGTTGGTGAAACGCTCATGATAGGCGATGAGGTAACAGTCACAGTACTGGGAGTTAAAGGCAACCAAGTTCGCATTGGTGTGAATGCGCCCAAGGAAGTTTCTGTTCACCGTGAAGAAATTTATCAACGGATTCAGGCAGAGAAATCTCAGCCTACAACTTTTTAATTCAAGAATGGCGTCCACTCTTTTTTAAGACTTGGGCGCTACTCTGCTTCCCCCTCTTTCCAAATTGAAGTGATTCACGCTTCGTTACTACCTTATTTTTATTCTCTCACGTCTTTTTATTTTCTATCTGTTGAAAAAGCATCGTTCATGAGGTTATAGCGGTGAATAATCATTTTCATAAATTTTAGCGAGATTTAAGGGATTGTGCTGTTGATAAAACATCCCCTTAGCCGTTAAACTAAGCATTATGCGTGCTAAGTATCCAAACGGAAAAAAGTTGCGAAAAATTGTTTGACTTATCAGGCAGGGAAAGTAATATGTGCGCCATCGCAGCGACGAAGAGCTTGAAGAAAAGCTTCTGAGTAAGATTCAGAAGTAAAGGTTCTGAAAGTTCACGAAGTGAAAACTTCAAAGTCGCAAGTTTTAAAGCGAATGGTGAGGTGGCCGAGAGGCTGAAGGCGCTCCCCTGCTAAGGGAGTATGTGGTTAAGAGCTGCATCGAGGGTTCGAATCCCTCCCTCACCGCCATTTTAAGAATGCATCCATAGCTCAGCTGGATAGAGTACTCGGCTACGAACCGAGCGGTCGGAGGTTCGAATCCTCCTGGATGCACCATATTCAATTCCATGATTTTATTATGGTATTTAGATTCTGGAAATAAGGCAATCAATAGCGCCTAGCCAGAAATAGAAAACTGATAACGCATCCATAGCTCAGCTGGATAGAGTACTCGGCTACGAACCGAGCGGTCGGAGGTTCGAATCCTCCTGGATGCACCA
>NZ_JANAIF010000008.1:93912-96594 GCF_024721015.1 Xenorhabdus bovienii
TATTAGCCCCTGCCTTGATAAGGCGGGGGCTTTTTCGTTTGGCACCTTTCATATATTACATTTCTTTTATCATCCGAACTCATATTTTATTCAATCGTATATCATCAGGATTATGTAATCAGCGACAATCTGGCTTGTTTGATATAAAGTAAACGCTTAGTAATAATCTTTTTAAAACTCCACGGGAGGTCAAATTGATCCCGGACGTATCAAAAGCATTGTCATGGCTAGAGGCAAATCCTACCGTGTTGAACGGTATTTGTCGCGGTATTGAGCGTGAAACATTGCGTGTTACTCCAGACGGTCATTTAGCTATGACAGGGCATCCAGAACCACTTGGTGCTTCTTTAACGCATAAATGGATTACAACTGATTTTGCTGAATCTCTATTAGAGTTTATTACCCCCGTTGATAGTGACATAGAAAGAACGGTCGCTTTTCTTAAAGATTTACATCGTTACACTGCCCAGAACTTGGGCAATGAAAAAATGTGGCCTTTGAGTATGCCATGCTTTATTGACAAAGAGGAAAACATCACTCTGGCACAATATGGCACGTCCAATATGGGGCGGTTTAAGACCTTATACCGTGAGGGATTGAAAAACCGTTACGGTGCATTGATGCAGACCATTTCTGGCGTACATTATAACTTCTCGTTGCCAATAAGTTTCTGGCAGGCATGGTTAGGCATCAAAGATGCAGAAAGTGGCAAAGAACAAATTTCAGATGGATATTTTCGTCTGATCCGTAATTATTATCGTTTTGGATGGGTGATCCCTTATTTATTTGGTGCATCACCCGCGATTTGTTCTTCGTTCTTACGTGGGCGAGAGACAGCACTCCCTTTTGAGGAAACTGAAAAAGGGACTTGTTACCTGCCTTATGCAACCTCGTTGAGAATGAGTGATTTGGGGTATACCAATAAATCACAAAGTGATCTGAATATTACCTTTAACAATCTCCATTCGTATGTAGAAGGTCTTAAAAAAGCCACTCATAAACCATCTACAGAGTTTGCGGCTTTGGGGAACAAAAAAGATGGTAAATATCTGCAGCTTAACACCAATGTTCTTCAAATTGAGAATGAGCTGTATGCACCGATTCGTCCCAAACGTGTCACTCAAGAGAGCGAATCGCCCTCTGATGCCTTGCTGTGTGGCGGTGTAGAGTATATCGAAGTTCGTTCTCTGGATATTAATCCTTTCACGGCGATTGGCGTCAATGAAATTCAGATCCGCTTTCTTGATCTATTTTTGATATGGTGTGCTTTGGCTGATGCTCCTGAAATGAGTAGCAAGGAACTTGATTGTTGTCGTCAAAACTGGAATAAGGTCATTTTAGAAGGGCGTAAACCAGGGCTGAATATCGGTATTGGTTATGGTATTGAGCAGCAGCCACTTAAAACAGTTGGTCAAGAATTATTCAAAGATTTAGAACGTGTAGCTGAAGTCTTGGATACCTGTTCTGGAACACAATATCAATCAGCCTGCAAAGAGTTGGTTGGTATGTTTGAAGATCCATCATTGACATTTTCAGCCCGGGTACTGGGCAATATGAAAGCTCAAGGGATTGTTGGTTTTGGATTGGAATTGGCAACCAAGTATCATCGTGAACTGCTTGAAGAGCCGTATTCAATCCTGAGTGAAGAATGTTTTTCTGTTGAGCGTCACGCTTCGATAGAACGGCAAAATAGCTTAGAGCAGCAAAACAGCATGGATTTTGAAGACTATCTAAAACTACATGCTGGGTATTAAAAAAGAAAATGGCCACCAGTGGTGGCCGAAATAAAATCTATTAGAGAATAGGGATGATAACAATTTTGCGCGTCTTCACATCTTATGACCAGCCGCAAATGGAAAAGTTTCATCTGTTTGAAAAAATTTTCGTAAAAAGTCTGATACCTCAGGAGGTAGTAATATGCCTTTATTAGATAGTTTTACAGTTGACCATACTCGTATGGAGGCACCTGCTGTTAGAGTTGCCAAAACGATGAAAACACCTCATGGTGATACCATCACAGTATTTGATTTACGTTTTTGTGTTCCGAACAAAGAAGTGATGCCAGAAAAAGGGATTCATACTCTGGAACATCTGTTTGCGGGCTTTATGCGTAACCATTTGAATGGTGATGGTGTTGAAATTATCGATATTTCTCCAATGGGATGTCGCACTGGTTTTTATATGAGCTTGATTGGTGAACCCGCTGAATTGAGGGTAGCCGAGTCTTGGAAAGCAGCTATGGCTGATGTACTGAAGGTTAAAGATCAGAATCAGATCCCAGAATTGAACATTTATCAATGTGGTACTTCTGAGATGCATTCTCTGCAAGAAGCGCAGGACATCGCTCGCCATATTCTTGATGCAGATGTTCGAGTTAACCTCAATGATGAGCTGGCGCTACCTGAAGAGATATTAGTTGAACTTCAAGTGTAGTATGGTTGAAGGGTGTGTAATTCGTTGAAAATATATATCTGATGTTTACACACGTTCTTTTTAGCCGTAAAAGTCTTGTTAAAAACGGCTAGACTTACCTTATATTGACGGGGTTAGCTTATTTTTAGCTAACCCCGTATCAATTCTATTTTTTATTTGAAATGATCTTTATTAACCTCAGCTTCGTTTAAAAATAGCGATATCACAATCCCGTAAATTCAAGCTCGGTTTTTTAGGTTGGAATGTATA
>NZ_JANAIF010000090.1 GCF_024721015.1 Xenorhabdus bovienii
GATGTCTCGGTGTGGGAACTGCTGGCGGCTAACTGGGTCGGCGCCCGTATTGTGATTGCCCCGCCTGATAGCCATAGGCAGCCGGAAACCCTGCATAAACTGATGCAGGAAACCGGGGTAACGGTGGTTCACTTTATTCCGCCCATGCTCAGTGCCTTCTGCCAGTCGCTACAGGCCTTAAGGCAGCGGTTGGCGGAAACTGTCCGTTATGTTTTCTGTAGCGGGGAGGCCCTGACCGGATCACAGGTCAGTGCGTTTAAGACCATTAATCCGGGCGCGAGTGCCTTAATTAACCTTTACGGGCCAACGGAAGCGGCGATTGAAGTCACCTATTTTGATACCGCCGGTGAATTTAATGGCAATGTGCCCATCGGCCGGGCGATTGATAACACCCGCCTGTATGTGTGTGAAGGTGGGGGTAACCTGTCCCCCCTCGGTGCGCCCGGTGAGCTTTACATCGGGGGTGCTGGTGTGGCCCGCGGGTATTGGAACCGGCCGGAGCTGACCGCGGAGTATTTTGTGGTGAACCCGTTTGCCACGGCAGAAGATCAGGCGCGGGGCTACACCCGCCTGTATAAAACCGGCGATTTGGTGCGCTGGCGGCCGGACGGCAATCTGGAATACCTGGGGCGCAATGATTTTCAGGTCAAGATCCGCGGCTACCGCATTGAGCTGGGAGAAGTCGAAAGCGCGCTGGCCTCGCACCCGCAGGTGAAGCAGGCGGTGGTGATTGATCGCGAACATGAGGGGAATAAAGCGCTGGTGGCGTATCTGATTACGGAGGGGGTGCTGTCGGATGAAACTCTGATAGGGCATGTGTCCGCCCGCCTGCCGGACTACATGGTGCCTTCAAGTTTTACCCGGATTGAGTCGGTACCCCTGACCCTGAATGGCAAACTGGATCGCCGGGCGTTACCGGTGCCGGTGTGGGTGAACCGGGACGATTATGTGGCGCCGCGTAATGCGCTGGAAACCCGGCTGTGTGCTGTCTGGCAGGATGTCCTGGGGCTGGAGCGGGTCGGCATTGAGGATAATTTCTTCCGGATCGGCGGCAACTCCCTGATGGCCATTAAGCTGACGGTAGCCATTCGCCGTGAAATAGATATTGATATTCCTTTAAGCATACTGTTTAGTCACAAATGTATTTCTTTATTAACAGAATGGCTGGAATCCGGGTGTTTAAAATACAACTTACTTAATTTATTAACTCCAGAATCAACAGCAACGAATAAGTTATTTATGATCCATGCGGCGGGTTGCGGTAGTGAGGTATATGATCCTTTAGCAAAAGCATTGTCTGATGTGTATAACTGTATAGGTATCGATAATTATAATCTCTTTACGGATAATCACATAGAGTCACTACAGAAGATAGCTCAAATCTATTTGGAATTAATTTTGACTGAAACTTCTATTGATAAACCTATTAAAATTTTAGGATGGTCATTAGGAGGACAATTAGCTATGGAGATTGCATTTCAATTAGAACAGAATGGTGCAAAAGATATTCAGCTATTCTTATTAGATACAGTGATCAATACTGTTCAATTAACAGAAATTAAAAATCAATTAGATATGTCATATGTACTTAGTGAGGCTGCAATAAAATTGCAGGCAATGGGAGTTGGGGATGCTTATATAAATAAAGTGTTGGATGCAATGCCTTTTGAACATAAAATAGTTAATTGTAATTTGAGTGGAAAATTAATGCATACAAATATTACTTTATTTAAAGCAGGTCAAATGAACTCAGATTATAAAGGAGATATTGGATTAACGGTAAATCAGTTAATAGCAAAAATGCCGGATAATAATATTTCGGCATGGGTGACAAATCCATTAGTGATTAAATTGGTTAATGATCGTTCTCACGCTGATATTCTTGAATCTATTTCTATTGTTAGTGCAGAAATAATCGACAAATTATCAATTGAGGGAAATATATCAATATAAGTTAATTTTATTGCTATTTTTGATTTAGTGGGCCTGATTTTAGGCCCATTGATTGTATGATCAGATATCCGACTGTGTGAGTTGTTTTATCAATGAAACAAATTCAGGCAGAAGTTCAACCAATAACCCTATTTGTTGTAATACAAGTTGTACTTTGCCGCTGCTATCAGAAGATACCAGATTGATGCTCTCAGCCAGACGCTCTGAAATGCGTTGCAGGCGTTCATCATCAACCCATCCTTGCTGCAATGCCGATTCAACCTGAAAAATTGCATCGTTCAGAATATCCAGAATGACCTGATCATTGAGCCGGTCACGATGCGCACCCAAAGCAGAAATGTAACTTAGCATCGTATGGTTAAGACAGAGTAGGCGAAAGGCTTCTTCCTGAGAAACACGGTAATTTTTGGGCTCTGATGCCATGTTTGATATTACGGATGCTAATTCAGCATCACAATTATGGGCATCACGACGGGCGATCCGATAATTCAGGCTATTATTCTTGCCTTGGTAATATTGCCCGACAATAGCGTCAAGATAACGGCAATTGGCGATCATTGTTCGGTTAATCACTCTCGGCAACTGGCGGAATTTCCAATCTGGCCAGATAAAACTGACGGCCAGCAAAGCAATACCACAGCCTATTAATGTGTCTGTAATTCTTGGCAAGGCAACTTCAAATCCTTCACCCAATAAATTGAAACTCAGTAACACCAGCAGCGTAATGAACAGTGTTGCATGTGCATATTGAATATTACGGAAGGCAAAAAACAGCACACCTGAAATGATAATCAGCACCAGTTGCCCTTCGATGGAAGGAACAAAATAGAGGATTGGCAAGCCAATCAAGATCCCAGCCAGTGTCCCTGTGACGCGCAGTGCCAGCCGACGTCGGGTCGCGCTGTAGTTAGGCTGACAGACAAACAGGCTAGTCAGTAAAATCCAATACCCACGTTGCAGATCAAACAATTGAATAATGGCATAACCGGTACACAGCAAGGCCGACATGCGGATAGCGTGGCGGAAAAGAGCAGACTTTGGCGTCAGATTACTGCTTATCCTGAACCAGACATCACGCCAGCCAGTTAAGGCTTCATTGGATAATTGAGTATCCTCTTGCTTACCACTTTGAGACGCGTTTTGGAGAAGTGGGGATTGCTCAGAATTCAGCCCTGATAGTTGAGCATCAATCGCCCGTAAATTTCTCAGCAAATTGTAGAACGCCATAATTTGCGTGTCAGCGCCTTGCTGATTTTTCAAGCGTTCAAGGGAACTTTCAAGATAGTTGAACGCATTCTCAAAACGTGAGTTATGCTGATATGGCTTACGGAGAATTATCGATTGCGAGACCTGTTCGCATGCATGAGCCTGCATGGACAGCAATCGCTGACAACGAAACAAAATATCGCTATGCCGAAAAGTCTCCCGCAATTTTTGATACTGAACATGAGACGAACTGGCACGCTCATGAATATCTTGGGCAACAAAATAATAATGCAGTGTGTGACGCGTGCCCCGTTGCCCACGATCGCCTTTCAGACGGCTCAGCAAAGAAATTTTGGCTTGATTGAGCGTGGTAACTAATGCGCTGTTTGCCATGGCAACATCAAACATTGATTGCTTATATTCTTCAGCTTCGGAATCAGGGTCAAACAGGCTGGTTTTAGCATAGAGATAGGCAGAAAGCTGCTGGTAACAGCGTGCCAGATTTTCTTGCAAGGGACGAATAGGGAACAGTAAATGCCCCGTTAACGTCAGCAAGTTATACCAAATTGCACCCGTGAGTAATAATAAAGGCTGCTGATACCAAAGAGGAAATATCGATGTACCGAGCATGGTGTAAATAGCAATCAGTAAGGCACCAAAGGCGATGGTAGCATAGCGCTGTCCAAGGGCGCCGAGCAGAATAAAACTACAGGTAGACACCGCTAGCCCAACCATGAAAAGCCACGGATAAGGAAAAAGTAGTGTGATGGACGTAGAAGCGGCAAAGAAAGAAACTAGGGTAATCACAAGGTTGCTCAGGCGGCCAACTAAACGATCATCCAAATCCGTTAATGCCGCAGCAACAACACCTAATGTCAGGGGGATCGTCATTTTAGGCTCTTCCCCCAATAACCAAGGGACGAGGGTCGTTCCTGTCAGTGCAATAAATATACGGATATAATAGAGGACGTGACTGTTATACAGAAAATGACGGGAGCTGGATAAAACCGTTAGCACAAAATACTCCTAACAACATTTACGTGATCGAGTAGTTCAACAATTTTCAGGTACGGTGCCACGATAATGGAACTCAAATCAACGCAAATGGGCCAACGCCTTGCCCAGCATCCTTATAACAGGGTGCGTTTACTTAACGCTGGTATTGAAGTCAGCGGTGATAAGCACCAGTACCTTATTCCATTTAATCAGTTAATGAGTATTCAGTGTAAGCGAGGGATTGTTTGGGGGGAACTGGAATTTGAGTTGCATGAAGGAAAAGTTGTTCGGCTGCATGGCACGGAATGGCAGCAAACACAGCACTTTTATCATTACTTGTTGAAAGAATGGCAACAATGGAGCCTTGACATGAGTGATGTCAGTGCTGATGTGTTGGCCGCTCAAGTCAATGAAATCAATAAAATCACACAGCAGGATCGCTGGTTCAAAACTGCGGACTTGCTCTCATTACAGCAGCAAATTCAGGAAGCATTTCAGGCGCTCCCTTTGCCATTAGCGCGAATCGAACAATTTGAGAACTGTCGTGATGATTATCGAATGTGTTTGGATTGGCTGGATGAGGGGGGAAAAACGATTAAAATCCTTAACCAGCAATGGGTTGATCGTATATTGCAGCAATATGCAGAATTTTTCCAAACTATCGAAACTACGTCACTCAATCGTTCTCAGTGCCAGGCGGTCGTTAATGGTGAAAAATCTATATTGGTTTTGGCAGGAGCGGGCAGCGGAAAGACCTCCGTTCTAGTTGCGCGTGCAGGGTGGCTGTTATTACGTCAACAAGCGCTTCCTGAGCAGATTTTGCTGCTGGCTTTTGGCCGCCAGGCCGCTGATGAAATGAATAAACGTATTCAGAAACGCTTGGGAACAAAAGAGATACAGGCAAAAACATTCCATGCTTTGGCATTGCATATTATTCAGCAGGGTAGCAATAAAGCGCCCAAGATGAGTGAATTAGAGACGGATGCACAGAAGCGTCGTGATTTTCTCATCCAGGAATGGCAAAAACAGTGCAGTGAAAAAAAAGTACAGGCAAAAGGCTGGCGCGAATGGTTGAATCAAGAGCTTGATTGGCAATTGCCTGAGGGGGAGTATTGGCATGATAAACAACTCTCGATTCGATTATCTGACCGTTTGGAGCGTTGGCTGGAGCTGATGCGAATGCACGGTGGCAGCCAGAAAGAGATGATTGAACAGGCATCTCCTGCTTATGCTGACACATTCCAAAAACGTATACGGCTTATGGCTCCCTTGCTGAAGGCTTGGAAATTGGCATTAAAATCTGAGGGTGCTGTGGACTTTTCCGGCCTGATCCATCAAGCCGTGAATATTCTGGAAAAAGGGCGCTTTATCAGCCCATGGAAGCATATTCTGGTGGACGAATTTCAGGATATTTCACCATTGCGAGCAAAATTGTTGGCGGCGTTACGAGTGCAAAATAAACAAAGCCATCTATTTGCCGTGGGAGATGATTGGCAGGCAATTTATCGCTTTAGTGGTGCAGAATTAACGTTAACAACGGCATTCTCAACCTATTTTGGGGAAGGTGCGGAATGTACCTTGGACACCACTTATCGTTTCAATGATCGCATTGGTGAGATTGCTAACCGCTTTATCCGGCAAAATCCCAATCAATTGAACAAACCGCTCAATAGCCTGATAAAAGGGAATAAAAAATCAGTCGTGATTTTGCCGCAGGAGCAGTTGGAGGCACTGCTGAATAAAATGAGTGGTTATGTCACGAAGCAGGAAACGATTCTGTTGTTGGGGCGTTATCACCATCTCAAACCTGAATTTTTGAAAAAAGCGTCTACACGCTGGCCGAATTTGAATATTGAATTTATGACAATCCACGCATCCAAAGGGCAGCAATCGGACTATGTCATTATCTTGGGATTGCAGCAGGGACAGGATGGCTTTCCAGCGCCGGCAAGGGAATCCGTGTTGGAACAGGTATTATTGCCGCAGCCTGAAGATTTTCCCGATGCGGAAGAACGTCGGCTTTTGTATGTTGCACTGACGCGGGCGAAAAAACAGGTATGGTTGATGCAGGAGCCGAAAAATCCGTCGGTATTCATTCATCAATTAACACAATTGGGCGTGCCAACCCAACGCAAGCCATAGAATGACAGTGGGAGGCAAAATGAGTGATCAATACATAGCGGACATTCTGAAAAATACCAAGACCATAGCATTAGTAGGAGCGAGTGAAAAAACTGACCGACCAAGCTATAAGGTCATGGAGTATTTGCTTAATCAGGGCTACCACGTCATTCCTGTCAGCCCTAGATTGGCGGGAAAAACAGTGTTAGGACAGCCTGTTGTTAGCCAATTGGCGGATATTGAACAGTCGGTTGATATGGTTGACGTGTTTCGCAACGCCGAGGCTGCGAGTGGTGTGGCTGAAGAAGCTGTCGCCATTGGTGCAAAAGTATTTTGGCTGCAAAAAGGGGTTATTAATGAAGAAGCGAAATCACTGGCAGAAAATGCAGGATTGAATGTTGTGATGGATCGTTGCCCAAAAATTGAAATTCCTCGTTTGGCCATGGAAAAATGAATAAGGCGATGGTTGTTTACTACTCATCGCCTTACTGGGATTGTTTGGATAATAACAGGGGCGTTTAATTTCGTAATCGTGGAGCCTGCAACTGACTGCGAATGGATTCAGCCAACTCATCTAGAGAAGATTGTTCTGGATGATCATCTGACATTTCGTAAGCCAATTGAGCTTCTGCCAGATAGGTATGGACTGGCTGCCCATCATCACCTTCCATCACAACGTGATACCACGGGGCTGAACGCAAGGTAGCATTCGATGCTATATCATTTTCCTGTGGCTGTTCTAAAGAATATTCAGCATCAATATCTACAATAACACCTAAATAACCTAGCAGCTTATGTCGTACTTGCTGACCGATACCGAATTTGCTGGCGATCATCATATAGTCACCTCCAAAGAAACCTTGCAAAGATTCTTATATAAGGGCAGTAAGGTAAATTTCAAGTGCACACTCGGTAAACGGAATTTTTTGTAATCAAACAAGATGGCATGTGACTGCCACCTCATAATTTCAGGTTAGCTGTTGCATATATAAAATACAATACTAAAAGTAGGTTTGACGTGCCAAAGTTCGTATTATCTTGTCAGGAGGGAGGACGAAATAATGGCTACAAAGGGTATGACTATTTATGTTTATGGGCGGGTACAGGGAGTCGGCTTCCGTTATCAAACTTATTGTTGGGCAAAGAAAAATAAACTAGTGGGATATGTTCGCAATATGGATGATGGTAGTGTCAAAATTGTTGCTTGTAGTAGTGATGAGCAACTTAAAAAGTTGACACATTGGCTGGAGCAGGGAGGGCCACCGGGGGCTAAGGTTGAACACTTTAAATCTCAGCTTTGTGAAGTGGAGGAGATGACCGATTTTAGCATCCGCCATTAGCGGCGGATGATAGGTCAGATACATTTTACCGGTTTTGGGAGGCCTGCAATTTTGGTTGCCTGTTTTGCAGGCCCCTTAGGAAACAGGCGATAGAGATAACGGCTATTTCCTTTTTCCTCACCATATTTTTGTGAAATTGCTTTGACTAACATACGAATAGCGGGAGAAGTATTAAATTCTTCGTAGAATTCACGTACAAAGTGTATGACTTCCCAATGCTGTTCAGTCAAGGTGATATCTTCCTGTTCGGCAAGTAGTGACGCCATATCTTCTTGCCAGTCACTGCTGTTTTTTAGATAACCTTGTGCATCAGTTTCGATCGCACGATCTTTAAATACCAACATAACTCTTTAACCATCCAATAACGATGGGAGCAATTTAGCAAAAATCACCATTATTCCCAAGAAAGATCGCCAAATCTGCTGAAGAAATAAGCCAACGAATAGCAAGGTGAGTAATTTAGCGGCAGTTGAACAGATAAATACTTTACATTGAGAACAGTGATGTTTATAGTGCACGACATCGCGGAGGGGTGGCCGAGCGGCTGAAGGCAGCGGTCTTGAAAACCGCCGATGGGAAACCATCCGAGAGTTCGAATCTCTCCTCCTCCGCCATCTACACTTCTACTAGCATCTCCTAAAGTCTATTTTCCCCAGTAAAATCAAAGAAAACTTCAATATCTAACTCTCTCAAGGTCTAGCGTCGTCTTCCTAAATCTATGCAATTTGTTGTATAGTTTTTTGTATAGAAATTCCCTCTACAATTTTCCTATACAATATTGGTGATTTATGAAGCTGACAGACATGGCAATCAAGCGTGCTAAGCCAAAAGAAAAATCATATACGCTGGCGGACGGTAACGGGCTATCTTTGTTAGTTGAAACTAATGGATCTAAAGGTTGGCGCTATCGTTATCAGTTCACAGGTAAAACTAAAATGATATCGTTAGGTATCTACCCAGTTGTAACTCTCACTGAGGCAAGAGCTAAAAGAGATGAGGCTAGAAAACAGGTAGCTAACGGCATCAATCCGAGTGAAGCCAGAAAAGCGGAGAAAGTCGCATCAATTAGCCAGTCTGAGAATACATTTAAAAATATCGCTCTCGAATGGTACGAAGGTAGAAAAGATAGATGGTCTGTCGGTTATCGTGACGACATGATGGACGCATTCGAAAAAGATGTGTTTCCTTATATAGGTGATCGCCCGATTGCTGACATTAAACCAATGGAACTACTCGAAGTGCTTTCTGTTATGGAAAAGCGCGGCACAACTGAGAAATTGAAGAAAGTCCGCCAGCGTTGCGGTGAAGTTTGGAAGTACGCCATTATTACGGGCAGGGCGGAGTATAATCCAGCACCAGATTTAGCTAGTGCCTTTGTTCCTCATAAGCGTGAACACTACGCACATCTTTCAGTAAGCGAGTTACCAGAATTCCTTTCTTCTATAGATAAATATATGGGAAGCCAGATTGTTAGAGTGGCTTTACGGATTCTTATATTAACCGGAGTTCGACCAGGCGAATTAAGAAAGGCTGAGTGGTCAGAAATTAATTTTGATACTGGTATATGGGAAATTCCGGCCGAAAAAATGAAAATGCGCCGCCCTCATATAGTGCCATTGTCTGAACAGGTTATTGAGTTACTGAAACAGATACACCCAATCAGCGGTAGTTATCAATATATTTTTCCTAGCCGTACTGATTATAGAAAGCATATATCTGATATGGCATTAAATACGATGATTAGGCGTATGGGTTATAGCGGTAGAGCCACAGGTCACGGCTTTAGGCACACCATGAGCACCATCTTACATGAACAAGGCTATAACACTGCATGGATTGAATCGCAGCTTGCCCATGTTGATAAGAACAGCATCCGAGGAACCTACAATCACGCCCAATATCTAGATGGTCGTCGGGAAATGCTTCAATGGTATGCCAATTACATGGACGCACTCGAACGAGGTGAAAATGTGGTGCATGGCAAATTTGGGAAACGTGCTTAACTGGATAAATAGACAGAAATAATTGTCTTTAGTAGACTATCCAAGACGTTAAAGCATAAAGCTATGTCTAGGCTGATCCCCGAAAACCCGTACACCTCTACGGACTGGCATAGCTCCTACTGAATGAGGGCGTGAGGTGGCGGATGAAAAATAAGCCTGATTATTGTCCCGAATGGTTTGATTTAGATAACTATGATATTTGCCATAAATTCAATAGAATTGCTTGGTGGAACGCAATCATGCAACGCAAAGCAATGATCGCCAATGATTTGAAAAAAAGTTTATCATCTGGAATGAGCAGGGATTATGCTATAAGTATGTTGAAGTTTTATTCAAATGAAGCTAGCACAATTATTTATAATAATTCAAAAAAAGGAATTGACCAGCTTAGAGATGATAGCATTTCTGAGATTGGGTTATTTGAATACATTGATATACATAGTACTCTCAGGAAAAACCATCCTGAAATTATGAATAGCATTGACAAGATGTTCAAAGTAATTGATGGATACCAAGAAAAAGAAGGGGTACCCGTAGATTCAATGGGGTATGAATACGCATGGCATGATTATGACATGGATGAATTTTTTCCTTCTGATTTAAACATTACTGGCTCTTTTTATGAACAAGATATAAATTCCCCTCCTTATATACATGTCGACTTATATAAGAACGACGATTTAATCATTAATGATTTTACAGAATGATTAAAGAAAAAAAGAAAGCAAGAAAACATAGGCACTAAAACAGAAAAAATATCAGATAATGATTTATCTAAATTGGCTGAGAATAAGGTTTTGCCATATATAGATTTATATTTATGGAAAATAATATCTGGACAGAAAATCACTCAATATCAGATGGCTAATTTACTATTTCCTAATGAATATGAAGTTAACATAACAGACAGACTAAGGTTAGTGACTAAACCTAAAGCAATGGCGCTGCTGGAAAGCAAAATTGATTTAATAATGTAATGGAATTTTTCTTTTTTCGTTTCGGAGTGATAACAGCGACTTTTCACTTCGGGGCGAAAATCATAGCATTTAGATTCGTAGTAAAATTAATGAATTATCATCTCTCGCATTAACTTGCGTTTTGAAATTTAATACCTCCTGTATTCAACAAACGTCTACTAAGACAAATCAAGGATTAGATAACAGGAGGGCTACATGCCAGCAATCACAATACCTAAAGAAAACCTTATCCGCTTACCCGAAGTTCAGCGAAGAACTGGTTACGGTAAAGCGTGGATCTACAAACTCATCGCAGATAATAAATTCCCGAAGCAAGTCAAAATTGGCACTCGTTCAATCGCTTTTATTGAGTCAGAAATTGATGGTTGGATAGATCAACGTATTTCTGAATCTCGTGGCGAGGTGATGTAATGAAAAGCCTTATATTCCTGCCAACAGTGGAAAACGTAAATAACCCGTATAGTCGTAAACCTGCTAATTAAGGAATAACATCATGGAAAAAATTACTGCCTTGATTGGCAATGGTCAAACTCACCCTAAATTCAGCCAGAGTGATATTTCAATTATCCGTAAGGCGGTTATTTCGGGTAACTGGACGGCAATTAACAAGGGTATTTGCACACTCACTGACTTGGGTTTACGCCATAACGGACAGGGGCTTGTTTGGCTTAATTCTGGTATATCGGTTCACGATGCAGATAGTGATATAGGGCTGGTAGGTAAGGATAAACAATCCTTTGAGTATCATTCAGAGGTGTGCCCAGTTAACGCATTGAATAATGATAGCTATTATGGATTTGTCCAGCTAAAGGATATCGATAGCTACGCCTTGAATATCATTACTTCAATCAGTTCTGAATATAACTCACGTAAAAATGGTGCGCCTTTAGCGACGTTCGCGTTACTGATTGACCAGAAGCAACGGAAACAGGCCGTGGATAACTGGATTTTATACCGCAATCCAAACCAGCCAGATAAGTACACCATTCTCAATAAGCATCATGAACTGGCGAAGTGCTATCAGATGAAAGGCTGGAGACGTGAGCCATTGGAATATTTAAACCAGTTAATCCGTAATGATGCTGAGTTCAGCAAGCTTATGCGTCGGTTGGGTTATGTTCCCGTTCGCACAAGAAAACTAACCGGAAAACGTGAGAGATTTTGGTTATACAGAAAAACAGGAAATGATAAGGGGGTCGGGATAAAAGAAATAAATAAAATCAATAGGTTTACTCCATTTGTCCAGTATGCAAAACGACCAGTGAGAGCCTTCGATCGCATTGCTGTAGATGGTCAGTGGCTCTATGTCTATGCCGATCACATCCGTTTTCTGACTAAGAAGCGCCACCGTGTCGAGGGTGTTCGGGTTCAGGGTTACACAGCGAAAGGAATAGAGTTGCGAGAGGTGCTGTGATGGGAATTATTAACTATAGGGACTCCTTGAGGTTAAGGAGTCCTACTGTTGAAGTCCTCACTTTGGCTGCCCCAATAACTTTGGGTCAGTTACCTAACTCATTGATATATAATCAGACGGCATATTTGCAGTCTGGTCATAATATGCGCGTATCATTTAGCGACGCGGTTAATTTGCGATCCTCAT
>NZ_JANAIF010000091.1 GCF_024721015.1 Xenorhabdus bovienii
CCCGGAATTGCGTCAAAGGTGAATCGGCTTTTTTCGATACAGTCACATTGTTTGATGATGTTGAAAATCGCTTAGATGAGGAACAGATCCGTAACATGTGGTCACCGCAGGCTTTTGAAGAGCTGTTTTTGTGCTGTTTGCCGCATCCACGCTGGTAATCAAAGAGAATAAACACCATGGCGAAATCCCCCGCAGAACGCAAAGCCGCCCAACGTCAACGCCAGCAGGAAGCTGGCGTCACTAAGATAGAATTGCTGGTCGATAGTCAGGAACTGGACATGCTGAAACGCAATTGTGCACTGAGACGGCCGGGACGCGATCCGTATGACGTGGTTGAATACCTCACGCTGCTTATCCGCAAAGATGATGCGGAATTACGTCAGACAATGGAAACACTGGCAGAGCAGCAATGTCAAAAATGTGGTGATGCACTTCCGGTGACAGAATGCTGCTTGTCAGGTGATTTAGCTTGTTGGGCTACGCTGGGTTGGCATGAGGTGAGGTTGTGATGGTGTGACATGTCATGAAATGATAATATCATGATTTATGTGTAATATTATTTCATATGGAATATTTTATGAAAAAAATTATAGCCACTTCTATCTTGGCATTAACGCTATCTGGATGTGCTGGGCTTGAATTTGAGCCGCCTGCAAAAGGCAAGCCGTATGCTGTGTATACCTCAGACAATGAACCGAAGTATTTAGCAAGTTGTTTAGCAAATGAGTGGGGAACATATGATCCATTGATTCTGCATAGCTATAAACCTGAATACTGGGGTTACAGTGTAGATACAGTCCATTTTAAAGACGGTGAATCAGCTGATGTTTATAGAAAAAATGGTAAATCAGTGATTAATTTCTATGCGGCTAGCGATAGCAATAAAAAACGCCTGAAAGAGCGTATAAGCGCTATGGTAAAAGCCAATAAGTTCTGCGTAAATGCTGAGCTTGGTGAGGCACCCGCTCAAAGAGATGCAAATGGGAAAATAGTACTCTGGTAATTTATTAGCCACATTCAATAGATCAATCCGCTTTTACGCGGATTGATCTTTCCTCTCATTGATAATGATATTTCGTTTACTTAACTGCATAAAAGTATTTATTTCCCGCACCAATCTGCAAAATTCAACAAAGATCTCACACCTCATCAAGCCCCAGCACTGGCGCGCTTTAAACGATCCCGGGCAGGTGCATAAAAAGCACTGCATTTAGTGGGCAGGCGTGGCGGGGTCATGACTGCGCGCGGTGGTGTTTGATGGCCGTGCTGACTTCAAATTTCATTATGCAATCATTACTAATGAAACTATATTTTATTCAGGCAAAAAAAGACCGCCCGCAGGCGGCGCTCAATCCGTCGTGTCAGTTATTCGTCGTCATCCAGTGAATACCGCTCAAACCGGATCACCTCTTCCCCTAGCCAGTCATTAAGCTGTTTCATCTTGCTTTGCAACGGCCGCAGTTCATTGCGGACAAAGACCTTGGCCGCTTTTTCCACATCCCCGAAGCCGCCGGTATTCTGCGGAATAATGCTCATCATCTGCGGCGGGACTCGGTGTGCGGCGAGAATGTCGTCCCGGCTGGTATCCTTGATATTCAAGAACTCATCTTTGGCCGCCGCCTCGGAAAGCGGGATAGTCTGGATACCGTCTTTCTTACCGCCGGGGGCATACAGGAACAGATTGCGGAAGTTGCCGGGGCCTTTGCTGTTTTTCAGTGCATCCCGGATATTGTTCACATCGGAAATATTTTGCGAGGCATCACTGATATACAGGATATACCCCGCATGGCTGCCGTTCAGGTAATACTTGCGCCGGAACAGCGTGGCCGACTCATTCAAAAGCGCTGACGGCAGCGCCGCCAGGTACTCGGGCAAGCCGTACAACTCCTGATTAATGTCGGGTTCAAGCAGATGGAATACCTGCCCCGGCTCGAACGCATACGGCTGGCTCTGATAGCCATAACGCACAAACCAGTAGGTGTCCAGGTCTTCCCCGCGCCGGGTGAATTTGGCCGGGCAATGTTTCAGGCTCAACGGCTGACCCAGCAGATTCTTGCGCAGTTCCAGATAGGCATTGCCGAACAGCAAAAAATCCAGCGCCCACGAATCAAACGTCCGGCGACTCAGTAACCGGTGGGGGATAAAGGTGTCGGTCAGAATATTGCGTTTCGCGTACATTGCGCTGCTGTGGTGCGGAGCTGCCCGGAACGACCGCGCCAGTCCGTTAAAACTGATTGGCGGCTCGTACCAGTTATCAATCAGGGCACATTCCAGATAATCAAACACCTCGCGCTTGTCCAGTACGGGGATCGGGTCGCCAAAGGTGAAGGCTTCCATTGACTGGGCAGGGGTTTTCACCGGCTGGCGTTTTTTACTTTTACGGCTCATTAGTAGACCTCGACGATGTTTCTGTGTTGGGGGGTGTCACCGGTGATCGGTTCGTTAAACAGGGCGTGCATGGTGGCCCAGGCCAGATCGGCATGGCTGGCCTCCTCACTGCGGCTGGCTTCATAGGTCGGGCGGTTGCCGCTGGCAGTGGTCGAACGGCGGATAGCCATAAAACTCTGGGCGATGTCCGTCTGCCCGGCGTCAAACTCCAGCCGGCGGTGGTTGATGATGTCCCACGCCTTCAACACCAGGGCGTTTTTGACCGACGGGTTATAGACAAACTCCCGTGCCGCCGGGAAAAACTCTTTGACGTTCTGGTAAACCCCATGCCCGACGCCGGTCGAGTCAATGCCGATATACTCCACATTATACTGCTCGGTCAGGCGCTGGATGGCGTCCGACTGGGCGCGAAAGTCCATCCCGCGCCACTGGTGCCGCTCCAGAATCCGGAACTTACCGCCCGGCACCCGCGGCGGTGCAATCACGACGCAACCGGCGCTGTCCCCCTTTTCGCCGCCCTTGGCCGGGTCATAACCGATCCAGACGGGGTTGTAACCATACGGGCGCAGCATCAGGGGCTGGACGTCATTCCAGATTTCCCAGCTATCGACCATGCAGCCCTGCATCAGGGGCAGTGAGAAAATGGATTCAATATCGTCCATAAACTCACACATCAGCAGGTTCTGGTACTCGTCGGGGCTATATTCCAGCCGTAACTGGTCAAGGTCAAACAGGGTACAGCCGCCTTTCACCGCATCTTCAATCGTGACAATCTGCCGCCACTGCCCGTCGGCACACCGCAGGCCGCCGCCCAAAACGTCATGGCTGACATCAATGTCAATGCGATCTGCCTTGGCGCGTCCCCGGTTAATCAGCTTGCCCGACCAGTACGGATAGGCGCTGTGGGTCAGGCTGGACGGGGTGGAAAAGTAGGTCATGCGCCAGTGTTTGTGCATCGCCATGCCGGAAGCCACTTTACGTAATTCCTGGAAGCGCGGTATCCAGAAATATTCATCCAGATAGAGGTTGCCGTGATAGCTTTGCGCGGTGCGGGCATTGGTGCCGAGAAAATACAGTATCGCCCCGTTGCTCAGGGTGATCGGGTCGCCTTTCAGTTCGACATCCACTTCCCGCGCCATTTCAAGGATGTACTGCTTGAAGACATGCGCCTGTGCCTTACTGGCTGACAGAAAAACCTGATTACGTCCGGTCGTTAAGGCATCCATAAACGCTTCACGGGCGAAAAAGTAGGTCGCGCCGATTTGGCGGGATTTCAGGATATTGCGGATACGGTGTTTATGTCCCTCGTCATACCAGACTTTCTGATAACCGAACATGTTTGCCTGAAAGAGCGTTTCCAGCTTTTCGATCTGTTCGTCGCTAAAGACGTTCTTTTCCGGTGCCTTACGTTCGCCCTTGTTGCGGTTGGCCACCTTCGGGTTCAGGTCGGTTTCATTGCCGCCGTGACTGTACTTGTTAATCCGCGCCTGCCGCTCTAACTGGCGGTGCAGCAGGTCGATTTCCTTAAAGTCCTTGCCCTCTTTCTGCTCCTTGGCGATCAGTTTACACAGCCGTACCTCCAGGGACAGTTCGACCCGTTCAAACGGGGTCACGTCATCCCATTTGTCGCGGCGTTTCCAGCTATGGATAGTGGCCGATTTCTCATTGAGCATTTCCGCAATACGCGCAACCCGATACCCGTTGAAATACAGGTGCATCGCGTGTTTTCGGGGATCCAAGTCGTTTATCGTTTTCATGCCGCCAGACTACAGACCCGTTCGCGATTTCTCCGTGCCTGCCCTTTGTGCCAGCCCCGGCACAACCGCCTTTTATTGTTTCCCCGGCGCGACGACACAAACTAAGAGGCCATGACTGACCCATATAACCGGGGCTTACAATGCCGAAGAAATCCAAACCGTTTCGTATCTGTGTGGAAGGCGCCACCACCGACGGGCGCAAAATCCAGCGTGACTGGCTGACCCAAATTGCGGATAACTACAACCCGACCACCTATGGCGCCCGCATCAACCAGGAGCATTACAATTATTCATGGAGTCCGCGCTTCGGGGATGTGGAATCCGTCTACACCGAAGAAATCAAGGACGGCGCACTGGCCGGCAAGCTGGGGCTGTACGGGATACTCTCCCCGACAGAAGAACTGATTGAGCTGAACCGCAAGCGCCAGAAAGTTTATACCTCGGCCGAGATCAACCTGGACTTTGCTGACTCCGGCGCCGCGTATCTGGTGGGACTGGCCGTCACTGACAGCCCGGCCAGCCTCGGCACCGAGATGTTACAGTTCAGTGCCGGCGCGGCTATCAATCCGCTCAATGGCCGCAAGCAGCACGCTGACAACCTGTTTACCGCCGCCGAAGAGACGGTACTCGAATTTATTGATTTACCCGAAGAAAGTGACAAGCCCTCACTCTTTTCCCGTGTCCAGACGTTCTTCCAGAAAAAACAGCAATCGGACGATGCCCGCTTTAACGATGTCTATCAGGCGGTTGAACTGTGTGCCAAAGAGCAGCAGGCCACGACGGACACCGTGAGCGCATTTTCTCAACAAATCGACGAAGTGGTTGACCTCAGACAGAAACAGACCGCACTTGAAACCCGGTTGAATGACTTAACCACGCAATTGAGTCAGCAAGACCGCCAACTCAATCAACGCCCGTTGTCACCGGGATCGCAGAACGCCGCCACTGAACACCTGACCAACTGCTAAAGGAACCCAGCCCCATGAAGAACCAAACCCGATTTAAATTTAATGCATACATGACGCGACTGGGCGAAATCCACGGCGTTGAGGCCAGCGCCTTTAGCGGCAAGGTGCAGATCGAACCGTCCGTGGCGCAGACACTGGAAGACGAGATCCAGCAAAGCGCCGACTTCCTGCAAAAGGTCAATGTGCTTCCGGTCAGCGAACAATCCGGCCAGGCGATTGGCTTAGGGGTCGGCTCCACCATTGCCGGCACCACCGACACCGACAGCCAAGACCGTGAAACTACCGATCCGACCCGCCTGACAGCGATTGAATACAAGTGCGAGCAAACCAACTTTGATACCAGTCTCAGTTACGCCAAGCTGGATTTGTGGGCGAAGTTTCAGGATTTCCAGTTACGTATCCGTAACGCCATCATTCGTCGCCAGGCGCTTGACCGCATCATGATCGGCTGGAACGGCATCAAGCGCGAAAAAAGCTCCAACCGCACGCAATACCCGATGCTGGAAGATGTGAATATTGGCTGGCTGGAAAAAATCCGCCGGGATGCGCCCACCCATGTCATGAGCAGCATCATTGACGAAAACGGCAAAGTGATTGCCACGGTGATCCGGGTCGGTGAGGGTGGTGATTTCAATAACCTGGACGCGCTGGTGATGGATACAGTCAACAACGCCATTGACCCGGAATATCAGGACGACACCGAACTGGTGGTGATTTGTGGCCGTGAACTGCTGGCCGACAAATACTTCCCGCTGGTCAACCAATCCCAGCCTAACAGCGAAAAAATGGCCGCAGACGTGATTATCAGCCAGAAACGTATCGGCAACCTGCCGGCAATACGGGTACCGTACTTCCCGCCCAAAGCGCTGCTGATTTCCCGGCTGGATAACCTGTCTGTCTACTATCAGGAAGGCACCCGCCGCCGCTCGGTGCTGGATAACCCCAAACGGGACCGCATCGAAAACTACGAATCGGTCAATGAAGCGTATGTGGTTGAAGACTATCGCGGGGTGGCCCTGATTGAAAATATCGAGATGCTGCCGGCGAAAAGCTCGACCGCACCGCCGCAGACGGTCAGTGCCGTGATTGAAAAAGACCGGGTCAACGACCATGAAAAAGACCCTGTCAACGACAACCAGGATCAGTAATGACCAGCCCGTGGCAACGTCACCGGATGCGTGAGCAGGCCAGGGAAGCCGCCCAACTGAGCGGCCCCGCCCTGCAAAACAATGGCGGCTATAACCAGATGCTGCTGATGCTGGGGCAACACCGCCAACAGTTAAAGCGCATTCAGTCGATGGAGAGTAAGGCCGCGTTAAAGCGGAAATTACTGCCCCATTATGCCCCGTGGGTGACGGGGGTGTTACAGGCCGGTAATGGCGCCCAGGACGATGTGCTGATGTATGTCATGCTGTGGCGCATTGATGCCGGGGAGTATGACGGCGCATTGGATATTGCCGGCTATGCCCTGCAATACCATCTCACCATGCCACAGGGGCATAATCGCACCACCGGCTGCGCCGTGGCGGAAGAAATTGCCGATGCCGCCCAACGCAGCTATACCGCCAGGTCACCCTTGCCTCTTGCCACACTGGAGCGGGCAATCCATCTGACCCACGAGCAGGATATGCCCGACGAAGTGCGGGCAGAGCTGTACAAATGGCTCGGCTACAGCCAGCGGGATAATGACCGGCCACAACCGGCTTATTGCTCACTGAGCCGGGCGCTCGAACTGAACCACCGTGTAGGTGTGAAAAAAGATTTGGAGCAGCTCGCCAGAGTGATCCGCAATCAGAACACCCACACTTAACGAACATGCCAACGCGCTAGGGCGGCACGGGGTGGCGACAGTCTCAAAACCCCGTCCACCGCCCACCTAACTTAAGGTGACCGTATGGATTTTATTGCCCCCGAACCCGCCAAAGATGCCGCTCTGACTATCAGCAGCGATCCGTTTTATCCGGCCATCGAAATGGGGCGTTACCGGGACGACATGCGCACCGACGGTACGGTAACCCCGCCCCGCTTAAAGCAGGCCATCGCCAATGCGATTGTTGAGGTTAACCGCGAGCTGACCCCCTGGCGGCGGCTGAATATCGCCAGGGGGTATGCCACGTTAGCCGCCATTCCGGCCGGTCTTATCGATCAGGAAAGCGAACTCGTTTATCTCTATCACCGCGCCGTGTTCTGCCTGACCAAAGCCAGCCTGACCGAACGCTACCGCGATATCGACACCACCCAACCCGGCACGAAAAAGGCCGAGTCGATGGAAACCACCATTGACGACCTGTGGCGCGATGCGCAATGGGCGCTGCGCCGGATACAGGGGCAGGATCATGTGATGGTGGAGCTGATTTGATGCGGGTACGCGCACAACAATATGACACCGTGGACGCCCTTTGCTGGCGCCACTATGGACGCACACAGGGCGTCACTGAGCGGGTACTGGACGCCAATCCCGGTCTGGCCGATTGGGGGGCTATCCTGCCCCACGGCACTGAGATTGAACTGCCGGACATCGCCCCCGCTCCCGTGACACCGATGATTCAATTATGGGATTAGAACATGGACAAACAACCTGATGTATGGGTCGAACTGCTCAATGGCCTGCAAAATTCGTGGCCGCAGATCTCCGGCTCTCTTTTGGCCATTGTGATTTGTTACGGACGCTTGATTTATGACGGCGTAGAACGCAAAAACCGATGGGTTGAAGCGCTGCTCTGTGGTGCCTTGTCGTGGAGTGCGTCCAGCGGGTTAGAGATGTTCGGTATTCCGGGGAGTTTTGCCCCGGCAATCGGGGGGGCCATTGGATTTATGGGGGTTGAGAAAATACGGGGTATCGCTATCCGTGCTATCAACAAACGGATCGGGGGACAGAATGAATAACTTTACCTTTAGCCAGCGCAGTGAAAATAACCTTAAGGGCGTCCATCCTGATTTGGTGGCGGTCGTTCGTCGTGCGCTTATCTTGTCTCCGGTTGATTTCACCGTGATTGAAGGCCTCAGAACGCTTGAACGCCAAAAGCAGTTATTCGCTGCAAAGAAAAGCCGGACAATGAACTCTCGTCATCTGACAGGCCATGCGGTTGACCTGCTTCCGGTAGGGGCTGACTGGAATGATTATACCTGTTGGCTTCCGGTATTAAATGCCCTGCATCAAGCCGGTGAAGCGCGGGGAATAAAACTGCGGTTTGGCATAACCTGGACGAACAACCCCCATGATAAGCCGACTAAATTTCTGGATGCGCCCCATATTGAGATACCGGTATGAAATTTAACAGCCAATATTTCACCCTTGGCGCTCTGATTATCGTCTCCGGCTTGCTTTGGCTCTCCCGTTATCAGTATCAGGAAAAAGTCAAAGCCTATGGCGGGCTGGAGACTCAGTATACGAATCATAAGGCCATTACCGGCAACGCTTTCCAATCCATCAGGATAATCAATGATATCTCACGAATTAATCGCGAAAGCCAGGATCGGTCAGCCGTGGATTCTGAGCAAACCAAGACGGCCATCAAAACGGTTGTTGTCAATAATGACTGCGCCAATCGCCTTGTGCCTGATGGGGCTGTTATCCGGTTGCAGCAGCATACGAACCGAATACGTGCCGGTGCCAGCGATACCTATTCCGGCACATCTGCTCGCTGATTGTCTGCCTCCGGTCATTCCCGACAAAATGACATGGAGTGACAGTTTGTTACTGAATGTACAGTTACTGACGGTCATTGAGCAGTGCAATCTGCATAAACAGGCTATCCGGCAAATCGAACAGACCAGACAGGTGCCCCATGAATAAACCCCGATTACTGCGGGAACGGCTCACGGAAAAAATTAACTACCTGCGTGACAACCCCGAATATCTGCATGTGTTTGTTGAAGACGGTACCGTGCTGGCCACGATGGCGCCGTCACTGTCTTACGAATATGAGTACACACTGAACCTGATTATTGAAGCCTATCCGGGCGATCAGGATATCCTGATCGCGGTGGTCGGGCACTGGCTACGTGAGCACCAGCCGGATATCTTCGCTAATCCCGATAACCGCCGTAGCGGCTTTACCTTTGATGTCAATATTCTCAATGACACCACCGCTGATATCAGTATTGATCTCAAGCTGACCGAACGGGTGCAGATCACCCAGCAAGGTGACGCCAGCACCGTGACCGCCCTCCCTGAACCCGAAAACCCGTTTGACCGGTGGTGACATGGAAAACGACGAACTGCACCCCCTGGACACGGCACTGGCCGCCCTGCTGACCCAACTTTCGCCCGCCAGTCGCAAGCAACTGGCCCGTGATATCGCCCGAGACTTACGCCAGAGTCAGATGCAGCGAATCCGCTCACAACGTAATCCCGACGGCAGCCGATTCACTCAGCGTAAGGCGAAGATCCTCACCGTACAGCGCGGGATGAAGTTTGTCTGGCGCGGGGAAACCCGTACCCTGAAAAACTGGCAGACCCGCAAAGGCAAAAACGGCCAGGTGATTACGGGGTATGATACCGACCGTAAAGCGGTTCGCAGCTTCTACAAAAACGATATCCAACGCAGGCTGGAAGTCAAAACCGACCGCATCAACACCCGCAAGGCCAGCAAAAAGACCCGTATGTTTAAAAAGCTGGCGACGGCCCGCTACCTGCGCCTGTCCGCTAATGACCGGGAAGCCGTGATCTTCTTCGCGCCGAAAGTGGCCGCCGTGGCCCGGGTACACCAGTTCGGCTTAAAGGAGCGGATGCGGGGCAAAAACATGACCGTCAAATACCCTGAGCGCCGGTTGCTGGGACTGACGGCGCAGGATATCCAGCATATCGAAGAACAAATTCTTTCCCACCTTACCCGCTGATGTGTGCCAGCGCGGACACAAACCCTATCACGTGCAGACAGAAATCTTTGATGACATGTTGTGGGCATGAACACACAATTAACCGAACTCCTGCGCCGGCTGCGCAACCTGATCCGGATTGGCATCATCACCCAGGTGGATACCCCGCGGGGACTGTGCCGGGTCAGGACAGGCAACCTTGAAACCGACTGGCTGCACTGGCTGACCGCCCGAGCGGGACACACCCGTACCTGGTGGGCGCCGAGTGTGGATGAGCAGGTATTATTGCTGTCCATCGGCGGCGACCTGACCACCGCGTTTGTCCTGCCGGCCATTTTTTCTGATGAATTTCCCGCCCCATCGGCGTCTCCTGAAGCGGCGCACATTCGCTTTCCTGATGGCGCGGTGATGGAATATGAACCGCAATCCGGTGCATTGACCGTCACAGGCATTCAAACCGCCACCGTGACGGCCTCAGTCTCTGGCCATATTACCGCCCCGGAAATCACCTGTGTTGCCAGTACCCGGATCACGCTGGAGACACCGGAAGTCATCTGTACGCAGCTCATGAGCACGGGCAACCTGATCGTGCGCAACGGCGGCAAAATGACGGGCAATATTGAACACACCGGCGGCACATTCAGTTCCAACGGCGTGGTTGTGGATACCCATCAACACACGGGCGTCCGGTCAGGGGGTGACACATCAGGCGGCCCCGTCTGATGAAGTATCTCGGCATGAACCGACAAACAGGTGAGTGGCTGACCGATATCGCCCATATCCGCCAGTCAGTCAGCGACATCCTGCTGACCCCGGTCGGGAGTCGCCTTGCCCGCCGCCAATACGGTTCGCTGTTGTCTGAACTGATTGATGCCCCGCAAAATGCCACGCTGCGCCTGCAACTGATGGCCGCCTGTTATACCGCCATCCGGCAATGGGAACCCCGTATTATTCTGACCGCTATCACCGTCAATCAAGGTACGGCCGGACAGACTACCGTTGATATTCACGGCTATTACCAGCCGTCCCGCGATCCGATCACGTTTTCCGTCCCTGTGAGGTGAGACTATGCCAACCCTTGACTTAAGCCTGTTACCCCCGCCGGATGTCGTCGAACCGCTGGATTTTGAAACCCTGTTTGCCGAACGCAAAGCCCGGCTAATCTCCCTGACCCCACCGGCGCAGCGAGAGGCCATCACCCGCACACTGGCGCTGGAATCGGAGCCTGTCACCAAGCTGTTACAGGAAAATGCCTACCGTGAATTACTTTTGCGCCAGCGCATCAATGAAGCGGCACGGGCGGCGATGGTCGCCTATGCCAAAGGCAGCGACTTAGACCAGCTCGGCACCAATAACCATGTGCGACGTTTGGTCTTGCAGCCTGCCGACAATAACGCCGTGCCGCCTGTCCCTGCCGTGATGGAATCGGACGCGGATTTTCGGGTCCGTATTCCGCAGGCATTTGAAGGTTTAAGCGTGGCGGGCCCCGTGGCGTCTTATGAATACTATGCACGCAGTGCGGACGGCCAGGTGGCCGATGCCTCGGTCATCAGTCCCGCACCGGCTTATGTCACGGTCAGCATCTTATCCCGTGACGGGAACGGGGCGGCCAGTGATGAACTGATTGCCGTCGTGAATACCGCCCTGAATGATGAGGACGTGCGCCCCGTTGCTGATCGCCTGACCGTGCAGTCCGCCAGTATTGTTGATTATGAAATTGATGCGGTGCTGTACCTCTACCCCACACCGGAGTATGAGCCGATATTGCAGGATGTGCAGGCACGGCTGGCCCGCTACACGGC
>NZ_JANAIF010000092.1 GCF_024721015.1 Xenorhabdus bovienii
CATGGTTAATCAACTCTTATGATGGAATGGTGGGGCATTATTATTGCACGAAATTTCTCATGACGACACCATCTAGATTGTAGAGTTATTGGATTTTTGTGTCTGATTCCGAGGAATAGAAAGCCAGACAGAAACAATGATGGTGCAGGCTCCGAAAAATTGTAGCAAGGAAAATGTTTGCTTCAGAAAAACAAATCCCAGAACGCAGGCTGATAATGCACTCAGAAATCCCAAGAATGAGATGCTTACAACGGGAAGTTTTTCAATGCCACGAAACCAAATGATGTATGAGAAAATAGCACCAATCAGACACAAATAACCATAGCCGATGATATTAGTTGGTGTGAGCTGTTGTGGCACACCTTCTGTGTAAATTGCGATTGGTAGTAACATCAATCCACCCAGTGTTAATTGCCAGCCCGTAAAACTCAGTAATGATAAATTGGCAGGGCGATTCCAATACTTGGTCAGAACAACCCCCAATGCCATACAGCTACAACCAGCAAATCCTGCAATAACTCCCTGCCAGTTCAGGCTGGTAGCTGAGTTCATCACTAGTAATGCAATCCCGGCAATACCCAGTATCGCCGAAAAAAAATGTTTTTTTGTCAGCGATGTTCTTAACAAATAAGCACTTAAGAATATAACAATCACGGGTTGACAAGACATGATTAGCGACGCCGTACCTCCGGGAAGATACCCCGCTGCAACAAAAAGGAAATAGAAAAAAGCACTAATGTTAAGTAGCCCCAGCACGGTGAGACGTAGCCACCACACTCCTTTTGGTACTGTGCGGCAAACCAACAATAATAATATGCCAGCAGGCAAAGCCCTGACGGTAGATGCCAACAAAGGCATGTTGGGCGGCAATATTTCAGTGGCGACAATATAGGTACTGCCCCACACGATAGGCGCTAGTGCGGTAAGCAAAATATTACTGAGTATTCTCGTTTCCTGCATAATGATTTCCTTTTCTGAGGATTTTAACTCAATATAAAGTATCTTTATTTAAAGATAAATTAAAATAATAGCCTAAACGATTTTTATCAAGTATCTTTTTGTTGAAATAAATGAATAGGAAAAAAGAATGAAGTACGATCACGTTGACCGTTTGCTAATACAGTGGGAACAGCAGCGTCCAGACCTCGATCCTTCCCCGATGGGGGTAATTGGAAGGTTAGTCCGTGTAAACAAAATCATTGAGCAGCGCCTGCAACATGCCTTTAAAGCACATGGCCTGAGTGCTATTGAGTTTGATATTCTCGCTACACTTCGCCGTTATAACACACCAATTACACCAACCGAAATGTATCAGTCAGTTATGCTGACTTCTGGTGCAATGAGTACCCGTATTGAGCATATGGTACAGCGAGGGTTAATTGAGCGTATCGCCAATGAAGAAGACCGACGTAGCTGCAAAGTTTTTCTGACTCCGGAAGGAAAAACACTTATAGACAATGCTGTCGAGAGCCATTTGGAGAACGAAAGAGCTATTCTCCAGCCATTGACGGAAGAACAACAGGAACAAATTGCCATACTGTTACGCCATTGGCTTCTCACCAATGAATCTGCTACTTGAAATGTTTTCGAGAAATAAAGAGAGGCAAAAGTATCTTATTTTAAAGATATAAAAATAGATTTAATAAAACATATCTTTAATGAAAGACACTTAATCAAGACGTAAAATTCGCCCTGACTAATGTGTCAGGGCGAAAAGTAGGTTTAGAATTTAACGTTCACTCTAGCCCAATAAGTACGGCCCGGCTCGTTTACTGGCGTATTGCCTGAATAACCAAAACTGTTACTTCCAGCTAAGTTAAGGTGCTCGCTATAGGTTCTGTCAAAAATATTGTCAATACCGGCGCTAACCTGAACATTTTTAGTCACTTTATAGGCGGTGTTTGCAGACAGGATAGCAAATCCAGCACTGCGATCAAAATCCTTACCAACAACGTTACCTTCATTGATTGACACTCGGTTTTGACTGCTAACAACACGAAGCAAACCACTACTTGTCCAGTCGCCATGTTCCCAAGTCAGTCCAAATCGCGCTTCTAATGGTGGAGTTTGTGGCAATGGGCGATGATCGGAAGTATTCTTCGCCCAAGAATAAGCCAGACTTGCATCGGTTTTCCAATGGTCGCTCAACTGATAGCTGGCGCCCATTTCTCCACCCATAATAGTGGCATCGACATTATTCGCCTGACTTTTTGTCCTATCAGTTGGGGAATAGCGGAACAGGATAAAGTCATTAACCTTACCTACGTAAGCAGATACCCAACCACTAAAATATTGGCCGTGATATTGCGCACCAATATCCAACTGAGTGGTTTTCTCGGTTTTCAAATCTCTGAAGGCTTTACTCTCTGGTTTGGACGAGATCAGTTCCCAATAATCAAACAGTTCCCAGTAATCAGGAAAACGTTCGGTGTAGCCCACACCCGCATAAAACATCAACGGTACTTCCGTCAGATTATGTTCGAACCGAATGAAGCCAGAAGGTAGAGTAGCTGTCCGTTCTGCTGCCTTAACGTAATTATTCACGAGTACTCTATCCAGACGAGCACCACCGATAACTTTACTCTGTTCAGTGGCGTCCCAAGTTAACTCACTGAAAATACCATAATTACGGTAGCGAGCATCTTTCACCCAAACAGTGTCATATTTATTTCGATGGGTATTGGACTGAGTATCTACACCGCTCTGTAACTTAAAATCTTCCCAAATCCAAGTCCCCATCATACGGCCGCCCATAGTACGGCGATCCAGTTCCATGGCACCCATCCCATGTCCACCATGTTTTCCACCACCATGGCTACCATGTCCTCCCATACTCATTGGGGAAGGGGTACGGAGGGAATAGTTGTCCATAATATGGTTGGTGTAATTGTAATAAAAATTGGTTTCAAATTTATCGAACACGTCACTGATGTTGGACTTTTCAAAACGCACACCAAAACTTTCTCGTTTGAACTTGGAGCCATCCATACTACGTCCAGCGTAACGTGCTTTACCATCACCCTGGCCAGCCGTTAATTCTAGCAAAGTATCATCATCCGGCGTCCAGCCGACTGCGATGTCGGTATTCCATTTATCCCAGCGAGAAGGTACGCGATTACCATCACCATCTTTATAATCGTTAGAGCGTGATTTATTGCCGCTCAAACGCACATAGCCGAGTTCATTACCAAAACTGAGGTCAGCATTACCATCCCAACGCCCATTGGAAGCCGCTACCGTACTGATATTACCTTGAGCACCCAGTTTGTCGAACTGAGGACGGGTACGTTCAAAGCGAACCGTTCCTGCTGAGTTTCCTGCACCCCAAAGTACAGTTTGAGGCCCTTTAACCAGACTCAGAACATCATAACTTTCAGGTGAAATGTAGGAGCTTGGTGCATCCATACGTGACGGACAAGAGCCCAATATTTCACCATCATCAACCAACATACGCAGGCGAGAGCCAAACATGCCACGAAATACTGGGTCACCATTAGTACCACCGTTACGAATTTGGGAAAAACCAGGAATAGTTTTCAAGTAATCCGAACCATCGCTAGCGGGTACAGGCTGACGAGGTGTTTTGGGTGAGGTAACTATAGTGAGTGGTGAAATCGCCGGAGCGGTCACAATTATCACAGATTCTCTATCATTAACTGTCTGTGTGTCTTTTATCTCTCTGTCGTTGTTATTTTCACCTGTTGCAGCCAAGCTACTGGCAGGCATAAAGAGAATGACAGCTAAAGCGGCTGTCAGAGGTGATACCCGAAATAATTTTGTAGTAGACATAAAAAAATATCCCTTAATTAAAAACAAATCCTGTTTTTAAATTTGCTTGAAAAAATATTGAATTGCCTTACAAACAGCGTATAGCAAGGAAAATAAATGAATTATTTCAATTAAATAGATTAATTAAGGGGTGGCGCGCGCGGTTGCGATTCGCCATAAAATAGCTGAATGGCAGAACCCAAAAAAAGCCGGACTGGTGGGGTGCGGGAGATAGTCAGTGCCAGCCAGATAAAAGGAACAAACACCCACGTCAATAATGGCAGGTTAATCAGAAGCTGACAATAACCACAGGCAATATCATCCATCAACCCCGTATGGATATGGGAAGCGCCATGATGCATGTCATGACCATATGCCGGTGATGCGTAATGATGATTATTGCTATTTTGCATGCCAGACATTGGCATATTGTGGTGGGCTTCGCTTTTTATGCTGTCACGCCGATGCTCCAGAGTTTTTGATACCACTGGTCCAATGAACAACATCAAAATCGCCAGTGAGGCGATCAAGGCAGGTATTCGGCGTTGTGATAGACGAAAAAGCGATAACAAGCTAATGATCCAGATCAATTCCCACGATTGGGCGCCAATCTTACTGTATTTCTTCCGGTTTTGTTAAAACATTTTTGGAGGTTAATGGGGTTGTGTGAACTGGATACGAGTTGGTTGGTGGTTAACGGTCTTATTCAGTAAAATTTGGCTTTACGTAAGTAAACCCATAACTAATGATTCGATAATTAAGGTTTAACTTGAATGTTGTTCTATTGCAAACTCTTTGTTACAACTTAATATGAGGAGTTTAGAAATGTCAGATATCAATTTTTTTCAATCACTGAACCTGAATGCGCATTGGATGCCGCTTAGTGCCAATCGTCATTTTCAACAAGATCCACGTTTAATTGTCTCCGCAGATGGAAACTGGCTGGTCGATAACCAGGGTCGTCGAATTTACGACAGTTTGTCGGGGTTATGGACTTGTGGGGTGGGTCATTCACGAACCGAAATCCGTCAGGCTGTTTCTGAACAACTGGGAACATTGGATTATTCTCCTGGTTTCCAATATGGCCACCCTTGGTCATTCAAATTGGCAGACAAGATTGCCAATCTTATGCCTGGTGATTTAAACCATGTGTTTTTTACTGGTTCTGGTTCGGAAACTGCTGATACAGCAGTAAAAATGGCACGTGCTTACTGGCGCATTAAAGGGAAATCTGCCAAAACTAAATTTATCGGACGTGCACGTGGCTATCATGGCGTCAATATTGCCGGTACAAGTCTCGGCGGTATTGGCGGTAATCGTAAGATGTTTGGTCAGTTTATGGGTGTGGATCACTTGTCACATACCTTGCAACCCGGCATGGCCTTTACTAAAGGAATGCCAACTGCTGGTGGCCCTGAACTTGCCGATGAACTGCTGAAATTGATTGAGTTACATGATGCAAGTAATATTGCCGCTGTTATTGTGGAACCCGTTTGTGGCTCTGCCGGCGCCATTGTTCCACCACAAGGCTACTTACAACGTTTACGGGAAATCTGTACCCAGCACGATATTTTATTGATCTTTGACGAAGTGATTACAGGTTTTGGGCGTTTGGGACGTTGGACAGGGGCTGATTATTTCGGTGTCACACCCGATATTCTCAATTTTGCCAAACAAATTACTAATGGTGCTATTCCTCTGGGCGGGGTGGTGGCATCCAGCGAGATCTATAATGCATTTATGGCACAGCCGCTGCCTGAGCATATGATTGAATTTAGCCACGGTTACACCTATTCAGCCCATCCCGTTGCCTGTGCTGCGGGCTTGGCAACACTCGAATTGTTGGAAAAAGAAAATCTGATCCAACAATCTGCTGAATTAGCTCAGTATTTCGAACAAGCATTACATGGGCTTAACCACTGTCCGAATGTCGTTGACATTCGTAACTGCGGGCTGGTGGGCGCAATTCAAATTGCCCCACGCGATGAGGACGAAGCTGTCCGTCCTTTCGAAGCGGGTATTGCATTATGGAAAGCCGGGTTCTATGTGCGATTTAGTGGCGATACTCTGCAATTTGGCCCGATGTTCAATGCTAAAACAGACGATCTTGATCGCGTTTTCAATGCAGTCGGCGATATTCTGCACCAGATTAAGTAAAGGAAATAAGCGTCATGGATTCCTTGACTGAGCGGTGTTTTTCACCGCTCATATTTTTCTATACTTAGAATAAGGGGAAGATCATAGATTTGGTTAGAAGTGATGGTTAACAGCAGCATTGTCATGTTAATAAAGTGGGTTATTCACGAACCCATAATGCTCAATAGATAATATGAAAATTCATGAACCCATGGAAGTAATTGAAAATAAATATCCTGCTGCTGAAAGTTGGGTATTTGGTGACTCAATCGAAATGTATGACAAGCTTTCTGCATTAGTTGCCGAAGGCACTAAAACAGCAACGAGTTGTTCATATCATGCTTATAAACAGGTTGATGAAGAGATCGAAATTGGCAATGAGTATATTGTCTTAAATGGTAAAAACCTTCCGGTTTGTGTTGTTAGAGTAACTGCTGTTCATTTAACCCAATTTTCAGCAATGACAACCGAACTGGCTTGGAAGGAAGGCGAGGGTGATAGAAGTCTACATCGTTGGCGGATGGAGCATAAGTGTTTTTTTGAGCGAGAAGGAACGTTTTCTCCAGATATGGAAGTTGTTGTTATCGAGTTTGAGGTAATTGAGGTGCTATAACTGATGGAAATAACCGTGTTTTTCCCTGAACATATTGAGGCACTGAGAATTCTTTACTTGGAATCGAGAAAGGTCACTTTTACTTGGCTGAATACGGATAACTATCAACTTACTGATTTCGATAAAGATGCTGAAGGTGAGATGATTTATATTGCCGTAGAAAACGGTAAGGTTCTAGGTTTTATCTCTGTTTGGGTACAGAATCATTTTATCCATCATCTTTATGTTGCTACCGAATCTCATCGGTGTGGCATAATAGGCACTCAACTACTGGATTTCGTCAAATCCAAATATCCACACCAATTAAGTTTAAAATGTCTGGTTAAAAACCATAAAGCGGTTAATTTCTACGAATTCAACGGTTTTATCAAGAAAGCTAAAAGCTCAGATGAGCTAGCAGGGAATTACTATCTCATGGTTTTTTCTGATCAAAAGAGTTAGAAAGAAGAATTAAAACATCCACAGCTAATTACTCATCTTATAACGACTCCGCTGGATAACTCCAGTGAAGTCGCCGTTATATTATTAGCTACAGCAACGCGATTTATCAGGCCAGTTCTAACTCATCAAGCAGTTCAGCGAGCTGTTGCAAATCAGCCGCCTCCAGTGCCTTGAGCGGCAGAGGTAGACAGTCTTGTTCAACCAGCCCCAGTAGCACGGCTCCCGACGCGACAACACGCAGGCTGCCGCCATACTGTCTGAAAAATGTCCACAGCGGTTGCAGCCGTTCGGATAGGCGTGTAACTTCCTGTATGTCTCCGGCCTGTGCAGCGCGGGTGATTGCCAATGCCGCCTTAGGAAAGAGACCGCCGATTACCGAGTACCAGACTTCACATCCGGCATTTAACCCCGTCGCGGCAAAACCATCACCGCTGATCCCGATCGTCACGTGTGATGGAATCAGAGCACGAATACGCTCCACACGCGCTTTTGCGGCTACGGGATCTACCGTAACACCGGGAATCTTGATGGAGAAAACGTTCGGAAGATGAGCGATCCTACCATGCAATTCGTCGCTGAATTCGAAATGTGTCATATTTGGGTTGTCATATACGCACAGCGGTACGGAAAGGTTGCGGGTTACGGTTTCATACAGACCAAATACTTCATCAGCAGATAGCCTTTGGTACGATATCGGAGCCAACAGCACTGCGCTCGCTCCTGCTGTCTGTGCACCTTCGGCTAAGTCCAATACATCCCGTGTACGCAAAGCGCTGATTCCAATAATCACCGGAGTGTTCCCGGCATGTTGCACCGCCAGCTGTGTGACTCGCAAACGTTCAGCAAGTGTGAAATAAGCATAGTTACCAGTCGAACCGAGGGCTCCAATGGAATCGACATTAGCAACAACTAAACGTTCGATTAGCCGGACGAAAGCCGCTTCGTCGATGCCATTTTCGTTCGTGGGGGTCAAGGGAAATGCACTGAGGCCTGAAAACATAAACGGTACCCCTAGATTAAGGTTAGGTTTATAAAGGAAATGATATCTATTTTGTTACCTTGCAAATCTACGTGAGCCAACGACACAAAGAATGACTCCAATGGTTACTGTAACCATGAGCAGGCTTACGGATTCACCAAGTAAACCAGGGCGTTTCTCTTTAAAGGCTAATAGCATAACGAATGCTAACAAACTAGCAATAGAAGCACGGGCTACAGTCAGAAAAACGGGTTCAAAATCCATGACTGCTACTAAAACCGTTAAACCACCCACTCGCTGCATTCTTCGTCAGTTAGCAACTTTGACAGAGGAGGCTAGGGCAGATTAAATCTCTGAGGGTTATATTCCCCGCCCCTTGGGGCGAACTACCCTGTAGTTGGCTATTGGTTTTGATACCCCGCTGCTTGCGGCGGGGTTGTTCATTTGCATTTGCAACGTCTGTGCTCGTACCTCATATGATTCGTCTGGCTCTTGGGTCGATAGAACTGGCACCTCTGCCGACAGCGTTGGAAAAAGTGAGATACATTGTGGAAATGTACTCGTGTTTGTAAACTGGCAGTAATTCAAATGAAAGTTAGCCCGAATATCGGAACGATAACTGGGCTAACTGACAACTTTTTTTCTACAAGCAGTAGACAAAAATAGGCTTCTCTTTTGAAATCAATTTTGTCATCATCTGCGAACTCTCTTACTGCATAAGACATTATTTTTAATTCTTTATTAGTACTGATTTTATTGTAGATAACATCTCATTAATCACGACAGTTTTTCTATCGTGCGGATACGATCATGACAAATAAATCATTTTTCTTATTAATGACTTTAACGATTTCTGTTTTTGGAGTTATTACAACGGAAGTTTCTGTTATAGGGTTATTTCCGCAATTAGAGCTTCAGTTAAATATAACTCCAATTCAAGTTGGTTATTTGGTGAGTGTATATGCGATTGTCGTTGCTATTGCTGGACCTGTTATTACTTTACTCTTGTTAAAATACAATAGAAAGTATGTTTTATTATGCATTCTATTTATATTCATTGTATCAAATATTATTTATGCTACGGAAAATATATTTAATATGGTACTGATTTTTCGGATCTTACCTGCATTAATTCATGCCCTATTTTTTGCAATAGCGCTGGTTATAGCAGCAAATTCAGTACCTAAAGAGAAGAGTGCTGATGCAGTAGCGACTGTGTTTTCCGGGGTTGCACTTGGGATGGTACTAGAAATGCCTTTAAGTTCTTTTATTGCTGAATATGTTTCACTCAGTGCGGCCTTTTATTTTGGTTCTGTGACATGTTTAATTGCATTTATAGGTGTTGTTTATTTTATTCCTTCATTACCTGTTAGCCAAAAAATCAATATATTGGAACAAGTAACTGTATTGAAAAAACCGAGTTTATGGTTAAGCATTGCAACTGTTACTTTGATTTTTTCAGCTATGTTTTCTAGTTTTAGTTATATTTCTGATTATCTTACCAAAATAACCCATCTCAGTAATAATATGATTGCCATTTTTCTTATTTTATTTGGTGCTAGTGGTTGTATGGGTAATTTTATCTTTATCCGTCTATTACAAAAAAAACACAATTAGAACCACTTATGCTTATACATTTTTATTTATTCTGGTCTATTTCTTAGTGTGGATATTGGGTTTTTCACCTTTTTTAATGGTACTATTAATTATATTTTTGGGTATCTTTCATTCATCGGGGTTAATCGTCAGTCAAACATGGTTAATGCATGAAGCAAGTGAAGCGCCTGAGTTTGCCAACAGCCTATATATCGCTTTTTCTAATTTAGGAATACAGAACTTGTAGGTATTCCTCGGCGTTGTAAATAGTCTTGAGCAGCGCAAATTACTAATTTTTGAGTTGTGAGGCGTCTAAATAAGAATTCATAATGATGATACACCCATTTTTACCCTCCCAGGTTTTTGCTGTTGTAATGAAGTGATTTCCATGAAGGCTTTTACATGTTCAAGTCACTGCCCCATAAATTGGCAGCAATGGTTTCGTGTCACGGTTTCATGCAGGGATTGCCACAGGCGTTCAATTTTATTCAACCAAGGGGAATAGACCGGTAAAAACAAGAGATTAAATTTAGGATTTTTTGCCAGCCACGCGATGACTTTCTGACTTTTATGAATGCCATAGTTATCTAAAATCAAGGTGATCGTCTTTGCATTAACATATTGATTATTAAGTACATATAACAACTTAATAAATAAATCCGAGTTCTTTCTTAAGCCCCCCGACATAAGTTATTTCTTTCGTTTTTGCGTTGAGGCAGCCCGCAAGATAGTGTTTCTGGTTCTTTCCGGGGGTCACAACACGCTTTTGTTGTCCCTTGAAACACCAATCTGCCCCGATTTTTGGGTTAAGGTCAATATCCACCTCATCCTCATAAAAAATAGGATGTTGCTCTGAGGCATTGGATAAGGCCCCGGTGATTTTTGCCCTTTTTTCATCATGTTCAGGATCAGACAATCTTAACGTGGGTGCGGCTCTTCGCCAGACGATCCCCGCCCGATAAAAGTAGCGATAAAGGGTACTTTGAGAGAGTGATATATCCAGTAATACATTGATTTTATGTGTGATAAGCTCAAGACTCCAGCGTGAGCGGAGATAACCGAAATGTTGTGGGGAGTGTTTTAATAAGAAAGAAACCACAGCGAGAAGTGGCTCTAAATTCCAGATGGCCGGCCTGCCCGGCGGTAAGCTTTTTAATCCGTCCAGTCCATATAATGTAAACCAATTTACCCAGCGATTGACCGAAGAACGTGAGGCACAAAGGGTTTTGGCAACGTGAGAAACCGTATCCCCCTTGTGTAACATTAATAATGCCATCATCCGGCGAGCATAATCCTTATTTTGGGTTTTCTGGATAAGCTTTTTCATTTTCTGTCGTTCATTTCGAGGTATGGGTGCTATGATAGGCATA
>NZ_JANAIF010000093.1 GCF_024721015.1 Xenorhabdus bovienii
CGGTTTGGTTACAATACCGGCAAGCAACTTCTATCGTCACCGTCATTTTGAGATCCCCTTAAAAAGGCATAAGAATACCAGGTTAACGCTTTGGAGTCATGACCAAATTAAATTCACTATATTACTGATTTTATTATTTAATTAATAAGACAGTGCTGGCAAAAAATAGCCTATATGCGGGAACGGGCGAAGCTGATGGCGGAAGAGTTTTCCCATCTGGCAGACTTTCTGATCACGCCCCATAATCCCGATATAATCAGGAACCAATCCGACGGATCACTGATTGTTGTTCCGGCCATTGGATATTGGGTGCGGTAGTGCAATCCACCCGATTGAGCAGCACCCGGCATTTACGCCATTCGGTTAGTGCAGATTTCTCTGTATTGGTGGCGATATTTAAATCCACGGCGTCCTGTAATGGTGCGATTTTTTCTCTGGCAATACCCATCAATTGCCGTTTTTGATGCTCGGCCATTTGTTGTAACTCAACGGGAGTGTAAACCCGTTCGGGTAAAGATCTGAAGCATCGATACTGTACCCGGGTGTGCTTAACCTGATTATTCAATAGGTGTTGGTGAATGGTTACTCAAATCCTGCTAGAATTCGCGGCATGAAATAGGCATTATCGTAGTGAATTGACAACAAATAACACCAACAGGTTAATTAAATGGAAAGTATGTGCCAGAGACTGAATGTTCTGCGTAAAGTTGATAACTTATTAATGGCTCATAAGCCCAATAACAGCACAGGTGTTAAACGATTTATTTTAGAGTTTCTTTTCTTTGGATTGATTAATGCACGCTCGTGCTTATTTGCCGGTTTCTTTTTTTTGGCTTTATTTTTGGTTCCAGCAAAAGGCATCATGGGCATACCGCGTTATGATGTACTATTAGTATTTGCAGTGACCTTTCAAGCATTACTAATACGGTTAAAACTCGAAACATGGGATGAATTGAAAGCGATCTGCGTCTTTCACTTAGTCGGTTTTATGATGGAGCTATTTAAGACATCAGCATCTATTAGTTCATGGCAATATCCTGATGCTGCGTTTACTAAGCTTTGGGGAGTCCCACTATTTACAGGTTTTATGTATGCGGCCGTGGGGAGCTACATTATACAGTCATGGCGCTTTTTTAAGGTACGCATTGAGCATTACCCAACTTATTGGATGGCAACACTGGTGGCACTGGCAATTTATATCAACTTCTTTAGTCATCATTATATTGATGATTATCGCTGGTACTTAACTGCTTTTATTTTCGGTTTGTATGCACGTGGTACTATTTTTTATACGCCGTTGGATCAAGAATGCAGAATGCCACTATTACTTGCTTTTATACTGATTGGTTTTTTTATTTGGTTGGCGGAAAACTTCGGTACCTTCTTTGGGATCTGGCAATACCCGAATCAATTAGGCGCTTGGTCTGTTGTTCATGCAGGAAAATGGGGGGCATGGTCATTATTGGTGGTTGTTACCTTTACGATTGTCGTTCACCTTAAACATATCAAAGCGAATGTGGCAATTGCCCGTTAATTTAGTAATGTTACTTTTTCCCCATTTAGAAATGTCCCTGTTTTCATGCATAACAGTATGAAACGATATCATTATAAGGGGCGTAAGGATCTCAATATATGGCCCGCGAAAGGAGCAAATATGGCACTGAATAAAAAAGTATTACCTGTTTTCAAATATCACCCAGACCCCCATTGGAACAGGGGCATTTTCTACCGATAAACCGTTAACTGTGATTGCTGCCATTCCACTGCCTCCACTGCGGCAAACTACGCCTGTGTTTTGATTTCAGCTAATAGCACAATGTTTATCTATCCGGATTTGACGGGGTGGTAAGACACCCCATATCATCGTTTTTATTTATTCATTAATCGAACAATCTGCTCCGCCAATTCAGGTGTTGTGGCAGTTAACAAGCTTGAAAAACAGCGATAACACGCATCGAGATCACTGTACAACATCCAGCCTCCCTACCCTTGAGCGACATATACAATAGTTGAGATAGCTGGAAAGCCAATCACACCGACAACAGGTTCACCGTTTTCAATATAAGCGATTAATGTATTAAATAATGGCACACCATAAATAAACGCTCGCGTGCCATCAATCGAATCAATGATCCAACCTGACCCAAAAGTTTCGTTCCCTGCAAGACCAAACTCTTCACCAAGGGTACCAGCCATCCGCGCCATTAATAAGTTACAAAATAGTTGTAAACTTAGTTTTTTGTACTGTCTGGCAAACTCGTGGCGATTTATGTTTAAATCTTTATTGTCAGCCCGCAACGAGAGGCGCTTAAAGGATTTAGCTAGATCCGGCAGCTGACGAGAATTATCCCGGTTTAGCGCCCCTTCTTCTTACGCCCAGGCTGAGTAAAGCGCTTACGAGAAGCAGAGTTGCCGTCGGATTTTTCGGCGTTTTTCGGCCCGTTAAAGCCCGGTTTTTTAGCTGCAACGAGCTTAGTCTGCGCTTTTTTCGCCGGTTTTTCTTCGGACGATGAGTTTTCAATCAGCTTAAATAACCCGATCAGTTCATCGTCGGTCAAATCTCGCCACTCGCCCTGTGGCAGCCCTTTCAAGTTGACGTTCATGATGCGCGTGCGCTCAAGCCTAGTAACTTCATAGCCAAAGTATTTACACATGCGGCGAATCTGGCGGTTAAGCCCCTGCACCAGCGTAATACGAAACACAAAGGGAGCTTCTTTCTGCACTTTACATTTTTTGGTCACCGTTCCCAGCATCGGCACACCTGCGCTCATGCCCTGAATAAACTCATCGGTCACCGGTTTGTCAACTGTTACCACGTACTCTTTTTCGTGATTATTTCCGGCACGAAGAATCTTATTGACCAGATCGCCGTGATTAGTCAGAAAAATCAGTCCTTGGGAATCCTTATCCAAGCGCCCGATCGGGAAGACGCGCTTGCTGTGGTTAACGAAATCACTGATGTTATCCCGCTCACTATCTTCCATTGTGGTGATGATGCCAACGGGCTTATTCAGCGCGATAAGCACTAAGTCTTCTTCATCACGCGGCTCGATAAGCTGACCGTTAACTTTCACTATATCTCCGGCAAATACCTGATCGCCAACGGCGGCTCGCTTACCGTTAATAAAAACATTCCCCTGTTCGATGTAACGATCGGAATCGCGACGAGAACAGATGCCGCTCTCGCTAATGTATTTGTTAAGACGAATGGATGGGTTGGTCAGCATGATTTCTCCATAAAAAGCAGACTATACCTTACCCGGGTTACGTTGCGAAGCCTGATCGGGGCGAATTGTGCGGGGCTAGGTCGGCAACTGAGCGTTATTAGCGACATTGTTAGCCGTGTAGCCCACATGGGCGCGAATAGGTCGATGGCTGCGATGATCGTTGGCAAGTTATGCTGGTGTTGAACATTACCGTGATATAAACGTGGCGATTAATATAGCTGCGATGGCGGTTTGATAGATTTCAATAGGCACAGACCGTGCCGAATTTACGCCCTCGGGCATGGCCAGAGTGCTGTGGTTGAAAGGGGGAATTTGCGAAAAAATTTTGGTAGTTTTTTCACTGATGTTTAACATCATGATTTATCTACCAAAATCCGTTAGGGTGTCGCCCACAGGGGCGTGGATAGGTCGTATCCCTGGTACAGCATTGGCAATCTCATAAGCGTGTCGCCCACAGGGGCGTGGATAAGGTCTGCGCCTCGCGGTTTTCATACCAGTAGCCCACCGTCAGCATGATCGCCAGTTCCACATCGTCCGAAACAAACAATCCGTCGGGGTCAGTGTCCGGCACGACTTCTTCATAAAGACGGCGGTTCAGGTAATTTTCCGCCCGCCGGATGGCAGCACGGGCGTAAGTGTTCAGCAAACTATCTTCCGCGTCATGGTTGCTGTCGATACGGCATTGCTGTTTGAGTTTTTCCACGGTGGGAAAAGGCATCTTGCCTCCTGACACCGGCGACCTTGACCGATCGCAGGCACAAAAAAACCGCTTCACGCGGCGTGAATGTCATCACAGGGAATTACGCCGCTGACGCTGTACCCTTGCCGACCAGCGCCTTGATGGCCGCCGTGTCTTCCAGAATGCAGTCGAAACGGTGGAACGCCAGAAACGCGATCTGGTCATAATCGGCATAACGCTCAACCAGCCGTCTCAGGGTCATGTAAGTGACACGGCGGACAATAAAGCGGTTAAAGTCCCCCACAATAGATGAACTTGTTACCCGCCCCCATGTCGGCAATCGCCTGATCAATCACGTAAGGCACCCCCAATACCGTGGAAGGCACTACCCCGGCAATTTCGGGCAACCACAGCGGGCGGTTCTGGGCATCCTCCATTTCGGTGATGACTTTCAGTGTGCTGTCATTGAAGGCCCAGCGGAACGTCCCCGTATTGCGGTAGGCGGGATCAAGGGCATGTTTCAGGGCGTTCTGTCTTTCCAGCTAAACTTGGTGGCCGCGTCTACCGTGCCCGTGACCGAGGTTTCCAGACCTTTCGGTTGTTGCGGACTGCCCGTGCCCGTGCCTTTCACCAGATACCGGGCCTCACCACGCCCGATGCGCTCGGCAATGCGTTTCGCCAGATAGGCCTCCATATCAATGCCGGAGTCCAGCAACAGCTCATTGGACACCCGGATGATTTTGGACGACAGTTTCTTCGCCCCCAGTGACTCGGTGCCGAACAGGGTATCTTCTTCGCTGGCCGCCGTGTTTTCACCCAGCAGCTCGCCCTCTTCCGTCGTGCCGTCCGCCGTCGCCCATTCGATGGTCTGCCCGGTGGAGGTGCTGAGGATTTGCGCCACGCTGGCAATGCCGCCGTAGGCTTTCATGGCCTCGACCACCTTGTTCAGCATCTGAACCGGGACGGTGTAGCCGCCTTTTTCATCCGGGGTAGTGCCCTGTGCCCGCAGTTCACGCAATGCCTGCCGCTCTTCGGGGGTCATTTCACCCAATCCGTGACGCAGGTATTTGTCGAAAGACGCCGCCCGTTTTTCAGCCAGCGCCGTTTCAGGCGGGGCAGGATGACCCCGCTGTTCGGACTCAGTCTGATTAACCAGCTGCTGGTCGAGGTGACGCAATTCGTCTTCGCGCTGAATTTGGGCATCAAGGCTGTCCAGCTCGGTTTTGGCCTTGTTCCATTCGGTGCGCTGCTCGTCCGTCCACGCGGCATCCCCGATTGTGTCATGCAGGGTACGCATTTCCGCCGCAATGGTGTTACGGCGTTGTTTCAGTTCATGTAATTTCATGCTCATATCCTAAATATTCAGTAACGTCAGAATGCGCTCACGCGCCATTTTTTGATTAATCGCCTGCCGGAGTGCCCCGCTGTGGCGCACCTCCTGCCAGGCCTGCAAGGAACGGACGGCTGAATCGGCCGCCTGATAGGCCGGATACGTCACCGGACTCACATCAAACAGCCGGGAGAACTGGCTGATTTCCCGGATGACAATGCCTTCCTCATCTTCGTACCAGTGCTCTCCATCACGGGCGACCCGAAAGGCAAAGGAAGACTGGGTAATATCCCCCCGCTGCATGGGAGCCAGCACCAGATCGCGGATGGTCTGCGTGTCCGGGGCCTGAATGGTGTATTGCAGCCCGCGCTCATCCACGGACACGGTTAATGTCCCGGCGGCGCTGCGTCCCAGAATAAAATTGGGATCATGGTTAAAGAGCCCGCGCACATCATCATGGAGTACCTCGTCAAAGGCCCCGGGCTTGATGATTTCACGAAAGCCCCAGAGCGGTTCTGAGCGGCTGTTAAACACCGAGCCGTAACCGACAATGCGCGTCGGCTGGTTCTCCGGGGTTTCAGTACGCACCTCACCGCTGTAACAGCGCATTTCCCTGTCACTCATCGGGTTTGTCCTCCTGGTTGGGATGGGGTTGATCCGGGTTGTTAAGCAGATTGGCGGCGTTGACACTCACCAGCATTTCATCCAGTCCGTCCACGGGGTTCATGTCTTCAAAGGCACGGGCTTCATTACGACTCATCCAGCCATCCGTAATGGCGAAGTGGTAAAACTCACCCCGCTCTTTCGGGGTGCCGCGCAGGAGTCCCGCCAGATTGAAACGGACATAAAACCCCGCCGCCCTTTCCTGCCGGGTAAACAACCGGCGATTCAGTTCCTGCTCCCAGTTCACCACCCACGGCATTACGGTATGGCGGACAAACTGGATAGCCTGTTCAGAAATATTGGAAAGCGTCGCCTTCTCTAAGTCATTAATCATGTGGGCCGGCACATTGAACAGCCCCGCTATCATGGAGCGGTTGAGTTTCAGCATGTCGATGAGCTGGGCATCCACCGGCGACACGGTCAGGGCGTGATAATCCAGTTCTGCGGGCAGCAGCAGGGTTTTATTTTCCTCACTGCGCAGGGCGGCGGCGGCTTTTTTCCACATCTGCTTAAGCCGCTCCCAGCCTTTATCATTGACTTCCCCTTTAACGGAGACAATCCCCGCCGGACGCGCATTCCCGCCAAAAAAGGCACTGGTGTATTTCTGTCCGCTCATGCCCATCCCGATGGTTTCGGCATGTTGCAGGATGGGGCTGAGCCCCATTTTCCGGTTATTACCGAGTGCCCGGATGTGGATCATGTCGTCCGGGCTGATGGCAAAACTGCCGTCTTCGTTATACACCCCGTAGGTGTAGCGCCCGCCCGTGTTCAGTAAGGTCGTTTCCCACGGCATACAGGCTTCCAGCGTGGTCACTTCCCCGCGACGGTTACGCCTCACCCACGAGTAACCATTGCCCCAGCCGAGGACATGGCGCTGTTTCAGCTCCCGCCATTTGTAACTGGTCTGCCAGTCGTTCGGCTCATCATGCACCAGATAAAACACCGGGTGATCCCGCGCCATTTCCACGGTCTTGCCGTTCTTACGCATGACATGCAGCGGCATCTGCGCCACCGAAGAGGACAGCACATAGATACAGGCATAGACCGCCGCCAGTTTCATCGACGTTTCGGGGCTGACATACACATCCGCACTGAACAGGCCGTCATGGTCGGCAGCCTCGGCCGTGATCGGGGTGCGGGGATTTTCCAGCGGTTCACTGCGGAACAGCGCATCAAGCAGCATATTTCCTCCGGCGGGCGACGGTCAGGGCATAGGCAATCAACAAAACGCCCCCGATGATCAGGGTGTTTGCCAGCCCATACTTAAGGTAACAGCCCGCCAACACCGCCCCGGTGCCGGCCAGCGCAGCGCCATCAATCAGTAAATTTTTCATAACATTAAAAGGTCATCCGGATCGAGGTTGGAAAGAAAGTCGGGTTCTTCATGCAGGATGGCGCGGCCCATCGCCATAATCAGGGCGACCGCCCCGTCAATTTTGCTGTCTTTTTGCTCCTTGATGGGGCGCACAATATCATCATTCCCGCCCATGGTTTTCCCGACGACATTGCTGATACACCAGGACATAATCGGATTACCGTCATGATGGAAACGACCGGACTGGATGGCGGCCTCCAGCTCTTTCATCGGATCGCTCATGTGAGTGAAATTCTGGGTAATGATGATGGGGTTAATACCCTCATCCGCCAGTGAGTGAGATAAGCCGGTTGCCCCAAAGGGATCAATCGGGGCCTCATTAACCGGGTTCAGGTGACCGGCGAGTTTGGCTTCTTCAAGGATGTAGCGGTAATCCACTTCGGCCCCCTCCGTCACGGTCAGCAGATCCATCGCCACCCACTTCTTAAAACGTTCAGCGGTGCGGCGGTTCTCGGTCTGCTCTACGCTGTACACGCTGTCATACGGCACCCAAAAACGCGGGGCAATACTGTAGTAATGCCGCTTACCGTCAATCTCGCGGACAAAAAGCCGGGCCATGCTGTTCATGTCCAGCTTACGGGCAAGGTCAAACGCCAGAAAACAGGGCTGGCCCTCAAATTGCTCCAGGGTGAGCGTCGTGTCTTCACACTGCTTCCAGCTCACCATATTGAAATAGGCTTCCCGCGCAGACACCCAGATATTCAGGTGTTTGGTTTTGAAGACGCTGGCCAGCCGGGGATTATTCAGGGCGCGCTGCTGCTGACTGAGCAGGAAATCCGCATAGACTGACACGCCCATATTCGGATTGGCTTTCCGCAGTACGTCCGGCGAAGTCCAGTCGTCCCCGTCGTCCACGGTGTAAATCACCCCGAACAGCTCCTCATTGGGCACATTGCCGGACAGCATCTCTAACACCTCGCGCCGCTTGTCATAACACGGACCTTCAATGTTGTAACCTGCCGTGGTGATCGCCCACATCAGCGGCTGTCGCCGTGCCCCCATTCCCGTCAGCATGGTGGTATAAAGGTCATCGGTGTCATGCTCGTGGTATTCATCCACAATGGCACAACTGGGCGACTGCCCGTCCCCGGGATTACCAATCAGGGGTTCAAGCCGGGCTCCGTCAGCCGGACGGTTTAAGTTTGAGGCATTCACTTCAATGCCGAATGCTTCAACCAACATCGGGGTACGCTTACACATCAACCGCGCCGGCCGGAAGACTTCCCATGCTTGCTTCTCGGTTGTGGCACCGGAATAGACTTCCGCGCCGAATTCGTCATCACAGGTAAAGCAATAGAGTGCCACGCCCGCCGAAATCGCGGACTTGCCATTTTTGCGGGGGATTTCCGTATACACTTCCCGAAAGCGGCGTAACCGGCTGCCCTTATGCACCCAGCCAAACACGGAACACACAATAAATAGCTGCCACGGCTCCAGAGTAATGGGCATGCGTTTAAACGCCCATTCCCCCTTGGTGTGGGGCAGCAATTGAATAAATTTGGCGGCCTGTTCAGCCCGATCTTTATCGAACCGGTACTTAAACGATATTGCCTTTTCCTGACTCAGGTTATCCAGATGCCGCCGGCAGGCGTCTTTGACAGGGCGGCCTGCGTCAATCTTGCCGCGCACGACATCACGGGCATATTGGTTCGCCGCATTGACATTCAGATAAGATTTGCGGCTCATGATGAGATCATCCTCATAAAGGGATTGTCGGTTTTGGCCTGACCCGCAGCCCCAATCAGACGCTGACGGCTGCTGGGATCTAACCCCAGCAGGGAGCCGGTCGTGTCCATTTCGGATTGCTGTTCTTTTTTGGCGGTCAGTTCCGGGTTTTTAATGGGCCCCCCGGTCGCGCCGGTTACCGTGTTACCCTGTTGGGCAATATTGATAACCGCCTTGCGCCAGAACTGATACGCCACACACCAACGCTCCAGCACGGCAAGATCGGTGACGCAAAGCAATCCCTGTGCACACAATTCCTGACTGGTCAGTTCCCACATCACCGCCGCCAGCGGCAATTCGTTTTCCCTAAACCAGTCCGGCGGGGAAACCCCGGACAGGGGCGTAAAGGCCGGCTCATCCCGGTTCAGTTTTCGCTTGCCCGGATTGCCTGCCAGTTCTTTTCGTGCCGTCGGCTTGGGGCGACGACCTGATCTGCCCGCCGTTCCAGCCATACTCAGAACCTCCCGGATTCAAAAAAACAGGGCCAGAGGGATAAAAAGACTCCCGATTTAAATTTCATTTTTCGCGGGGATAAAAAAAGACTTAGGGAGGCGGTCCCTTGGGGTGAGAGTGCCAGCTATTTGACCTCCCCCTCCCCTTGAATGACCCTGACCGATGCTATTGTTACTGATGAAATTAAAATCATCTCAGGATGACAATCATTGTCACCATCGCCCTTAATATGATCAACAAATGAAATCAAATATGAATATCGACAACATCACCTGCCATCTCATCACTGACTGTGAAGGTTACGTTCAGTGTGGGGTGAATATCACTGCTGTGAGTCTCAATCACGACCTGCTGCTGGTTCGATAGCAACATGCCATCCACACTCAGGGCATAACCTTTGAAGTGGCCACCCTTGTACAGTCTTGATAGTTTGACTTGTTTCTCGCTCATCGTAGTCTCTCCGTCGCGGTCTTCGCCCTATGGCAAGACCAGCATAATAGAATCAGATTTGTTAACGCATCCGTGCCACCGTGTGCCTTGGGCTTAATGTGGTCAACGGTCACGCCTGTCACTGCCCGTCCATTGCGTAAGCATTGCTGGCATAAATGCTTGTCTCTGGCCTTGATGGTGGCTCTGAGCTTGTCCCACTTACTGCCATAGCCGCGTTCATGTCGGCTCTTGCCTTGCTGGTGATTCTCCCAGCCGGTGTGAAGATGGTCAGGACAGTAGCCGCTTCGGTCAGTGGTGGTCTTGGGGCAGCCCTGCTTGCGGCAGGCTCTGGGGATACGGGGCGGCATCACATCACCACTTCGAGAGCAGTCCGCCTCGTCCACTCTCACGGGTGACGAACTGGCGTATCTCTTCACGGACTATCTGGCGGATGTGGTTATCATTACCCTTTATTACCGCTTCCTTTATTACCGCTTGGGATATAGACGCCTCTTTCACGAAAACCTTTCCGGCTAAGGGCGTCAAATCAGTGACTGCTTCACTCAGTGGGGCAGCGGCTACTCTCAGCCTCCCTTCTGAATCAAAGACCTTAAAGGTATCGGCAGTAATTCCAGTCTTAACGCTTACATCTGCTGACAACTTCATGCCTGCGTCGTAGCGTCGACCAGTAATGCGATCCATCTGTTCAGCAATATTCTTCAACTGTGATTCAAGTTGGTTCAATGCTTCGGTGTCACACTTGATATCAATGGTGAAGGTGTGTGTTGGTGTACTCTGTGTCATGTTCTGTTCTCCAAAAAGAAAAGCCACCCGCGTTAACTGATGGCATGGGGCATTCCTTTAACCACTCAAGGGAATGGGCAAAGAAATATTGATTTTAATTTCAGACGTTAACTAATTGTTAAGTATTA
>NZ_JANAIF010000094.1:0-1630 GCF_024721015.1 Xenorhabdus bovienii
TCGGTGTTTTTCTGGCTGCGGATGCGCTTTTGCTGATCAGTACGGATGACAGTTGCCAATTGGCGCGCCAATCGACTGCGATAACCGGGCGATGTCGTGGATAGCAGGCGCTGTAACGCATTTTCCAACGAAAACATCAAGCTGCTTTGACTCATACGGCCCCCTCATGACCGAGCAACACATCCCAGATAGCCAGTGACCGTGAATCCGGCGGCGGCTCATCAATATGGGTCGGGGTGAGTTTTCCATTCACCCGATCCACAATCACGCGCTCGGAGGTGGGCAGCGTGAAAAGAATGTCAGCGGTATCATTGCTGAGTAAGTCCACTTCAAAGCAAAACCCCTCGCGGCGGCGGTCAGGATTAAACAGTAAATCAGGCTGATGCAACCGTGCCCATGCCAGTATGGGAATACTGAGATTGTCGAGCGGGTGCGGGTAATCCAGCGCCAGCACTTCCAACTGATACTGGTAAAGAAAGGAGGCTGAACCTGACCCCGTGGCAATCAAATTTCCTTTGGTGATAAAGACTTCCAGCCGATCCGGATTCTGGTTAAAGAATGGCTCATGTTCAACAATCATTTCTCGCAGTAAATTGGGCTTTAACATAGCTCACCTCAATGGGCATTCGGTATTGGCCCAATCCCTCAATCCTAGGAACTGGCTTTCGAGGGTTTCGAGTTCTCCGAGGAGACGTACATAATCCTGTTCAGCGTCTTTCGCCAGTCTGGCGGGTCTTGAACCATCCACACCGGCGGGGGAAGCGGTTTCGGCCTTGGGGCATTCGGCTTTGACGTACACGCGCCGAGTGTCAGTGCGGAGATCATCACTAAGCCGGTCAATCTGAGATTTCGCATTCGTCAGCTCCTGTAAGCGTTTTGCAGCCTGTTCAGCAAGATGCATGATCCGCGCTTGCTGGTTGGTGTTGATGGCTTCTTGCTCGGATAAGGATTTGCTGAGTGAACTATTTTCCCCAGTAAGCCGTCCGTTTTCTTCATACACGACATAGACAGAATGCCAGGTCTTTACAACCAGCAGGACACCGGCAATCACCGCAATCGCTTTCCACTTCATAGCAACTCAAACGCCTTTTTAAACACGGCATCGGCATACGGTTGTTGGCCGTTCTCCATCCGTATCATGGCAGTCACTAATGCTGTTATGGTGGGTTGATGCTTGACATCAATCACCGCATCACGGGCAATGCCTGTCATGTCGCTGACATTAGCAATATAACGTTCAGTGTCATTCTCATTCGGGGGCGCCCAGCGGGAGATAAACCGGCGAATGGTGTTATCGCCATATTTGTGCAGATAGGTGTGCAAGATTTTCAGCATTGCCCGGATACCCCATTCCGGCGCAGTAAACTGGCAAAAATCATCGTCCGTCTGGCGCGCGCGCAATCCCTGCCATTTATCCCCGTGGCGAATATTGCCCGGATTGTTATTCCGAATGCCTCTACTCATGTGGTTTATCTCCCAAGCGTTTATTGATGGCACGAATAGCAAACTCACGTATTTTTTCAACGCCAATAAAACCAATGACACCCCCGATTGCCGGCGCAAAACTACCGGGAATGCCAAACATCTCTAAGCCACTGGACACGCTCCATGACAAGGCACCACAGAGCAG
>NZ_JANAIF010000094.1:1730-5260 GCF_024721015.1 Xenorhabdus bovienii
GCGGCAAGCTGGGTGCTCAGGCAGAGATCCGGATTAGCTTCAAGCACCTGCTCAACAATCCCTTGTGTGCGGCCATAGTGACGCCAGCACAGTAAGTCCACGGTATCCCCCTGAAACGCCCTGACCTGCATCAGACCAACTCCGCTATCATGCGATGTTTACCCAAAATATCCCGGATGGCGTTTTGTCCATCCCGTCGCAGGTCATCAATTTGTGTGCTCAATGCTTCAGCGTGTTTTTCTCCGTCGCGCGTGGTGTCGATGTCGCGGTAGTTTTCAATCAACAACGCCTTAGTGAAGCTGTACACCGCCTGGTAATAGCGGAAAACATGCGCCGTGGTGTCGTTGATGACCGGCGATGGCACGGCTTTCAGTGAAGCAAAGCCGTTTTTTTCCTGCTCTGCCCGCCATTCGGCCAATAACTGATTAGCGTAAAGCGTCGCCTCGGTTGCCATGTGTTTGAGCCGGCAGGTTGTGACGCCCCCATTCAGGCGCATCGACTGGCGCAAACCCGATAAGACAATCGCCGGCCAGAACACATCTGAGGTGATGGCTTCATTGCCATCGGTGATCGGGGTTTCATCATCGATTTTGTTTATCGTTTTGGTCGCTACTAAGCTCATAACTCACCTGTTGAGAAAAAACGGCGGTGAACGATGATCCGCACGATGTGTTAAACACGGTTCGGATCACTGTGCCGCCGGGCACGCGGGGTGCATTCGGTTAGCGTGAAGATTTAGCCTTCACCGCTGTTGTTCTGGTCTTGCTCTTGTCGGCTTTTTTCCCCGCCGTTGCGGGTGTCGTCTTTGGGGGCGGCATGACCGTGTTATCTGATGAGGCTGAATCACCCTCAGCGGTCTTTTTCAATTCCCGGGTCAGGGCTTCGATATCTTTTTTCACCCCGATATTGACGAACCGTAACAATGCTTGTTGCATCAACGATAAGGCGCGCGCTTTGTCTTCCCGCTCAGGGCTTAACCGCAGGGTATAGGCCAGCGTTTTAAACAGCTTGGCTTCGACCTGACTCGGCATATCCAGCGGGGTAACCAATTCAGCGAGTCGTTCCAGTATCGCCAGCGGGACAGGATCAACCGTCGCGTCACCCGCCGAAAAAATCGTTAACGCCTTGTCGCAAATCTCATCCACCAATAACGACCCTACGGTGCGGCGATAGCGATCAGGCAAGGGCAGGTTATGGCGAATAACATAGTCAGCCGTGGTCAGCGCGCGGTCATAATGGCCAACGTCCATCTGCCAAATCATGACCGTGGTCAGTACCTCATCGGCCAGACCGGTATCCGATCCCAATACGCCCTCAATCCAGCCGTCATAGGACTCAAGTACTGTGCGCTTGTAGTCAATTTTTCGCTCGGTCGATTGCAGGTCAGATAACCGGGCCTGATCAAAACGCAAGCGGTGTAATACCTGCTCATACGCCGTTAATGCTTCGGATGTCATGCCTTCTTCGCCACGACGTGACGCCATGACTTTTTGCCAGTGTTCTTGTGCCGGTGTCAGCATCATTCCCCCTCGTACCGTGCCGGCGTATTCCGGCACCTCATCAAGTGACTTATTCGCCGCCGCTCTCGGCACCCGCGAAAGAAATATCTTCAATCAGGCAGCTCAGGCCATAATCTTCAATGACATAACCGTCATTACTTTGTGCATAGGTCGCGATACGGTTGTATTCCGGCTCGTTTTTGATGTAGCGGTTGTATTTCCCTTTCTGCCAGTAAAGTGACAGGTTTTTAAAGGTGGTGATGAAGATGGCCCCATCAGGGAAGAACGGCACGCGGAAAACCGGCAAGCCCCCCAGCGTACTGAGTTTCATCAGCTCATTACCCGCCAACAGTTCCATGTTGGGGTTGTGCTGACTGTGCTGATTCAGGATCTTGAAGTTTTTCTGGGTCGTCAGGCGTGAGCCGGTGATAGCCAGCAAGCCGGGGGCGCTCTGATGCCACGGATCAAGCAGGGTGTTCACGGCGTCATAAACGACAGAGTCATAGTTGCCATATTGTCCTTTCTTGATGATTTTCCCATCTTCATCCCGGCTGGTGAGAGTGATACCTTTCATCACGCGCCCCGGCGCTTTGTTGCGCAGGTGCTGTAACCAGCCGATATTAATATCCTGCAATAATGGGTTTTTCTCACGATCGGATTTCAGGGCGCACGATGTGCCATTGAACCCAATCATCAGACGGTCATTCGCCTCTTGCTGGACAATCTGCTGACTGATCAGCTGCTGAAACTCCGGGTGTCCGGCCCACGCATCAATTTGCGTATAGCCGATGTAGGTATCGAAGTTCGTTTGTTCGCAACGGTAGCGGTTCGCCTGTAAATCATGGACGCCGACCGGCTCGCGGCGATCGGCGGTAGACACGTTACGGCTGGCAATCGTGCGGTTGATACCGACCCCGATTTTCTCGCCTTCCTGCTCGGTCACCCCGATGGAATTAATTTCTTTCAGAAAGGGGCTGGATTCCATCTTCGCTTTTTCAAGACGTTGTTGAACAGCGGGTGAAACCGTTAACTGGATGCTATCCCCTTCACGACCCACCCCGTTTAATTTGCCTTGCTGATCAAGGTAGGACAGATAGTGCTGACGCCCTTCGTTACTGAGTGACATAGATAAAATTCCTGTAAGCAATCAATTAATAATCGGCCAACACTTGGGTTGAACCGCTCGCACCCGGGCGCTGAACCGAAGAATCATCCTGATGGCTGAGCTGGCTTTTCAGCGTACTGAGTTCGGTTGCAAGTTGCGTGAGCTGTTCCGACTGGCTGGCGCACTGCTGTTCCAGTGCAGACAACTTCTGCCCCTGATTGAGGGCTTCGCCACATTTTTCCGCCGTTAACTGCACCATCTCACGCAAGATACTGATTTCAGCGTTGCTGTGCTCACGGTGCAGCCCCAGCGCCTTTTTCACGGATAAAACAAACTTTTCGCCGAGGGATTTATCATCGGCAGGGTTCTGTTCAGTCCCTGCCAGCAATTCAACCATGGTTTCCAGTGATGCTGACAAAAAGCGATCATCACTGGCCGGTAGGCCGCGTTCCTGCACACTCAGCTTGATTAATTCCGTACCGACAGCGGCGGGGGTATCCGTCAGCGCAATACCGGTTAAATACGCGCTATTGGTTTGCGGAAAACGCGAATAAAATTCAATGCTGGAAAAAATCTTCTGGCCGCTCTGGTTCAGTTTGAAGACATTCGCGTCTTTTTCTTCATCCAGATCGACGGTGGCTTCCAGTGCCAGCCTGCCCTGTAGTGGCCCGTCTTTGACTTCATACGCCCGGGCTGATTGCACCAGTGCGTAATGACGAAACAGGCTGTCTGGGTAAAGGCTTTTGACGTGTTCCAGATTCAGACGGGCCGCATAGAGGCGGGGGTTATAGTTGTCTGCCATCTGCTGGATCTGTTCGCGGGAAACGGCAAACCCGTTTAGGGTCATCCCTTCAGTACAGACCGTTAATTTAATGGTTTTGGCCATGGTTGCTCTCCAACAAGCCCCTTTCTATTGATGACGCTAT
>NZ_JANAIF010000094.1:5360-8409 GCF_024721015.1 Xenorhabdus bovienii
CGCAGATAGCAAAACGGCTGGGCGTCAGTGCGAATACCCTGTATTCCTGGCGGCGGCGGGATAAATGGGATGAAGCCAATCCGATTGAACGGGTGAGCGATGAATTGCATGTGAAAATCCTGCGGATTCAGGCGAAAGAGGCGCTGACCCCGCACGATTTCAAGACGCTGGATTTTTTCTATCGCCAGCTGGAACGCTTTGATCGCCATGAAGTGAAAAAAGAGAGCACGAAAAAGGCCAAGACACCGAAAAATCACTTCACTGAGGAACAAATTGCGGCATTGCGCGCGCAGGTTTATGAATCCCTGTTCGAATACCAGAAACGCTGGTACACGCAGAAAAACCGCCGTAACCGCATGATATTAAAATCTCGGCAGATTGGGGCAACCTGGTACTTTGCCCGTGAAGCGCTGATCACCGCACTGGAAACCGGCCATAACCAGATTTTTCTGTCAGCCAGCCGTGCACAGGCGTTCCAGTTCAAAAAATTCATTCAGATGGTTGCCCGTCAGGTCGGCGTTGAACTCAAGGGCGGTGATGAGATTATTTTGTCCAATGGTGCCACGCTCTATTTTCTCGGCACGTCAGCGGCGACGGCGCAATCCTATACCGGTGATCTCTATTTTGATGAGTTCTTCTGGGTCAGTAATTTTATGGAACTGCGCAAAGTGGCGGCAGGTATGGCAACCCAAACAGGGCTGCGCCGTACTTATTTCTCTACGCCATCCAGCGAAGAGCACGAAGGCTACCCGTTCTGGACAGGGGATTTTTTCAATAAAAGCCGGTCCCACAAAAAGCAGATTACGCTGGATCTCAGCCATAAAACATTACAACCGGGTGCCTTGTGTGGCGACAACATCTGGCGGCAGATTGTCACCATTCATGATGCTATCGCACTGGGGTTAAATCGGGTTGATTTGGCGGAAATCGAGAGCGAAAACAGCCCGGAAGATTTCGATAACTTATACCGTTGTCTCTTCGTGAAAGCCGGTGAACGGGCGTTTGATTATAACTCGCTCATCCAGTGCGGGGTTGATGGTTATAACGAAGACGTTTGGCCGGACTGGAAACCCTACGCACCACGGCCGCTGGGACACAAGGGGGTGTATATCGGGGCTGACCCGACCGGCACGGGCGGCAATGGTGACGGGCTGGGGCTGGCGGTCATGTCACCGCCGGCCGTTAGTGGCGGTAAATGGCGGGTCATTGAAGCCTTGCGGTTCAGGGGCATGGCCTTTGAGAAACAGGCAGAAGAAATTCGCAAACTGACCGAGCGCTATCATGTATTGGGTATCACGCTGGATGGGACGGGCGGGACGGGTGAAGCGGTGCATGAGCTGGTGTGTAAATTTTTCCCGGCCGCCACCTTACTGAAATATTCTGCGGCGCTGAAACGGATGTTGGTCATGAAAGCGCAAATGCTGATCCGTTCCGGTCGGTTTGAATATGATGCAGGAATGCAGCAGGTTGCCACCTCGTTTATGTCCATCAAAAAAATCATTACGCAGGGCGGCATCGTCACCTATGACGCTGACCGGACGCGCGGCGTTGATCACGGCGATATTGCCTGGTCTATTATGAATGTCCTGCATGGAGAGCCGATAGCGAGCGATTCCGGCGGGCATCAGTCTTTTGTCTCGGAGTTTTAACCATGCACACTGATCTACTACCGGCTGAAATCCAGCCTGACGCAGCGAACAATCCCAGAGCGAACCTGCCCGACGGTGCCGACCAATGCGCGGCGTTTACTTTTGAAACCCCCACGCCGATGACGTCCGTCGGGGACTTACTGGACTGTATGGAGTGTGCCAAAAATGGCCGCTGGTATGAAACCCCGATCGACTTTTACGGGCTGGCACGAGCGTTCTCGTCTGCGGTTTATCATCAGTCACCGCTGTATTTTAAACGCAATGTGATCATGAGTTGCTTTATTCCGCACCCGTTATTGCCCCGACAGGATATGGCCGCCTATGTGCTGGATTATCTGGTGTTCGGTAATGCGTATCTGGAAAAGCGCACCCACCGACTGGGCGGACTGCTGACGCTCAGGCATTCGCCTGCCAAGTACACGCGCCGGGGTGAAAAATCAGGGCAGTACTGGTTTGTGGAAAGCTGGAACAAGGAATTTGAATTTCGTCCCGATAGCCTCTTTCACCTGATGAACCCGGATATTCATCAGGAAATTTATGGCCTGCCGGAATATCTGGCCGGATTGCTGTCGGCCAACCTGAATCGTTCCGCGACCACCTTCCGTATGAATTATTATGAAAACGGCAGTCATGCGGGCGTTATCGTTTACCTGACAGACCCGCTGGCCGATCCGAAAGGCGTGGATAATCTGAAAAATGCGCTGCAAAAATCCCGGCGCGATGGTGCTTTCAAGAACCTGTTGGTGTATGCGGCCAATGGCAAGAAAGACGGCCTGCAAATCCTGCCGTTCAGTCAGATCAGTGCTAAAGATGAGTTTACCAACATCAAGGAAGCGACCCGCGACGACATGCTGGCCATGCACCGTGTCCCGCCGCAATTGATGGGCATTATGCCCACGGGCGGCGGTAACTTCGGGGACGTGGAGAAAGCGGCGAAAGTCTTCGCTATCAATGAACTGAGTCCCATTATGGAAAGCCTGAAATCCGTCAACGACTGGGCAGGACAGGAAGTCGTACGCTTTGCCCCCTATGCGTTGTTGGACGCCCTGAACGGCAAGTGATAACCGACTGAAACCATTACTCTCTACGAACGCTGCGCCGGTTATCCTCACTCAATCGCGCTGTGTTCGTTTTTCGTTGTTTCCCATCTTACCCCCTGATCGATACGTCCTGCGCGTCCCTGCGTTGCGCTGGTGCGGCATGGTCGACCGTCTTTGCCCTTCTTGCGATCCGCCCAGATAAACGCGTCCATCCGCCCCCATTGCGCGCGCTTGCTCCCCCGCCTCGCCCGCACACAAAAAGGGGGTGTTTTTGTGCAGTTGTGCATCGGCGGGGAGACCTTGCGGGGGCGGGTCTTTTGAAGTGATCCCATGTCAAGAAAAATTGTGCGATTTTGCGTA
>NZ_JANAIF010000094.1:8509-10411 GCF_024721015.1 Xenorhabdus bovienii
GCATCGGCGGGGAGACCTTGCGGGGGCGGGTCTTTTGAAGTGATCCCATGTCAAGAAAAATTGTGCGATTTTGCGTACTTTCGTGCGATGAAAAAGACCTTATCTATTTGACGACAGGTGACCTGTAAGATAAGTTTTCACCCTGACTCACGACTTAGTGAAGCTGAACAGTATTCAAGGGCGTTAACATGAAAAAAGGGTTTGATGAATTTGACGGCTTCTAAGCTGAAACTGAGTACTCAGAGGCGGGGGGATCTAACCCGCCTTTTTATTTGCTTAGCGAAGCTGGTAAACAACCATCCGCTCTACAGTCAGTATTCAGCTATTCTGAAAATCTTCGGCGCGATCGACCAATACCGATAAAAAGGACGTTCTGGCAAGTTCATGCGCATTGGGCGTCATGATGCTGATAAGTTGATATTTTCCCGGCTCACACCAATGGCGCGTATAAACCAGATAACTATTACTCTTACGCGCCGCAACAGGCATCTTCGCCGGCCACGGCTCTTCATCCGGTAACTTAATGTGTATTTTGAACACGAAAGAAGCGCAGAGGGAGGCATGATCTTCCCAGCGCCCCTCATCACCAAAAATAGCCGGTCTCAATCCACCGTTTTTCCAGTCTTTCAAAAGATGGGCATATTTTCTGGCAACCGCAGGTAATTCAATGTTTTTATGAATAGAAACAGTAACCACAATATCACCATCAATGAAAAGCGGGTTTATCAAGACCCAGTGCCTGATGTTCAGCACTGATCAACGCCTGAACCTCTTCTTTATTAAACTGGTTTGCGACCTCAAGCACTTTCGGTGATTCGTGCGTGTTTTTGGTAAATGTCAGAATTTCTTCAATGGTATAACGCAAATCTGCCGCTGCCCGACCAAACTGCATAATCTCTTTTCGACGTTCCTGAACCGTCGTTTGACTTAATGCCTCTTTTGAGGCTTTCACCAAAGCTGTGCAAAATGTGATATGTTTTGTAAAATAATGCTGATTTTCTCTGGCAAATTTAGACATACTCTTATCATCAATGGGAATGCGTTTTTCTTCCCATTCAGCCCGCAAATTCCGCAAATGTCCCCGCATACGATTAGCCAAATCAGCAATGTATTGCTGGGCTTCATCAATCGGCATATACACCATAGACTGATTAACATCCTGTAACATTAACGTATTCTGCGTGGATGAGGTTGCCATGTAACTCCCCACACTATCAGCAGGCACGGGCGCTAGCGATAACGCCATAGCGGCCGCGATGGAAGAAATATTTTTTTTGCTAGATTTCATATTGTAAACACTCTCAACAGTGTGAGTTAATCTCTCTGATTGAAGCATATCAAGGCGCATTATGTCTAGAAATTGCGCACTTGTTTATGCTTTTATTATGGTGTGACATGTCACGCAATCAAATTTTCAGCTCATGCCAGCCTAATGTATTCCAGCAGGTTGATTCACCGGAAAAACAACATTCGGCCACGGGGAGATTGTCACCGCATTTCTCACATTGCCGCGTTGATAACGCTTGTATCTGTGCCTGTAAATCAGCATTGTCTTGGCGGATCAGTAATGTCAGGTATTCAACCACATCATAGGGATTGCGTCCCGGTCGCCTCAGTGCACAATTTTGTTTCAACATGTCCAGTTCCTGATTATCGATCAGCAGTTCCATCTTGGTAACGCCAGAACTTTTCTGGCGTTGACGCTGGGCGGCTTTACGTTCTGCGGGGGATTTAGCCATGGGATTTACCACCGTGCGTGAGGCAAACGGCACAAAAACAGCTCTTCAAAAGCCTGCGGTGACCACATGTTACGGATCCGTTCCTTATCTAAGCGATTTTCAACATCATCAAACAATGTGACTGTATCGAAAAAAGCCGATTCACCTTTGACGCAATTCCGGG
>NZ_JANAIF010000095.1 GCF_024721015.1 Xenorhabdus bovienii
GCTCAAGAGCGTGTTTCAATAATTCATCTTGGTTAACATCTTGTTTAAAAACATCGTGCAGTTTATTTAATCTGACAAGCACTAAATCAAAGTGGGCGACTGTCAGATTAAATCTGAATGACTACATATTAGTCTGTTTGCTGTTTCTTGATTCAAGAATGCCCATTAACTTTTTATATTCAGGTCTAACCTCGCCAGAAACAATATCACCATTAGGATATGTCATAAATGGCATGTCATTGTTCTTTCTACCCGTCCAAACTGAAAGCATTTGTTTTATATATATGTAACTTAGGTTAATGTTTTTAGCCGTTCCTATTTTATACGTTAACGGACTTCCTTTCCCTATAAGATAAAATGTATTCTCATTGCCATTTAAAAAGAGTTTTGTTATAAGGGGAAATAAAATGATTTTTTCATGTAAATCCCCGTTTATTTTTAAATAACCGCCATCAAATACTGCTGGTGCATTACCATCAGTAACAAATGTTGTTTTAAATCCAATATTATCGTCAATAAGAGGTGGAATTGTTGACGTATCTTTCAGTTTGACTTCAAAAGTAATATTACTCAGTTTCCAATCACACTTCCCTCCCCCCTCCTTAGGGACACTGACCTCAACTTGATTTGACTGACCGATTGATAGAGGGTAGGTAGCATGATGAAAACCCGGAACAGAATACGACTTCATATTCGCGGTTCGGCGTTCTTTGCGGCAAATTTCAGAGCGATACATGGCTGAAATGGAGAGCATAAAAATCTGTGGGGCACTTATGTGAGAGCCGGAAGCGGTAGTCTTGCAAATCAAGTTCTGGTGAGGTGCTGACCGGATAACCAATAGCTCTACTCGCTCAGATTCCCTGATAAGTATGATTGTTCGCTTTATCATCATGGTGAAAGGGAAATTATGCCCGTATATACAGTAAAAGCCGCCATTCGAGATGTCAGCCCTATGATCTGGCGACGTTTTCGCATTCAGAGTGATATGTCACTAGGCGCTTTTCATTTTTTACTGCAATTTGCTTTTGGTTGGGATAATGACTATCTCCATACCTTTCATATCTACGGTAAAGACTATGGTATCAGCTATGAAGGTGGTCTCAGTTTTTATAATGATCCCTGGGCTGTTTCACTTGCGTCTTTTCATTTCGAAAACCGTGATAAATTCACTTATGAGTATAATTTCTATCGGCATGGGTTACTGGATATCCGCATCGAAGCGATTGAACCTGACTCAAATAAAAGTACGCCATTTTGTCTCAGTGGGCAAGGTATGCCTGATGTCACTCAATATGATGAAATCGAAGCGACATTGAAGCTATTGGAAGCCATTGTCGAAAGTGATGACAGTACAACGTTTGGCGACATCCAAGAATTCATCGACGAGTTCAATCGCGTCAAATTTAATCGCCATCGACTCAACCGGTTATTAAAGGATTATGATTTTTATACACCAAATTACTCGCAAGGCTTAGACTGGATTCTATAAAAGTATACCTTTCAGCTGTGCTGAAAACAAGACCATAACACTCTATAAACCTCGAAAAAGTCAATTTTATAGAGTATTCTACAAATCTTTATCAGGTTTAAAGACTTTTGAGGGTGACATGCATTATGCCTACATTCGGGTCAGTTCGGTTGACCAACATGTTGAGCGCCAGAAAGAGGCGCTGTTTGCGTCCGGTATTGAAATTGACAAAATGTATGTCGAACAGGCCAGTGCGAAAAACATCAACCGGCCACAACTTCAGGATATGCTTCAACAGGTCAGAACCGGCGACACGATTGTTGTTCACTCCATCGATCGGTTATGCCGCAATATGATGGATATGTGTAGCCTGACCCTGCGTTTACGTCAGCAAGGTATTACACTGATATTCCTGAAGGAACAGCTTTCTTTTAATGCTAATGAGTGCACACCCATGCAAGAGCTGCAACTGCATATGATGTCGGCCTTCAGTCAGTTTGAACGGGCACTCATTCGAGAGAGGCAAACCGAAGGGATCGCAGCAAAAAAACAGCGCGGGGAACGAACGGGCAGGCCGCCTGCGGATATCAGTAAATTACCCCAAATAGACGCGTTGAGAGCAAAAGGTATCAAGTTAAAGCTGGCCTGCGATAACGTAGGATTAGGTGTTTCTACGTATTATAAATTGCGTCACCAGCTAAAAAATGGAGGAATACAGTAGCCACAACCCCAGGAGGACAGCATCATGCAATTCACAATTCAAATAGCGGTGGCCGATGAATCAGGTCACAGCCATACTGAAACTCTATTTAGGGTAGAAAAACAGAGTGATACCCCCAATGACATTGGGCTTTCCCTGTCTGAGTCCAAATTGCTTTTGAACGCTATCCAGCAATCGGTGATCCAGAAACAGGCGGCCGAATACCTGAGTGAACATCGCGCTTGCCCTCATTGTCAACGAAATCGACGGATAAAAGGTAAACAGACAATCCTGTATCGAACCTTGTTTGGCATTATCCCCGTGGAGGGATTTCGGGTTTACCGGTGTGCTTGTGAAAAACATTCAACCCACACCGTTAGCTTGCTCAATAACTGGTGTGATACGCATACTCACCCGGAACTCAGGTATATAGAAACCCGATGGGCTTCATTGATGTCTTATGGATTGACCGCCAATCTGCTCAAAGATATTTTGCCGGTGGGTGAACGCTGTAATGCCGCCACAGTCAGAAACCACCTCTGCCAGACGGCTAAAAGACAAGAGGCCGAATTAGATGGGTTGCCTGATTTTCTCCCTGGCGATCCCAGAGAATGGGAAAAATTACCCAAACCGGGAAAACCGATGGCGGTGGGTATTGATGGGGGGTACGTCAGAAACTGGGACGATAGAAAACACCATTTTGAAATCATCGCCGGAAAATCGTTCTCTGCGACGGTTCCGGCCAAACGCTTTGGTTTTGTGCAGTGTCTGGAAAATCACCCCAGAAGAAAACTTTTGGCTCAGTTATCCTCACAGGGGATGCAGGCTAATCAACAAATTACCTTCTTATCGGATGGCGCTGATAATCTCAGGGATCTGCAATTTAATTTGTACCCCGAATCCCAGCATGTACTCGACTGGTTTCATATCACAATGCGTCTGACAGTATTAAAACAATATGCCAAAGGGGTATCAAAAAACGCCCCTGAACTCGGTGCAGAATTATTAGACGTTTTAACCAGCACAAAATGGTCTATCTGGCATGGGAATGTCGATAAGGCATTAGAATATTTGGATCATTGTGCCTTGATATGTGATGACGATACATTGCATTATGAAAACCCTAAATCGCTGTTAAAACATCTTGATGAAATGTATACCTATATTGAAAATAACAGCATGATGATCCCGAATTATGGTGAAATGTACCGATATGGCGAACCGATCTCCTCGTCATTTGTTGAATCGGCAATCAATGAAGTTATCGCTAAACGGATGGTGAAAAAGCAGCAAATGCAATGGAGCCAACAAGGCGCACATTATTTACTCCAGACACGCACAGCGGTACTTAATAATGATTTAAAAGCCCGATTTGAGCATTGGTATCCGGGAATAAAGTTAGGTGAAGAAACCGAGCGCTATTTGACAGAAGCTGAAGCTATTGCTGCATAAGTGCCCAGACTTTTTTATGCTCTACTACTTTAGCCATGTTCCACCACGAAATACCGGAGGATTATCATAACAACTAACTATTTAATACATGACCCAGCTCCTGTGCAACTTCAATAAACACCCGCGCTGCCGTTGTTTGCCATGCCCCTTTTCGCTGCATCAACACCCCCGTTCTTTCCAGTTGCCAGTCAGCAAGCGGGATCGCTACCAAGTCATTATTCTGCATGGCAATCGCCGCTGGGAGCAAGGTTGAAAGTGATGTCCTGCGGATCACGTCTAAAACGGCGCTGATGGAGGTGAACTCCATCTGCATTTGCGGGCGCAGACCTGCCTCACAAAAATAGCGATTAATCTGTTCCACGGGTAGCAAACCCTGCGCTCAGCAGGATGAGTTTTTCATCGTTGAGTTCATTCAGAGCGATTTTGCGCTGCTGTGCCCGCGGATGGTGGTAGGCTACAATAAGAGAAAGGGTTTCAGTCAGCAGGATTCTTGATGCAATTCCCGGGGATTCCCCGCCATCAAAGGCAATGCCTATATCCAGATCATCGTTAATTAACCGCTCTTCTATCCTCTCCTGGGACATTTCCTGGATTTGTAGTGTGATATGAGGATAACGCGTATAAAATTCGGCAACCAGAGGCCCGATAAAATAGGTGGTAAAGGTGGGCGTGACAGCAACACGCAACGAACCTCTGCTGAGATCCTCCACATCATGAATGGCCCGTTTACCTTCATCCAGTTCCTGAAATGCACGGTAAACATACTGTAAATAAACTTCTCCGGCATCAGTCAGACGGGTATTGCGTCCGCTGCGGTCAAACAGCTGTACGCCGAGGCTTTCTTCCAGAAGCCTGACCTGCTGTGACAGGGCTGGTTGCGATACATGCAGCGCTGTTGCCGCTCGGGTAAAACCATGATGTTCTGCGACGGCGAGAAAATACCTGATATAACGGAAATTCATGACAATCATCCATAAGATTTTCAGATAATACCCATCATAAACGAGACTTTTACCTTATGGAATATGGGGAGTAATCTTCACCGCATCCCACAGAGAGACAGAAGATTCACAATGAAAAAAGTTATTGACGGCTTTCTGAAATTTCAGAGTGATACTTTCCCTGAGCGCGTTGAGCTGTTCAGAAGCTTGGCTACACAGCAAAGCCCGCGAACGTTGTTTATCTCCGGTTCCGAACCTGGCGACCAACGTGAACCCAGCGATCTGTTTGTGATTTGCAATGCTGATGACTACCGTCCGTAATCCGGTGGGTCTCGGCTTCGGTGGCTGACAACCCTGATGTCCGTGCAGTACCTGTTCGGCCGTCATCGCCGTCTGATATTAATTTCAACTGTAAACAAATGAGGTATTACCATGATTCAGTCACAAGTTAACCGCGAAGTCCGCCTGGCGCTCGCCGACAAAATCTGGTCAGTCAAAACGAAGAAAGATCTCTCGTTCGCCCAAATTGCCGACGGCACTGGTTTATCGGAAGCCTTCGTCACCGCCGCACTCCTAGGACAACATGCACTTCCGGCGAAAGTGGCTAATATTGTTGGCAAAAAGCTGGATCTCGACAGCGATGCCGTCATGTTACTGCAGACTATCCCTGTTCGTGGCAGCATTGAAGATCGCATTCCCACCGATCCGACCATGTATCGTTTCTACGAAATGCTGCAGATTTACGGCACCACGTTGAAAGTGCTGGTACATGAAAAGTTTGGCGACGGCATCATCAGTGCCATCAATTTCAAACTGGACGTGAAAAAGGTTGCCGATCCGGAAGGTGGTGAGCGTGCAGTAATCACACTCGACGGCAAATATCTGCCGACCAAACCATTTTAATAGGAAAGCATAAAAAAAACCTTGGGGCATTTATGCAGCAACCGTTTCTGTCCAATAATGCTCCGTATCGTCACCTAATTTTATGCCCGGCTAACGTCGCCCCGGGCATTCTGTTTCCGGCCAAACAAAAAGGAGACTTCAGGTCAGAATTACCGAGAATAACTTCAATACGGATATTGTGAAGCCAGTGCTCGAAAAAGTTGTACTCGTAGGTAAAACGGTCACCGGCATCAAATTCAAAGTCATCTAGCGTAATTTTGTAGGGGTTGTCAGGAAATCCGATCCCGCCGGAGTAGGAAATGCCGTAATTTTTGCCATAAATACGGAACTGGTGAAGGTGATCATCCTGCCATCCCTGAGCGATCTGAATAATAGAGTGAAAAGCGGCTAAAGAAGTCTCGCCTGATAGCCTGAGACCATAGGACTGACCTCCCGAAGAGCCACTTTCACGATATAAGTTTTCATGGCGAGCTACCTGAGAAAAATAGGCTTAATTGCTCATTCTATCGCCGACTGAACAGAGTGCCCCACAGATTTTTATGCTCTCGATCGAAAGCACCTTGCAGGGAATTTGGCAGGAGATCTTGGCCGCAGGTTCCATTGGTGTGGATGAAGATTTCTTTGACCGTGGTGGCAACTCGCTGAGTGCCCTGCGGATTTTAACTTCCGTACGCAAAACTTTCGGGATATCGATGCCACTAGAGTCTATTTATCATCTAAATACAGTGAAGGCGATGGCTGCGAAAATCGCCAGCGAGGAAGCTCAACCATGAAACCATCAATCATTAACGATATCGTGAGCGGTCCCCCAAAGGCGGGGGGGAATTTGATAGTTGCGACACTAAGCGAGCGTAAAACGATACCTTTATCCACACTTTACGAGATGTCAGGACGTGTTGCTAACGGTTTGCTAGCACACGGGATTAAACCGGGTAATACCATCGGTATCTTGTCCGATAACCGCTTGGAATGGGTGTTACTCGACCTGGCTGCGTTGAGAATAAAAATACGTACTGCCGGCTTTGACCCTGGGAAATTTGAGGCAAGTGCAGCGTTGGTGCAAAGCTATCAGCTGAAATGTCTTTTCACCGATAAGACGTACGACGCTTCTCACCCTCACTTGCATGATATTAAAGAGATTAATGCGTTTATTGATGAATTCACTGAAATACTGCCTCTGGTACAGTATGAGCAAAGCGATACTACGACAATCAAATTTACTTCAGGCTCAACTGGCATTCCTAAAGGGTTGGCTGCCACAGTAGGCAGCATTGATTCCTCGCTGCGTAGCGTGCAGAACATTTTTAATCACGGTGATGGAGACCGCCTGCTGGTATTTCTGCCGTTATCGTTATTGCAGCAGCGTTATTGGGTCTATTCTGCATTAAAGTTTGGTCACGATACGATACTCACCAACTATCAGTCTGCATTTGTCGTCATGCCTCAGCTTAATCCGACTGTGGTGATGGGCGTACCTGCTTTCTTTGACTCAGCGCGTCGCCATATTGAACGCCAAAGTAATGACCTAGCAGCGATGGTATCGCAGGTAAAAGTGCTGTTTGGCACAAGCATTCGCTATTTGTGGACGGGGTCGGCTCCAGCAGAATTGGGAATGCTTCAGTTTTTTCATCAAGTGGGGCTGCCCATTTATGAAGGCTACGGTATGAATGAAACCTGCATTGTGACAAAAAATCACCCGACAGCCTGCCGATTAGGCAGTGTTGGACAAGTTGTTGATAAGAAAAAAGTCATTATTGATAGGGATGGTAACGTTGTGGTTTACAGCGATTACCCGGTAAACACCCGTTATCTTTACGCACAGCCTGGCGCATCTGAAAAAATATTTACCGCTGATGACGGTGTACGGACTGGCGATATTGGCCATATTGATGAACAAGGATTCCTCTACATCAAAGGTCGTTCTGACAACGTGATAGTCTTGGACAACGGGAAAAAAATAGATGTGCAGCCCATCGAGGCGCGCATGCGTAATGAACCGGCCATTGCTGAGTGCGTAATTTTCAGCCCGAAACAGGCCGAACTAGTTGCCATCATTTCACCAGCCGGTGACACTGTCGAACACGCGTCTATTTTACAAGCTTTAGAGAATGTAAACGCCTCAGGTGAGAAAGACGAGCTTATAGTCCGAATCATTATCGCTGACCCACCGTTCAGTATAGAAAATGGTCTGCTATCCTCACAATTTAAACCACTGCGAAAAATGATTTTTGAATCTTATCAAGAACAACTTCACGCCACAGATAAAGAGAGTCGTTATGCAAACTGATACCGTCATTACAAAATTGGAAACCATAGCACGACAAAAACTGGCAGCGTCTTTATCTACAGATATCGACGCAACTCAGCTAGATCTAAAAGAAAATATGAGTGATATCTATGGATTGACATCGCTTAATAAAATCCTGTTTATCACATCTCTATGTAATGAGATGAATATTGATTTATCCAACTTTAACGAAGACGATTTGGGAAATATGCAAACTCTCGGGAATGTCATTGATATTTTAAATAAGCATATAAATTAATTACCATTTTAAGGATACTAGTGATGAACTGGAAAGAGAATGCTTCCAAAGTATTAGAAAATGAATATGTCATGCTAAGACCTGTGAAGGAAGAGGATCGGGAGGAGGTAAGAGCTTTATCTCGCGACTCACATATTTGGACATATTTCGTTTTTCGCGTCAGTAATGACATCGAATTTGAGCGTTTCTTTGATGCGATGTTAAATGATCAGGCTGCCGGAAGTCGTGCAGTCTTCATGGTAATAGATAAACGTTCTGGTCAGATAGCAGGCAGTATGAGTTTTGGCAATATGATTGAGCATGAGGCTCGATTGGAGATCGGTTGGTCTTGGCTGGGAGAGGCATTTCGAGGTAAGGGGATCAACCGATGGGCAAAATATTTACTGATGAAGCATGCTTTTGAGACCTTACAGGCATTGCGTGTTGAGTTTAAAACCGACATCCTCAATCTGCAGGCTCGAGCTGGCCTGCGCAATATTGGTGCGGAGGAAGAAGGCACATTACGCAGTTTTAATTTTATGCCAGATGGGCGGCGGCGTGACGCTATTTTCTACAGCGTGTTGAACACCGAGTGGCCGAAGGTAAAACAAGGTTTACAGGACCACGGGAAAATACGGCCTCATACGGAGCAGCGATGATCCCTAACGTTAATGTCGTGACACTGAACGGAGATGCTCTTGAGAGGGGCATCCAACACGGTCAGCAATGCCGGAAGGCGTTATCGAAATTTGCTGATGATGGTCTTTGCCGTTTAAATCATTTGGGGCAATCAGCGTTGTCCCTTAGCCAGCTTGGTGAAAATATCGAACGCTACCGTATTTGCGTAAAAACTTGGCTGCCTGATATTGCGCAAGAGATTGAAGGGTTATCGATCGGCGCTGAGATGCCGTTAGATTTGGCTTGGTTACTGCAGTTGAGGCGAGAGGTGCTGGGTTATAATCGTACTACAGAGTCAGGAGACTGTACGACATTATCCTCTTTCAAAGGGCAATCCATTCTGGCACAAACGGTGGATTTGAATGGTAATCTCGATGATTTTATTCATATTCTGGAATGCAAAGGAACGCGCAATTCATCATTGATTTTAAGTTTTGCAGGGCTTTTGGGTTATCTTGGGCTTAATCGTGCCGGATTGGCTATTGGGCTTAACATGGTTCTGGGGGGGACGTGGGGAGTAGGTATTCCGCCTTATCTGGTGATTCGCCATCTTCTGGATAATTACGACACAGTGGAGCAGGCAGTGAAAGCGCTTCGTTGTCTCCCATTGTCCAGTTCACGCTCCTTTACTTTATGTGATAAACAGCACCTTCTCTGTGTAGAAATTTTGAATAATCAACTGCGTATTGTGGAAGCAGGCTATTCAACTGCACACACCAATCATTTTTTGCACACTGATTTTGCTTCTCATGATCAAATCAATATCTTTGCTAAAAACTCTTCACGACAAAGGTTAGAAAAAACACGAGAACTATTACAGCAAGAACACATTGACAGTGATGATTGTTTTTCCTTGTTTACAACCCCGCCAGTTTGTGTTGCAGATAACGGCGATATACGCCGTGAACGTACTGTTGCTGCTGTCGTGATATTACCGGAAGAGGGAAAAATGCTATTACGCCCAGGTAACCCCGCACTTTCAACAACGCAGTCTTTTTCTCTTTTTAATTAACTGTAATAAGGATGTAATTTATGGCTGATATACTGCATCATTATGGAATTTCTTTATCTTGGACAGGTAACTTAGGTCAAGGGACTCCAAGTTATAGAGAATATGCGCGTGAATATGATATTTCCGGAGAGCATGGTAAGTTTTTAAAGGGCTCGGCAGACCCTAAGTTTTTAGGTAAGAAAGAATGCTGGAACCCAGAAGAACTCTTGATTGCATCACTATCAGCTTGCCATCAACTTTGGTATTTGCATCTATGTGCGGAGGCTGGCGTCAGCGTATTGCAGTATCGCGACCAGGCGAAAGGCATAATGAGTGAAAAGGAGGGGCGATTTGTCGAGATGACATTGCAACCTCACTCAGTAATATCTAAGGAGTCTGATGAAAGCCTGGCTATTAGTTTACATCGTCTAGCTCATGAAAAGTGTTATATTGCAAACTCTACAAATATTAAAATTAAAATCAATGCTAGATGGTGTCGTCATGAGAAATTTCGTGCAATAATAATGCCCCACCATTCCATCATAAGAGTTGATTAACCA
>NZ_JANAIF010000096.1 GCF_024721015.1 Xenorhabdus bovienii
ATAGGTCAAAGAATTAAAGTCAAAGTCACCGTCTAAAGACCGTGGTTTTAAACCTTTCATATGGAAAAATAAAATTCAATGTATAATTACTCATTATCATTCCAGCGAATAAATTGGTTAAAATGTGGAGGAGAAATCGCTAAATGGCTGGTTTTTGGCTCACAAAAAGTCCGGAGAAGCAGGTTGGATACCACAGGAATATGTTGCATTTTAAAAATGTCATATTGGTGATAGTTATCACAATATTAGTCAATAAGGAGCCTATTCCAATAAGGTTTTTCCATTTAATCTTTCCCCGGCTCTTGCTTTAACCTCCGCCATAACGTCGTGCGGCTAATTCCCAGATATTCTGCCGCCGCCTGTCGATTACCTGAAAATCTCGCCACAATATCATGGGCAGAAGAAGAAACCGCCATTGAAGAAGGAGGTTCAATCTCGGAAGTTTTCGCGTTGTTCTTCACCGAACCGATATCAATCTGCCGCTCAGGTGAAAGCGATAAGATCAAAGCAGGTGTCAATGTCTGTTCGGGATGGGCACTTAAGTAGAGTGCAATCCTCTCCATCAAATTACGTAGTTCCCGCACATTACCCGGCCAATGGTAAGATTGCAGCGCTGCATGACAAGCAGAAAGTTCCCGTATTCTTGACGATGAAACAGGCAAGTTAAGCGCCGCAAATGCCCGCCGCAGATACTCCACGGCCAGCAGCCCAATATCACTCCCTCTTTCACGTAATGCTGGCACATTAATTCTCAGCACACTCAAGCGGTAGAAGAGGTCTGCCCGAAAACGCCCTTCTCTCACCCACGTATCTAAATCACAATGGGTGGCACAAATGATCCGAACATCAACGGCAATCGGACGATATCCCCCAACCCTGACGACGGATTTTTCCTCCAGTACCCTCAATAACCGCGTTTGCAGTGGCAATGGCATTTCGCCGATTTCATCCAGAAACAGCGTTCCTCTGTGCGCGATTTCAAACAAACCCGCCCGCCCCCCTCGTCGGGAGCCCGTGAAAGCGCCTTCTTCATAGCCAAACAGCTCTGCTTCCAGTAATGACTCGGTAATGGCACCACAGTTGACCGCAACAAAGGGACGCGGATGTTTACCCACAGACTGCCCATAACGCAGGCTGTATTCATGATGAATGGCCTGTGCCACCAGCTCTTTTCCCGTACCACTTTCCCCTTGAATCAACACCGTGGCCGTCGAGCAGGCATACAGCATAATCGTGTTACGTACATGCTCCACCGTAGCGGAATCACCTCTAATATCGTTGAGCGTATGACGAATGCGTAACTTATCCTCCGTAGGATAAGGCGAACTCGACACCAGATTGAGCTTGGTCATTCTGGCCATTTCCAGCGCATCATGAAATGCCTGCCGGATCGTATCGGCAGAATAGAGAAACACCCCCACCAGCTCGGCTTCATAAGCCAGATCGGTAATCAGCCCTGCGCCTACAATGACCTTGATACCTATGGCTTTCAGCGCATTGACCTGCGCTCTGGCATCTTCTTCCGTCACATAGCTGCGCTGTTCAATCCGCAGATTGAAACGTTGCTGAAATTCCTCCAAGGCCGGCAGGGTATTCTGGTAAGTGATGACGCCAATACGAGAGCTGATTTGCCGTGCGCGCGCCAGTGCCTGCATGAAATCAAAACCACTGGATTTGGCGATGATCACCGGCACGGATAAACGACTTTTTAAATAGGCACCATTCGAGCCAGCACAAATCACGGCATCACAGTGCTCCGTTTCCAGACGTTTACAAATATGCTGAACCGCCTGTTCAAAACCAAGATTAATCGGTGTGATATCAGCCTGATGATCAAATTCCGGTGTGATATCACGAAAAAGATCGAAAAGCCGGGAAACCGATACTGTCCAGATAACCGGTTTGTTGTTATCACGCTCCCCTGTATGTCCTGACGCCATTTGTTCCCCCCTTTCTTGCTCTTTTCGATTTTTGATAATTTCACCATAATGTTTCATTTTTCAGAATTGAAATAAAAATGAAACATTATTGATTCAATATGAAACAAGTATACATTATGCCCAATAGATGTACAGTTATCATGCAACAAGCACGGATAGTGCTATTCCATTAATTTAAAACAAAAAATATCAACACCTTCTATTACACATCTCCGATTTCCACCTCGTTTTCAACCATTGGCACAAATCTTGCTAAAGTAACAATTCGATACTATTTGGTTTCATTTTAGTAACAATGGAGTTATATATGGCATTTTCTTCTGCTGGTCTGGCTTTTCGCCGGGCAATAGAGGCCGAATCTCCGTTACAGGTGGTCGGAACTATCAATGCAAACCATGCCTTGCTGGCAAAACGAGCGGGCTACAAAGCCATTTATCTTTCGGGTGGCGGCGTTTCAGCAGGCTCGTTAGGTCTGCCGGATCTGGGCATCTCAACGCTGGATGATGTGCTGACCGATATTCGCCGCATTACCGATGTATGCGATTTGCCGCTACTGGTGGATGCCGATATCGGCTTTGGTTCTTCGGCATTCAATGTCGCCCGCACCGTTCGTTCTATTATTAAGGCGGGTGCTGCGGGTATCCATATTGAAGATCAGGTGGGTGCCAAACGTTGTGGGCATCGTCCAAATAAAGAAATTGTCTCCAAAGAGGAGATGGTTGATCGTATCAAAGCTGCCGTTGATGCCCGCACCGATGAGCATTTTGTGATTATGGCGCGCACAGATGCGCTGGCAGTGGAAGGGTTAGAAGCCGCTCTCGACAGAGCCGAGGCTTATATTGCAGCTGGTGCAGATATGCTGTTTCCTGAGGCGATAACAGAGCTGAAAATGTATCAGGTATTTGCCGCAAGAACGCAGGTTCCCATACTGGCCAATATCACCGAGTTTGGTGCCACCCCTCTCTTTACGACCGAAGAATTAGGTAGTGTAGACGTCGCTATCGCGCTTTACCCGCTTTCTGCATTTCGGGCGATGAATAGAGCCGCAGAGCAGGTCTACACCACACTCCGCCGTGACGGCACACAGAAAAATGTGATCGATCTGATGCAAACCCGTAATGAACTTTATGAAAGCATTAATTATTACGATTTTGAACAGAAATTGGATGCCCTGTTTTCCCAGAAAAACCAGAGGTGATACTCATGAGTAAACAGAATACGATGACTGGATCTCCTGAAGCTGCAACATTTAAACCGAAAAAATCCGTTGCCCTGTCCGGCGTGATTGCCGGTAATACAGCGCTCTGTACCGTTGGAAAAAACGGCAGCGATTTACATTACCGCGGCTATGATATTCTCGATTTAGCCGCCTATTGTGAGTTCGAAGAAATTGCTTATCTGCTCGTCCATGAAAAACTCCCTTCCCGCGCAGAACTGGCCGCTTACAAAACCAAACTGAAAGCTTTGCGTGGTCTGCCAAGCAGCGTCAAATCAGCACTGGAAACTTTGCCTGCGGTCGCTCATCCGATGGATGTGATGCGCACGGGCGTTTCTGTCTTTGGTTGTACCTTGCCGGAAAAAGAAGATCATAACCTTACCGGCGCCCGCGATATTGCAGATCGTTTGCTGGCATCCCTCGGCTCTATCCTGCTTTATTGGTATCACTACAGCCATAACGGACGCAGGATTGACGTTGAGACCGATGATGATTCCATCGGCGGGCATTTCCTGCATCTCTTGCATGGCCAAAAACCGCGTGATTCATGGGAAAAGGCAATGCATAGCTCTCTGATCCTGTATGCCGAACATGAATTCAATGCTTCGACATTTACCAGCCGAGTGATTGCCGGCACAGGATCAGATACGTACTCCGCTATTATCGGTGGAATTGGCGCCCTGCGCGGGTCAAAACATGGCGGTGCCAATGAAGTTTCATTCGAAATCCAGCAGCGTTATGACTCTCCCGACAAAGCCGAAGCCGATATCCTTACCCGGCTGGAAAGAAAAGAAGTCATTATTGGCTTTGGTCATCCGGTTTATACCGTCTCCGACCCCCGCCATAAGGTGATTAAAGAGATTTCCCTGCATCTTTCCGAGGAAGCGGGCACAACTCAGATGTTTGACATTGCAGATCGCATTGAATCTGTAATGCGGGATAACAAAAAAATGTTCCCGAACCTTGATTGGTTCTCGGCGGTGTCTTATCACATGATGGGGGTTCCTACCGCCATGTTTACCCCCCTGTTTGTGATTGCCCGTACTGCTGGCTGGGCGGCTCACATTATTGAACAACGCATTGATAACAAAATTATTCGCCCTTCAGCCAACTATACCGGCCCTGAGAACCTGCCGTTTACACCGATTGACCAACGCAAGTAGCACGGTTTTATGCGGTGTTTTTTGTATTCATGTTTTATTCGATTTTTAAGAAGGATTGATTATGTCTACCTCTGTTGTCAACAACCGCCCTGATTACGATCAAGTGATTGTGGATATTGTGGATTATGTCATGGACTACACCATAACATCCCCCGTTGCCTACGAAACAGCCCATTACTGTTTTCTGGATACCCTGGGCTGTGGGCTGGAAGCACTGGAATATCCCGCCTGCAAAAAATTATTGGGGCCAGTTGTACCGGGTACCGTGGTTCCGAACGGTGCGCGTGTACCGGGAACTCAGTTCCAACTCGATCCTGTTCAGGCCGCCTTTAATATTGGCACCCTGATCCGTTGGCTGGATTTCAACGATACTTGGCTGGCGGCAGAATGGGGGCATCCATCGGACAACCTTGGAGGCATTCTTGCCATCGCCGACTGGCTGTCCCGAACAGCGGTCGCCAATGGAAAACAACCCCTGACCATTAAAGATGTGCTGACCGGCATGATCAAAGCGCATGAAATTCAGGGCTGTCTGGCATTGGAAAATGCGTTCAATAAAGTCGGTCTGGATCACGTGGTGCTGGTTAAAGTCGCTTCAACAGCGGTTGTTGCCCAGATGTTAGGCTTAGCGCGTGAAGAAATACTGAGTGCCGTTTCGCTCGCTTGGGTAGACGGGCAATCCCTGAGAACCTATCGCCATTCACCTAACACGGGTTCCCGCAAATCCTGGGCTGCCGGTGATGCTACTTCCCGTGCTGTGCGACTGGCGCTGATGGCACAAAAAGGCGAGATGGGCTATCCCTCAGTATTAACGGCAAAAACGTGGGGATTTTATGATGTCCTGTTCAATGGGCAACCGTTCAAATTCCAACGTCCTTATGGCGCGTATGTGATGGAAAACGTGCTGTTCAAAATCTCTTTCCCTGCCGAATTCCACTCACAAACGGCGGTAGAAGCGGCGATGACTCTGTATCAGCAATTGAAAATGGCAGGTAAGCAGGTCGAAGACATTGCCCAAATCACTATCCGTACCCACGAAGCCTGTATCCGGATTATTGATAAACAGGGCCCGTTGAATAATCCGGCAGACAGAGATCACTGCATACAATACATGGTTGCCATTCCATTATTGTTTGGCCGTCTGACAGCGGCCGATTATGAGAATAATGTGGCCGCCGATCCACGCATTGATGCTTTGCGGGAAAAAATAAGATGTGTCGAAGATCCCGATTTTACCCGTGATTACCATGCCCCTGAGAAACGTTCGATTGCCAACGCCCTGACCATCACATTTAACGATGGCAGCCAGTTTGACGAAGTGAAAGTCGAGTTCCCGATTGGACATGCGCGCCGCCGCAAAGATGGCATCCCATTGCTACTGAAAAAATTCAGTAGCAACCTAGCGCGGCAATTTCCTGAAACTCAGCAACGAAAAATCCTGTCGGTTTCCCTTGACCGCACCTTATTGGAAAACATGCCCGTAAACGAATATCTCGATTTATACGTTATCTAATCGACGAAGCTATCGGCGGTTCTGCCTGCAAGAACCGCCTCTCATCTGCATAGCGCCAGGAGAGATTATGTCATTCCAAAATTTTTATCAGCATTCGATTGATAATCCCGATGCCTTTTGGGCAGACCAGGCTCGGCGAATACATTGGCAACATCCTTTTGCACAGGTATTGGATCACAGTAACCCACCTTTTGCCCGCTGGTTCAGCGGTGGGCAAACCAATCTATGCTACAACGCGCTGGATCGCTGGCTGGAAATCCAACCCGATGCCAAGGCGTTGATTGCCATTTCAACCGAAACCAATAGCGAAAAAGTTTTCACCTATAAAGAATTACATCAGGAAGTCAACCGAGCCGCTGCCATGATGCTCTCGCTGGGGGTAAAAAAAGGCGATCGCGTGGTGGTTTACATGCCAATGGTGGCAGAAGCGCTGTTCGTCCTGCTCGCCTGCACCCGTATCGGAGCGATTCATTCGGTCGTGTTTGGGGGCTTTGCTTCCCACAGTCTCGCCACACGACTGGATAACGCAGAGCCGGTGTTGGTCGTCTCTGCAGATGCGGGATCACGCGGGGGCAAAATTATTCCTTATAAACCCCTGCTGGACGAAGCTATTGAGCTAGCGCAACACACACCACGCCATGTTTTGATGGTGAACCGCGGTTTAGCCACAATAAATTGGCTGGAAGGACGGGATATCGATTTCGACAGCCTGCGGCAAACGCACTTTGATGCAGACATTCCTGTCACATGGATGGAATCCAATGAAACCTCCTGTGTGCTATATACATCGGGCACAACGGGGACGCCCAAAGGCGTACAGCGTGATGTCGGTGGCTATGCAGTAGCACTGGCGACCTCGATGGATGCCATTTTTGGCGGCAAAGCAGGCGGCGTTTTCTTTTGCACATCGGATATCGGCTGGGTGGTTGGCCACTCTTACATTGTCTATGCTCCACTTATCGCAGGCATGGCAACCATCATGTATGAAGGGCTGCCGATCCGCCCTGATGCGAGTATCTGGTGGCAGATCGTGGAAAAATATCGCGTCACCCGAATGTTTTCTGCGCCAACCGCAATCCGTGTTCTGAAAAAATATCCCACAGATTGTATTGCAAAATACGATATTTCATCACTTGAGGCATTATATTTAGCAGGTGAGCCGCTTGATGAACATACCGCCCGCTGGGTTGCGGAAACCATCAACGTTCCGGTCATTGATAATTATTGGCAGACCGAAACTGGCTGGCCGATTATGGCGATTGCGCGTGGGTTGGATGATCGGCCGAGTCGTTTTGGCAGCCCCGGTTTTCCAATGTACGGCTTCAACGTCAAACTGATCAACGAACTAACTGGTCAGGAATGTGGCGATAACGAAAAAGGGATGTTGGTCGCCAAAGGCCCCCTGCCTCCCGGTTGTATTCAGACCATCTATGGCGATGATACTCGTTTTGTAAATACTTACTGGAAGCATTTTGACCCGCAGATTTATTCTACGTTCGACTGGGGCATCCGTGACAGCGACGGTTACTATTTTATTCTGGGGCGTTCGGACGATGTGATTAATATCTCAGGGCATCGCTTAGGAACACGGGAAATCGAAGAGTGCATCGCCAGCCATGAAGACGTGGCAGAAGTAGCCGTGATTGGCATCAAGGATGAAGTGAAAGGACAAGCCGCCGTTGCTTTTACGGTACTCAAGGAAGGACGGGAAATCCAGAATGCTGACCATTTCGCCGCGCTGGAAAAAGCACTGATGGAGCTGGTCGATAAGCAGCTCGGCAGTGTCGGGCGCCCGGCGCGGGTCTATTTTGTTGCCCAGCTTCCCAAAACCCGCTCAGGGAAAATGCTGCGCCGCACCATGCAGGCGATTTGTGAAGGACGGGAGCCGAACGACATTGCGTTAATTGAGAACCCTGCCTCGCTGGAGGTGATCCGAGATGCCGTTTCTCATCAGGTCACAGCCAATAAAAAAATATAGGGTATGACTCAATGACAAAAACTGATATTTGGTATGGCTTGTTTGATAAAAATTCATTGTTAATGGGTCATACCAGGTATTCTCTCAAGCGGAAATAATTTGTTATTGCCCCTCAACAAACCTCACACTGAACTTCCTCTGCACTACATCTCTTTTGTTTAATCCGCGTTTAATTGCGTAGGATTACTATGCACCTGTACTACCTACTACATTTTCCCAGCTACTTTTACCCATTTCCGCTCCGTATCAATACGGAGCTTTTTTTTGTCCATATTAGGTGGTTAATAAAATTAAAATAATCACTCAATAAATTATATTCAACCAAAAATAGGTGATTTTAATCAGGGCACACAACGTACCCTGCATATTATTGAGTCAAATAATATCTATCTATTCATTAATACTCTATTTCAGGCTCTTTTGCTGCCGCCTCAGCCCATTCCACCATTGCCGGATGCTTAAGCATACGATCAACCCATGCCTGACTAATAGCAGAAAATTTCAGCCCATAGGTCTGAGCACGGAAAGCCACTGGAGCGAAAAACGCATCAACCGCAGTGAATGTATTCCCAGCCAGCCATTCGCCGCCAAATTTCGTTAACCCGTCTGACCAAAGAGCATCAAGGCGGTCAATATCACACTGTAATTCAGGGGAAATTTCCCTCAATTCAAACTGTTTTGAACAATTCATCGCGCAAGTTTGGCGCAATGTGGCAAAACCAGAATGCATTTCTGCCGAAGCACTTCTTGCCCACGCTTTGGCGATGCGATCTTGTGGCCAAACCTGAGTGTGGTTTTCTGCAAGGTATTCAACAATAGCCAGTGAATCCCAAACGGTAATTTCACCCTCTACCAGACAAGGAACAAGCCCAGTGGGTGAGAATGCTTTGAATTTTTCATAACTACTTTTATCATCTTCAAAATAACTAAGCTGCTCGTTAAATGGGATCTCCAGCGCCTTCAGCAAAATCCACGGACGCAGTGACCAAGAAGAATAATTTTTATTGGCTATCCACAATGTGTACATCGTATTTCCCGCTATAGTGATCAAAGAGTGTGACTACGCGAAAACATTACAATCTCTTGCCCTAAGAGTAAACCATGGCATACAGGGAAACGCTTTTTATTTTTGTCAATTTAAATAATAATCACCCATCTGTTTTTTAAATAAATCATTTAATAAAGTGATAATATTCACACGCAAAATCTATTTAGTAATAAGTTATTCCTATTATTGATTAGGATCTATAATAAAAAATAACTGTCATTTTATGGATAAATGAATAAATTTCAATTTACACCTTGAACATTATTTATTTAATTAATATATTAAAAACAATAATGAATATAGAAAAAATACAATTAAATAATATCACTTTAATTTTACACATAATTATTATAGATATTAATCACCTAACATTAAATCACAATCAACAAATGAATTAAATTCTTTTTATTTCATCATCAAGATCATAATATGATTCTATTATTGATAAAATCTGACATTCTTAAACAAATTATTTGTCGAAGATTTGTAAAAATCAAATAGCATTTTAATCTACTATAATACCTAAACTTTCTCATTTATATTCACAGAGAGTTTTCAGTGATCAAGAATAAGGAAACGGTATGCTTTTAAAAAATACTTCCACGCGCTTTGGTCATGTTTCTGTTTTAATCCATTGGTTAGTTGCACTCGCTGTTTACGGTATGTTTGCACTTGGATTATGGATGGTGACATTAAGCTATTACGATAAGTTAATCAATGAAATTATCTGCACTTTTGTTATAGTCGGTAATACAATACACTGACTTACCGCGTCCACTAAT
>NZ_JANAIF010000097.1 GCF_024721015.1 Xenorhabdus bovienii
CGGATTCCGTGAGTTCACGATAGGTGGCATGCACGGTGATCTCGGTGATGCCGTACATATTGACCAGACGGGTCTGTTGGGTGGGGTTACGGGCGACCCACGGAGCAAGCGTATGCAACTCCAGCGCTTCCCCCCCAAAGATAATGCAGCGTAGGGAATGCGGCGTGGCATCCTGGGCAGAAATCAACGGGCGAAAAGCACTGGGCGTTTGATTCAGTACGGTGACTTGCTCACGGCACAGCAGCGCATAGAAGGCCTGCGGTGAGTGGAGACAGTCAGCCGGTACGACGATCAGCTGGCCACCATGAGACAAGGCACCCCAGAGTTCCCACACCGAGAAATCGAAAGCAAAGGAATGGAACAGGGTCCACACATCATTGCCATCAAACTGGAAACGTTCTTGGGTGGCGGCTAACAGGCGGGTGACATGGGCGTGCTCGACCATCACCCCCTTGGGTAATCCGGTGGAGCCGGAGGTGTAGATGACATACGCCAGATGGCGTGACGTCAGCCCCAGTGCCTGTGTATCCGGATTGTGATCCGATTGCGCCATCAGGGATGCATCCTGGGCATCGAGTACGATTGTGGGTATGGGCGCCGGGACGTGGCTGGTCAGCGTGTCGACCTGTGTTGTCTGGGTCAGCAAAGCTACTGGTGTCGCATCATTGAGCATATACGCCAGCCGCTCGGCCGGATAAGTCGGATCGAGCGGCACATAGGCGCCACCGGCCTTGAGGATCGCGAGCAAACCGACCACCAGTTCCAGGCTGCGTTCGACACAAATTGCCACCCGATCGTCCGGACGCACACCTAGCGCAATTAAACGATGGGCGAGACGATTGGCGCGGCGGTTCAGTTCACCATAGCTGAATGTCTGGTCCTCAAACACCACGGCGGTGGCATCGGGGGAATGTGCTGCCTGAGCCTCGAACCGCTGATGGATCAAGGTGTTCTGCGGGAAGTCTACTTGGATGGCATTGAAGCCGGTCAGCAATTGTTGCCGCTCCGATGCCGGCAAGATTGGCACTTGCAGGATGGGTTGTTGCGGGTCGCTGACCAGCGCCTTGACCAAGCCGCTGATAGCGGTGGCTAGATAAGTGGTCACGCGAGCCGGATCGATACTCGTCACAGTCTGGGCAGTCAGGCGGAAACCGACCCCCTGATCATCCACCGAGAGGGTAACCGGATAGTTGGTTCGCCCTTCGGTTGCGACGATACGCATGCCTGCCCAAATCGTATCAACCGCGCCGGCTTCGTCGGCTTGACTATGACGGTAATTGAACAAGGCACTGAACAGCGGCATCGGTTGAGCCACACCACTACAGCGCTGCGCCAGCGCCAACGGTGCCTGTTCGTGCTCTAGCAACATTGTGAGGCTGCGGTAGGTGGCTTGAACCGCTTCCTGTACGCTGCAATCGGCCAGAGAGATCCGCACCGGCAGCGTATTGATAAACATGCCCAGAACTCGGTCGGCACCCGCGACTCCTTGCAGGCGACCCAGCAGCACGGAGCCAAAGATCACATCGTCGCGGCCGCTGGTTTGTGCCAGCACTTGCCCCCAAGCGACATGGAACAGCACGCTTGGACTGACTCCCAGACGGCGGGCCTGAGTGCGGATAGCCTCTGCCAAATTGGGGGTGAGCAAGAGACGGGCTTCGGTGACGGGTTCACCGTCGCCCTGCACGTTGAGCACACCAAATGGCGCTGTCGGTTCGTCGACATCAGCGAGTTGGGAGCGGAAGTAGGCCTCATGCACCGTGTCCGCCACGCTCAGGGTCTGGGCGATAAAGTCGCGGTAGGGCAGCGCGGCGGGCAGTGCTTGGGCATGCCCCTGCAACAGCAGGGCAATCTCGGTAAAGATAAGTGCCAGCGTCATTTGGTCGCTGACCAGATGATGGAAACGCAGGGCCAGCAGCCATTCATCCTGTGCCGGATCGTGGGCAATGTCGGCGGCAAACAGTGGCGCGCGGTTCAGGTCGAGACGGTGCTGGTGTGGATCAGTATGAGCCCGTAACTGAGCCGGGACGTCGTCCGCTGAGGTCGGGGTAAAGTGATTGACCGACAGTGGCGCCTGACGCCAAACCACTTGAACCGGCTGCACCAGCCCTTGCCAGCAGGCAGCGGTACGCAGGATATCGTGGCGGTCGATGACTTGTTGCAGCGCGACCAGAAAAGCATCGAGATGTTGGCAGGTGTCGAAGGCAAGCAGAGTCTGCAACAGATAGGCATCGCCTTGTGCCTGTAGCAGGTGATGGAACAGGATACCTTCCTGCAACGGTGCCAATGGATAGATATCCTGTACATTGCTCGCTCCGCCGGGGATCATGCCGACGATAGCATCAATCTCAGCCTGAGACAGCGAAACCAGGGACAGCATATCGGGCGTGAGGGCAGTGCAGCCCGCGGGGATGCGGTTGGGCGGCACCACGAAAGCGTCGGCAGCGTCCTGATGTATCAGGATGGTTTGCGCCAGTTCAGCAAGGACGGGGGCGGCGAATACGCTGCGAACGTCGAGTCGCCAGCCGAAGCCACGCAGTCGCTCGATCAAACTGACAATCATCAGCGAATGTCCACCGAGTTCAAAGAAGTGATCGTGACGGCCGACCTGTTCCAGCCCCAGCAGGTTTTGCCAGATCTGGGCGAGAGCGTTTTCTACCTCTCCCACTGGCGCTTCATAATGACGTGTCACCACGGCGGACGGGTCAGGCGCGGGGAGCGCCTGGCGGTCAAGTTTGCCGTTTGGGGTGAGTGGGAAAGCCTCAAGCGTCATAAAGGCACTGGGCAGCATATACTCGGCGAGCTGTCGGGAGAGTTGCAGACGCAGCTCGGCCGGAACCAATTCAACGTCGGTCTGGGGCAGCAGATAGGCGACCAGACGTTTGTGGCCCGGCTCGTCTTCGCGCGCCAGCACCACCGCCTCGCGCACGCCGTGGCATTGTACCAATTTAGCTTCGATCTCGCCGAGTTCGATACGGAAACCCCGCAGTTTGACCTGAAAGTCATTGCGGCCGAGATATTCGATATTGCCATCGGGAAGCCAGCGGCCGAGATCGCCGGTCTTGTACATCCGGGCATCCGGATCGGAGGAGAACGGATCGGCAAGGAAGCGTTCGGCGGTGAGTTCGGGGCGGTTCAGGTAGCCGCGGGCAACGCCGGCACCGGCGATATGGATTTCGCCAGTGACGCCCAAAGGAACGGGTTGGCCGTGGGGATCGAAGATATAGCTTTGGGTATTGGCGATGGGTCTGCCGATGACCGAAACATCCGGCACGCCGGCCGTAGCACAGTATTCATACCAAGTCGCATCGCCATTGATTTCGGATGAACCGTAGAAATTCAGCAGATGGATCCAAGGGTAATCCGTTATTACCTGCCGAGCGAGCTCAGGCGCAAGTCGTTCCCCGCTGCAAATCAACGTCCTAATCGATTTCAGGTAATCGCCACTCCCCTGTATCAGGAGTTTCAGCAGCGAAGGTACCACCACCAGGTAGTTAACATCGGCGTGGCGTAAGCCTTCGCCGAAACGCGTAAGATCTTTCACTTCATGGTTATCGAAAACAACCAGTTTGCCACCGGCCAGTAATACGCCAAGTGTCTCGGTCACTGAATCGACGAAGCTGATGCTGGTTTTCAGCGCCGCCACCAGTGGTGGTGTCACGATATCGCGAACGAACCACAACAGCCGGTTACACAGGGCTTGATGGCTGCTCATCACCCCCTTGGGCAGGCCGGTGGAGCCGGAGGTGTAGATCACATACGCCAGATGGCGTGATGTCAGACCCAGCGTCTGCGCTTCTGGGTTGTGGGTTGGCTGCGCTTCCATAAACGGTTCTTGGGTATCGAGTACCACCGTAGGTATGGCGCTGTTCAGTGTGTCGACCCATGCCATCTGAGTGAGCAATACCACGGGTGCCGCGTCATCCAGCATATATGCCAACCGCTCGGTCGGGTAAGCCGGATCGAGCGGCACATAGGCACCGCCTGCCTTGAGGATAGCGAGCAAACCGACCACCATCTCCAGACTGCGTTCGACACAAATTGCTACCCGATCATCCGGGCGTACACCCAGGTTGAGCAGATGATGAGCCAGCCGATTGGCGCGGCGGTTCAGTTCGTCATAGTTGAGCGCCTGATCCCCGCACACCACGGCGGTGTCGGTGGGGTGGTGTGCCGCCTGAGCTTCGAATAGCTGGTGGATCAGGGTGTCTTGCGGGAAGTCCGTCTGGGTGGCGTTGAAGTTCACCAGCAGCTGTTGTCGTTCCGAGGTCGGCAGCATCGGCAGGCCGACAATGGCTTGTGTCGTGTCAGCCGCCATCGCCGCCAGCACATGAGTCACATAGCCGACCATGCGCTCAACGGTCGCGTGGTCGAACAGATCGGCAGCATATTCCAGATCACCGACCAAACCAGCCTCAGTTTCGGTCAGCGATAGCATCAGGTCAAAGTGAGCGCCATAGCGTACTTGTTCAACGGGAGCGAGCTGTAGGCCGGGCAACGACAAGTCTTGGGCCGGGGTGTTATTTAAGGCCAGCATGACTTGGAAGACCGGGCTGTAGCTCAAGCTACGGTCGGGCTGCAAGGCTTCTACCACTTGCTCGAAGGGAAGATCCTGATGGGCATAGGCGGCGAGTGCTCGCTCACGAACCTGCGTGAGCAACCCGGCCACATTGGTGACGTCAGCTGGCGTGACGCGTAAGGCCAGGGTATTGACAAAGAAGCCGATCAAACCCTCGAATTCGCGATGCTGGCGATTAGCGACCGGGGTGCCGACAACGATATCATCCTGACCACTGAGCCGGGCAAGAACGATGCTCCAGGCGGTCAATACGGTCATAAACAAGGTGGTGTTATGGCGCTGTCCAAGTCCCTTAAGTGATGCCAGCAACGTAGTATCAAGGTGGAGAGGAACCCGGCCGCCAGTATAGCTCTGTACGGGTGGGCGTGGCCGATCGGTGGGGAGTGTCAGCAAGGTCGGGGCGCCTTGGAGCTGGCTGCTCCAGAAGTCGTGCTGTTCGGTGAGGACGGCTCCCTGCAACCCGTTACGCTGCCAGACGGCATAGTCGGCGTACTGAATGGGCAGTGGCGGCAGTGGATCGCTGTGGCCGTCAAGGGCGGCACGGTAGAGGGCAACAAGTTCGTGTACCAGCACCCCGATGGACCAGCCGTCAGCGATGATGTGATGCTGGGTGAGCAGCAATACATGCTCTTCGTCCGTCAATTGCAGCAGTTGACCGCGGATCAGAGGACCTCGAATAAAGTCGAAAGGCGTCTGCGCTTCAAGGGCGGCGAGCTCGGTGACACGGTTGTTACGCACTGCTGAGTCTAACGGGCGCAGATCCTGGCAGGATAGCGCAAAGCCGATATCGGCGGGATCAATGTGCTGGCAGGGTTGGCCTTCGACTAGGACAAAGCGGGTGCGCAGGCTCTCTTGCCGGGCAATCAGGTGATCGAGTGCGGTGGTCAGCGCGTGGCGGTTGAGTGAGCCAGTAAGACGCAGCGCTGCCGGAATATGGTAGGCCTGGCTGGCAGCGGGATCGAGCTGCCCAAGGAACCATAGCCGTTGCTGGGCGAAGGATAGCGGAAGCAACTGGCTGCGGTCGGCCACAGGGATGATGACCTGAGTCGTCACGGAAGCGCCGGTGAGTGCGTGGGCCAGATCCGTCAGGATGGGCTGGGCAAAGAGTTGTTGTAGCGGCAATTCCCGCGCCAGATCCTGGCGTACACGCGCGGCGAGTTGGACGGCAAGCAGAGAATGGCCGCCGAGTTCAAAGAAGTGGTCATGACGGCCGACCTGCTCCAGCCCCAGTAAGTCTTGCCAGATCTGGGCCAGAGCGGTTTCTATTCTTCCCTGTGGCGGCTCATAGCCGCGTATCACCACGGCAGACGAGTCGGGGACGGGGAGTGCCTGACGGTCGAGTTTACCATTGGGGGTCAGCGGGAAGGACTTAAGCGTCATAAAAGCGCTGGGCAACATGTATTCGGCGAGGTGTTGAGAAAGTTGCTGACGCAGTTCGGCCGGAACCAGTTCGACACCGGTTTGGGGCAGCAGATAGGCGACCAGGCGCTTGTGGCCCGGCTCGTCTTCGCGGGTCAGAACCACCGCTTCGCGCACCCCGTGACATTGTACAAGTCGAGCCTCTACCTCACCGGGCTCAATACGGAAGCCACGCAGTTTAACCTGATAGTCATTGCGGCCGAGATAGTCGATGTTGCCATCGAAAAGCCAGCGGCCGAGGTCGCCGGTTTTATACATGCGCGCGTCTGGATCGGCGGAGAACGGATCGGAAACGAAGCGCTCGGCGGTCAGTTCGGGACGGTTCAGGTAGCCACGGGCGACGCCGGCACCGGCAATATAGATTTCGCCGGCCACACCGAGGGGAGTGGGCTGATCGTAGGCATCGAGAATATAGATCCGGGTATTAGCGATCGGACGGCCGATGGGAATAGAGTGAGCAACATCGACGGGTGATGCAATACGATAGGTTGTGGCAAACGTCGTGGTTTCTGTCGGACCATAGCCGTTGATGAGATGTGCCGGCTGAGACTCAGCCAATTGTGCACGTTGAATCTTCCTGGGGTCGAGTACATCGCCGCCGATGAGCAGGTAGCGTAGTTGTCCGAACAGGGGGCCGAGATCGCTGAGATATTCGTTGAACAAGCCGGCCGTTAGCCAGAGGGCGGTGACTTGCCCTTTGATCAGCGAATCGCGGAAACGTACCGGATCGAGCAGCACTGAGGGTGAAACCACATATAAACGCCCACCATTGAGCAGAGCAGACCAGATTTCCCACGTTGAAGCATCAAAGGCAATATTGGCACAATGGGCAATACAGTCTTCTTCTCCAATATCGGCAAAACCATTATTGATGATGAGACGAAGGACATTCCGGTGTTCGACCATGACGCCTTTGGGCAACCCGGTGGAGCCTGAAGTGTAGATGACATATGCCAGATGGCGTGACGTCAGCCCTAGTGTCTGCGGCTCCGGGTTGTGGGTGGGTTGTGCTGCCACAGTCGGTTCCTGAGCATCGAGTACTATTATAGGTACAGGCGTAGTCACGGGGCTGACCAGCGTGTCAACCCATGCCGTCTGTGTGAGCAAGACCACGGGTGCCGCGTCATCAAGCATATAGGCCAACCGCTCGGCCGGATAGGCCGGATCGAGCGGCACATAAGCGCCGCCTGCCTTAAGAATAGCGAGTAAGCCGACTACCAGCTCCAAACTGCGTTCCAGACAAATCGCCACCCGATCGTCCGGCCGTACACCCAGCGCGATCAGATGATGAGCCAGTTGGTTGGCGCGGCAGTTCAGTTCGCCATAGCTCAGTACCTGATCCTCAAACACCACAGCGGTGGCATCGTGTTTGTATGCCACCTGAGACTCGAACAGTTGGTGGATCAGGGCGTTCTGTGGGAAGTGCGCCTGGGTGGCGTTGAAGTTCACCAGCAGTTGTTGCCGCTCTGCTGGTGGCAGGATCGGCACATCTCGAATCAACTGTTGCGGATGGTGGGTCAAATCATCGACCAAGCCACTGATCGCCGTAGCCAGATACGCGGTGACGCGGGTCGGGTCGATCCCCGTCACAGTCTGAGCGGTCAGATGGAAACCAGTTCCCAGATCATCGACTGACAGGGTGATCGGATAGTTGGTTCGCTCCTCTGTTGTTAAAATGCGCATACCTGCCCAAGTCGTCTCAGCCGTATCTGCCTTGCCGGCCTGATTATGACGGTAATTGAGCAAGGTACTGAACAGCGGTATCGACTGCGCCATGCCGCTACAGCGTTGAGCCAGCGCCAACGGTGCCTGCTCGTGCTCCAATAGCATGGTCAGACTGCGGTAGGTCGCCTGTACTACGGCCTGCACGCTGTGGTCGGCCAGAGAGACCCGCACTGGCAGAGTATTGATAAACATACCCAGTATTCGGTCAGCACCTGCGCCCCCTTGCAGACGACCCAGCAGCACGGAGCCAAAGACCACATCATCGCGGCCGCTGGTCTGCGCCAGTACCTGAGCCCAGGCCACATGGAACAGTACGCCCGGACTGACCCCCAGACGGCGAGCCTGAGCGCGGATAGCCTCCGCCAAAGCAGGTATAAGTGGAAGACGGGCTTCGGTGACGAGTTCGCCGTCAGCCTGCACTTTGAGTACACCGAACGGCACCGTCGGTTCGTCGACGTCGGCGAGTTGATCGCGGAAGTAAGCCTCATGAACTGCAGCCGGTATGCTCAGGGTCTGAGCAATAAAGTTGCGGTAGGGCAGTACCGTAGGCAGCTTGTCGGTATGTCCCTGCAATATCAGGGCAATCTCAGCAAAAATCAGCTCCAGCGTCATATGATCGCTGACCAGATGGTGGAAACGCAGAGCCAGCAGCCATTCATCTTGGATCGGATCGTGGGCGATGTCGGCGGCGAACAGCGGCGCACGGCTCAGGTCGAGACGGTGACGGCGTGGATCAGTGTGAGCCCGTAGCCGAGCCGGGACATCGTCCGCCGTGTCTGGGGTGAAGTGATTGATACACAGCGGTGCCTGACACCAGACCACCTGAACCGGCTGCACCAATCCCTGCCAACAGGCGGCGGTACGCAGGATATCGTGGCGGTCGATGACCTGTTGCAGGGCGGCTAGGAAAGTATCAAGACGCTCGCGGCTGTCAAAGGCGAGCAGGCTCTGTAGCAGATAGTCATCACCTTGTGTCTGTAGCAGGTGATGGAACAGGATACCCTCCTGCAACGGCGCCAGTGGATAGATATCCTGCACATTGGTCGCCCCGCCGGGGATCACATCGGCGATGGCATCAATCTCAGCCTGAGACAGCGTGACCAGGGGTAGCATATCGGGAGTAAGGGCGGTACAGCCTTCGGGGATGCGATTGGGCGGCACCACGAAAGCGTCGGTGTCACTCTGGATGGTTTGTACCATTTCGGCGAGGACGGGCGCGGCGAACACGCTGCGAACCTCAAGCCGCCAACCAAGGCCGCGCAGCTCTTCGATCAGACTGACGATCATCAGCGAATGACCACCCAGTTCAAAGAAATGGTCGTGGCGGCCGACCCGTTCCAGTCCCAACAGGTTTTGCCAGATTCGTGCCAGAGCGGTCTCCACCTCACCGACCGGGGCTTCATAGCCGCGCACCACTACGGCGGACGCGTCGGGGACAGGAAGCGCCTGACGGTCGAGTTTGCCGTTGGGGGTAAGCGGGAAAGCGTCGAGCGTCACAAAGGCACTGGGTAGCATATACTCGGCAAGGTGCTGGGCGAGTTGCTGACGCAGTTCAGCCGGCATCAGTTCAGCGCCGGTCTGGGGCAGCAGATAAGCGACCAGACGCTTGTGGCCCGGTTCGTCTTCGCGCGCCAGTACCACCGCTTCGCGCACGCCGTGACATTGCACCAATCGGGACTCAATCTCGCCGAGCTCAATTCGGAAGCCGCGCAGTTTGACCTGAAAGTCATTGCGGCCGAGATAGTCGAGATGGCCGTCGGAACGCCAGCGGCCGAGGTCGCCGGTCTTGTACATACGGGCGTCCGGATCGAAGGAGAACGGATCGGCAAGGAAGCGCTCCGCAGTCAGTTCAGGACGGTTCAGGTAGCCACGGGCGACGCCGGCACCGGCGATATGGATTTCGCCAGTGACACCGAGAGG
>NZ_JANAIF010000098.1 GCF_024721015.1 Xenorhabdus bovienii
AAAGAGCTCACCACTCGGTTGACTGATAACTTCCAGATTTTAAAACCCGCCTCTTCAAGTTAATTGCGTATATATAATACATACTGAATATTTATATAAATCAGGTGATCATTTATTTTTGTCAAAATGACAGCTAGTAAGATATGCTCTCAGAAAACTTCATATCAAAAATAAAAGTAGTGAAAAAAATAATAACAATCAAGTTGGAGATATAACATAATTTGGTTGAAGTGAATATTTTCACAAAAAAAATTAACAAGTTTAATTAAATTATTTAAAAATTAGGTCATGTATTGAATGGTTAGTTGTTGTGATATTTTTCAGTTTTTCCTTGTTCATTTCGTCCAACGCCGCTTTATTGGCACCGCTTTTATCAAGAGTTACCCCGTCAGGTTGTCCATGTTGACGCATCGCCTTTTTGAAGAAACGCAATGCCGCTTTTTTATCCCGATGAGCTGTCAGCAAAAATTCAACCGTATTACCGTCTGAGTCTATAGCACGGTAGAGGTAACGCCATTGTCCTTTGATTTTGATATAAGTTTCATCCATTCGCCACCGACGTTCAACTTCGGGCCTGCCCCGCCGATAACGTTTAACGATCAACGGAACCCAGCGATGAACCCAACGAGAAAGCGTGGAATGATCAACCGCAATCCCGCGCTCAGCCATCATTTCTTCCAAGTTACGCAGACTTAGCGCGTAGGTCAGATACCCGCGAACGCACTGAGCGATGATATCAACAGGATAATGCAGGCGTTTGAACACATTTCGGATCAGGGACATCGTTCTGGATTCGCTAAAAAATAGGGAGCTTACCTGATGTTCCGTTAATGCGACAGAACCTCTGGAAGTGTTTTTTTTCATAAGAAATAAAACGATCAGTTTTGTATCAATCCTTCTCTTTCTTTTCTGTCATAACTTATCTACTTTTGCACACGAGTCAAAAAACCTTATTCAGAATGTAATATAAACTCATTTGCCTGTCAGGGTTATCAGTATCCATAGCCTAATGGTTTCCTTAACCGAATACCATTGTCCAGCGTACAACCCCAACATAATGATTTATAATTAAATGGCTATTTAAAATGACTGCTTAACGGCGTTTACTGTTCCGTTGTTCCTAAAACCCCAAAAACCAATTTGTGCAACTGGCCAACTAGATCGACCAGTTGCTTATTAACACTGCGCCCTAGAGCCTTTTTCACCAACTCCAGTTCTATCGCAACTGCGGTAGAGCGCTACATCCGGGGTATAAGTACTGAATGCGCCGGAATAGATGAAAACGACTCTAACTTCTCTGTACGCTCAACTGGTTTTATCCTGAATTCACCTTCCTCTGATACCAGCTCGAAACAGCTGACATCGGGGTTTAATACCGTCAGTTTGTCCATTTTTCTCAGTAAGTGAATTATCTTCATCTTCTTCAGCGCCGGAGTTCCTGTACTTTCAAGCCTCATATAGCGCTGCGCCGCCTGTTCAATACTGACAATGCATATACTGGTGTCTTCTGATGCCTGATGAAGCAGCACTAGATTTTGGCCACTGCGCCAGAGTGACAGGTTGGCTATGCAGGTATCAGAAAACCGGATGGCTGAACCCTGACCCCGATCATCTATCGTGATATGCCGGTAGTGAGTCAGCGCCTCAGGGGAGGAAAGCCAGTAATACAATTCTTTTGAACGTCCGGTGATGGCCAGCCGATCAGTGCCCGCCAGTTGCGGCAGACGGATTTTTTCCCCCAAAGGAACCTGACCCACCTGCAACACCAGACTCTCCGGTGTTCGGTTAACAAAACAGTAATTCCCCTCTAGGGTGGATTTTTCTTCGCTGACTTGCCACAATTCTCCGGTAGTCTGGTCATGGACATAACTGGCCTCCTGCCCGGCGACCTGACCCAAGTAATGCAGAACATGATTCGAGTCAACTATGCTGGAACGAAGCGTTTTCCCTTCCTCCGGCAGGTACCAAGCAGGATAACCACGCTCAGAAAACAGTCTAACGGCTTGCGGTAATTCAGCCTCATTCCTGAGCGCCACAATGGCTGAGGCAATTTGACTGTCCGGGCGACCCTGCACATGCCAGGCAATCAGCACCGGGCGGTCTGTCATCTTGGCATCAGCTGACAGCAGTAAGACCGCGCCGTCCGGGGTTTCCAGCCGGAGTGTATTGCCCTGACGAACCGCACTGCGGTATTGATGGCTGGCCCGGAGCCAAGGTTCCGCTGCGGCAGGTTCCTCAGAGAGCACCCGCTTTTCACTCAACTTAAGGTCAGGCTCCGCAGACAGGGGCTGACGATATAACTGATGGTTATCGGTGTCAAAAATCCATGCCTGACTGCCATCCTCCGCTAAACCAAGATAGGTCAGAGTGTGTTCTGTAATGAGACCAACTCCGCTCTGCACCACCCGACCTGCCGTACTGTCATACCAGGCACTGATTGGTTTTCCGTTGCTATCCTGTAACCCCAGCAGCAGCAGGGTGCTGAACCGATCTGGATTATCCCGCGCCAGCTGACTCAATGCGGCTGTCAGACCATTCTGGTGAGGTTGCTGCAGCCAGTCTGCCGTCACCCCGATCAGACGGATACTGCCCTGATCATCCGCCAGCCACAGCATCCCCCTACTGGAAAGTGCAACCAACTGCTTGTTCGCTATGGATACGGATCTGATATCATCAACAGCCACTTTGCTGGCCGGAGTGCCGGACAGGCCATTATCCTGCTGAAAATAAAGACTATGTCGCTGATGGCTGTAAAAATAATAACCCGGTTTATCACCGGTCGTGGTGAAAACGCGGGTAAAATCAGCCGTCAGGGCCAGCAGATCCGAATTTTTCTTTTTCAGCTCAGCCAGGATGCTGGCATCCTCTTGATCCGGATTTATCCGGTTCATTCTGACCACATTCCGCAGCTGTTTTCCATCAGTCTGTAACCAGTAATGTCTATCCACACCAGCTACTCGCCCAGAAAGGCTGATCACCTCCGCCGGGCTGCCTTTAACCTGACGTTCCGGCGCACAGAGATCGCCGGTGAACCACTGATTCGCCGCCAGTGGTGCCAGAAGGCCATTAAACTCACCGTCACTGGAATCAAGGGGGACAGGCAGCGCGACAAAGTTTTTTTCACTGATTTTATCCAGGCCCGCCAACATGACCGTATTCCCGTCAACTGCCACCAGTTTCAGTGCTTCCTCTGCCACCTGATAAGTATACGAGATATAGCCCTCATCCAGCTGCCGTTCCACCACAAACCAGAGCTGGTCATTGCTCTGCATCACATGGCTGCTGATTTTCTCCTGATCACTCCCCGGAAATTTTATCGGCAGATATTGCCGCAGAACTTCGCCACTGACAATATCCACTTGCCAGAGCGTAGTATCCCGATAAAACCACGCCTTATTACCTTCAACTTTCGCCAGCTCTGCATAGCTGAGAAAATCTGCTGCGTCAGGGACGTTGGTGTAAATCATACGATCACGACCGGTCTCATAGAATGCACGGCCGACAGGACGGCTTTGCGGTGAGTGCTGGTAGTATTCCACTACTAAATATGGCCTGTTGTGATGTTCAGAATTGCTTAACTGCCTGAGATGATCATGCAACGCCTGCAGGCTGTTAAACTGCATAGCATTCGTTACGCTCTCTGTTATCTGCCACTGATTCTCTTTGTTCTGCTTGACAGAAAATATCCCTGCATTATTTATCAGAGAAATATTATCCGACTTTTCAGGCAGGGTTATCTTTATACTGCCGATATGCAGTAGTTGTCTGTTATCTTTTTTGCTGAAACTGGTGTTAACATTAGAGCCGATATGACGGGCATCCAGTATCCAGTGGGTACCGGTGTTTCCCTGTAAGGACAGAGAAACCCCCTCCTGCAAGCTGATACGGTATTTGCCCTTCCCGCCGGTCAATTGATAGGACAGGATCCCGTAGTCCTTCTCCGGCAACTGCTGAATGACAATATCCCGGTCTTCATCGTCCAGAATGATGTCAATCGGCGTCGCAACAAATTCCGGCTTTATACGGCGTACCACGCGCTCTCCGGGAAAAGCATAAAAATCAAAGTCGAATCGTCCGTCTTCTTCCAGTCGGCGCAGAACGTCAAATCCCCGGTCGTTGCGGGCAGTGACGAAGGGCAGGATCATATATTCGTAATTAATGTAGGACTTCATGGTAACTGGCAGGATCAGTATGTCGCTGCTTCTAGGACGGAAATGGAAGTTGCTCTGTGCCTGTTTGTGACCGATACCTTCGCGGATATTAATTGCATGCTTTTTATCAGTATCAGCCGCCCTGCCGGGCCACCAGAAAAAGTAATTACTCCTACCCGAGCCCCATGAGTAAGTCGGGTCATTGCGATAGAGATACTGGCTGTCAAAAGTCAGGTGACCATGGCGCAAATCGAGCTGGCGGATCACTGCGCCGGGGATCGGTTCCATCACCGTATAACGGCTGCCATCTGCTGCCACTTTTTCCGTCTGCCGATATCCACCCTGCTGATAAGCTGCTTCCAGATCGGCAAAATAATTGCCTACCGCCTGTGCATCACTGGCTACCCTGCCGAACGCCTCGGCCAGAGCCGTAAAACCAATACCCAAACCAGCCAGTGGTACCGCCAGCGAGGAGGCAAAACCAGCAACAATGGGGGCACCGAGGATACCGGCACCAATACCCACGCCAGTTGTAACCAGGCCAGCACTGTCAAACGCCAGTTGGGTACCATAAACAGCCTTCTGGGATTCATTCTGCGCATGCGCCAGTTCTATGCCATCCAGTGCCACACTGAGGATATTTAACCCCGCCCCGACACCAGTGCTGACATGGGACAGTGATGAAAACAGGCTGCTGGTCACTCCCCGGCCTTCACTGGCCACCGCCCTGTACAAACTGGCGAGTTTAGCACCGTCCTCCAGCGTACCATGAGCCATCTGCGCCAGGTTAACATAAGTGTGCACCCGCAGTGCGGTCTCTAACGTATTGGGCACCTTATCACTGGCTACGGTGGTGCGGTTTCTATCGGCAAACCAAGGGATCAGAGTCTTAACTATAAAGGCGGTATTCAGTCCGTGAACAGCATCTGCTTCGGGGATACCTGTACGCAGGGTTAGTTTCCCTTTGGAATACGCGTGAGTTTTGCTGACAGTTTCGAGATCTTTATCATAAGAATGAATGAAATCAATAATACGTCGGTCATCCGTCGTGAATGTCTGGGGAGGAAGCTCAGACCGTGCCGTATTAATAAACTGTAAAGAATAACTTCCGGGCCGGGACTCCCCCTCCCTGAGGCTGCCCAGTACTGGCAGCCATTCTTCTGCGGACAGTGCGTTTTTACTGTACAGCTGCTCCGTGGCCTGCTGAAAATCCTCTGCACGGTTAAGCATTTCCAGCAGCCGGATGTCAATCTGCACATTGTCTGGAACCGGAGCCGTTTTGTTTCCCAGTGGCGGGTTAACCATACCCCCTGCAGGGACTGATTTACCTGGCGTTACGGTTATCTCCCATACACTATTCTCCGGATTAAAAACAAGCGCGGCTTTATTACCGTTTTCTATGAGTTGTTTCCGGCCTTCAGGGCTGACAGTAATTTGAGTGGTATAAGCCTTAACAGAAAGTGGACGAATACGCTGGTCAAGCGACTGAGCAAACTTTAGCGCATAGCTTTCCTGTTGGTCTTCACCAGCCAGTGAACAGCTTACCATACTGATATGTTCAGGGGACGCTTTAACGCCGGAGTCTGTATAGAACTGGCTGAGTTGTGACGCCAGAGCTTCCGGAGTACGTTTGGCTAGCGTCTGGTGATTAAGTTTATCCCCACCATCGCGGCTATGACCAACCAGTTGCCAGCGGATTTTTTCTTTATCCTTCAGGATAGTCAGGTCACCATGAACCACCTGGTATTGACTCTGGGCATCCAGCTGCACCAGCACCGAATCTGTGTGTTTTCCCGCTAATTTTGCTGCCGCTTCCCTGACTACAGGATCGTTTTCAAGCTGAATAATCAGCTGACCATCAAAGCGGGACATTCCACCCTCATGGTGAGCCTCAACTACAGGCTTTTCCCAGTTACTGACAGGTTTTTCATCGAACGGAGCAATGCCCTCTGGTTCATGACGGTAGCGACCTTCCTCCTGATCCAGCAGTGTCGGCATAAAACGCGGTGAATGAAACTTCTTAGCCTCTGGCAAGCCCTGATTGATGATCGGCAAGACGCGTGCCATCACTCCGTCATACAGTTCACCCTGCAACGCCTTCTCTCTGCCTTCAGCGCGGTACTCGTCAAACATCTGTAACATGCCCTTGCCGATACTGTCTGCACTCTTCGGTTCGTAACGCGCAGCGACATAGAAGGTTTCAAAGAACGAGTGATAGCCGTTACGGATCATGAAGGCCGCATTGGCCATCTGGAAGTTCCAGTACTCCTTGACGCTCAACGTGTCACCGAACAATTCCGGTAAGACATTGCTGACCGTCTGGGTGGTCCCTGAAATTCCGCCTACGAACGGGGTATCCAGATCATTCATGTAGAGTGTAGCCTTATTCTCGGGATCCGGACGGAATTGGTTGTAGCTGCGGTACTTATCGTCCTTGATCAGGTTCGAACCATCGTGATATACCTGCTCCTCAGGGCTGGTATTGAGGATCAGAAACGGGTCTGGCTGATTCAGCCGGTTATTGATTATGACCTTGTTGTCACCTCTTTCCGACATCAGCTCAGCATGGGGATTTACCGGGACTGCAAGCTTGGAAAAGCTATCGGCTACCGGGCGCAAGACATGGAACAAGACCTGTTTGCGCAGGCTCCTGCCCTCATTGCTCAACAGAGCTGCCTTAACGGCCGGATACAATTGCTCATCGGTTCTCTCAAAGTTCTCGGGGCCGACCAACAACAAGGCGAGTAGCTTTCTGTCCAGCGAGCGCTCAACCTCGGTCTGATTGAAGACCTGTATTTTCGGGTTGTTTGGATGCTGTTCTGCATTAGCGCGGTTGATCCGCTGGGTTTCTTCTTCGGTGGCCCGAATGCGCCATTGTTCGTACTGCAGTGCCAGCAATCCCTTAACTTGGGCGATGTCACTTTGCACATAGCTATTTTTTAAGACCTTGTCCACGGTTGTGGAGGAGAATACTAGACTATTCAGTTTATTCGCCAGTTTAGACAGTAGCGGGTCATTATCGATGTTTTCCCAGACCGAAGTGGCAAACGCCTGTTCCCACAACACCTTGTTCAGGTTATTGCCCTTGATATCGCGCATTCTGTTATCGGTGTACTCCGACTCCAACACCCCTGCGGGGGTGATGTGGTTGCGTTCGAGCAAACGCACCAGTTGCTGCTCGAACACTTTGCGTTCGCTACTGCCTTCAAACAAACGACTGGCCTTCGCACCATCGTCTCGCAATCGATCCAGCGTCTCGAAAAATGCGGCGTTGTATTGATACAATTCGGCGGTCTGTGCCTTACTCAAGTGACCACTGCTGACTTTGTCGCCGTCAACGCTCATCACCCCAAAGGGCGTTGCGGACAGGTAGGTTTTGCTCGGGATTTTGCCCTGTGGCATTTCCAGCAAGTACTGGCGATTGCCAAAACCGACCGAGCGTTCCAGCTCATGGATATTGATGAAAAGCCCATCACGATCCGGGTCATAACTGTTCTGGCGAAAATCCTCCAAGCCGATAGTCTGGAAGCTGGTGATATCAGCATTCTGGTTGATCAGGTCACTCAAGGTGCCGGCCAATGGAACCTCATGGGTGTGGCCGGACACCTTAATCCCAATTTGGTTCGGTACCTTGCGGTCAACGCTGATCAACAGTATCTTGCGATCGTTATCCAGAAAATGCTCCTTGAAGCCTTCGCGCTCGGTGCTTTCCGAAACCAGGTAGTTAGCGAAATACTTCTCGACGAATTCGATTTTGACCAGTACCGAGCGAATTGGTGCATAGGTCGGAGAGCGAAAGGATGGCGGCTCACTCTTAAGCCGGTATTGTTGTTGCCAGGCCAGGGAGCGGGCTGGAGTACCAAAGGAAAAGTTGAATACCCCGTCCTTAGGCACGACCAGCCTGCCGTCCTTCAGGAAGAAGTCCTTGAAGCGGCCATCGGGGCTGGCATTAACCAGAGCGACGTTCATGCGGATGTAGCCAGGACGTTCCTCCATCATTAACAGTGAAACATTTACCGGCAAATCATCAGAGGCCAGAGGCACTTCGATCAGCTTGCTGAAAGCCTTAGCTTCTTTTGTCTCTTCCTTAGAGGATGTCTCGAGCAAGGCAATGTAGCGGGCTTTGACATCCTTGTAGGCCTGCAGCTTGGAAAACAGCCTCACGTATTTTGGGCTGAACGTGGAGTCAGTCACCTGTATAGTCAGTTGCTGTTCCAGATTCTTGATCTCGGTATCCAGCTTAGCCTGCTTGACCGCCGCATCCTCCCTCAGAGTCATCGCATTCAAGGTCTTGGAACCGCTGGGACTGAGCATATCCAAGGCCTTTTTCCTAGAACTGTTAAAGTGCGTTATGGCCGCCTGCTGGCGGCTGTATAACCGGATGTCGCGATCCAGTTGCTGCTTGTAGGCCTTAATCGCCGGCGTGTCAGATTTACCGTCCATCTGCTGCCGTCTTTGCTGTAGCGTCTGCAACTGGTCGCCGACAGAAACAGGGTTGTCCTGCATCTGAAAATGCTGAGCAGCCAGCACACTCAGGGTACTCTGCTGCATTTCTTGCAGTCGTTCGTTTACCTGCCTGATATAGTCGGCACGCGCGTTGGCATTCATGTTGAACCACTCGGTCTGACGACCAGCCACCTCGATCTGTCGATCGATCAGAGTATTGAGCAATTTTTTGAAGTCTTTCGACATATAAACCATTACAGTAATCCTTTGTCTGTTTTTGAGCGAAGCTCTTTGCGTCGCGAAAATTAGTCAGAATATCTAAAGATATGTAACTATATTGATAATTATCATCAAAATGATAACCAACATCAATTGCGATTTAAGCAATAATTACAGATATAAATCAAGTGGTTGATTTATAGCAATGATGTTTTTATCTATTTGTTTTCGTTTATTTTATTATCTGGATATGACGTCAAAGGCTTTATAACGACCTTTGCCAATTCCGATATGACGGTATGCTATTTGGAACATTTGATATCTTCGTCATTTTCGGATAGCGGAACCGGGCATGAAAAAAACAGATGTAGCGCTATTATGAAATCTTATTTAATTACTTTGGTTTTGTTAGCGTTAATTTATTTTTGCAGTTTAGACATAATCTATCTCCTTTAATTTATTGATATTTAACATAAAAAATCAGATTTTTGCAGGCAATAAAATATATATCATATTTTTCAAATAAAAAATAAATATTACATAAACAACCTATATTTATATAAATATAAATATAAATATAAATATAAATATAAATA
>NZ_JANAIF010000099.1 GCF_024721015.1 Xenorhabdus bovienii
CGCATTATGGATGCCCGTGTTTTTGGCGCGATGATCCCTGCCTTCACGCCTGGCGACTGGTCACTGATGCTGTCGCCTGTCACAGAACTGATGATCGACACACCACAGCCGATGCCGTTTTGCCGCCCCGAAACTTGCGGAGAAGGTAACAGTGAAATCCCCTTTACGTTAGGCGAACACCTGCTGGACGTTTGGTTATGCTCCCCCTACGGCCTGAAAGTGTTAACCAGTTCACTTTATGATGATTTATGGGAAAACCACGGCAGCATGGCGAAGCAATTGGATCAGCCAGAAGGCAGTTTGGAACCCCGGATTGAACAATGGTTAAGACAAAAACTCGACGCCGGACAGCGAATTGAAAAAGTGTCCAGTCAGGATTACCTGCTGGCGATGGAACAAGAAAAAGAACAGGAGAAAGATCGATGAATGATGAAAATTCGATTTATTATCATGATTGCCAGAAAATACTTAAAAGTGATTTATACATTAAACTGGTCAGAGACTACACAAATGAACCGATACCCAATGTGCCTTACACACTGACAAATAAAATGGAGAATTCGGGAACAAGTGATGGTAATGGGATGAATCTTGAAGAGGGTTTAACCAGCACGCCTTTCAAGGTCAAAATAAATCCTGCTCAGACAGTTTAGCTGTCGCGCCTCATTAAACATACAGATGAGGCGAATGGCTGGATATAAATGCTTAGTAACGGAATGATATTAACCCTATTTTAATCAGGAAGACATAATGGTCGAAATCTTTAAAAAACATAAATACGATGACATGGAGTTGTACAAGAGCACCCAATCAGTTGCAGCGTGTGACTGTCATTTCGAAGAAAAAGATGGAAAACAAATTAAAGTTATTGATGTCCCCATCCTCACTTGTGAGTGTGTTTGGCGCAGGTATCAGAAAGAGGCCGAAGACATTGTTGCACCCGGCGGCAAACTGATTGCCGATCCCAAAGAACGCAATAAGCGCATAAATCAGGCTTATGCTAAAATATGGTTGGAAGATAACCGCTTCCAATGGGCTGGTCTTGCTGCTTTTGCTTCCAAGCAAGTTGGGTGTGGTTTGTTACATGCCTCTGAGTTAATCGAAAAGATACAAGCTGAATATGACGCCATACAACGCAGTTCTGAGAATGCAGGAAAAGGAAAAATAAAATGGAGTATCCCAGGATTGATTACTGTGCATGAAAATACGAATAGCGCTCAAACTAAAAGAGAACTTGAGCAAGTTCACGAAAACAACCCAGTTCCACTTTTTGACGCCCGCAGTCGTGATGAGTCATTAAGTGAGGTGCAGCAACAATTCAACTATGTGTATGAAATGATGGCGCTGGGAAACACAACGTTATTCTTGGATGTGTATCCACTACATGCTTTTTACAAACAACGTGGACTGAAAGATTTCAAAACTTGCCTAGGTGTACGCCAAAAAATTGACTACAGCAGCCAATTCCCAATACTATGGCCAATAGGGCAAGATAAGTTGCGTTTTGGTCGTGACTATCCAGATATTCTACTCGCCTTTGAAGCGATAGAAGCAGGGAATATTGCTAAAGGTGTTGTGCATCTCGCCAATCACGAACAAATCAATATATTACAACCCACAATGTATAGTGATTCTGATTTAGTATTTGCATTAAATGGCAACCAGTTCGCCTATGTCACAAATATTTTGCCTTCTAGTGTAACACAACCTGTTGAGCTAACAATGGCCAGCCAGTGCAAACGTATCGATAATAAAAGAACTATTACGTTTAGCGACTATAACCCTATAGCTGATTTATCAGATGTAAAGCAACGTATGCCTTTTGTTTTAAAGGCAGCAGATCGTTTTGATGAACTGCTACGTGGCAGTAAACGATCTTTGATCGAAGAGTCTCTACAAGATATTGCGTCATGGGGAGGTGTAAAATGAGCCTCTTACAGCGTATAGACTGGCGGCACAGTGGTTTAATCTTCGTGTTATTCGTCATTCTAGGACTGGCAGGTATCTATATCTACCAAGTCTTTTATTCTCGCGAACCTGAGATAGCCCTGATGATCGGCGAACCTTACGAGGCGATGCGACAGCGTTCCAGTGCCGCTATTGATCCCGACCTTCCAGGTAAAATTTGGCATAATATCCCAAAAACGGATGCACGTTTACGCTTTATCGACCCGAAATATGGATTTGTCACGCCTACTGCCCGATTCTTTACTATTTTGTATGATGATGGAATCATCACTAGTGTACGCATGTCGCCACAAATAGAGCCATTACTCTACGAGGATGCGATCAAGATTGTGTTGGATTTACAAGATCAGTGGCGCAAAGCGGGTTGGATACCTACTCGTACCAGGGAGTACCCACCCTTGGTTAATACACCAGAATTACATGATAGCCTTCGCAAGATGAAAAACCCAGGAACAACCTATTGGCAAGCTGGTGAGCAGTATCAAATCATGATGGACGTAGGGCGTTTCAAAGATGATAGGCATCCTGATGAAGAACGCTATTTGATCACATTGGTGATTTCCAAGCCATGGTAAGCAAGCGATAACGCAAAATTACATGGGCGTGAGAATATTATTTTCTCATGCCCACTATTATTCAGGATATTACTTCAGGATGAGATATAAAATGAGTCTATTACAACGAATAGACCAACGACGCAGTGGTTTATCAGAAAGAGGCAGAAGATATCGTCGCACCCAGTGGTAAACTGATTGCAGATCCCATAGAACGGAACAAACGTATTAATCAGGCTTATGCTAGACGCTGCCGTCATGATATGCATGAACAAATACAAGCTAATAATGATGCCAACCGACGCGTGCGCAAGTGAGCTAGAAAACACAATGGATAATCCATTTTACTTTCTTCATCCAAAGCTGAAGGCGCAAGCAGAAAATAAAGTTGAGGATTTTGCTCAAGCTGTGGAAGAAGCAAGGCAAGCCAGTAAAAACAATAGATTATCAATATCTTCCTATGTACCCGGCCTTCAGGGAATATCAAGTTTGTCACAGTATTCATTCAACTATGTGTATGAAAAGATGGCGCTGGGAAATACGACGCTATTTTTGGATGTATACCCGCTTCATGCTTTCTACAAGCAACGTGGATTGAAAGACCTCAAAACTTGCCTAAATTTACGCCAAGATATCTACGGTAATAGCCAATTTCCAATATTGTGGCCAATAGGACAAAATAATTTGAAGTTTGGCCTTCCCTATGACGATATTCTACTCGCTTTTGAGGCGATAGAAGCAGGAAATATTGCTCAAGGTGTTGTACATCTCGCCTATCACGAGCAAATCAATATATTGCAAACCACAATGTACAGTGACGAGCAATTAATAGTGTTCTTGTGGAGTAACCAATTCTCCTATGTCACAGGCTTTTTACCTGATAATGTGGCACAGCCTGTTGAGTTAACGTTGGCTAGTCAATGTCAATTCATTGATAATGAAAGAACTATCAAATTTAGCGATGAGGTGGCTAATCTTGCCGATGCAGATCAGCGTATGCCTTTCGTACTTAAGGCAGCGGAGAGTTTTGATGAATTGCTGCGTGGTAGAGACCGACATTTGATTGAAAGATCTTTACAAGATATTGCGGCAGGGAGAGGTGTAAAATGAATCTCTTACAGCGTATAGACTGGCGGCACGGTGGCTTAACCTTCGTGTTATTTGTCATTCTAGGGCTGGCAGGTATCTATATTTACCAAATCTTTTATTCTCATGAATCTGAGATAGCCCTAATGATTGGGGAACCTTACGAAGATATGCGACAACGTTCCAGTGCTGCTATTGATCCCGCTCTTCCAGGTAAAATTTGGTATAACGTTCCAAAAACGGACGCACGTTTACGTTTTACCGATCCAAAATATGGATTTATGACACCACCTGCCCGATTTTTTGTTGTTAAGTATAATAATGGAATAATCGAGAGTGTACGCATATCTCCACAAATTGAGCCATTACTCTTCGATGATGTGATCAAAATTGTACTGGATTTACAAAATCAGTGGCGTAAAGCAGGTTGGATACCTGTTTATGATAGGACGTTCCCACCTCTGGCTAATACGCCAGAATTGCGAACCCAACTTCGCAGTTTAAAATGTTCTGAAACAACCTACTGGAGAGCTGGTGATCAATATCAAATTATGATGAATTTGGGATGCTTTAACGACAAGAAACATCCTGATGAAGAACGATTTATGATCACGGTGGAAATTGCCAAGGCGCGATAGTTCCTTGCTGTAGTAAACAGGTGATAACGCAAACTCAGATGGAAGTGAAAGTATTATTTTTTCATACCTACTACACAGGCCAATACTGACGCGCTTCGCTTGTCTTCTCCGATTTACCGGACTAATAAATTAACCCGGTAAATCGGAGAGCTGAAAAAACATTTCTATTGGTTGCCTCTATAGCACTACACAAATTTCCACGGGATAACGGGGTAAATGGCATATTTATTATATATTTCATCTGGTTATCCTATCCCATGTTATCCCAACGTATCCCGTGATAGTGTGTCACCACTTTAAATTGTTTTAAATTCAATATATTAATGCCTACCAGAGAGAAGTTTTTTTCGGGATAATCTCCACTGTCACAATATCGCTTTATTTGAAATCACATTACGTTACGGGATGGAGCGGGATAATACGGGATAAATATAATATTCATAACTAACTGATATATTTTAAAATAAACATCTCTTATCCCAATATCCCGTTATCCCAACGTTTTTTAACTTTATGCGATTGCTAATCTTCATCCTTGAAAACCAGTACTACAAACCGTCCCTGAGTGCCGTTAACAGAAATGGTTTTACTGATAAAGCGGTCTTTCTCCGCTTTAACCAACATCCCAGCCTCTTCTAAGGCTTCAAAGCCGGATTTCTTCTGTAATCCCTGCAATATTTCTGCTTCAAATACACTAGGGATAATATGGTATTCCGCCTGTCCATCATGACGGCGGTTATGCACCAGATATCCGGCAAGATCGCTAATTCTCATGGCGTGCGCCGTATCAATATCACCATTTGGCCTGCCATAGGTATAAGGCTGAAAGCGTGACAGTCCGTATTTCTGGATAAAGTCACGAGTTCTCGTGATCACCTGATATTTTTCCCGGTTTCCGATGCCAAAATCGGCTAACCAGTCATCGAAACTTTGCTTTACCGCAGCATGACACGCTTCTTTACTCCAGCCGGTGATATGGGTTGCCAGTTCTCCAACGGCATCCAGTAACGCGAAACGAACGGCAACACGCTTTACTTGAGCTGAGGCTTCTTCTGGCAGGCCATCAAACCATTCTTTCTCTTTACGGGCGGTCATTTCGATTGCCTGTTCCTGATGCTCAGACAACCATGAAATCCATTCACGACCTGCTGCACCACAATAGCGTTTGGATTCTCGTTTGATGGCTCTTGCATGAGAATCACCATCTTCATAGCCATTGAAAAACTCAGTATCAATAAAAGGCACACTAAGCAGCCTGACTAGCTGCCCGGCTTTTGGCGTGATCCCGCCTTTTATCAGGAACGTTTCTAAATCTTCCTCTCCCGTTGAAAGGGCTGCAATCTTCCAGCGGATCACAGCACGGTTTCCACCTTCCCGTTTCCCCTGAATTTTACCGACACCGTTAAACAGGCTGTAGGCACTGTTAGCAACTTCTTTCGGATTCGAGCTTTGTCCTATTTCATCAATGGGCATGAAACCATCATTACGGGCTGCGGCTTCGTTGTTTAAACCGTGGTTAGTTCCATGCCATGATAACTTCAATTCTTCGGGATCGCCGTATAAGCTGCTGGCAGCCTCAACGGTGGTGGTTTTACCTGCTGAGGATTGGGCGAACAAATGCACACCAAAGCAACTGCCACCTGTCAGCGAATTAAGTGGTGCAGCCAATCCCATCAGTACGCCCAACATCATTGAGCGGTTGCCTTGCAGCAATGACGCAACGTGTGTTTTCCACTGTTCGGCGCGTCCCCTGACCACATAACCGGCAATGGCGGATGTACCGCCACTGAATGCCACGGGCATATAGGGTTGGCCGATGATTTCACCGTCCGGCATCACATACGCTCCGCAGTGCCAACCTGCTTTCTGCGTCACAATCCATTCACGGCGATCGCCGCTGCGTTGCAGATGTTCAGCTAAAATAGGCAACAAACTGTTTTTTACGGTGATATTCATTCCCCGCGAGCGCAATCTTGCCCAGCCAACCGGCATCCCGATTTCACGGCGGGGAAGTGCCTCAACAATATATTTTCCCGAACCTTCCTGGCGTAGCTTGATAATGAGATAGCCTTCGCTGCCATCATTGCCAATGCCAACGATTTCCATGTGATCACTCAGCCATCTTTCAACTTCGACAATTTCTCCACCTTGTTCTTTAGGCTCAACCCAGTAAATTCCCTTCTTGCGGATATCGATATGAGGTTTTAGCGGGTCGTATTCGTTCTCCCGGTATTCACCTGAATTAGCGGTTACAGATTTTGCTGCTGGTTTTTTCTCTTCTACCTGATACAGCCCTTTACTGAATGCCTGCTTTGCGGCCTCAATGCCATGCTGCTGACGATAATCATCCCAATCAGCTTTATGTTCTGTAGGTGGTAACGTAACCCAACCATTCACTGCGAGAGCCGCTTTTTCTGCTGAAATCTTGCCGATATTTACCTTTGATCTGCCGTTTTTATCCAGTTCGTCGGGATGATGCCAGTCATTATCTGCTGCCAGAATAATTTTCGTGTCCGGCCAACGCTCCCTAACGGCTTTAGCGGCATAGAGCAAATTGCCAGCATCCAGAGCCGCCAGAACAGTACTTTTATAGAGTTGGTTAACCGTGAGTGCTGTGGCGTAACCTTCGGTAATAATAACCGTGTCGGGGTGTTCGTGCAGCTCTGATAGCGCGATAAACGCGCCTTTCTTCTGGCTGCCGGGAAAGAGTTTTTTCTCACCATTCGGTTTGATAATCTGTGCGCCTGTTACTTTTTTGTCCAGTGTTGCGAGTAGCAATACTGCCGAATTATCGGACAGTAGGCGTTGATTAGGGCAATACAGCCCCTTTGCGGTCAAATAAGGAGACTGCCCAGCAACAGTTTGTGCCATCAGTGCTGCGACTTTTTCGGCAATCGGCTGTACTGGATAAGTGGTTTCTTTGGCGGGCTTAAGTTCTGGTAAAGGCAATGCCAGTGCATTCGCAACTACTTTGGCTGCTTCAAAAATCGAAATTCCTTTGGTTTTTGCCACTAAATCCAGTCCATCACCATAATTCGGGGTATCACATTGGCGACAGTGCCAGTTGCCATGATGGTGATCGTCGATAAAGTGAAAACGATCGGTGCCACCGCAGACAGGGCAAGCGCTATGTTTACCCTTTGCAGGAATTTCGATGCCACAGGCAGGCAACAGATTTTCCCAATGATACATGGCGGATTTTTTCACGGTCTGGATCAGGTCGAGTGGTTTTTGGCTGCCTGATCTATCCAAAGATGTAAATTTAGGGCGAGTTTGGTTATGCTGTGTATCAGCCATTATCGTTACTCCAATTAACGGTTATTGGTCAGACGCCTCAGATGTGTTCCAGCACTCTGGGGCGTTGTTTTTTCATATTGATATAGGTAATGTGTAATGACACCTAAATACATTACAGTGAGTGTAATTGACATGTCAACACACAAAAATACTCGTCGGGGCAATCCCCCATTCCAATTCAGGCTTGATCCTGAACTACGGGCGCTCATGGAAATAGCCCAGGCACAAGATGGCGATGAATCTTTAGCTGCGTGGATTAAGCGCATTGTCCGTAGAGAATTGCAGTCAAGAGGTATTGAATCTAACTCCTGAAAAAAGCAAGTTGAGGGTAGGCAAGTGCCACCCTTAGCTTTTGTATTCTTATCAAATGGTAGGTACATGTCATTAAATACCACGAGATTCAGCAATCCGCTGATCTACCCAACCATCAATTTCTGATTCAACAAACGCAACCGAGCGAGGGCCGATTTTGACTTGTTTCGGGAATTTATCTTCTTTAATAAGCCTGTAGATCCATGCCTTGCTATAGCCCGTTCTGCGCTGAACTTCTGGCAGGCGAATAAAACTTTCTTTAGATGTTGTAATTGTTGGCATGTATACCCCCTGTTATCGAGTCCTTGAAATGCCTTGGTAGACGTTATTTGATGACAGAGGATTATTTAAAAATTCTGTTTAATTGAAAGCGTAAACTCTTTATGCAATTTGTGAAATTAAATGTGCCTGTTGACTGTATAAAAAACGGACTTGTGTGCCTCGGGCACATAAGATTAAAAAACAACCAACACTCAAATTTGAGTTAATTAATTTAACTACATGAAAAATAAATAAAATATATTATTATAGTAATATGGGAATTTGGGTTGATCATACGCTATACGAAAAACAAACTTTGTTGCCTGGGGCAACAAAGTTTGTAAAATCGCCATTTGAATAAAGAATAAACAAAAAAAGGTAAGCTAAATTGTTGACAAGATCAGAATATGAAATTTATATCTGTTTATGAACTGCATGAAAAATAGTCTTTGCTGGCACTACCAGCAAAGGATAAAAAATCACCATATGATAATTGTTATACTATGGTGGATTTAATTGTTACTACCTGACAGTCGGTTAATCCAAAATTGAGAATTGAGGTGTGCGCGTTAACTACAGGCTACAGAGTATGCTACCTTTATAGATTATGTGCATTTTGTTTGATTCAGGAGTTGGCTATAACTCAACTCTATTTCTTCTATAAAATCCTCTGCAATTGTAGGAAAACCGTAAACGAAACACTCTTTTTCTTGAACTTTAAATAACTTATAGAGATAGCTTTTTTTCTGATACGAAACATGCACAGAAGTGAATGGTCTACTTAGTACAATTTCTCTGTTTAGCTCTTTGGTATTAATAATGTTGTATTGATCTCCCGTAATATCAATTACAACGTCACCGATTTCTAGCCAATAGTGAGTTATTTCATTATTTTTTCCAGTAGCAGCCCTAACACCTTTCAGCTCAAGTTCTGACCATAATTTCAGAAAATGATAGGAAAGAAGCATTGAAGAAAGTGTACAACTCATAACCGGAAAGCACTCTAGTACTACAGCCGTAATTGCTCTGTAAGCCGATGATTTCCCCGGCGGCGACAGTGACATTGTTGTGCCCGGTATTG
>NZ_JANAIF010000009.1 GCF_024721015.1 Xenorhabdus bovienii
CGAAAGAGCTCACCACTCGGTTGACTGATAACTTCCAGATTTTAAAACCCGCCTCTTCAAGTTAATTGCGTATAATAGTCCTTGTGTCGTTTCTTGTTCTATCTGGAAATGTTTTCATTTTTCTTTGACAAGAACATCTTAAACTCCTTATTTTTATGAAGGAGGAAAACACATAAATGTTCCCAAAATGTATTTATACAGAAAATGAAGTATTAGATAATATATTTTTAATCTATTACTTTTTTAATATAGGGAAATAGAATATCTATATTTTAGATGCACAATATTCAATGAATATTTCTTGGTGTGAAAAATAAGATAGGACTTTAGTCTTTAAATGAAAATATTTTTAATTATAATGAGCAGTCATGGCCATAAATATAATATTAAAATCATTAACATTCATACTAACATATTATTGTTATTCGTCGTCATATACTTTTTTTATTTATGTATCAAAAAACAATTAAATAAAAATATTTTTATTAATACCCTCAGATATAATCTATTACCCTTTTATTTTATGAAACATCATCTTATGTCATGGTAATAAAAAAAGAGCTTCATGTATCATGTAATAACACGAAGCTCTTGGTGATTAAGATGATGCTATTCGTTATAAGGCTCGAAGGATTGGGTCTACGCTATCTTGCTGAATAAAAATATAACCTGAACATAAAGGATTTAATAAGTGTAAAAACCCCGGCCGGATTTTCGTCCCAAATAACCCGCATCAACCATTGTCCGCATCAGCGGACAAACCCGATATTTTGAATCCTGAAACATCTGGTAGAGCACATCAAGGGAATTGACCACCGTGTCAATACCAATCAGATCCGCTGTTTCGAGCGGCCCCATTTTATGACCGAAGCATTGTTTAAAGATAGTGTCCACATCCGCAGGTTGGGCAATCCCGTCCTGTATGGTGAAAGCGGCTTCATTCATAAATAAATGAGAAATCCGATTAGAGACGAAGCCGGGGCCATCTTTCACTACCACGGCGTTTTTACCTAACACCCTCAAGATTTCCAGACATCGTTCTTTAGTTTGTTCGGAAGTATTCAGACCGACAATTACTTCGACAGTATGCTTCAGATAAACCGGATTCATAAAATGCACACCAATCACTTGAGAAGACGTTTTATGAAACGAACCCAGTTTCGTGATGGGAATGCAGGAAGTGTTCGCCGCCAGCACCGCGTGAGGGGCCACAAACTCAGACATACGGGCATATAACGCCTGTTTAAGCTCGATATTTTCCGTGATATTTTCCACTATAAACGCACAATCCGACACGGCTTGCAAATCCTGCGACCAGACGATGTTGAGCAGCATCTCCTCAGGGGTTTTTCCTTTGGCGAGCGGACTGAACAAAGGCGCGTAACCCGCCGTTTCCATGATGCGTTCCCTGCTCTGTTCGCAAGAAAGAGCGTCTTTTTCGATAACAACAACATCATGCCCCTGCAACGCACAATCGAAAGCAAGGCTAGAACCAATATTTCCGCCACCAACCACAGCTATTTTAAGTTTTGACATAGTGACTACTTTCTTGTTGGGTTTTAAAAGGTTGCTATTTCAGGTTCACTTCTTGGAGCACAGGCACTGTTCATTCAGTCGAATCAGGAGAAATCACTTCCCATTTACCAAACAGCGTCAATCCTGCCGCTTTAGCCAATGACGTAGACGCATAGTTATCGAGCTGGCAGCGATACTGGGGTTCATAGCCCTGATGACAGGCATATTTACTGATTGAACGCACCACTTTGCTGGCGTGGCCTTTTCCTCTAAAGGATGCCAGCGTTAATACGCCAAGATCCGCAATTTGCGCATTCTCCCACGGATACATACTGGCCGCGCTGACCAGACGATGCTGTTCAAAAGAGCCGAACACCGCCCAGTGATCTAATTCCACATAAGCGTCATCCAAATCTTGTTCTGAGGCGGAAGATTCGAATTCGGAGAAAACCGCCTTATCTTGCTCTGTTAACTGACGCAAAACACCTGCCAGATTCTCTTGCAGCAAGGCGTTCTTATCCGCTTCTGAAAAATAAAAGATATAATCTGCGCCATGCAGCGTGACGCCGGCTTCATTCAATTTCTGGCGGAAAACCGGCTCAGACAGATCTTGTTGCTGATAAAGACCGGCCTTATCAGCCAGCGCGGGTGTCAGAACCGCCATCACTCGACCGTCGGAGGTTTCCAGCACCATGACCCGGCGATCTTCGTTCAGATCAGGGTTGACGGTAACAGTAAAGACTGCATCGCTATAGAGAACGTCTCCGTTCAAAAATGGAGCCTGCCAAAAATCAGTTATTGTTTGTGAAAATAAAGGCATACTTCTTACTCGCTTTGGTTGGAATCAGCGAGCGCACGATGGCGCTCAGTCAAATAACCCTAGGAAAGACAAGCGGAAGTTTGAGCTACCCACTCCCTTGCTCGCTCTTCAATCTATGGTATCACTTCATCACGTGTAAATAGGCTTGGCAACTTAACACGGGCTTGGTCAATCTGGACAGAGCCGCCAGCAACAGTCAAAACTAAAGCCTTTGGTTACGTTGGTGAATAAGGGCGAATTCTGGAACAGCCGCAATCGGTGCATTCGCTATCCAGCCGTGGCCGCGCTCGCGTTTGAAATTGAAGTAATCACGATATTCCGAATTAGTGACAAAGTTATAAGTCAAAGAAATACTCGGCGATAAGGTATGCACTTCATGGGCTAACCCTTTGGGGATCAGCATAATCTCACCCGGTAGCAAATCGAATTGCCATATACGATCTTTGCTGTGTGGTGAATTTGCCTCACTTTTTCCATTAGCGGCGGGTGATGCGACGGATGATAAAGCAGCACGACCCTCAGCCGTATCTCTGACCACATCTTCAAGCGAAGCGGAAAAGATCCAGCCCGCTTTTCTGCCCGCGACCTGACACAACACCGCATTGGTGCGCATACCATCAACATGTAAACGGGTACAAGCGCCCGGCGCAGAAAAATAGAGTCCCCAATCCTGACACATCCGCTTGTTGGGATGCAGAGACCCTACCTGAACCCAAGGGATCTTATAACCGCCATCCGGCAGAAAATAAGGTCTGCGCCAATGCTCCTGAATGCGTTGAAACGCCAGAAAACTGAACGAGTTGGTTTTCACCCTGTGACCAAATCCCCAAGTGAACAGCAGGTGTTTAAAAAATGAATCGTAGGTGTATCGCAGATAGCTAAGGTTATCCCCCATTTCGCCCAGTTCAACGGCAGGCAATGACGCGATTTCCCGCAGGTAGGTGCGCAGCTCAACATGGTCTTTCGGCTTGAATCCCGCATCCTGCAATTGCACGGACATATCCCCGAACTCCTGACAAAAGTAATCAAAGTTCCATATTTGCTTCGCTCGCCAGCCTCTCAGACCATCAGCGATAATAACCGGCTCTTTTTTCATTAAGTAGCGTTCACTGAACTCAGCGATTGAAATGTCCGAAACTTTCTCCACCTTGCGATATTCAGCCGCCTCAAGGCGTGCCAGTGCATCGTTATCGTTATTGCCAACTTCTCGCTGCGTGCCCTGCCGGCACCGATAAATGCTCATTTCTTCGAACGCCCACATCGCGACATCCCCGAATGCATTCCATGTATTACTGAAAAGACTCATCTTTCGACCTCCCCTAAAAATTAAACTCTGAATCCACATTCTGGTCGCTCGTCTGAGCGAACGTTTCCGGCGTAGGCTCACCGCTAAGGTTCTTGAGTAATTCCTGTATTTCTACATCAGGATCGGTGAGCACTTCCTCTATCAAAGCGAAAAAGTACTCAAACAGCGCCATAATGGTGGCTTCGTTAAACATGCGTGCACGAAATTGTATCGTGCAGTCAAATGTCTCTTGGGTTTCGGATATTTCCATCACCAAATCAAATTTGGCCGTATCTGACGTCAGTTCCAGTCGGGAAAATCCGGGGCGCCACGCGGCTTCATCAGCACCGTTCAGACTCAGTGGCAGATACCCGAAAACCACGTCGAACAACGGATGTTTGCCTTGACGGCTTTGGAAGTCATGCTCAGTACTCAAATCGTCCAGCAGCGCGCTCATCGGATAAGTCTGATAAGGGACGCTTTCAGACCACTGTGCATTCAGCTCCAGAAGATAGTCCGTCATGGCAAAGTCCGCATCCGGCTCAATTTTCAGAGCCAGCATATTGACAAGATAGCCCACCAGCGCCAGTTCTTCCGGCTGTGTGCGTCCGGTGACGGGAACACCGAGAAGAAAGGATTCGGCGCGGGCGATTTTCGTCATCAGCACCCCGAACGCCCCAAGGAAAAAGGTAAATACAGGGAGCCCCAGATCACTGCAAAAACACCTGATTTCTTCACTGGTTTGCGCAGAAAAACTTTTAACTCGCGTTACCCCCCGATGGCTGTCGGCATCGATATGTCCGTCATAATCATCTACCACAGGTAATGCCAGCGGTGCCGGCAAAGGTAATAGATTGGCGAGCCAATAAGCTTTATTTTTCCGTATCTGATCTTCACTCTCAAACTCCAGCCTATAGCGCCGATAGGCAGCGAAACTGTACTCCGGCGCAGGTAACGGGCGCTCCTTAAGCCTATTCTGAAAATCATGGGCGAGTATGCCCAGAGAAACAGCATCGCATACGATGTGATGGACGACGATCAACACCTGATGAAACTGGCCGGCATCCGTACCTTTTATCATCATGGCGCGCATTGGCAGTTCGGTATGCAGGTCAAAAGGCGCCTTAGCAAACTGTTCGAGGCGAGCCAGATTTCCCTCCTGTGCGGGTTCAGCCTCAAATATGGCTAAGCTGACTTTAGCGTCAAGCTGAGGCAGCATCATCAAATTAGCCCCCTGCCTTTTAAACAGACATTTCAAGACCGGATGTCGGTCTGCAACCTGTTCTATCGCTGTAGCGATGGCGATCGCACTGATCGCCGCCGGGCATTGAAAAGCCATTGGCATGTTATAACTGGCGTCGGTAAACGTGGTTTGATGTATATACAACAATTCTTGATCGGCGCTGGCAACGATTGGCTCAGATGGGTCGATGGCCGGCAAGATCGGATGGAGCGCGTTCTGGTCGTTGAGCAACTGCCGTTCAATCTCCCGTAAGGTGGGTTGCGCAAAAAAGTCCTGAATGGAAACTCGCTTACCGAGTTTTTTATACACTTTTTCCGCCATCACAATAGTCTTCAGACTGTCGCCACCCAGTTCCATAAATCGGTCATCAATGCCGATACCGTCAATACCGAGAATACTGCTCCATATAGCGGCGATTTCCTTCTGCATCTCATTGGCAGGCGATTGATAAACGGAAGTCAGCGTTTTCGGTCTGGACTTCAATTTGACGTTCCCCTCGGCCTGCGGTCTGTGATCGCCATTGGCAGCACGTCTTCCTCCCCAGGCATACAACCTATCCATAAACTGGCCAGCAGAGAAAATTTTCTGGTTTTCGTGATCGTATTCACGCAAACTGCGTTCAAACAGAGCAGGAAACTCAGCGCCAGAGAGAGCAACTTCATTAGCACCCCAGACAAGTGCATCAGCCCGACGATCTTCGTCAAAATGTACCGTTTCCCAGTTCACGGCAACCCAACGCGTCCCTGTCAACCGTCTGTTTTGCATCTGCCCCCAACCATCCAGAAACAGATTGGCCGCAGCGTATGGCGCATGGGCAATGCCCCCGAAAAACGCCGACATAGAAGACATCACGAAGCAATACTCAACAGGAATGCTTTCGAATACGTTGGCGAGTACTGCCGCCACCTTAGCTTTTGGCGCGAGTTGCGCGCAATAATGATCAGCATTGAGTTGAACCAGAGGAGAAAAAGAATTGCCATCAGTAACGCCGGCCGCGTGAAGAACCACACTGATCTCTCCCAAACGATGGCGAATGGACTCAAACAACGCCAATGCGTCGGCTTCCGATTCCAGAGCATACGGAAAAATCTCCACCGTTTCAGCGCCCGCGTCCTTCAACTCTTCCTGTAAGCGCTTCATCGCGGGAGAGTCCGCAGGCTGGCGACTGATTAGTGCCAACCGCCCTTGAAAACGTCGTGCTATCACCCCTGCCATCGCCTTGGCCATCCTGCCGCCAGCGCCCGTGATGACGTAAGTTTTCCCGGTGAAATACGACGCATCCAACACATCATTTTCTTCCGCATCCGGACAACGAAAATCTTCAACAAACAGCCCCTCGTCATTAAGTTTCAGAGGCCCATGCAACGGAGTCTGCAGCAGTCTGGTCAGCGCGGCAGGCGTCCAATCTGCACTGGGATTCTGAATGCCCAGAAACGCACAATTGACACCGGGAATTTCCTGAGGCATCACTAACGCTAACGCTTTAAGAGCCGCAGCCGTCAATACAGATTCAGCCAGAGATCCGCTATCGCCGGTCATGGAGCAAGCGGGCGCGATCAAATAAATATGCACGGAAGTAAACGCGGAGAAATCAGTCTCCGCGAGCGACCGGCCTAATTCAGATAAGATTTGGAGCGACGCTGGCGCAAAAGAAAAACCCTCTGTCGGGAACGCCAGCGACAACACCAGAGAAGGATTCTTTTGCAAACCTGTTAATTGCGAACCAATAGACAGTTTTGCCAGAGCACTTCGCACCTGTACTGGACACAGCATATCCAGACTGACAACCTCAATCTGACTTTTGTCTGCCAACCCGCTCGCAAGAGACGCTAACGTCTGGTCAACCAGCAGCACGGCATCCGGCTTCACCTCCGACATCGGTTGTGCCGGCAAGCGTAGAGGTTTCCAGAATGGCAATAACAGCCCCGCCGCATTTTTAGACAGATTTTTGCCATCAGGTGCCGCGATAACACTGGCGATTTGCGACCAGATTTTATCTGTAATATGTTCTGTTCCGTGTTCCTCACGAATAAAAGCGTATCCGGGAACATCCATCAACAGTTGTCCGTCACAGGAGCGGAAAAGACATTTCTCAAGCTCTTTCGTCTTACCAGATACCCAGTCGGTGATAGCAGCAAAATGTTCTGAGAGGTTATCCGGCGATGTCGTTTCCAGAACTTGCCGAACCAGCGCCAGACTCTCCATCTGTTCATCAGGTGCCAGATAGCGTTCAATTTGCCGCATCAGAGCAAACTTCGAATCTGCTGCAAACACAGCTCGATACGGAAAACTGTGCCGCTTGCCCAAGGTACGGGACAGCGCAGATAAATTCGGATCAGTTTGCGATACCAACCACTGGGACACTGATTCTAATTGCAGCACCAGAGAAGCACTGTTTTTCGCTGAAAACGGAAAAAAACAGACTTCGGGTACTTTATCGACGCCGCTTGTCTTCATGGCCTGCGGAGGGAGCACATATTGCTGTAACACCATATGCGCATTGGTTCCGCCAATACCAAAACTGCTGACGCCACCGGTTCTCAATTTCCCTTGTTTTGACGGCCACGGTTCAGCACGGGTATTAACATAAAACGGGGAGTGTTCAAATTCCAATTGAGGATTCGGCCGTTGGAAATGCAGCGTAGGCGGGATCATGCCGTGTCTGAGAGCCAACACCATCTTAATGAAACCCGCGATACCGGCGGCGGAATCCAGATGACCGATGTTGGTTTTAACGGCACCCAGTGCACATTGATTGAGTGTCTCCTCTGCACTGGCAGAAGATCCTCTTTCGTTGAAAACTTCACGCAACGCCATAAATTCGATGCTGTCACCCAAAGAAGTTGCCGTGCCATGACACTCAATGAAATCCAGATCCGCCGCGTCGATCTCTGCCATCTGCAAAGCAGAGCGAATCACTTCCGTCTGCCCTTTAACGCTAGGCGCGGTGTAGCCGACCTTGCGGGCACCATCGTTATTAATGGCAGAGCCTTTGAGGATCGCCCAGATAGGATCGTTATCAGCAATAGCATCTCCCGCCCGCCGCAATACTACCGCACCGAGTCCGCTACCGAACACGCTACCGGTAGCCTCCGCATCAAACGCTCTGGTTTTGCCGTCTTTTGAAAATAACATTCCGTCTTGATAGGTATGCCCGTTTTGCTGCGGCAACAACAGACTGATTCCGCCGGCAACGGCGAAATCACACTCACCACTCAACAAGCTCTGCACAGCCTGATGCACACTGACCAAACTGGTTGAGCAGGCGGTCTGCAAGGTAAAACTGGGGCCTTCCAGTCCTAACTTCCAGGAGATTAGCGTACTCATCGCATCTTTATTGGACAATTGGGAGGCAAGAAAACCGCCTACATTCTCAACCTGTTCAGACAACATCGCCTGCATCGTCCACTGCACCGAACTGCGCGCCCCCAGAAACAGTCCGATATTGCGACTCCGTTTGTCAGGATCGACGCCAGCGTTCTCCAAGGCATGCCAAACGCACTCCATCATCAAACGGGTTTGCGGATCCAAAAGCGCCGCTTCTGCCTGACTGTAGCCGAAAAACTCCGCATCGAAATACTGTGCGCCTTCCAGTACTCCGTTAACCGGCACGAAATCTTTATTGCGTATCTTGCCGGCATCATGCCCTGCCTTAAGCAATTCTTCTGCCGTAAAGCAGGAAATCCCGTCCACGCCCATCAACAAATTTCGCCAAAACTCACTGCAATTCCCCGCTCCCGGAAATCGACCTGACAAACCGATGACAGCGATATCTAAATCTTCTCTTATTTCTGTACGCATAATGTCTTACCCTGTTCCAGATCGATAAAGTCATCGGAAGTTAATTGCTTAACGAATTCAACGTGATCACCGCTTTTACGCCGGACGGTGCAGCACCCTTTCATTTTTTGCGTAAGTCCATCAATACCTGCTTCGTCTGCGTCGTCGGAAAAGAACATCGTGACGGGGAGGTTTTCTGATGGCAGAGCCAAGATCCGCTCATGGAATGTCTTGTTTTCAAGGATCTGATGCTGTAATTGGTAATAGCGCCACTCCTGATGGAGCGAAGGAAATTGCCGCCGCAATGTTTCAACATCCATATCGGCATCAATACCTGCACAATCAAAAGCCAACCGATTAACGTCGCGAAAGAACGCAACGAACTCTGCATACAGCTCATCTCCCTCAAAAACGTTGGTACGCAGGTTAGGATCGAGAAACACTAGTTTGTCTATATATTGAGAAAAATGCGGCGATGACTCCGATTGTTGTGCCAGCAATGCCACCAGCATCTCAGCCCCAAGGGAATAGCCGCCCAGCCACAGTGATCGTGACGGGTGTATGTCCTGCGCTTTAATGTGCAATGTCAGAGCATTTAGCAACGCCTGTTTAAATTCCTGCACTGACAGGTTTTCAACCGCGCGGGGCTCCGTTGTTAAAACAGACACGGTGACGCGACCGGCTAATTTGTCCGCCAGCGTCTGCAATTCAATCAATCCTCCTAACGCCGGCGGCAGCAGTATCAGTTTGGCAATGTTAGGATCATCGGAGTTCAGGAAACGCTCTTGTAACAACTTCACTGGCATTGTGTCATGTGCTCCCTGCCGTGCGTTGATCAGCGACCATTGCTCACCAAGCGTGGCATTGCGAAACACATCAACGGGGCTGAATGTCACGCCGAACCGCGTTTCCAATTGGTTAGCCAAGCGCACGGCATTCAGGGACGAGCCGGATACCAGAAAGAAGTCAGAATCCTGTGTCAACGCCCCTTTATATCCCAGGCATTCCCTCCAGCAGGTGATTAGCTTTTGCAATCCTTCACCCATTGTCGCTGCCTGCTCCTCCTGTGTTTGATACGTGTATTCACGCCATTCCAGAAACAGCGCCACGATCCGCTGCCGATCCAGCTTGCCTGTTTCGGTTCGGGGCAAAGACGCTACCGGAAATATTGCCGACGGCAGGTGGGAGCGGGGATAATGTCGCGCCAAATGCTGTTGCAGATCCGACTGCATATTCTCTTTTCCTTCAACCGCCAGTACCAGACAGGCCTCCGGTGTGCCGGCGAACGCCACTGCCGCACCCGCCGCAATGACATCAGGATGCTGCCCGGCACGATTTTCTAATTCACCCAAACCGATGAAATTGCCCCGCACTTTACAGCTATCATCCATTCGCCCTTTGAGGTAAAACAGACCGTTTTTGCCCGCCATCGCTAAATCGCCAGTGCGGAAAAACGTTCCCTGAGCGTCCCGACCAAATTTACGCGCAGTCAGCGCCGGATCATTCAGATAACCGTGACGCTCAAAATCCCCATAAATGACCAGTTCTCCCCATTGGCCTACCCGGAGCCGGCCGCCATCCTGATTGATCACAGCAAAAGCGGCATGATCGAAGGGTTCTCCGATGGAAAGTGCCGCACCTGATGCCAACTGCGCGCAGTTCACCATAGATACAGCGATGCAGGTTTCCGTGGGGCCATAACTGTTCCAGATCTGTGTACGTTCGAGTAATTGGCTGATATCTCCGGCAGCGAGGAAGTCACCGCCACTAATACAGATCTTGGGCAAGGGTGCCAACGCCGGCATACGGTTCCAAGCGGAAAAAAGAGCCGGAGCCGCAGAAATGACATCAGGGCGATAGTGAAGTAAAAACGCTCTCGCTTTGCGTTCATCCAGTAAACTGTAACGGTCAACGACCACACTCGTTCCTTGCAATGCCCAAGAGAGCAGAACTTCTTCGAGATAACCGTCAAAACTGGGCGAGAATTGCTGCACGATCCGCAATCCCTGCTGCGTTGCCTGCAATTGTTGCTTTAATCCCAGTTTATTGACGAGTGAATCCACATACTGCGCCGCTGTATGCGCGGCAACGCAGATGCCTTTGGGTTTGCCGGTAGTCCCGGAGCTGTACAGTACCCATCCGATAGGATTATCGTCAGCGGATTTCATGCTGTGAAAGCCGCGCCAATTAATGGAAACAGGTTCAATCAAACTATCGTCCTGCAATTGTGCGCCAATTTCCGAACCGCACTTGATCACGAGATCCGGCTCTGCATGGCGGATCACCTCGTTAATACGCTCCTCCGGTGTCCCCGTTTCCAGTGCCAGATAGGTCGTGTGCGTCAGGAAACACGCCGCCAGAAATGCCTGTAGTTGACGCCCCTGACGTCCCAAAATGAGCGCCCGCCGAATCGTCCCCTTGTTTAGAACCTGCGTATACGCAGCGGTTAACGCGGCGAATTCTTCCCAAGTCACGACGTCTTCTTCATCAATCACCGCGGGACGATCGGTCAATGTCAGAAACCCATTAATCAGCATGGCATCAATTTGGCGATACGACGCACGTCGTTGAACTGGTCGAAAGGCCTTTTTAACTGCGTCGGCAGACACTATCAGTTCATCAATCGGTAAGGCGGAGGGAGCATGACTCAATATCTGCCGCAAAATTTCCTGATAGCCGGTTACGATGGCTTCTATCTGTGAATCTGTGAAAGCCGCGATCTGATATTCCAGCGTCAATCGGCAACTTTGTGTATTTTGTATACCTTGCGTACGATGGCTGACAGTAAGACTGAGCGGCCCATGCGCTTCCAGCAATAAATCCTCTGCATCCAGTGCCTCATTCTCCCCTGCGTCAAGATAGGAATAGGCGACATTAAGCAGTGGATTACGGCCAAACATCCTAGGGTCACGACTGAGCAATGCGAAGGCCTCTTCAACCGGGAAAAAGAGCTGATCAACCGCGCGCCACTGCTCATCCGCCAATTTCTTAATAAATCGGTCAAAGGTTTCTGCCGGCTGATCAAAACGAAACGCGCAAGGGGATAACGAGACGAACATGCCCACTGTCTCCAGCGCATTTTTTGGGCGAAATGCATTCGCCACTGAAATGGAAAAAGCATTGCTACTTCCTTCACGTGCCACGGTAAGCCCCCACACCGACAGGAAAAGCATGGCCGGAGTCACGTTTACTGCTCCGCAAAGACGTTTCACTGCTGCCATATCCGCAGCCGATAGATGCCAGGATAGGGTTTTTACCTTGCTGCCTGCATCCACCGCGCCATGCCCAAACGGATTGAACTCAAGCCCTTCAAGATAGTTTGCCCAGAATGTTTCAGCCTGTGTCCAGACCAGATGCTGACGGGCATCTGCCAATGCCAGCGCGTAGCACCTGTAACTCAGCGCAACGGGAGCCAACGATTCATGCGCCAGCAATTGTTGAAACTCACGCTGTAGGATCTCCAACGAAGGTTTGTCCACTAAAATATGGTGGATCTGCAACTGCAAGCAGGCGTGCTCCGTGTTTATTTCCTGTAGACAGCCTCTCAACAGAGGAGCCTCTCCTAACTCGAAAGCCTGCGCCCGCATCTGCAACCACTGATTTCGATCATCGATCAGTACCCTGTCAACCGGGAGCGACGGCAATATCTCAGCATAGGGAATGCCTTCGCTATCAATGCGATATCGGGTACGCAAAATATCGTGGCGGTCGATTAGAGCCTGTAGTGCTTGTTTCACTGCATCAGGGAACAGGTCATGGGATAACGGGATCTCCAGCGCCAAAATATAAGCCTGTGATTCTGGATGCAGACGATATTGTGCATAGAGCCGAACTTCTTGTGCCGATAACGGCCCACGCCCGCCAACCGCAAACTGAGGTGCGGTTTCCAGCAGACTTGAGAAACTCTCCGTCACCATGCTGTCACCGCCAGTCCGTCGGGCGTCGATTGTTTTCGCAAGCGCCTCAATCGTATCGTTTTGAAAGAATTCCAACAAAGAGACAACCTGCCCGAATTCATGTTGAATTTCCGCCAGAACTCTTGCCGCCCGTAACGAGTGACCGCCAAGGGAGAAAAAGCTTTTGTCCACCGACAACGCGTCAACCTCCAACTCCAAATAGCGAGCCCAACAGGCTGCCAGCCATTCTTGAGTTGCACTGTCAGGCCGGACAATTTTACCGCTCATCGCCTTGCCAAACGCCTGTTTTAGCCCTTGTCGATCCAGTTTGCCGTTGCGTGTCAGCGATAATTCCGCAACCAAAATAACCTGACTCGGCACCATATAAGCGGGCATCCGGCTTAATAACGCCTCTCTAATGTTTTGCTCCGTGACCCCACTGTCCGTCGTAACGATAAAGGTGCCCAGATGAGCGTGTCCCCGCTGGTCTTCTATGCCAATCACTGCCGCTTGAGCCACTGTTGGCAGATCCAGAATGTTTTTTTCAATGGCATCTAATTCGACGCGGAAACCGTTCACTTTCAGTTGGCGATCACGCCTTCCCTCAATTTCAATCTCACCCTGAACATTCCAGCAACAGAGATCGCCGCTGCGATAATATTTCCCCTTCAACCATTCCGTATCCAGGTCTACGAACACCTTTTCAGTGAGATCAGGGCGATTTATGTAGCCCATCCCAACGCCTATTCCTCCTATCAACAATTCACCCGCTACGCCGATAGGACAGGGTTCTAAGCTATCGGGAAATACCACGACACACTGGCAGCCGCCTAACGGCTTACCGATAGTGATTTTCTGGTCATTGCGTACTAAGGATAAATAGGTTGTGATAACGCCGGTTTCGCTGGGGCCGTATACATTAAACAGCTCGTAATTATTCTTTTGAAACGTTCTCAGGCTTTCGCCGCCAAAATACAGTTGCCGCAAGTTCGGAATATCCCCCTGCTCCATGATGTATTCCGCCAGCACAGTCGTGGTAAACAATAAATCGATGCAGCTTTCCCGCAGAAATCTGACGCACTTTTCAGCGTCTGTACGCGTCTCTTCCGGCGGCATGACCAACACGATGTCCTGAGTCAGACACTGCACACATTCCAGTACGAAATAGTCAAAAGTATGGTTCGCTACAGAGGCAACTCTGGAGCCTGCCGCCCGATGTAGGGTTTGTTTTTCAGCACTGAGATTAAGTAATGCTTGATGAGTATTGATACAACCTTTCGGTTTGCCCTCACTGCCGGAGGTCATCACCACACACAATGGGTCGTCGGGATTGACTGCCTCACCTTTGCGCAACAACGCCGCCAGAGCAGACATCTCCGTTCGATGCGTCAGCTTGGCCGGTACATAATAAGGCAGCATGACGACCTGACAGCCCTGAGTGCGGAAGAATCCGACCATCTCACCATAACTTTCCTGTAGCAGAACCACCTTGGTGCTATGTAATTCGATGATGTCCAATAACTGCCTTTCAGGCGCGCTATAGGATTGCAGGCAGAACGGCTTACCGATGCGTATACATGCCATCGCGGCGAGTGTGGTTTCTACTCCCTTGGCGCCGACAATAAGTACACAGTCGCCTAGCGATTCCCATTGTGGCAAATCAGGATCAGTCAACAAATTATCCGTGTACCGCTCCAACTGTTTAAAGTTAACGGTCTGATCACCGGCCTCCAGAAACCGGGTTTCAGCTCTGTCGCGCATGGAGGCGGTCATGGCCTGCGCCACATTTTTATACCTCAGCGGCTGCGCGGGTACGGGGGCAGAAAGTGCAGCAACACGCTCCCGCTCTTGATCCGGCATCCAGGGCATTGACGCGAGCGGGGAGTTTGGTTCGAATACCATGCTGTTCAACAACAAGGTCAAGCGATCTATCAGAAGTGATGTCAATTCTGCATCCACCCTCTGCGAATCGAACCGCATATGCAGACAGGTCTTTTCGGGACTGGCCTGGAGCCAGAGACTCAGTGAATAACACGCCGTCTCTGTCCCCTCAAAAGGTGGCTGAGTTTCAGAGTAACCCGCCAGAATTTGCGGCGATTGAGACATCACGGAAGATGCCGATTGCAGAGGTATGCCAGATGTCAACGCAGCAACTTGCTTCCATTGCGCAAGCTCCTCACCGAACAGCCGTTTTACGGGTTGTGTCAGTTCCGTTTCCGCCAGATGCCATTTAGCGGGGACAAGATAAACACCTGCGGAACGGTCATCGGATAAAACCGCCGGTGTTCCGTTCCCCGCTATATCTTGCGCCCCGATCGCCCAATTCAGGCTCCCTTCCGGCTCCCGGCAGTGCAAAAAAGCGAGATACTTGATGCAGGCGGAAAACAGCGATAGACGATGCAGCGGAGACGCCGCCATAGTGAAAATTCTGCTGTTCAGTGGTTCGGCAAACGTGAATGACGTCGTGACCACCTCCGTGTCTGTCCCCGATGTCGCCAGCCGTGTCACAAAAAAGGGACATCCCTGATAGTCGGTATCCAGTTGTTGGCGAACATAATCTTTGAATGCCTGTTTCCTTGCATTCATCACAATGGGATCATTAGTGTGCATTTCCGCAACTTCCTGTTTTATTTTCATATCACTCAACACTCAGCGCACTTTGCAAAATCGACTTAAACAGCGCTTCCCAATTCCCTACGTCGCTTCTCGTTCTGAACGAGAGCGCTTCCAGATGAACGTCAAAGCCCGTGGTATGCTCGGCAATTTCGCAGGTCAGATTCCAGTGCAATTGCCCACCTGCAACATTGGGCGTTTCCAATTGCCGACAGAGACTGCCTGCGATGCGGCCGTCAAAGCCCTCTTTCTGGAAGTAACCGAAAAAGGACGTGGGTGACAACGCCTGTTTAGCCAGCGCCGGATACCTTACTGTCAATTCTTCGACATCAAACAGGTAATGACGACAGGCCGCGCGCACGGCTGTGCTCACTTCATGGATCATCTCCGGTTCCATCGTCTCGCCCCGCAACCTTACCCGCACGGGCAGAACCGACATCAATGGCGCGATGACTGCCTGCTGATCCAACCTGTCCCGACCATGAAAGATCATGGACGTCAGTTGATCGTGCGGGTTGAATTGAGCGGGCTGATAATCCAGACGGGCTTTAAACAGCAAAAATGCGGCCATGAAGAATTCAGGAACACTGATTTTCAATCGTGACGTGAGCGTTTCAATCTGCCCTTTAAGCCCGTCGTCGAGCGTAATCAGGCAAGTGTGCGTGACTGACTCGGTGTCCTGCGCATGCACAAGGGGCGACCACTCCTGTAACTGCGTTCGCCAAAAGTCCGCATGTTCTTGTCGCAGAGCCGCAAATTCACGGCTGTAGAAAAGCTCAGAATAAGTCGCCAGACGGGTTCCCGAAGGAGCGGGGTCATTTTCAGCGGCTAACTCGCTGAGTATTTGCATCAGACCTGAACCATCAATACAGGCATGGGAAAAATCCAACAGCAAAAGCGGATGCCGCCCATCAACAACCCACCGACCACGAACATTCATGCCATCTTCCAGCGAAAACGGGCGGATAAAATCGCGCAGATCCTCTTCCAGAGAGCCAAGAGTTTGACGTTTCTCCAGCCGGAATAAAAAACGCCGGGCGGGACGCAAATAAAGTTCATCGCCTGCAAGAGTGAATTGCGCCCTGAGGCTTTCATGACGGGAAAATACCGACTGCAATAGATTACGCAGTTGTTTAAGATCCGGCTCCACATCGTCATCGAACGACAGAGCCATAAAGCTGTTGTTACTTAAATTTTGAGAATTAAGTTTTACTGCCTTGTAGATGGCTTTTTGCGTTGGCAACGCCCGAATCTGCTCGACAGGCGTCGGTTCGATCGGCTCTGTTAAGTTCGCTCGATCCCCGTTTTCCCTTGCTGCGTTTCCTTTTTCTATTTCAGTCTCGATAAGCTCAGCCTGCGAAGCCAAATCCAAGTGTTCCACTATCGCACTCAGCAGCAATGACACACTGAACGCTTGCTGTATCCGCGCCATGAGTGCAACAGCCAGTAATGAATGCCCTCCGGCTTCAAAAAAGTGAGATTGACGTCCGATCGCATTAGTATTGAGATTGAGTAACTCGGCCCACAATTGAGCCAATCGGGTTTCCGTTCCTTCCTGCGGAGGTTGTACCGTTATTGTTTGTCCCATCGGTGCATCAGCAGGAGATGGCAACGCTTTGCGATCCAATTTTCCATTCGCGGTGAGAGGAAACATATCCAGCCAAAGCAAGTTGGACGGCATCATAAATGGAGGCAGATTCGTCTGTAAGTGCGCTCTCAGCGTCTGATTCCGCTCCTCTGGAACCTGATCGGCGTAGCCGGAAGCAGGGGTGACATAAGCAACCAGACGAGCATCGCCCGGCATATCCTCACGCACTAGCACCACACACTCTTTCACGCTGTCGTGCGATAACAACGCCGCTTCCACTTCACCCAACTCAATACGGAAGCCACGTAACTTGACCTGAAAGTCATTACGTCCCAGATATTCAATGTCGCCGCCGGGTAAATACCGAGCCAGATCCCCCGTTCGGTACATCACGCCATTTAATGCCGGACTAAAGGGATTTTTGATGAATTTTTCCGCTGTCAGTTCGGGCTGATTCAGATAGCCGCGTGCCACGCCCACACCGGCGATGTGAAGTTCACCCGCCACACCGACCGGGCACGGCTGGCCGTAAGCATTGAGGATATAAAGCTGAATGTTATCAATCGGTTTACCTATCGGGATCACATTTTCCGGGATCAAGCCATCCGTTTCATCAAGGCAGCAATTCCAGGCGGTGACGTCAATGGCCGCTTCGGTCGGCCCATACAGGTTATGTAATTCGACCTTGGCAAAACGCTCCCGAAACCGATGCACACTGCGCGCCGGCAGTGCTTCACCGCTGCAAAACACGCGTTGCAGGCAATCGCCCACTTCTGACGGAGCCTGATCCAAAAAGGCGGATAACATTGACGGTACAAAATGCAGGGTAGTTATCCGGTGCGCTTGGATTAAGGCACTCAGATAAGCCGGATCTTTATGTCCTTCGGGTTTTGCCACCACCAGACGAGCACCGTACATCAGGGGCCAGAAAAACTCCCAAACGGATACATCGAAACTGAAGGGTGTTTTTTGCAGAACGACATCATTCGCATTCAGCCGGTACGCCTTTTGCATCCATACCAAACGATTGACGACGCCAACGTGCTGGTTCATCACGCCCTTTGGCCGCCCGGTTGAGCCAGAAGTATAGATAACATACGCCAGATGGGAAGAAGTCAGCCCGTTATCCGCCGGATGCAAATCATCACTGTTTTGCCCGGACCACTGCGAGACATCGGCCTCCAAATCGATCACGCTGACATTTGTGCTCATCACGTATTGATCCAGCAGCGCGCGAACGACAACCGGCACCGCACCGTGAGACAACAAAGCACGGGGGGCAGAGTCATGCAGCATGTAGTCGAGCCTTTCAGCAGGATAGTGAGGGTCAAGAGGTATGTAGGCTCCTCCGGCTTTCAGTACCGCCAGCAGCGCAACCACCATTTCTATGCTGCGCTCTACGCACACGCCTACCAAAGTATCCGGGCCAACGTGCAAATCGTCTCTGAGGAATCGGGCCAGTTGGTTCGCTTTCTGGTTCAATTGCGCATAACTCAGCACTTGGTCTTCGAATACCACCGCAATGGCATCCGGCGTCCGACGCGCCTGCTCCTCAATCAGGGTATGCAGGCAAACCTGTCGGGGAAAATCAGATTCGGTCTGATTCCATTGCCACAGCAATTTATCTTTTTCCTGCACCGGCAAGACATGAATCCGACCCATTCTTCTCTCTGGTGCACTTTCCAGCGCGGTGACAATTTCCTGTAACGCTGTCTGCAAGTAGTCACAGATAAGTTCAGGATTAAGCCCCTGTTCGACCTGTGCATTAATAACAAAATCGTTGGTGAAATCATCAATATTGACGGAAACCGGATAATGGGTTCTCTCCATACTGCCGGAATAACTGACTCCATTGACGGAGGAAGGATTCATTGCCTGAAAAGGATCTGCCGAAGGAATGTTGCGCACTTCACTGTGACGATAATTCAGCAATGAAGTGAACAGAGGCGCTGTTCCCGATGTCTGTACTGATTTCTGTGCCAGCGCCAATGACGCCTGTTCATGCCTGACCAGCTGCGTCAGAGTATCCTGAGCATTCCAGAGACACTCAAAAACAGCAAGATTATCCAGACGTACCCGGATCGGCAGCGTATTGATAAACGGCCCCATGATGTTTTCAGCGTTTTCACCTGCAAACATGCGCCCCAGTAAGACAGTACCGAAGACGACATCGTTGCATCCGGTCAGGCAGGCGATCACTTTCGCCCAAGCCAGATGAAAAACTGCGGCAGCACTGACACCGTGTGCTTTGGCTTGTTGGCGTATCTGGCTGCACAACCGTTCTTGCAGCGGTCGCCAAGCTTCTACCACCACCGCGTTGCCCCCTAAGTATTCACCGGCACCAAACGGTGCTGGAGTCGGTTCATAATCCCGTAACATAGCGTCAAAAAATGCTTTTTGCTCTTCCGCGCCAGTTGCGCAGAAAAGACCTGCGTTCACCTGCCTAAACGATATGGGCGCAATCAGAGCAGGCGGTTCTGAACGCAGTTGCGCTTCTATTTCCTGCTGCATCTTTTCTACCGTCGTGTGATCCACCGTCATATGATGGATCAAATGCAGCAATACCCATTCGTCCCGTTTCGGGTCATAGCAATAAAGACAACGCTGCAAAGGTGCTTTAGTGATATCAAAACGCAGCATGGCGGGATCGCAATGCTGTTTCAAGATGACCAACGGATCATCGCAATCCATCGTAGGTTTCAGCTCTTCCACCGTCAATTCAGCGTCCCGCCAAACCACCTGCACCGGCTGGCTAAGTCCTTCATGATGGACGCTGACCCGAAACGCATCGTGACGGGCAATTGTGCCGCGTAGGGCGTCAACATAAGCGTGCAGCAAGTCTGCATTACGGAAACGGACGACCTGCCAAAGCACATAGGGATCTCCCGCCAAATTCGTCAGATAGTGATAGATCATCCCCTGCTGCAACGCCCCCAAAGGATAAATATCTTGGATATTGGCGAGACCTCCGGGGATAGCGGTAATCAGAGCGTCGATTTCTTTTTGGCTGAGTTGCGCCCAGGCGGACGCTTCCACCATAGAGCGTTCCGCCATGTCAGAGCGGGTTTCCTGTGGATCGGACACCTGCAACTGTGTCGCCAGTTCGGACAATACGGGATACTGATACAGCGTGTAGCCATCTACAAAGAGTCCACGACAACGCAGCGCCAGCACCATTTTCAGGGTCAGCAGCGAATGGCCGCCCAGGTTAAAAAAGTGTGAGTTTCTGCCGATGTTTTTAACGCCGAGCAACTCACTCCACACCTCAACCAAGGTTTGCTCCAACGCATTTTTCGGCGGTTCAACGTCTTGTGCCGTGAGTTCATCAAAAGTGACCACCGGGAAGGACTTGCGGTCAATTTTACCGCTGGCGGATAAAGGAAAACCGCTGACGATGACGATAGCGGCAAGCCTCATGTAATCGGGCACCGCATCGTTGATAAGCCGTTGAATACTCTCTTTCACGCTCTCCCTGGACTGGCGCTGTAAGGCGCGTTCCGCGACAATGACAAAGCCAACTAGGCGTTTATCTTCCGCACTCTCGCCCTGCGCCAACACAACGGCATCGCGTACGGCCGGATGCTTCATCAGACGTGCTTCAATTTCACCCAGCTCAATACGGAAGCCACGTAACTTGACCTGAAAGTCATTACGTCCCAGATATTCAATGTCGCCGCCGGGTAAATACCGAGCCAGATCCCCCGTTCGGTACATCACGCCATTTAATGCCGGACTAAAGGGATTTTTGATGAATTTTTCCGCTGTCAGTTCGGGCTGATTCAGATAGCCGCGTGCCACGCCCACACCGGCGATGTGAAGTTCACCCGCCACACCGACCGGGCACGGCTGGCCGTAAGCATTGAGGATATAAAGCTGAATGTTATCAATCGGTTTACCTATCGGGATCACATTTTCCGGGATCAAGCCATCCGTTTCATCAAGGCAGCAATTCCAGGCGGTGACGTCAATGGCCGCTTCGGTCGGCCCATACAGGTTATGTAATTCGACCTTGGCAAAACGCTCCCGAAACCGATGCACACTGCGCGCCGGCAGTGCTTCACCGCTGCAAAACACGCGTTGCAGGCAATCGCCCACTTCTGACGGAGCCTGATCCAAAAAGGCGGATAACATTGACGGTACAAAATGCAGGGTAGTTATCCGGTGCGCTTGGATTAAGGCACTCAGATAAGCCGGATCTTTATGTCCTTCGGGTTTTGCCACCACCAGACGAGCACCGTACATCAGGGGCCAGAAAAACTCCCAAACGGATACATCGAAACTGAAGGGTGTTTTTTGCAGAACGACATCATTCGCATTCAGCCGGTACGCCTTTTGCATCCATACCAAACGATTGACGACGCCAACGTGCTGGTTCATCACGCCCTTTGGCCGCCCGGTTGAGCCAGAAGTATAGATAACATACGCCAGATGGGAAGAAGTCAGCCCGTTATCCGCCGGATGCAAATCATCACTGTTTTGCCCGGACCACTGCGAGACATCGGCCTCCAAATCGATCACGCTGACATTTGTGCTCATCGCGTATTGATCCAGCAGCGCGCGAACGACAGCCGGCACCGCACCGTGAGACAACAAAGCACGGGGGGCAGCGTCATGCAGCATGTAGTCGAGCCTTTCAGCAGGATAGTGAGGGTCAAGAGGTACGTAGGCTCCTCCGGCTTTCAGTACCGCCATCAGCGCAACCACCATTTCCATGCTGCGCTCTACGCACACGCCTACCAAAGTATCCGGGCCAACGTGCAAATCGTCTCTGAGGAATCGGGCCAGCCTGTTCGCCCTGCGGTTTAATTCTGCATAAGAGAGTGACTGCTCCCCGAATCGAACGGCAACCGCATCCGGTGTTTTTTCTACCTGCCGCTCAAACAGTTCATGAATGCAACAATTCAGGATAGTGTCCTCTGGCGCCCGGCTCTGGTTGGAATGATCAGAATGATTTTCTGACAGTAACTGATTAAGCATAACTCTCTTCCTTTAACTCAATGAGCTGACCGTTTTTCATTGTGATCAGGACATCTGCTTCCGAAAAATATTCGTCATCATGGGTCACGACAAACACGATACGATTCTGGGCTTTCAACATAGGAAGCCATTCCTTGTAAAATCGGGCCTTAGAACGAGGGTCCTGATCCGCCGCCCATTCGTCCAGAACGACCAGAGGGCTGGGGTCAGCCAACAGCATGGCCAAAGAAAGACGCTTGCGTTGACCCGTTGATAATTTGATGTTGTCGAAATCACCATCACTCAGAAGCGTGGCTTTTTGCGTCAATCCCAACAGCGCGATGTTCTGGTTGACAGCCTCCCGCAACGGCAATAGTGCGGGGTCATAAACCCGTTTAAATAACCAGTTATCGCTGAAGATTGCCCGCGTGTGTTCCAACAGTTGACGCTGGGAAGCCTCTTCACCATTTATCCTTATCATGCCTTGGGCAGGGACGTACAAGCCTGCCAGAATCATAGCCAGCGTACTTTTACCGGAACCATTGCCACCGGTCAGAAAATAGCTTTTTCCACTTTCCGCTTTCAATGAAATTGGCCCTACACCGAAACATTCTCCTCCCGTGGCCGGATAGTGAAAATGCACCGCAGACAGTTCAAGCGTCTTCACGTCCTGAATTTTCGGCTTCGTCTCGGCAGGAGAGTCGGCCTGAATTGACTGACTGAACATCACCATATTATTCATCAGGCTTTTCAGTCTGATAAGTTCAGGCATGGCCGACATCACCGCGTTAAGCGGCCCGATGAGGTACAGCAGAATGATCAGATATTCTTTCGACACATTACCGTCAAAATGAGGGATCAGGAGCGGAAACATCAACGCCACCGCAACCAGTAAAATGGTGAGCAATGACTCGCCGATAAAGAATGCATTTAAAAAACCGATATCGTACTGAATTCTCAACGCTTTAAAACGATCCGACACAGCCAGCGCATGACGATAGAAGCTATGTTTTACCGCTTCACGCCGCAGTCCTTTATAACCTTTCTGCAAATCTTCCACGGTATCCATAAACTCGCTACGGATGCTTAATGCTTGAGGCATAATGCGATTGGCTCGTTCAGAAATGCAGTAATAGAGCACGATCATGGGCAAAGCGCAGGCCAACAGGACAGAAGTGGCTACAGGCGACTTGAACACCATCAAGTAGGTGAATAAAAAGATAATCGTCAACAAATTGGCGAAGAAAGGCACGAAAGCCAGAACGCTTTTCGCTAATTCTTGCGAATTCTCCCCAACGACGGACTGTATTTTCCCCGAAGATAGCTGTTCGATGTTTTTGTAATCCGACGCCAGCAGTTTCCGGATGATCTCCATCCGCCAGCCCTGCACAAAAGAATGCCCAAAGCGCATGATCTGTTGTTCAGCCGCTTTACGGGTGGAAATGTAGAAGTAGATGCAGCTAAACAGCAGCACAGCGCTGTACAGCAAATACGTAGATGGGCTATCGATAGCCTGAATGATGAATAAAACCAATGCGGAATTGAGCAGTCCGGAAATGACCGTCAGACCGACGATTTTAGCAATCATCAAAGAGGAAAAAGTCTTACTGGTATATCTGTCGCTGCGCTGGGTCACCAGAAAAAAGAACAGACTGATAGCGTTGACGAAGAACAACAACCCTACGACAGCAATGGGCAGGCTTAACGGCCCCCAAACCAGTAGATTTGCCCAGCTTAAGCCCGACAATAGCGGCGGTGTAATCGCCAGCACGGACACAAGAACGACATTCTGCACGAGGAGCCGACTGAGAAAAGAGCGCCAGACCGGTTTTCCCGCAGTGCTTTCTGCGGATCGGACAAAACTTTCTTGTATTATCGCCGTCTCCACCCGGCTCGCCAAAGCACTTGCTCTATCGGGAACCGGCTCATCGCGACCGCCTTTATCCTTGTTCCCCCTTTTATACATGACCGCCACTAAAAGCAGCGCCCCACCGAGCCAGAAAATCACAGCCACTACCGTGGAGAGCCAGTCCTGATCATCAGTGGGGAAATTTTCCGGCAAACCTGCCGGAGAAGCACCACGCAGGTGTTCGAATATCGCCTGCCCCAATTGAATCACCTGAGGGCTGTTGCTGTTACCTAACAGGGAAACACCCACGCCAGCCTTCGGATCAAACGCAACATAGGCTGTGGCATTGGGATTCTGACCCGGATGGCTCCAGCTTGTGGTTACGTCAGTTTTCACATCCCAACCATAAGCGTACCCCGCATCGCCATTGCCACCGTGAGGACGTTTTGCCTGCTCCAGCGCCGCATATAATGCAGACAGCTTTTCATCGCCATTACCCTTGTCGCTAGCCAAGGGTTGCTGATGCAGTAAGAACTTCAACCAAATAGCCATATCCTGCGGAGTACTGAGCACATAACCTGCGGGTGTATTTTGCAGATAACGGGGCGCATCATACGGCTGTGCGGTGGTAAAACTGATTTTATATCCCGGAATGCGCGCAGATTCAGCGGTACTCCCCTCCGCCGGCAAATCGCCCTCCACAGTTGTATTTTTCATTCCCAAAGGCAAAAAGATTTTTTCCCGCATCAGGGTCGCAAACGATTTTCCCGTCGCCCGTTCAGCCGCCAAACCCAACAGGCTGTAATTCAGCGTGGCATACTCCTCTTTGGCGCCGACGGGATAGGCCAGCGGGATCTCCTTCAGCAATACCGGCAGTTTAGCTAAAGCATCAGACTCATCATAGGGTCGCAGCAAGTCTATCGTATCGCCTGAAATACCGCTGGTATGGAACAACAGGTTTTTAAGTAGCACGGCGGAGTAGCCCATTTCCGGACGCTCCGCCAGCTCGGGTATCCATTGCGTAATCGCATCCTGCCGATTGAGTACACCTTCCTGCTCCAGCAACGCAATCAGCAACCCAGTAAAGGCTTTGGAGCTGGAGGCGAGTTCGAATGTACCTGCCTCCTCCTTGCCCAGTCGCCATGTACGGACTTTATCGCCGACGATGACACTCAGTCCGCCAGTGGGAACTTGCGCAACATCCCAACGACGACTCAGCTCACCGACTATCTGCTCCAGATCAGGATCTTGCTTCTGGCTGATAACCTGTTTCTGATCGATCGTGTCAGCGAACACGCTGCCCACCAGCGCGAGATAGATAGCGACTAAAAAAATGCCTATCCGGATCAATCCAGAGTTACTCATTGTCTTCACTCCCCTGACCGGGCATATCCTCACCGGACACAACGCCGCGTAATTTGCGACGAGCCTGCAACGTGCGCCGTTTATCTCCCAGCCCTTGTTGCGGCATCTGCGGTTCTTCTGCAACGGATTGCTCCGGTGCCAGCTCTTTGCTCAATTCCCGCAAAGAGGCGGCCTTAAACAGCAGCGCTACCGGTATATCCCGCTCCAGCCGTTGCTCCAGTCTTTTGGCGAATTGAATAAGATCCAGCGAAGTTGCCCCCAAGGAGAAGAAACTGGCGTCCACGTCCAGACCGTCAACACCGAGAAATCCTTCCAGAATAGTGCGCATAGCCTGCAATAAATCGTCCGCATTTGCGCCCTTAAGCGATCCGTCTGCGTCTCCATCGACGGCGGCTGGCGCATTCCGCGTTGAGCCAGAACTGAATAACATCTGCTGAGTATGCCGTTGCTTTTCTAAAACTGAGCCGATGGGAAGTTTAGAAACAGCGACATAAGGCAATTTGGTTTGACCGACAAGCGCCGCCATCGCCACGGCTATCTGCGTTCCTTCTAAATTGGATAATCCCTCTGCTTTCAGCTTTTCTACGAAGCTAAGTGCTTTGCCGCGTTCTTCCATCGCGATGACAATCTTGCCGATATGTCGCCCCTGAGCCATGAACTGAAATGCCTCAGTGATCTCTTTGGCGGGATAAACTTTTGTCGGCAAAGGCTTAAGTACCTCGTCCTCCAACAGTGCGGCAACCTCAGCCCAAGCCTCCTGATAAGCGGGATGTTCGGCACCCGCCTGCACGGCGTGGAAGCTGCCGCCTTCCGCAAAAATAGACAGTCCCAGTTGCCAGTTTTGCAGGATATCCCGTAAGCCAAGCTCCAGAAATCGGCCTTGCGGCGCCAATAAAGAGAGACTTTCTTCCAGCAATTCTCCTGCCAGCGCATTGAGGATCACATCAAAAGGCCGATCTCCCAGCTCACGGCGGAAAATATCACCGAACTCTCGCGTTCTGGAATTTGCTGCGCCTTGTGCACCCATTTCTCTGAGCAATCGGCGTTTTTCTTCGCTGCCCACTGTCACCCAAACTTCCGCGCCTAAATACAGGGCAATCTGCATCGCCGCCATGCCGACACCCCCCGCCGCGGAATGGATCAGGATACGTTCACCCTTTTTCAGATTGGCCGCGTGCTTCAAGGCAATCCAAGCGGTGGTGAAAGCTACCGGAACCCCCGCGGCCTGTTGAAAGCCAAGTGTCCGTGGAATAGGTGCGACAACGCGCTGCGGCATAATAACGTGTTCAGCCAGGCAGCTATGTCCCGCACACATCACGCGATCACCAACGCGAATACCGTTAACCTGCCGCCCAACGCGGGTGACAATACCTGCCGCCTCCTGGCCAAAAGTCATGGTCGGGTCGGCAGGGGCCGGCAATACGCCGAGCGCAATCAACACGTCCTTAAAATTCAGTCCCGCCGCCTTAACCTGAATTTCCACATCCAGCGGGCCAGGCTCTTTGCGTGTTTCAGATTGTGAGCTAAAAGAAAAATCGACGCTTCCTGCGTCTCTGGCATTCAAGCGCATGACGGTGTGTTGCAAAGCAGCGGATGCATCAACCAGCAACAAATCACTGATTGCCACTAACAGATTGTCTTCCTCAGAATAAATATTCACCTGCAATAACTTGTTGGCACCCAGATCCTGAATTTGGACGTGGCTTTTCACTCTGTCGCACATGGGCGCGAATTGAGTGAAAGCCCCTATTGAGATGGGGGCAAACTGTCCATCTTCATGCTCCGGAGAGGCAATGAGGGTCGCCGTGTCCAACAACGCGACGTGAAGACCGGAGGCTTCTGCTTCACCCCGATAGGTAATGGGAAGCTGTAACAGATTCAACACTTCATTGATTCCGGTCTGATCAACCGCGATCACATTTTGCCAGCGGGGACCGAATGTCAGCGCCCCTTTCGGGCTGACGCCGATGTTATCTTTGGCGCTAAACAGGTTCAGGAGCGGCGGCTGGGAAGGAAGGGTTTTTAAGGAAACGGTTTCGCCAGAAAGTGCAGTATGACCGTCACGGTATTTAATTTTACCGCTGGCATGTTTAAGCCAGGTTTCAGGGGAAAACTTGCCATTGCCGGAAAATAACTCAAAGGCGTTCAAGTCGTCCGCAAAGATCACTGCGACATCAAGCTCCGCGTCGTTAGCCACCACCAACGGCCTCTCAATGGCGATCTCCTGTAATGAGAATGCCTCTGCCGCCACCGCTTGCCACTCAATCAACGCGCGATGTACCAGAACTACCATTCCCATGGCGGGCATCACAGCAGTCGCTGCATCGATACGGTGCTCATCAAGCCACCAATCATTCTTGGCGCACAACCGATGCCGCCAGATTGGGGCGTCGGATATCGTGTCCTGTACCGGATTTTTAAGCGCACGATCTAATTGCTGCGCGGAGCGGGTTGCCATGCCTGATTCAGCCCAATCATCCCAGGCAATAGCCAGCGCTTTGCCGCCTTTGTTGCGGATCTGATCCGCGTAGGCTTCCAGACAGGCATTGGCGGCAACATAAGCGATTTGACCGATCTTTTCCTTGGGCAGCAAATTACCCAGACTGGAAAACAACAACAGCGCCGGATTGCCAAATCTACTCAGGTTATCGCTGAGGAAGCGGGTTCCCGCCACCTTGGGCGCCAGCGTTGCAATCGATTCTGCCTCAGAACGCATTTGCAACATGGCGCCCTCTCCGCGCCCAGCGGTATGGAATACGTAATCGATCCCCTCTCCCCGCGCAGCCAATTGGAATACGGGGGCAAAAGCTTGCGCCAGAGATTCGTCATCGCCCAAATCCGCCTGCAACAACTCTACCCGGCTTCCCTTGGCTTCAAGGTTCAGCACCCAGCGCAAAAATTTCGCGTGGGAACCGTTGCTTTCAATCTCCATCGGCCAATCCCGCTTTTTCGGCAGGGATTTCCGCACCAACAATAAGAGATTACAATGATAAACCTGCGCTAAATGTTCGGCGATAGCCGCGCCCATGCCGCCATTGGCGCCAGTAACAAGCACCCAACTATTTCGGCTGATGTCCGGCAGTGGGTGCGTCAAAGCTTGTTTTTGCACTTGCGACGTTACCCGCCGTTGCCAAAAATCGTTCTGGCGGAAACAATAGAATTGACCGCCATGCCAGTCCTGATTTATCCAAGGTTGTAATCCACGGGCAACGTTCTCTACTTCCGAATTCTCCAGATCCACACAGAGGGCAGTAATGTTGGGGTATTCTTCCGGCAGGATCAGCAACGGCCCCAGAAGCTGGTTTTTTTCTGCATTCAGCGTCTCCGAACCACTCCATGCCGCCATTTCGGTTGTGGGGAAGAACAGCCGTATTTTCGGTGCAAAACGTTGAGTTGCGCTCCATCTCGCCAGAACAGTTGGCAGCCAGAACGCCCAGAACTGCGCCTGCCGTGCATCCAGATCATCCAGCAATCCGGTAACAATAATATCCATCGCGGCGGACACTGCCAGCCCTTGCTGCAACAGCCAGCCTTCCAGCTCAGCATAAAGGTTGGCGTCGCTGCCCCGCCAGTTCGCACTCTCAATAAACGTCAGTTGACGGTTATTCAGTTCCAGCGCCTCAGCCAGACGACGTTCTCTTTCCTGAACCTGTGGGCAAATTATCCAGGTTGTCGGCGTGTCCCCTGATTGGGCGGCGTTCTCCGGCGTGGATGAGTTGATTTTTTCCCACTCCAGCCCGTAATAATGCGAACCGAAAAACAGAGATGAAATTGTCTGAGCCGCTTTTGTACTCGCTTGTGGCAGACAAACCCGACGTTCAAAAGCGTGACCGGGCAGGTGCGTTTTCGTTATGGTACGTTCGATGGATGTCTGCGGATGAATTCTGCTCCAATCAATGCCACCGCCCTGTATCCAGACCTTGGCAATGAATTGCAACGTTGAATTTATCTCGTGATCCGCGCCGCCCGTGCCTAAAGTCGGAACCCATCTCTCCCCATTCAGATGCAGCCATTTACGCGTGTGCTGCAACAAATCCATGCCAACCCCTATTTGCGCGAAGAGTGACTCGGGATGCTCCTGAGCCACCTGCTTTAAAGCAGCACCCAATTGCACAGGGGACAGCATTTGATTGATCCAATATTGCGGGTCGCACATCTCATCCGCTTCAATTTTCCGCCCCAAAGCGGTTGAATAGATAGCACACTGCGCGGGTTGCAGATCATAACTTTTCAGCAGGTCACCAAACGCTTTCGCCGCTGGCTCAATCATCGGTGTATGGAAGGCGTGAGAAACCGCCACCCGCTTGAAAGCAAAGCCGTGCTGCGTCAGCCAGGTCTCTGCGTCTGCGACCAATCCCTCCCCTGTCGCCAGTGTCCACGTTCCCGGGCTGAGTTCGGATATACGCCAAAGCATCGCCGGAAAATCACCGTCAAAGTCTTCCTTGCTATGCTTGCGGCTGGCTGCAAAGACCGCGCCTTTTGGCATGGAATCCATCAGCCCTGCCCGTGCAACAACCAGCTCCATTCCTTCTTCGATGCTGAACACACCGGCGATAGCTGCCGCAGCGAATTCTCCCAGACTAAACCCTAACAAGGCCGTAGGTTTACAGCCTAGTTTCTGTAGCCAAACACCCAACGCTGCCTGAACCGCATATAAAATGGGCTGGAGATAAAGGGTTGACAGTTGTTCAGGTCGCCTAATACTGTCAATTAATGTCTGTTGATCAATCAATGCCGCTTTTTGAACGGATAACAGTGCCGCGGCTTTATCCAGCAGCCCCAGATAAATGTCACCGAACTCCGGATATTCAGCCGCCAAACGCAGGCCCATTTCCGGCGATTGCGAACCTTGCCCCGGAAACAACCAGACTAACTCTGCCATCGGTGCATAAGCGCCCTCCATCAGCGTCCAGTTATCAAGCTGCTGTTGCCAGTTATCGCGATGGTTGGCAACAAAAGCGGCGCGACAAGGATATTCGGTTCGGTTTTCCTGTAACTGCCGGGCGATCACTTCAAGGTTTGATGCTTCTTCTTCGACTAATCCCTGATTAATCAGGCTGAGATGGATGGAATAAGACTCTGCCAATCGCGCCAACGCACTGGGAGATTTGGCCGAGAGCGGCAGTATTTGCGCGGGTACCCTGTGAGAGGCTTCTTCACTGACGGTTTCCGGCGGCTGTTCAAGCAAGACATGAACATTGGTTCCACCGATACCGAATGAGCTGACGCCAGCGCGTCGAATCGCCTGCTTTGCCGGCCAGTCGGTGGCTTGAGTCGGCACCCAGAAGGGCGTATTGTCCAGATCCAGATGTGGATTGGGTTTATTGAAATGTAACGAAGGCGGAATCTTACCAAAACGGACGCTCAAAGCGGCTTTTATCAGCCCGGCAATACCGGCGGCGGCATCCAGATGCCCCATGTTGGATTTGACGCTCCCCACGGCGCAGCGGAATTGTTGCAGTTCGTCCGGAGAGAGCAGTTCCCGCGCAACATTATTCAGCGCCTGAATTTCTATCGGATCGCCAAGGACAGTAGCGGTGCCGTGTGCCTCGATCATGCCCAGACTCGAAAACGGAATATCCGCCAGCCGATAGACTTGTGAGATAACTTCTGCCTGCCCCTGCACACTGGGAGCCTCAAAGCTCACTTTTCTATCGCCGTCATTGTTCATGCCAGATTCGACGATAACGGCATGAATGGGGTCACCGTCCGCGAGCGCGTCTTCCAGCAATTTTAACAACACGACTGCCACGCCGTTACCGTTCACCGTCCCTTTCCCGTCATCAGAGAACGTTTTGCAGTGCCCGTCCGGCGACAGGATCATCCCATCCTGATGTAAATAACCGCCTGCCACCGGATCAGTGATACATGCGCCACCCGCCAGCGCCATTTCGCACTCACCCGCTAAAAGAGCCTTGCAAGCCAGATGGACAGCGGATAATGACGTCGAACAGGCGGATTGTACGTGCACCGCAGGGCCATTCAATTTCATACGATAAGCGATTTGCGCTGCGAACGAAGCCGGATCGTTATAGTTGCCGACATCGAACATTTCTGAGATATCCTGACTGGCTCCCGCAAATTGCTCCAGTCGTGCCAGATTCAATGTGGAACCGATAAACACACCCGCCTTTAACATCGACTCACCAACAGGCAAACCCGCGTCCAGAAAGGCGTTGAAACTGACTTCATGCAACACCCGCAGTTGCGGGTCCATTTTCCGCGCTTCCCGCTGTGAGTAGCCGAAAAACTCATAATCAAAACACTCCGCATTCTCAAGGGAGGCTTTGGCAGGGACGTAGTTGGGGAGATCGATAATCTCAGACGGCGCACCGGCAGCTAAGAGTTCTTCCCGCGAGAAAAATGACACAAGTTCGTGTCCCGCCAATAGATTGCGCCAAAAACTTTGCCAGTCGGGACTTTGGGGAAATCGGCAAGAAATGCCAATAATAGCGACTTCACTACCCGTATATTCACGCTTCATGATACTGAACTTCCTTTCACTTTACGCCGCCTGTCCGCCAGTCTGTTTTTACCTGAGCGAGCCGACGACAGAGTATTTTCTTGGGATAGTTGCTTGCCAGAATCAGGTAGCATCACCTCGGCTTCCGCATTTTCGGAAGACAAGTTGCTCTGTTTGATCCAGTTTGCGAAGGTAGTGATGGTTGGGTGTTCGAATAAGACGGCGACGCCGATTTTCTGGTTGAACGCCTGCTGCATTTGGGATTGCAGCGCGATTATTTTTATTGAATCACCACCTGCATCAAAGAAATTCACGTTTGCATCAACCACCGGGTGTTCCAGAACCGCGCTCCAGATAGCCTGTACTTTCGCTTCGACAGAATCGGTCAACGGCACATGATCCGTAGCAGTTTGCGTTTGCCGTCGCTGAGTCTCGCACTCCAGCAGTCGCTGACGATCGATCTTACCGGTGATGGTGCGTTCAAAACCGTCTACCACCACAATAAGGGCAGGGAGCCACGACGCTGGAAAATGCTGACGGATATGTTCCCGCACACGGAGCTCCAGAATGGCAGGCGGTTCGCGGCTATCGACGAAAAGACGCCATTGCCGCTTTCCTTCCCGCCCCGTCGCGGATAACAGACAACAAGCCTTAACTCCCTCCAATACCTCAACAGCACGTTCCAGTTCACGCGGTTCAATGCGAACACCGTTCACTTTCACTTGATCGTCAATTCGTCCCAGATACTTAAAACCTGCCCCATGAGAAAAAGTGACCGCGTCACCTGTGCGATAAAAAATCTGCTTACTGTATTTGACAAAGTATTTATCGGATTCAACCGGATTGGTGCCGTAACCGTGAGCCACCGCCCGTCCCCCAACCCAAAGCTCGCCCCGTATCCCCGCAGGCAAAGGTTTACCGAAGATGTCCGCGCAGTAGGCGACGACGTTTTGAATCGGCCAGCCGATGGAAATTTCCGCAGCGAGAGATTGTCTGGCAGTCAGGCAGTCCACCGTCGTCTCACTGGGGCCATAATGATTGCTGACAGCGTAGCCCTGCCGCAGCAAATCATCCCTGAGCCATTGAGGTAATTCTTCCCCGCCGAATATCCACAACCGCATAGCCGGGAAAAAAGGAGCACCCTGAATGAGCTGGGCAATAGCGCCCGGAATAAAGTTAATCAGCGTGATGGATTCATCCCGCAGCAGATCGATAAACGTCTGTCGCTCCAGCAATACATTGGGTGACGGATAAATCAACGTGGCTCCGGCCACAAGGCTACCAAACAGATCTTCGACGCTGGGATCGAAATTCAGGTCAGTCAGCCCTAGTACCCGATCCGCAGGCGTAAGGTGGGTTTCCCGGATAAACCAATCCAGCAGGTTTGCCACTGATTCATTACGGATAGAGATGCCTTTAGGCGCTCCGGTCGTTCCTGAGGTAAAGATGAAGTAAAACTCATCTTCAGGCCGCCGATTGCGCCATAACGTCGGTTCGCCAGTAGACTCCAGCCATGTTGTCTCTGTTTCGATATTCAGCAGCAAGTGATGCCCGATGTCAGCATCAAGTTCCCCGTACAAAGAAGCATCACATAAGACAATGCTGCAATTCGCCAACGCCAGCAGACTTTTTTTGCGTTGCGGTGGATCTTTCGGGTTTACATAAAAGTAACTGCCGCCACTGAACAATATCGCCAGTATCGCTTGGGTGGATAACCGCCCCTTTTCGAGATGGACAGCCACTCTATCGCCGGGAACGAATCCCGATCCCCGTAACCGTTCCTGCAAGACAAAAACGCCCCGTAGCAGCTCGCGATTACTGATCTGATGCCGATCTTCGATCAGGCTTATTGCTTGGGGTGACTGATTAAGGCGCTGATAAATGCGCAGCAGCAAAGCATTGATATCCGGCGTTTGCGCATTGTGTTCTCCCATGACCAAAGCGGCTTCTTCAGCGCCGTCTGGGTTGAGTTTTAACACCAGATCTTCAACCCGTACATCCGCAGACCTTTTAACCAAATCTGCCACCAAAGATTCAAACGCGTAAAACACCCTATTCACCGCATCAGGATCACCCTCAAAAGTTTCCCCCGCACTTAACTCAACTTTCCATTGATCCACACCGGAAACCGTCAGAGTCAAACCAAAATGCGTCGTCTCTTCACTGTGCAGATCCGTCAGAAACGCACCACAACCGGCGTCCTGTAACTTGGCATCGATCGGGTAGTTATCGAAAACGACAATAGAGTCATAGAGTTCGTCACGTATCCCCGTCTCTTCTCTTATCAACAGGGGGGGCGTTTTTTCATGTTGATGAGTCTGTTGCAGCGCTTGAAAAATGGCGCGTAATGCCACCTCCAGACGCCATTTTCCGTCGAGCGTCAGGATCAGCGGCACCGTATTCGTAAACAGTCCCAAAGGTTGGCGGTCGACGTTTTGTGTCAACGCCGCTCCCCTGCCGGAAAATGTACAACCGAACGTGACGGTTTTTTGGAAGGTAAACTTAGCCAGCACCAGCGCCCAGCACAGATAGACAAAACTGGCCGGAGTCACACCCGCACGGCGACAAAGCAATTCTATCGCCGCTTTACGTTCTTTATCCCATATACGGTGCGCTATGGCTTTTGCATCTGCTATTTCTTCACCGGCTATTTTTTCTCCCGGCTTTCGCTTGATTGCACTATGTCCGGCAGAACGGAACAACGGTTCGGCCAGCAGTTTTGTCACCGTCGAGGTTTCTCCGTCAGGCAGGTGCTGGAAAATACGCTGCCAGTATTCACGACTGAGTTGCAGTTCTTCTTGGCTTAACCCTTTCCAGAGTTGTTGCGAGTAAAGCCGTGCAGCCAGAGGAACGATTTTTTGCTGACGCAATCCCTGTAGCCAGAGAGAAATCAGCAGCGAGCTACTCCAACCATCCATCAGAATATGGTGAAAAGAGAAAGCAATTCTTAAGATCCCCGCGTTAATATCGTGGAAACAAATGATCCGAAACACCTCCGTATCCAACTCAAACGGCGTCGCTTTCGATTGTGCCAGCCAATCGAGCGACGGTTGCGGGGTAGTTGAGTCAACGCGGATATATTCAAGCGGTATCCGTGGTAATGCGTATACCGCCTGATGGGGAACACGAATGCCTTCCCAGGTAAAAACCGCCCTCAGAGCGGGTTGTGACTGCTGTATCTGATACCAGATATCAAGAATCACTTCTTCACTGACGTCCGCTTTCAGACTGAATGCCACGCCAATATGATAAGCACTGTTTCCATCTTTCAACGCATGAAACAGCAGGCCGTTCGCCTGCGGCGTCACCTGTAGTAATTCTTCAATATAATTGGGCTGCATCATATTCAACGCCCCATTGCATTAAAAAGGCTTTGCAACTTCATCTTTTCTACCAATAAAGAGGTGCCCCCTTTTTCTTCGATAATTTTCAGCCATTGCTGTGTGTGCTGATGGAGGAAGCCGCATTCCTCACGGGTCAGATGTGAGCCTTTTATCTTTTGTGTTACTGCATCCCTGATTTGACGCAATTGTACAATTGCGGCCGCATCATTTATGTCAGGCAATCTGGAGCTATAAAGATGGAAATGACAGTAACTGAAAAACCGTTCCAGCCGGCTCTCTGCAGTACTTAATGCCACAGTGAAAGTGAAAATTTCAGCGGGTTCGCACAAGGGCAGCATGGGCAATCCGGCGCGCTGATTCAGGTAACTCAATACAGTTTTTGGTGAAATCTCTAAATAACGGGTGACGCCATTCTGTACGACATACTGTAAACTCCGCAGCCACTGCACGGGAGAAGTCAGATGCTGTAAAATTGATGACTTAAGATCCTCAGCCGGTAATTCCGCGCCACTGACGTTGCAGACCAGTCTGGAGATCAGCGTCCCCTGCTTGTCTGCGTCAGGCAGGAAATCAAGCAATGCCGCCAATTTTTCTTGCGCTTCCATCATTAAAGGCGAATGAAACGGGCCGCCGATTTTCAATGGATAAAGCAACCCGCCCAGCGCTTCCATACGCGGCGCGAAGCGTCGAATGTCAGCCATGACGCCAGAAACCGTCACCTGATCAAACGCATCAATGGCAGATACGTACAATTCTATGCCATCGTCTTTTCTGGCTTTATCCACTTCCTGCACCACAACGTCGGCAGGAAGGTGCAACACCCAACACATGTCGCCCTGCTCGTAATGACGGGCGCAGGCTTCCACCACTTCCGAGCGGAGGTTCACCACTTTGGTCAACGTCGCCAAATCAAGGTAACCCGCAGAGCACAGAGCCGGATACTGCCCCAGACTGTGTCCCATCATGAACTCAGGAACAAGTCCACAGTGCTTACGTAATATGCCCGCGATGGCGACCGTGGTCGCCGTGAGCGCCAATTGGGCAATGCGCACTTGTTTTAAAGTGTCGCGCCGTTCGCCATGGATAGCATCGTATAAATCAACCTGAGACAGATCCGATACTTCTTCCAAACAGGCTCGGTATTCGGGATAGGCTCTGAATTCGGCAAACATATCGGGTTGCTGTGCGCCCACACCGGGGAATAAAAATACCGTCTTCGCTGAGTCGATAGCAGTTCTCATGCTGAGGCTCCATTAATAATGAGATCGAGCTCCGATTGTGAGAGCTGACAAAGGGGGAAATCCGCCGGGATCAACATAGGTTCCACTTGCGCGCGATGTAACGCATCGTTCCAGACTGATAGTCTTTCGTTTAATTGCATCAGGTAGCGTTTGGCATCATCGGCGCCAGCTCCGGGAATGCCCAACCTCAACTCAACGAAAACAGAACTGGATTCGCGATCGTCGTGAATGAGCACATCAAAATCAGCCACACTCTTTTCGTCGGGATACCGGAAACCACCCGACAGGGAATCAACCAGATTAAAATGGCGCCATGTTCCGCGTTCGCTCAGCCCGAAGCCAATATCGTTGATGCAGATAACCGGCCGTGTCCGCACGCCATTCAATCCCAGTTGTTCTTTCCAGTCTGAGCTATTTTCATACTGGCGTGATTTCAATGTCCGTAAAAAGAAACCGGGTAAAAAACCACTTTGATGGTCTAGGGGAACGTGGAGATTCTGTTGATTGAAGCCAGTAAACCAACCGACGGAATCTGCCATCGCTGCATGCCAGACAGCAGGTGTTTCTGCTTCGGAGAATAAACGCCCGTGGTTTTCAAACAGCACCGCAAGCTGCTCCGGTAACATGCCGTTATCCTGCACTATCTCCAGCAAAGCAGCGGCGATCAACTGCGTGCGTCCAGCTTTGTAGCGTTGTTCCATAAACCGGAAGCCCTCGCCGGAAACTGACAGCGCCAGCGTGACGGGAACGGCTGCCGGCTGATAAAAGGTGTCGTCATGGGGTGCAGGTTCAGCATAAGAGACGTGATCCCGCAGCCATTTCCCCCAAAGGAATGCACCCTGCTCAACAGCAGCACTGGCTTTATCAACATTAGCTTTATCAACGTTAAGCTGAGCCGCCGATTCGTTCAGCACCTGATCCAATTCATCCAGTAAGAAAATCCATGAATGGACATCGCAGATAAGGTGATGACAAACCCAGATCAGATATTTTTTGTTCGCAACCGGAGCCAATACCACTTCATGCACACTGGGCTGGTTTTCCAGACAAACTTCTCCCTGCAATCTGTGCAGTCTGTCCTCAAGGCTTTCGTCTGGCGCCAATACGTGATCTTGCAACAACATATCGCCGTTATGTTGTTCCGGTTCCAAGGACGAAAAATAAAACTCACTCAAACTCCGGTTCGATCTCAACGTGAAGATTTTATGTCTTGCTTTTACCGCTGCCACCGCAGTGTTTATACGCCCGGCGCAAATGGAGGGCGGTAACTCAAGTACCACGCCCTGTTGCAGTCGTTCACCGTATTTAAAGTGATGTTCCCGAAACCAGCGAACACTGGGTAAATAGTTCACCCAGTTTGCTTCTGGTTCTTCCGATACAGCCGGGTCGGTCACAGCAACTTCCGGTTTTTCCGCACAGACTCTTTCAAGCACGGTTCCTAAGGCGGTTGAAGTTAACAGTTCACTTACACCGATTCGAATACCTTGTCTGGCGAGCAAGGCGACAAGGCGGATCGCTTTGATCGAGTCACCCCCCTGTGCCAAAAATGAGGCGGCCAGATCCACGGTTTTCGGCCAAATCGGCCTTAAAAATTCGGCATCCAGCCATGCCGGGAGTGAGTAGGCTTCCGGTTCTGTCTGACCTTGCCTGTCGGTTGCACGAAACTGAGCAGGATCGGCTGCCGCCAGCGTTGCTTTAGCGGCAGCGGTGAGCGCCGCTATATCGACCTTGCCATTGGCATTAATCGGCCAAGGCTGCACGGTACAGTAAAGACCCGGCAGCCAAGCGTCAGAGATTTTGTTTTTCAGGTTTTTCTGGAATGCAGAGTTGTCGTATGGCACAGATTGGCTGCTGCATAAAGCGACCGTTTCATATCCATCAATGGCCAGTTTTAACGCTTTCAACTCCCGACGGTCATCGCCGTCGCGTCCAAGATCCGCCAGTATTTCTGCCACGGCTTTCTCAATTTCCGCAGGATGAATCCGATGACCACGCACTTTGAATTCATCGTCAATGCGCCCAAGGCAATAAAATATTCCCTGTTCATCCTGCAAGCCCAGATCACCAGTGCGATACCAACGATGCTGCCCATCGGCGCTGCACACAAACTGCGCCTCCGTCTGCGCGCTGTTGTTGATATATCCATCCGCCAGCACTGAACCGCCGATCCCTATTTCTCCTTTAAATCCACGGGGCATATTTTGCCCCCAAGCATCTCTTATCGACATCTCCGCTTGCCCCAGCGCTTTACCGATAGGCGCAATCACGGCACTCGTTCTGTCGTTCTCATCAGATTCGCTTATCGAACTTTCGTTCATCAAATAAATACAGCACCCTACCGTTGCCTCCGTCGGCCCATATTCATTGATCACTCTGCTGCCCGCAGGAAAAAAACCAAGCGCTCTGTTTACCAAAGCGACGGACAAGTTTTCGCCGCCAACAATAAAGGTCAGCGGATTCCGTCTCTGGGCGCTATGTTCAATCAATAATGAGAGATGGGATGGTGTACATTTAACTCCCGTCAATGCCTCATCGGAGAGAAGGGTTCGCAGTAGTTCTGGGTTATCGCGAATATCCTGTTCGTGGGCTTGTATAAACCCCCCCGACAAAACCGGGATCAGAATCGCTGTCTGCGTCAAATCGAACCCAAAGGAAGTAAACAAAGGTGCATTAAACGACGCCTCAGAAGCGTATTCCCCTTTGGCTGCCAGCGCATAGTTCGCCAGTGCAACAGGAGAAATGACAACGCCTTTGGGTTCTCCGGTTGACCCTGATGTATACAGAATATAAGCAGGATTGCTGTCTGTTTGTTGTGACCGGGCTTGTTCGGGATGTATGAATTCTGGCTGGATTTCCGGATGCAAGCCCGCGTCACATAAATCTTTATCCAGCGAAGCGCGTAATAGAGGCAAATTCAGCGCCTCCGCAAGGTCTTGATCCGTTCCCGTATAAATGCAGAGAGACGCGCCCGAATTACGGACGATAGTCGATAATCTCGCCAACGGCGTGGTAGGACAAACAGGAACCACGGTCACATTTTCAATAAGACAGGTCAAATAGGCGAGCGTCATTTCAGGCGAGCGCCTTCCCAGAATCACCACCGGACGGTGTTCGAAACGTCGATCCCGCCTGTCACGCAATTGCGTACCAAACTTGCGAATCCACTGCCATCCTTGACGGTAGGTCAGATCACCAACTCCCTCACCGGCTTTTTGTTTGAACAGCCAGTTATCGGCGTGACGCTGAAAAGAGTCACATAAATGAATGCCGATCGGCTCTGCGAGGCAATCAGTCCGTACGTTGATTTCTTTTGTTTGCCCCGTGGTTTCTGGTTGCCCCATCACTTCAGCGGCAGCTTCCAGTGCATAATTAATGACGGTTTGCAGGAATGTATGACATTGGTCGAAAGACCAGATTTTGCGAAAATCGGCTTCAATCTTGAAGTCACCGCCCTCAAAGCGATCGTGGATATGTACGGTGGCAAACAACGCCTCCACAGCCTGAATATGGTCAATCTCCACTTCAGTACCTGAGACGGTTTTCTGAAACACGCCTGTTTGATAGGAAACGCCGAAAGCCGGCACAATCTGTCTCCATTCCTGCGATGCGAAATCCCCCCAACGGGCGCCTGGAGCATAGCGTGAGTGCACAATGGCTTTTTGCAGACTTTTTTTGAGGGTGCGGTAGCAATCCGCGACGGTTTCCCCTGCCTCACGAAATACCGGGATCAGGACGGGAGCCACTGACATGGCTATTGACTGTTTTTCGTCTTCGCTCCAACGATTCAGCATAGGTGCCTGCAATAAAGCGCCATTGCCGTCTTCAATCACCATTTGTGTATAAGCAACTGCGGCGAAAAACAGCCGAAAGACTGAACCGCCGCGATTACTGAATTGATGCAGCATGTCGTTTTGCGCTTCTCGCAAAGCGATCCGTACACGCATCGCGTGCGGCTTCAATCCACGATAATCCCCTATTGGGTAGCGGCAGGAGATTTTGGGGGCACTGGCTGACGCCGTGTCGCCATACGCATTCTGTTCACCAAAAACCGTCCGCCAATACGCCGCATCCCTTACCATACGCCGGGAATTTTCGTAATCCCGCTCTCTCTCGGCGTGAATAGAGTACAAAGGGGAATTCACCTTCCCCGATTCCTGCGCCAACGCATCGGCCAGACGTTCTAGTAATATCGCCAACGCCGCACCATCCACCGCAGCATGATGCGCTTTCACAAACCATCCCGATTGTTCCTGTCGGAAACGCACCGCAAAAATCCGTATCGGCGTGAGTGATAAGTCCTCTTCCACCAGCAGTTGACGCTCCACCCAACTTTCAAAGGCCTGTCTGGGGTCTGGATGCCTGCTGAAGTCCACTCGCTCCACATCGGCCTGAGGCGTGTTGTGCCGAATTCCCCGCCATAATATTTCCCAATCAACAACTTCTGGATGAACCGTTTCTAAAGGATCGTTGACGAATCCGATATGGCACACATCCTGCTTATTCCTGACAGTTTCGGCCGCCCATACCAGTTGATCCAGCGACACATTTCCACTCAAGCGCGCCACACCGCCCAAATAAAATGAGTAACCGGACAGATGAAACGCTTCCATTTTGAAAACGGCCTGTTGTGACCGCGATAGCTCAAAAGTCGGTTTACTCATGGATAAGGTTTCCAACTCCGTGATGATCGGTGAAAAACAGATCCCGCATATTTTGGGCTATCGTTTTTCTGTCAAGTTTTCCTGAGCCAGACCTCGGCAGATTTCGGGCTTGCCAATAACGAGTGGGTAACATGTAAGCCGGCACCTGCACAGCGAGAAATTGGCGAATATCCTGCTCATTAAGCCCCCTTTTGCCTGCAACAATCGCCGCGACCAGCCACTGTTCCTGATCTTCATCCTCAACCACGCAAGCAACGGCCTCGGTAATAGAAGGGTAATTGAGCAGATGGTGCTCTATTTCTCCCAACTCAATCCGCAATCCGCGTAATTTGACTTGCGTATCCTTCCGTCCCTGACAGAAAAAGCCCCGTCTTTTCTCATGCCAACCAAGATCACCGGTCAGGTATAGTCGCTGCTGAAGTTCTGGATGGAAGATGAATACCTTATCCGTCAGATCTTTTCGGTTGTAGTAGCCCTCTGCCAAACATATCCCACCGATGGCGATTTCGCCTTCTTTCGAATCCGCTTTTAACGTCAGACTGTCGGGTTCCAAGATATATAACTGGCATCCAGTGAGAGGCTGCCCAATGGGAATGGCGTCCGACACGGTTTCCACGCAGTCATAAAAGCTGACATCAATGGCAGCTTCCGTGGGGCCGTATAAATTGGTCAACAGGCAGCGCGAAGCAAATATTTTCTGAAATTGAGTCACCAGACTGGCTGGCAACGACTCTCCACTCACATACACCCTGCGCAGCGCCGATAACGATGGCGTTTCAGCACTATCATCCTGAAGCTCTTGTAGTTCTTGCAGTACGGGCTTCAGCAAACTGGGAACGAAGTGGACAACCGTAATATTTTCGCTTATCAATGCAGCGACTATACCTCTGGGGAATGCTTCCAATCCCGGTTGCAGCAGATAATTACTCGCGCCATTCAGGGCAGGTAAAAAGAGTTCCCATAAAGACACATCAAACGTCAACGCCGTTCTTTGTAAGATAATGTCCGCATCCGTCATCTCACTATGAGCCTGATGCCACTGTAATCGGTTAATGAAGGCGCCATGATTGACCAGCACTCCCTTGGGGGTGCCAGTCGTGCCGGAAGTGAAGATTAAGTAGGCCGGATCGGTAGCCCGTCGTTGACGCGCTTTTTTGCCCGCGCTTTCTGAATGATGAAAACTCAGCCGATGGTCATCCAGACAATGAGAGGTGAATATTTCTGTCAGAAATTCACGCCCGATCAGTTCCAATCCGGGTTTGGCCTGAGTAAACAGACTCTCCTGTGCTGCATTGCAAAAAGCGAGACGGCATTGAGCCGTCGCAAACATAGACGTCAACCGAGCGGCAGGCGTTTTCGCCTCCACAGGAAAATAAACGCCACCAGCAAGCAGTACCGCATATGCCGCCACCAGAAATTCCGGGCTGCGCTCAAGGCCAATAGCAACACAATCGCCCTGACATACACCGCGCTCATTAACCAGATAATGAGCCAGTCGTTGCGCCCTTTCGTATAGTTCTGCCCAGGATAAAACGTTCCCTTTTCCCCACCGTATCGCCGGATTCTGGTTATTTCTCGCCGTACTTTCGAAATAATCAGTAATAAATCGACCAGTTGCCATGATGCCGACATCCTCTGAGTGCTGGATTTGCTCAAATCTCATTGTGACCTGACGTTACAGACGAACGTCAGGCGATAGAAACCCGTCAGCCGGACGCAACACGTCAAGCTTTTCAGGGGGAATAATGTTGAGACGATTTATGGAATAGTCTGTGCGACGTTATGGCTGTACCGATTGCATACTGCTTTGCCGATTAGCATTTTTTGAAGTTCATTGCTGCCTTCAACAACTTGCAATATTTTCGCATCCCGATAGAGCCGACTGATGCCGTTGCTTTCATCGCAACCGTGACCACCGTGAATCTGTACCGCTTTCGCTGCTGCGGTGCCAGCTTCATGCGATGAGAAAAGTTTGGCTTGAAGGATCTGCTCAAGAGCGTCTTCATCCCTTGTTTCTTTGGCTTTTGTCGCTGATAAGCAAATGAGTTGAGAGGCCAGCAGGCTACTGGACATTTCCGCCAGATAGCCGCGAATGATACCTTGATCCGCAAGCAACGTATCAAAGGTGGCGCGGGAGTTAGCCCTGCGAGCGGATGCCGCCAATGCGGCCTGCTGTATTCCAAGCGCCGCCCAGGCCACGCTGATGCGGCCATAGTCCAAGGCATTGTTAGAGATTAGGTTTTGTCCGAATCCGGGCTTTCCGACGATATTGGTCTTAGGAACCCGACAATCAGTGAAATCCAACACCGCCAAATATGCGCTCTTGAAGCCCAGCATATTTTTTTTGGCGGTCACTTTTAGCCCCGGAGTATCTTTAGGAACCAGCACTGCGGTATCCAGTCCCTGATATTTACCGAATACCAGAAATAAATCCGCAATCTGGGCGAAAGTAATCCAAGCCTTTTGCCCATTAACACTGAGATAATCCCCGTCTTCTTCAAACTGAGTTGACAGATTTTTGGAATCTCCGCCAGCGGAAACTTCCGTTTGCGCGAATGCTCCAATTATTTCACCCTTTACCAGCGGTGCCAAAAAGCGTTGTTTTTGATCTTGAGAACCCCAATCTTCAATGGTTTTCAACATCATAGAATGCACATTCAGCAAACCCGTGAGCGAACCGCTCCCTGCGCCGATGGCCATGTTCAGCAATCCGAAAGTCGTGACGTCAAACCCCAGGCCACCACTCTCGGGTTTTGCCAGTCCCCCCAGCCAACCGTTATGTGCAAGTTTTTGCACAACCGTTGCAGGAATCGCTTCTGCTAAATCCCATTCGTCAGCATAAGGCGCGATTTCAGTCGCTGAAAATTGCTCAAATGTCTGTAACCACTCGTTTTGCAAAGGTGACAAAAAACGATTAAGCATTTACCGCCACCTTTCTGTCCAAAAAGTGGCAGACAGCCTGAATACTGGAAAAATTGGCATTATCAAGGTCATCAATTTCGACTTTGATTTTGAAGTTTTTTTCGAGAAAGGAGATTAGCTGGATAGCGGCCAAAGAGTTAACCAAGCCTGTTTCGAAGATGTTGACCGAATCGTCTAAATCCTGTTTGCCAGCAAGTTTGCACAGGTATTCAGACACTAATTTTTTACGCGCAGATACGTCCATCACTAATTTCCTTATGCGAACTTAATTTCGTGGATCTTTCTATTGTAAAAACGGCTGGAACTATTATAGCTACCGCATGAGAGTGTAATTTCCCGAAGAGAATACAAAATCAGAACAGGTCACTGTGACCGACATTAGTTGAATGCAGATTAATGACTGTAGAACTCTTTTTATATAACATAAAATATTATTTAAATAAAAATTATTAAATTACGATATATTATCATTCAAGTGAACATATCATTAAGAAACTATATATCTTCAAAGAAAAATATTCTTCTCATTTTTTGTGGGGGTATAAATAGAATTAAATTAGGCTGTAGCACAGGTTACGTCGGTATATCAAGAAATTAAGACAATATATTATCCTGAAGAGCGAAAGCCGCATAAAAACGGTATAATAGCTATTTGCTATGAGCCAGAATTAAACGTAATAACGAAACATTTAATTCTGCCGTAATACATAGAAAACTTAGAAGAAGCCCCTTATGCACCTTATGCACCTTATGCACCTTAAAATACATATCGATTCCGTAGATATGCCAATGCCATAATAATACCATAGCTTGACAATAAATTAACATGGCTCCCTACAAAGAAAAGCGATAAGGGAGAATTATCAGGTTATGATCAAGAAAATAATAACCCTGAATATAATAATATCCGTTATTTCAATTCAATTAGTTCTGAACTAAAAAACACAAAACTACTGCAAGATACATTAATAGACGATTTTAATAAGACATTTTTTTCTGAAAGAACATAATCTACCTATATACGCAGGTGTCCATATAGTGAAAATTATCTGTTCAGACAACAGTAAACCAGGATTTAGTTCCCCTGATTGCTTTCATCAAGATGGAGAACCTTTTACATTTGCGCATTTAGTAAAAAGAAGTCCTAATGCTTTAGGAGGTGATAATTATATTGCTAATGTAGCATCTAGGAATAAAAAGTTGGAAGAGGTAAATTCATCTGATATAATTTCAAAATTCAAACTGCAAAATTTTCTAGAAAGCTTTGCAGTTTGTGATGAAAAAGTGAGCCATTATGTTTCTCATTTAACTCTAGAAGAGAAGACTGGCGAATCCTATAGGCGCATGATATTGATTGACTTTTATTTTACAAAACAGAGCATAGAATGAAAGATTCCTTATCGGTAATCGTAATTATCGTCTCATTGCTAATAATTGGATTTTTCCTTGGAAAAGGAATAAAAACTAATATTAGAGATTATCTAGTAAGTTTAATATCAAAAATAGTTATTATCCTTTTATTATGTATGGGCATTGAACTTGGAGAGGTTTTTAATAATACAAATGCTGGTGTGTCAATAGTTAAAGAATCTATAATTTTGGCTTCATTAATCTCTTTATCTACTTTTTTTCTATTCATAAAATATAGAGAAAAGAATAAATCTGGTTATAATAAACCAAACTTCAAGAAGCCTATTATTAGCTGTGCAGTTGCCATGCTTTCTTTCATTTTAGGTGTTTTATTTTATTCATATACTAAAATATCACTGCATAGCATAAGCTTATCTAGTAACTATGTACTCTATTTACTTATAGTTCTTGTTGGAATGGATTTAGTAAACTTTAAACTTAGCGGAATAAAATTTGACGCAATAAAAATACCATTTATAACAATTTTAGGAACTGTTATTGCTGCAGCAATATTTTCTAAAATATATAACTACTCTTTAATAGAGTCCATGTTAGTATCCAGTGGTTTTGGCTGGTTCTCTCTTTCAGGGCCGATGATAAATACTCTGGCAACCCCTGAGCTAGGAGCTCTAGCTTTCATGACTGACTTTTTCAGAGAAATAATAAGTATTACTTTTCTTTATTTTATGGGAAGGTCACAACCACAAGGTGGAATAGGTATTTCTGGAGCTGCTGCTTTAGATTCCGCTCTTCCATTTATCAAAGAAAACTGTAAACCAGATAATATAAAATATGCAATAGTTAGTGGTTTTATATTAACTTTACTAGCACCTTTACTAATCTCTTTATTAGCAAGCTTATTATAGTAATTACTCTAATAACAAATAGCTAAATCTAAAAAGCCTCGTTTTTAATAGCGAGGTTTTTTCATGATATATCACAATATACCAATAAAATTTCTCTATTCAGAGAGAAGGAATCGATACCATTTTGAATTATATTTAAGGAATAGAATGCTTCAAGAAGAAATTGTAACTCCAAAGTCCCAAAAGACACAAACGACACAAACGACACAAACTTTACGTCGTGAGCTAAAATCACGACATCTCACTATGATTTGTTTTTCAACCATCAGTAACGGCTTGTAATGGGCTAAAAACGCAATTCCACTCACCTGGAGGATTTGGTCAAATTTGGAAGTCCCTAATAAAAAGGTCAGGAGTCAGGCATAGAAAAGCATACCAAACACGACATACATATGCTTGCTGGATGCTATCTGCTGGCGCTAATCCGTCATTTATTGCAACACAGATGGGGCATGTTTCATCACAAATGGTTCATAACGTTTATGGCGCATGGATGAATGAAAATAGTGATGACCAAATTAAGCTGTTAAATAAAAAGCTCACGATTGCCCCATGTATGTCCCAAGTAATTAATGAAAATTAATTACTTGATATAAATCAATTAATTAACCCATCACACCTGCATACTCATGATCTCATGATATGCACTGACCAGCTTATTCCTGACCTGAATCCCCATCTGCAATGAAATGCTCGATTTCTGCATATTAACCATCACGTCATTCAATTCCACACCCGGCACACCCAACGTAAAATCCTGAGACAACTTAGTCGCCGACAGACGGGTTTGATTTATTTTTTCTACTGCGGCGGTAAGGTGGCTGGCAAAACCTCCCTGTACTGGCATGGGTTTGGCAATGTTCGTTGCCTGTAATGCCTGTGCCTTCATCTGTTGCAGTACACCTTCAATTGCCTGAATTGACATAAAAACCTCGCGTTAAATCACCCTATTGATTATGTGATTAAGTGCCATATTAGCCTTGGGCTGACATGGCAATTTTTCCACGCTGCCACCGTAACATAGCCCTTTCAAACTAAAGCGCGTAATTGAAGTAAAAATTCAAAGCTTATTGTGCCATTAAAAGAGGTGTGAACAGCGAATAATGATGGGATTAATAGTAGGAAGAATCTTTTCGCTTGCGTATGGGGAGTCTGTTTTGTTACGCCACGCTTTTAGTATTCATGTTGACCAGCAAGGCAAGGATCGTCTATGAGTGCAGCAACAACCGACGTTGAGAACCAAAATAAAGGTTTCAGCGCTATCATCAGCAAGATAAAAGCTGATCCAAAAGTTCCATTATTAGTTGCTGGCTCTGCTGCCATCGCTATCGTAGTCGCCCTTTTCCTCTGGATGCGCAGCCCCGATTACCGGGTGCTTTACAGCAATCTGAGTGATAAAGATGGCGGCGAGATCGTCACGCAATTAACCCAAATGAGTATCCCTTACCGTTTTGCTGAAAACAGCTCTGCGCTCATGATACCCACCGATAAGGTACATGAAGCCCGGTTGAAACTGGCACAGCAAGGGCTGCCCAAAGGGGGAGCGGTGGGCTATGAGTTATTGGATAAAGAAAAATTCGGCATCAGCCAGTTCAGCGAGCAGGTAAATTACAATCGCGCAAAGGAAGGTGAGTTAAGCCGTACTATTGAGTCCCTTGACCCCGTCGAGAGTGCTCGTGTCATTCTGTCCATACCCAAGCCTTCTCTATTCGTTCGTGAACAAAAATCCCCTACAGCTTCTGTAACGGTAAGATTACTGCAAGGCCGTACTCTGGATGAGGGACAAGTCAACGCCATTGCGCACCTTGTTTCAAGCGGTGTTGCCGGTTTACCGCCAAGCAATGTCAAGATTGTGGATCAGTCGGGGCGTCTGCTGACTCAAGCCGATGCTAATGGACTCGACTTAAACACCACTCAGTTGAAATACATCCAGGAAGTAGAAAAACGTTTCCAGCATCGCATTGAAACCATTCTGACGCCGGTGGTCGGCCGTGGTAATGTTCATGCTCAGGTCACAGCCCAGCTTGATTTCTCTCGCCGCGAACAAACGGCAGAAGAGTATAAACCTAATCAGCCACCTAATGAGGCCGCTATTCTCTCTAAACAGAGCAGTTCCAGCGAACAAAGTGGGGGATCACTGGTTGGTGGTGTTCCGGGTGCCTTATCGAATCAACCGAGTGCAGCACCAAGCGCACCGATTGAGAAACCAAATCCAGACACGAAAGGCAAAGGTGACGAAAAATCCGACCAGAATCGCAGCAGTACTTATAACAATTATGAGCGTCTGGTGAACAACAGCCGCAATAACCGTCATGACGAACTGATTAACTATCAAGTCGGTAAAACCATTAGCCATACCCAATTACAGGTGGGCGCAGTAGAACGTCTTTCCGTTGCCGTTGTGATCAACTATGCCACTGCTCAGGGAGAAAATGGCCCTGAAACAAAAGCACTGACACCAGAACAGTTATCCCAGATCGAAGCACTAACTCGTGAAGCAATGGGCTTCTCAACTAAACGTGGCGATAGCCTGAATGTCGTCAACACACCGTTCAACAATACGGCTGAAGTGATAGAACCCCTGCCGTTCTGGCAACACCCGGTTCTGCTGGAAAAAACGTTAGAGTTGGGCCGTTGGTTACTGTTGGCACTGGTTGCATGGCTATTGTGGCGCAAAATGATCGTGCCGCAAATCGCCAAGAAACGTGCGGCGGAAAAAGCAGCACTTAACGCGCAGAAAAATCAACAGAAACAGCAAGCGCCAGAATCCAACGCAGAACTGGATGAAAAAGTGCGCCGTAAGCTGGCTCGCCAACGAGTCAATGCCGAGATTCAAAGCCAGCGTATCCGTGAACTTGCAGAAAAAGATCCTCGCGTTGTCGCGCTGGTGATCCGCCAATGGATGAGTAACGAACAATGAGCCTGACCGGAACAGAAAGAAGTGCCGTCATGTTAATGACCCTGGGAGAAGATCAGGCGGCCGAGGTGTTCAAGCACCTGAACTCCAGGGAAGTACAGCAACTGAGTATCGCGATGGCGGGGATGAGGCAAGTCTCCAACCAGCAGCTGGCTGAAGTGCTGGCAGAGTTTGAAGAAGATGCAGGACAGTACGCGGCCCTCAGCATCAACGCCAACGACTACCTGCGTAGCGTCTTGGTGAAAGCGTTGGGCGAAGAGCGTGCTTCCAGCCTGCTTGAAGATATCCTTGAATCCCGCGATACCACAACGGGCATTGAGACCCTCAACTTTATGGAGCCACAAATGGCGGCTGATATGATCCGCGATGAACATCCGCAGATCATTGCCACCATTCTGGTTCACCTGAACCGGGGTCAGGCCGCCGATATCCTTGCGTTGTTTGATGATCGCCTGCGCAATGATGTCATGCTGCGTATTGCAACCTTTGGTGGCGTACAGCCGTCCGCGCTGGCTGAATTGACCGAAGTGCTGAATAACCTGCTGGATGGCCAGAACCTTAAACGCAGCAAAATGGGCGGTGTCCGTACTGCGGCTGAAATCATCAACCTGATGAAAAACCAGCAGGAAGAGAGCGTCATTGAGGCAGTGCGTACCTATGATGGTGAACTGGCGCAGAGAATCATTGATGAAATGTTCCTGTTCGAAAACCTCATTGGTGTGGATACTCGCAGTATCCAGCGCTTGTTGCAGGAAATTACCACCGACTCCCTGCTTGTCGCATTGAAAGGCTGCGATCAGGCATTGCGCGATCACTTCCTCAACAATATGTCGCAGCGTGCTGCTGAAATCATGCGTGATGACTTGGCGACCCGCGGCCCGGTTCGCATGTCTCAAGTGGAAGCCGAACAGAAATCCATCCTGCTTGTGGTTCGTCGTTTAGCAGAAAACGGCGAAATGATCCTGAATGGTGGTGATGATACCTATGTCTGATAAGTCGAATAAGGCAATTTGGCAGCCGTGGCAGCCAAATGAATTGACTCAGTGGGAAACACTACGGGCGAAACTGGAGCCTATGGGCAACGAGCCGGAGCCTAGCGAGCAGGATCGTCTGCTGGTGCAGGCCAGAATGCTGGACGCGCTGAAAGAGCAAGCGCGTCAGACCGGCCATGAACAAGGCTTTACGGCAGGCCAAGCGCAAGGTTATGAACAAGGGATACAAGAAGGCCGACAGGCGGGTCTGGAGCAAGGGTTGCAGGAAGCCAGACAACAGCAGCAGATTGTTGTTGAACAGTGGAAAGCGTTGCTGGAAGATTTTAGCCATTCACTGGATGGGCTGGATACGGTTATCGCTTCACGCCTGATGCAGCTTTCCCTCACAGCGGCTCACCATATTCTGGGGCAGCCCGCAGTGTGTGATGGCACTGCCCTACTGAACCAGATCCGTGAATTTATCCAGCAGGAGCCGATGTTCAGCGGAAAACCACAACTGCGAGTCCACCCGCAGAATATCCCACTGGTTGAACAGCAACTGGGGGAAGTTCTGGCATTGCATGGCTGGCGTCTGATTGCAGATAACAAGCTGCATCCGGGCGGCTGTAAAGCCAGTGCGGATGAAGGCGATCTGGATGCCAGTCTGGCAACACGCTGGCATGAAATGTGTCGTCTGGCGGCGTCAGGAGAATTGTGATGACTGCACGACTTGGGCGCTGGCTGGCAACGTTAGATTCACTGGAAAAACGTCTGGAAAAAACCCCGAAAGTCCGCCGTTACGGACGTCTGACCCGCGCGACCGGTTTAGTACTGGAAGCCACTGGCATACAGATGCCTTTGGGCGCGACCTGTCTGATCGAACGGCAGAATGGCAGCACGATTGAAGAAGTCGAAAGCGAAGTTGTTGGTTTCAATGGCGAAAAACTGTTATTGATGCCATTGGAAGAGCTGGAAGGCATAGTACCGGGTGCCCGCGTCTATGCCCGTTCTTACGGCGAAGATTCGGCTGGCGGACGTCGGTTGCCACTGGGGCCTGAATTGCTTGGCAGAGTGCTGGATGGCTCTGGTCGCCCCCTCGACGGCTTTCCTGCCCCCGATACAGGTTATCGGGCGCTGTTGACCACGCCCCCTATCAATCCACTGCAACGGACACCCATCAGCGATGTTCTGGACGTTGGTGTGCGGGCCATCAATTCCCTGCTGACCGTTGGACGTGGGCAACGCATGGGGCTATTTGCCGGATCAGGCGTCGGTAAGAGTGTGCTCCTCGGCATGATGGCTCGCTATACCCAAGCAGACGTGATTGTCGTTGGACTGATTGGTGAGCGTGGCCGCGAAGTCAAAGATTTCATCGAAAACATTTTAGGTGTGGAAGGGCTGGCACGTTCAGTTGTCGTGGCCGCGCCTGCCGACGTTTCGCCACTGCTGCGGATGCAAGGTGCTTCTTATGCCACCCGCATTGCCGAAGATTTCCGCGATCGCGGCAAACATGTCCTGCTGATCATGGATTCCCTCACCCGCTACAGCATGGCTCAACGCGAAATAGCCCTGGCTATCGGCGAGCCACCGGCAACCAAAGGCTACCCGCCTTCCGTGTTTGCCAAGTTACCGGCACTGGTAGAGCGAGCGGGCAATGGCGTCAGTGATGGCGGTTCGATTACTGCGTTTTATACCGTTCTGACGGAAGGTGATGATCAGCAAGATCCGATTGCCGATTCCGCCCGTGCTATTCTGGATGGTCATATCGTGCTATCGCGCTCACTGGCAGAATCTGGCCACTACCCTGCCATTGACATTGAAGCTTCCATCAGCCGCGCCATGACCGCACTGATTGATAACGACCATTATCGACGGGTACAGCAGTTCAAACAGTTGCTTTCCAGCTACCAGCGCAATCGGGATTTGATTAATGTCGGCGCTTACGCCGCGGGCAGCGATCCTTTACTGGACAGAGCGATTCAGCTTTACCCTCATATGGCTCAGTTCCTGCAACAGGGCATGAATGAACGTAGTGAGTACGATGCGGCATGTATTCAGCTTCAACAATTATTGCCGATATAGCTTATTGCCAATATAGCTTATTGCTAATACAACTTTGCTATTAATGTAATTCAGTAACGCTTATGTCTGTTTTGTCATTAAAACGAGGAAATACATGCAACAGCACTCCCCTCTCGTGACTTTACGTGAACTTGCTCAAGATGCGGCGGAAAAAGCGGCAAGGCAACTTGCACAGATCCGGCAGAGTCACCAGCAAATGGAGCAACAGCTCACGGCGTTGACGAATTATCAGGATGAATATCGTACACGTTTAAATGACACACTCAGTTGCGGCATGTCCAGCTCAACCTGGCAAAACTATCAGCAGTTCATGAAAACGCTGGAAATGGCGATTGAACAACACAGGTTACAGCTTACCCAATGGAAAAATCGGCTTGAGCAGGCCATGTCACAATGGCAGGAAAAACAGCAGCGTCTGAACGCCTTCGACACACTGCAACAGCGGGCAGAGCACAATTTGAAGTTACACCAGAATCGCATGGAGCAAAAACAAATGGATGAGTACGCACAACGTGGTGCACAACGGAGAATGAAACAATGAACCTCACTCTTTTGCCTACTGATATAAAACTCACGGAAAAAAGTCAGCCGACGTTGAATGATCCCTTGGCCCGTAACAATTCTTCTGAATTTGGGCAGCATCTCGATGCAGAAATAGCCTCTGTGCGGAAGACGGCGGCCCGGGCTGATAAAAATGGTCTGAACAATGAGAAGCACCCCAGCGATAACCCAATCGAAGGTGAATTGGCACCCTTACTGGCTGTAGCAGACAACACTGTAATTAGCGTTGGTGGTAAAACGCTGGCTGGGGGCAAACCATTGACAGAAATCTCCACACCGGAAAGCGATATTGATTTCGCTGTGTTGAAGGATGAAGATCTCTTGTCTGCTGAAGCTCTGGTTGCTGCAATGCCAATCCAACTCGCAGGATTGATCAACGCTCAGTCGATTCCTGCGGAGGGTGCTGAAAACACAGACGAACTGCTACGTGGTGAAAATACCGGTGCGGAGACTTTACTGGGTCAGAATGTAAAACCTGGCAAGAATGCAAAAGTCGATGCTGCACTGATCACTACAGATCGTACTGACCACCCCAAAGATGGCGAACAAGATAAAAGTATCCGGTCTTTCGCCACGCAAGAGACGACCCTGAGCAACAACGCGGAACAATCAACCAAAACACGTCCAACTTTGGCTCCCGTTGCCGGGCAAGTGAAACTCGCCATCAATAATAAAGCAGAACAAAACTCCGCTTCCCAAAATAACGGAAAAGAGTTGAATCAGTTCCAGACAGCGATTCAGGGGATACCCGCACGGGTGGCGGCCACGGCTGAAACTTCCCAGCCAGAATTACCTGCGATACTGGCTGCCTCTCCCCTGCTTTCAGCGGGACAGCAAACAACCGGTCAATTTCAGTTAAACGGCACTCCTACTCCGCTACTGAGTGCCCATCTTGGCAGTGAAGAGTGGCAACAGCAGCTCAACCAACATGTCCTGTTCTTTAATCGCAACGGGCTGCAACAGGCCGAATTGCGCTTACACCCTCAAGAATTAGGCGCACTGCATATCCGCATGAATGTTGAAGACAATCAGGCTCAACTGCATTTTGTCTCTGCACACCAGCATGTCCGTACAGCACTGGAAGCGGCGTTACCCGGGCTTCGCCATGCATTGGCGGAAAATGGCATCCAATTAGCACAAAGCAGTGTAGGCGGTGACACTCAGGGAAACTGGCAGCAGGAACAGGCGGGCGATTCACCGAGTCATTCCCATCACTCTGCCAAGGCTCAGGGACAGGATTCAGCCGCCGTGACACAGATGCCAACGACTCATGAATCAGCCATCAAAATAACACCGCAGCAGCTCGCTTCAATTCGCGGAGGTGTTGATATTTTCGCCTGATTTCAGGATGCACGGTAATAAACGGCAAGAAAAAGAAAGAAGGCCGATAACAAACGTATGAGTTAATGGTTTTTTCCGCGTTTGTTCTCGCTATTGGCGGAACAAAGACGCGGGATAATTGATATCGATTTTGATGGATAAGAAGACCCGCCACGGAATGCGCGGGAACTTATCCGCAACGGAAAACAGGAATTTGTCTGTCCATGTCTGATTATAGCTACGAGCGTAAACGCACAAATCCAATTTGGATAATACTGTTAATACTGATTGCTGTTCTTAGTGCCGCCATCGGAGGGTATAGCTGGTGGACAATGAAGCAGCCAACCAAGAACAGCACCGAAAAAGCCAAAGTCATCAGTACCCCGGTATTTATGACGCTGGAGAATTTTACCGTCAATTTGATCGACAACGAAGACCATATTGACCGTGTTTTACATGTTGGAGTGACACTGCGCCTGCCTGATGAAAAAACCCGTCAGCGCTTCCATGATTATCTGCCAGAAGTTCGTAGCCGTATGCTGCTATTGTTATCCCGTCAGAAAGCGATAGATCTGGCGAACGATGACGGCAAGATGCGTTTGGTGGCAGATATCAAGCAGACACTGCGCCCAACGATGATACCCGGTGAGCCAGATCAAGTGGTCACCGATGTGTTGTTTACCACGTTTATTTTGCGATAATCACGATGAGTGACAATATTCTTTCACAGGCAGAGATTGATGCTCTGCTCAATGGTGACAGTGCCACTGCCGATGACGTAGAACCCACTGCGTCAGGGGAGAGTGAGATTCGACCTTACGATCCCAATACACAGCGTCGTGTTGTACGCGAACGTTTGCAGTCACTGGAAATCATCAATGAACGTTTTGCCCGTCAATTCAGGATGGGGCTGTTTAATATGCTGCGCCGCAGCCCGGATATTACGGTCGGCGCGATTAAAATCCAGCCTTATCACGAATTCGCCCGCAATCTGGCCGTGCCAACCAACCTCAATCTGGTTCATCTGAAACCTTTGAGGGGAACCGCACTATTCGCTTTTGAACCCAGTCTGGTTTATATCGCCGTTGATAACCTGTTTGGCGGTGATGGCCGTTTTCCGACCAAAGTCGAAGGCCGTGAATTCACCTATACCGAACAGAGAGTCATCAACCGGATGCTGAAACTGGCACTGGATGCCTACCGTGACGCATGGGATTCCATCTTCAAAATTGAAGTGGAATACGTCCGTTCCGAAATGCAGGTAAAGTTCACCAATATCACCACCTCACCGAACGATATCGTGGTCACGACACCGTTTCAGGTGGAAATTGGTGCACTGTGCGGAGAATTCAACATTTGTATTCCTTTCGCCATGATTGAACCTCTGCGCGAACGTCTGACCAATCCTCCTGTAGAAAATGCACGTCAGGAAGACGGCCAGTGGCGTGAAAGTCTGGTGAAACAGGTTCAGCATTCAGAATTGGAACTCGTTGCTAACTTTGTTGATATTCCCCTGCGACTGTCAAAAATTCTCCAACTGAAACGCGGCGATGTTTTACCGATTGAGAGACCGGAACGCCTTATCGCTCACGTTGATGGTGTGCCCGTGCTCACCAGCCAATATGGAACACTGAACGGGCAGTATGCCCTGCGTGTTGAACACCTGATTAACCCTGTTTTAAATGCTCTGGATGAGGAAAAGCCCAATGAGTGATGCTAAACAACCCGCAGAAGCCAGACTGACTGAAGATATGTGGGCAGAAGCACTGGAACAACAGGCCGCACAGCAAACCTCTGACAGCGGCGCGTCAATATTTGAGAACCTGGAGCCGCAGGACGCGCTCGCCCAGCTTTCTGATATTGACCTGATCATGGATATTCCCGTTAAGCTCTCTGTTGAGCTGGGACGCACTAAAATGACCATCAAACAACTCCTGAGACTGTCCCAAGGCTCAGTGGTTCCTCTTGATGGTCTTGCCGGTGAACCACTGGATATTCTGATCAACGGCTATCTGATTGCACAAGGGGAAGTGGTTGTCGTATCCGATAAATACGGTATCCGTATCACGGATATCATCACGCCTTCTGAACGCATGCGTCGTTTGAGTCGTTGACCATGATGGCGAACCAGCCTTCCCTTTATGCTTCTTTTCAACATGGTGCAGCATCTGATGCTGCACCTGTTAACGCAAAAGCTAATACCCTATCTGCGAACACGGTGAAACAAACAGCCAGTCCCGAACCCCTCCCCGCCAGTCAGACACTAATGCAGGTCAGCAGTGCACTAGGCGGCATCCTGCTGCTGATTTTCGTCATGACATGGCTGATTCGTCGTCTGGGTCTTGCTCCTGCCAAGAACAAAAATCACCGGTTGCTCAATGTGAAAGCGAGTTGCTCTCTTGGGCCAAAAGAACGGGTCGTTGTGCTGGAGATCGAAGACAGTTGGCTCGTATTAGGCGTTACACCCCAACAGATTAATGTCTTGCATCAGATGCCTGTGCCACCTGATAACGCGGAAAAGGAAACTGCACTCAAGACGTTACCCTTCAGCCAAATGTTAAAAAATACGCTCCAGCGAAAAAGCAAGAACGACAAGGATGACGATGAAAAATAGCGTTTTCTTTATGACAGGCACTCCAATGACTGGCAAGAAATTTGTTTCTCTCCTCCGGCCTGTGCATTTAGCAACCCTGCTGATGGCGCTTTTGTTGCCGCTATTTCCCATGAATGCCGCGGCCGCATTGCCTGGCATTATCAGCCAGCCGATGGCAAATGGTGGGCAAAGCTGGTCACTGCCGGTTCAAACCCTAGTTTTCATCACGGCACTGGGTTTTATCCCTGCCGCTTTGCTGATGATGACCAGCTTTACCCGCATCATCATCGTGCTTGGTTTACTGCGTAACGCACTGGGAACACCTTCTGCCCCACCCAATCAAATCATGATTGGCTTGGCACTGTTCATGACTTTTTTCATTATGTCGCCCGTATTCGATAAGGTTTATCAAGATGCTTACTTGCCTTTCAGTGAAGACAAGATAAGTCTGGAAGCTGCACTGGACAAAGGTGCCCAGCCTCTGCGTCAGTTCATGTTGCGCCAGACACGACAAACCGATCTGGCACTGTTTGCCCGTCTTGCGGATCAGGATGCTTTTGAAACAGCGGATTCCGTCCCCATCCGTGTTCTGGTTCCGGCATTTATTACCAGTGAATTGAAAACCGCATTCCAGATTGGTTTTACGCTCTTCATTCCTTTCCTGATCATCGATCTGGTCGTTGCCAGTGTCTTGATGGCCTTGGGGATGATGATGGTTCCCCCTGCCACCATATCGCTGCCCTTCAAACTCATGTTGTTTGTTTTGGTGGATGGCTGGCAATTGCTGCTTGGTTCACTGGCACAAAGCTTTTATGTCTAGCGAACAGTTTTTATGTCTAGCGCGAAATTTGCGTGAAATCCTATTGGAACAAGATCGAAAAAGCGGTTTAAAAAAATTATGACTCCAGAATCGGTAATGGCTCTCGGCATTGAGGCAATGAAAGTGGCGCTGGCGCTGGCCGCCCCGCTGCTTCTGTCTGCCCTGATATGTGGTTTGGTGATCAGCCTGTTGCAGGCAGCAACTCAGATAAACGAAATGACCTTATCGTTTATCCCTAAAATTCTGGCTGTTTTTGTCACTATCGTTATCGCTGGCCCGTGGATGCTGAACTTACTGCTAGATTATATGCGCGTGCTATTTAGCAGTATTCCAACCATTATCGGCTAATCATGATCCCGTTTGATAGCGAAATGCTCTCTCGTCTTGTCAGTGATTTTTTCTGGCCACTAGTACGCCTTTTGGCGCTGTTCAGCACAGCCCCCATTTTCAGTGAAAAGCAGACACCGATAAAAGTCAGAATTAGTTTGGCGCTGGCGATCACCTTTTTGTTGGTTCCTAACATACCCTCTCCGCAAATTCCGATATTTTCCGTTGCGGGGGTTTGGGTCATGATACAGCAAATATTGATTGGTGCTGCGCTGGGATTGACCATGCAGATCGCTTTTGCAGCAATACGTCATGCCGGAGAAATACTCGGCTTACAGATGGGGCTTTCATTCGCCACATTTTTTGATCCTACTGGTGGCCCGAATATGCCAATTTTGGCGCGTATTCTGAACTTGCTGATGATGTTAATGTTTCTGGCTTTAGATGGGCATTTATGGTTACTGAGCATTATTGCCGGGACATTTGATTCGATTCCCATTCAACCAATGCAATTGAACCCCAAAGGTTTTCTGTTGTTAGCCCAAAGTGCCAGTTTAATCTTCATTAACGGTATGATGCTGGCAATGCCGCTGATTACCCTGCTGTTGGTCCTGAACTTTGCCTTGGGGATGCTCAACCGCATGACGCCACAACTTTCCGTGTTCGTCATCGGCTTTCCGCTGACGCTCACCGTGGGGATCTTTACACTTTCCCTGTTGTTCCCGATGCTGGCGCCCTTTACTGAACGGTTAATGGCAGAAATATTCGATCGGCTGGCAGTGATTATCGGGGAGCTGGTGTTATAAATCACCGCTCCCCGGTACCCCTTTATGTTTAACTAAAATTGGGCTGACCATTTGATGCCGTAACACCACCATCGATTGGCAGGTTAACGCCATTAATAAAGCTGGCATCTTCGCTGGCTAAAAATGCAATAGCTGATGCAACTTCAGCTGGTGTTCCCGCTCTTTTCATCGGGATGCGGGAATCGAATTTTTGCAGAACCTCATCGGGCATATATTCGGTCATTGGTGTGATGATCAGGCTTGGGCACACTGCGTTGACCCGAATCCCCTGTGAGCCATGATCCAATGCCATGGCACAGGTCAGATTGACCACCGCCCCTTTTGCAGTACAGTAATAAGCATTGCCCCAATCAGCCCTTATCCCCGATACAGAGGCATTATTGACAATACACCCTTTGCTTTTGAGCAAATGAGGCAAGGCAAAATGGCTGCAATAAATAACGCCATCAAGGTTGGTCGCCAACACTTTTTTGCCATCATCCAGCGAAGTATCCAATATCGTACTGGGAATATACAACCCGGCATTATTGACGAGAATATCTATCTTGCCGAAGTGTTCGATGGTCTCATCAATCATCATCTTGACGGAATCCTGATCCGACACATCCGCCTGAATGACCCGTGCGTGGCTGGATGACAGCTCACTGTACACTCGATTAAGTTTATCAACGTTGCGTCCCACCAAAACAACAATGGCACCTTCTTGGGAAAAACGCTTTGCCGTGGCTTCACCGATACCACTTCCCGCACCGGTAATCACGACTACTTTATTTTCAAATCGCATCATTTTATTACTCTCATTGACGTATTTTCAAAGTTCGCCACAAACCCAGACTGACGGGGACAAGCAGCATAAATACCTGCCCACATGTCACCGGATTTGACTGCGATAAATGGCGTTATTCTGACCGTATTTGGCAGGCCATCACCATATCGCATGGATAATAAACAGGCTCCCGATGATATTTCAGCAATCAGGGTAATCGGCATACTGATGTCATCAATGATTTCACCAGACCAATCCGATACCCCCTGTGATGTTACTGTCGTGCCTAATTTAATGGTTTTGTCTGGCTCCAGTTCCAGTGAGAACTTTATCCAATTTTTATCAGACAGACGGATCATTAACCCAGCCTGATCATAATCCTGCTGTGGCGAGAAAATAATCTCCGTTGAAATGACGACATTACCGCTAAAAGAAGCCAACAAAGCATGTCCATTGTCAGCCGTATGACCGAAGTAGGTTTCCCGCCAGAAATCGGTTTCAGACGCAGGTTTTATTCTGCATAATCCGATATCTGTTTCCCAATAAGGAGCTGGGTTCAACCATTTAACCGTGCTGTTTACTGGTAATTCAATAAAAACATCATTCAGCATGTTGATGCTCTCACTGTGTAATATCAAACACGATCAGCGAATTCAGCCCGTCTTCAAGGGCAGGAAACAGAATGTCATCACACAATGCCGTGTGAGCGGGTGATGCCAGATAGTGTTCTAGCTGAAATTGATCATCAAATTCCAGACGAAGAAGATAGCAATATCCTTGATCCCGCCCTTCCAGACTGGAATTCAGATGCCAGCTTGCATGGCGTATTTCAGGTATGGATTGCGGCATAGACACGAGTTTATCTAAAACGGATTTTATGTCGTCGTCCGGCAAGTTATTTTTAAATTTATAGAAAACAAGATGTTCAATCATCATATCCTCCAGAATTTTATTTGCAGCGTCTTTTTTTATGTCACGTTAATCACTAAATGGTAGATAAGGGATCAACCAGCGTTTTCGTTCCCAGTATCGGCGAAAAATGTAATAACTCTTTTTCCAGTGCCTTCAGGCCGATGGTTTTTCCTAACAAAGTAGAAAAAAACGGCTGGTGTGCGACGACAGTATCCCTCGATTGGCAAAAAGTTTCCCGATCACAACCGGCCAGAGAGGTGACAAGATTAATTTCCCTTGTCATCAACTCATTAGGACTAAATGAAAACGTCGCTTCAGCCAGTGGTACCCCATAAATCATCAATGTTCCACCACGCCGGACAGCATGGAAACAGTCCGCCAGACCCTGCTGTGACCCACTGCATTCAATGGCAACATGGAAATGTTCCTGCGGGATTTCAGTGATTCGTTGAATAGCGGGGTAAGATTCAGCCCAGGCCATGGCATCTGCCTGAACATCATAGAGCGTCAATTCCAGTGCGGGGTACAAAGTATGAAGGAGATAAGTGATTAATTTCCCTGAAATCCCCGATCCCTGAACCAATACTTTGATTTCTGACTGGGTATTGAGAACCGTATCCAAACGTTTGATGCCATGTATAGCACAGGCCAGCGGTTCAATCAGCACGCCAATGCGGTGATCAATACAGGTAAAAGGCACCAGATTATTTGCTGGCGCATGAATTTTACTGGCAAAGCCGCCATGTTCATTCACGCCCAATTCTCGCATGTGGCGACAATGGCTGGTTTTTCCTTCGAGACAATAATCACACTCGCCACAATTGATCTCATTATTCAGCGCATAATATTGACCGTGCCCATCACGACAAACCACTTCATGCCCAAGAACCGTATTAGTACGCGCTGGATTATGCGTCAAATTAACATCTGTCCGGCAAATACCCACCCGATAAACCTCCCATGCTGGCCATTCTGTATTGGAATCGGGCATATCCTCGATATAACGAAACTGGTTTCGCTCAATTAATACCAATGCGGCCATTATTTATTCTCCAATTTCTTATGCAGATTAGCGATAACTTGATCCAGTACAGACAACGTTCTATCAATTTCCTGATAATTTCATTGATTAACTTAATATCGATATTTTTATAAATTATATTTTATTTAATTGAGCATAGTTATTATAAAATAAAGAAATATCAAGCCATAAAAATTTTACATAGAATGTATATAACCATCCCATTAATCCATAAGGAACCGATTAAAAGATTAACAATTAAATTATTTGCTTATTGTTATCATAGCATTATTGGAACTTGTACTAATATCCAATTTTTTGTCGCATTCTTGCCAAGGCAGTCCCCTCAGAAAAGCATCATTACAATCCCTGGGATCATGGATTAAAATACTATCAATTTATATCCACATCAAACTTTTGCATGAGAACTCTTCTTCCTTGCTCCGTCAATATCAATTCGCGGCTATCTAATTGTCTAATCGCCCATTTTTTCTGTAAAAACGTCTTAAACAACGAGGCACCCAGAAATCCGCCAAGATGAAAATGCCGTTCACTCCAATCAAGGCAAGAACAGGCAAATTTCCGCCTCGACGAGGATTCTGTATCACAACACACGCCAATAGAAAGTAAAAAATCGTTCCCCCTCTGCGTCAATTTATAATCACGGGTCATCCAATGGTTCGTAAGCAGGCTGTTATGGATTTTTACCGCAATTTCTCCTGCCATATGGTCATAACAGGTTCGGAAAAAATGCAGTGATTTTGGTGTGGAAATTATGGCGATATCCGTGTGATTACGATTGGCAAAATGCATCATGCTTTCCAGCAATGCAGCCACTTCTTCGCTGTGAATTTTAAAATAACGGTGCCGTCCCTGTTTAACGCAGATCACCAGTTTCCCTTCTGCCAGTCGATTTAAGTGAACACTGGCTGTCGAAGGTGCAACATCAGATGCCGCACTTAATTCCGTTGCAGTATAAGCGCGACCATCCATCATCAGAAACAACATACGGGTACGAGTGCGATCCGCAAGCACCGCCGCAATCGTCGCAACACTTTCCTCAAGGTTAAGCTCATTCATATTTCGCTAATCACCGAAGTAACAATGAAACCAGCAAGATATCTTAGCGTTTTCTGTCCTTCAAGGAGCTAATCATGTTAGCTGTTATATTTGAGGTCGAAATCGCAGAAAACCAGAGTGATCGTTATTTTGACACCTCAGCCACATTAAAGCCGATATTGGAGGCGATCCCCGGTTTTATTTCCGTGGAACGTTTTCAGAGCCTCAATAATAATCATAAATACCTTTCACTTTCATATTGGCGTGATGAAGAAGCAGTCAAACAGTGGCGGAATACTTACCCACATCGGGAAGCGCAGAAATTGGGACGCAATGGTGTATTTACAGATTATCGATTAAAAGTAGTGACGGTTATTCGTGATTACGGGTTGAATGCGAGAGAGGAAGTACCAAAGGAAGATTGAGAACATTAATGCGTCACCAATGGACAATCAATAAACCGACCAAAGAACATCCAATACCAGTATCCCGCTGAAAAGCCAACAGTAACCAAATAGCTGATGGCTTTGAGCTTATTTTCCGGAAATCCTTTAATACTCTTCACAACAAATGTCACCATAAAAGGCAGTAAAAAACAAAACACAACGGCGCAGTCAATACCCTGTCATCATCAATAACAAAAGCATTGACTACATCACAGACTGTATTGATTCCTTCTTCCCCGATTGCCCATTCATAATCAATTGTAGAAAAACATCCCACCAATATGGTGCTGAACAAAATAAAGACAACACATATTAATATGTTTATAATTTTCATGCTTATTTATTCTTCTTGTCTATATAAAGACAAGATTTCATCCTTGCTCAAAATAGCTGAAATGTATCAGCAAACGTTTATATCAAAAAAACTAACGCATTATTCTACTTTCCTATCAAAGATAAGATCTTGATCACAAGATAAAATATTATAATAAACCAAAAAATCGGAATTTATCATAGAGCAGAGAATTCAAGACTCTATTTATGGTATGAGAATTTATGAGATTGATAACCGAGTATGACAGGCACAATAGGGAGAAACAGACAGGCTCTTACCCATTTCTCCCTATTGCAGAGAAACAGATAAGAGCCTGAAAAGAAAAAATTTATACCAAACTGACTTAACGATACATCTCAAATAGAGACAAACCTTTTAAGTCAGTGAAAGCTTTATAAGAAGCTTGCAGGGCAGCCTGCTGCTGATAATAGCTGGAAATGGACGATGCCCAATCCACGTCCACTAATTCCCCTGTACGAACTTTATTGGATATGCTGCGCTCACTGCCCAGCGAGTCCAGTTGTTCCAGTTCCTGAAGCTGGAGGCCGAGAACCGCTTCCACCGAAGAGAAGTTGTCCAGACTATTGCGGATACCACGGTTGGCTTTATTTATCAGCTCCATGGCATCATTCTTTTCCGACTCACTGGCCGTGCTGTACGGCGTTCTCAACGCCTTGATTGCTAAGTCAAGGGTAGTAAAAACATCTGGCTCACCAGTGCCACCATCGGGTTCTTTAATCGGATTGGTCGTTGTCGATAAAAAAACCTGCTGCCCTGTATGGGCAATGATCATCGAGCGGTTATCATCCACTTTCTGGGTAATTTCTTCATGTCCACCTTTATAATGAACTTTCCCAGACTCATCCGCTTTGAAAGGTGGAACGTCGGTTTTGTAACCCCCAAAGATATAGCGGCCATTACCATCCGTTTTATTACCAAGATTCAGCAATTGTTGCTTAAAACCTTCCAACTGCTGCGCATAGGATGCGCGATCCTGATCGCTCTGCTTATCCGCTGCCGCCACCAAAGTCTCAAAAACATTGGTCGCAACCGAAACGATATTTGAGGTAATGCTTAATTGAGCTGACATGGAGTTTCTGGCAAAAATACGCGCTGTCATAAACTGCTGATTTTTCGATTCAGACTGAGAAACCATGATGCTCTGTGAAGCCGCTAAGGGATCATCTGACGGGTTAATAACCCGTTTCCCCGTGGACAGTTGCTCACCATAGCGCATCCATTTGGATTGGGCGCCCAAAATCCCGTCCATTTTTTGACTGTATAATAGATTCGTACTTACACGCACAATATCACGTCCTTTTTATTATCAACCGGGCGGTAATTAGCGAATGCCCAAAATAGCATCGAACAAGGTCGTCGCTGTCTGGATCACACGGGCGTTTGCCAGATAGTACTGCTGCAAGCGTTGCAGGGAACCATATTCTTCGTCCATATTGACGCCAGAAATCGATTCGCGGGTCGCATGGAGTTTGTCAACGATATGCCCCTGTGTTTCAACACTGACTTTAGCTTCATTGGCCTTACTCCCCACTTGACTAACCAGTGACGCATAGCCCCCGGCAAAGGAAGACTTGCCATCAACCAAGCGTTGATCCTGTAGGGCAAGAAATTTCTTCGCGTTACGGTTATCACTAGGGCCGGCATCTTTAGCGCTGGCAGTCGCCAATTGAGAGGAATCCTGGAGATTCATTTTCAGTGTTGCCACTACATTACTGACGGTTTTTAATGTGTAGGTGTCGTGATCCTGAGAATGAGCGGCATCGATTTCAACTTTCAGTCCATCGAATTCCAGCGCATTGCCGTTCTTAGTGACAGGAATCGCCGCCCTGTCAGAAACGCGCTGTACTTTCCAATCCCCACCTTCATGTTTGAGGGTATAGTCACTGCCTTTCACTTTGGTGGTATCTGTGTATTCCACCTTAATATCAGCCGTTCCTTTGTTATTGCTGTTGGAAATAACATCCGGCTGGATAAATTTAAAGAAATTAACACCCGGTTTACCTTTCAGATCAAAACCGCCGTTTTGCACCTGATTAAACTGATCGGCCATTACCAGAGCCAATTGGTTCAATTGATTGCGGCTTGAGTCTACGACTTCCCTGCGCACCTGCAATGCACCACCCAATCTGCCTTGGGAGATAAAGCGCTCGTCAATTTCTTTCGTTCCTACGGTGCCGTTGTTATAGCCTAGCGTGATACGGCTGCTGTCAGTGCTGGATGGGATCGCTTCCAATCGATAGGATTTGCTACCCGATACCAGTGACATGCCACCACCGAATGAGACGTTATAAACGCTCCCATCCTGCTGGGTGACACTCACTTCAACAAGCTGATTTAATTTGTTGACCGCATCATCACGTTTATCCAGCAAAGCCAGCGGTTCGCCCGTGCCAGTACCGCGCATACGGGTAATTTCGTTGTTCAGCGTGGCAATTTCTTCGGCGTATTTATTGATTTCTCTGGCATTCTGCTCAATTTGGGAATTGATGCTGTTGTCTATCTGACGCAGAAATTCATCTGCTTCTTTGAACCGGCTCACCAAACCTTCGGCTTTACCCAGAACTGTTGTTCTTGCCGCACTGTCTTCCGCATTGCTTTCAGCCGCACCCAGACTTTTGAAAAAATCTTCGAGGGAATTGGAAAGGCTGGTGTCCTTATCGGCCAGCAGATCATTAATTTTGGTGATTTGCTGGTTATAAGCGCCCAGTGCGGCATGTTTAGTTTGTGCAGAGCTATGTTGCTGGTTGATAAACTCACTATATTCGCGGTTAATCGAACTGACAGCCACACCATTGCCAATAAAACCCACCGGTGACAGGGTTCCGTTATTCTGTGTCAGCACGGCTGTCTGTCGGTTATAGCCCTCACTTCTGGAGTTGGCAATGTTATTACCCACTACACCCATCGCTACCTGCGCAGCATTAATACCACTCATGGCAGTATTCATAAGACTATTAGACATGTGTAGATCCTTTTACGTTTTCGTTATGCCTCCGTCATGGGAGGTAATTCACTGCTACAGTTATCGGCAAGATTCCCTGATCCTTGAACAAAAACGGCGTTAATCTGTTCGATTAAAACAGGTTGTCGAAATCATCGGTATAGGCTTTTACCATTTGATTGCCGGTACTCTTTAACTGCTGGATCAGTGATACCAATTTTTTGGCGTAACCCGGGTCGGTGGCATACCCTGCACTCTGTAAAGAATATGCGCCCTGCTCTGCCGTCGTTGATTGCGCGACCTTAGCGTAACGCGGATTTTCTGTCAGCAGTTTGACGTAATCCGTTATTGCTTCCCTGTAAGAGCCATAAACCCGGAAACTGTCGTGCATCTTCTTCGGTTCACCCTCAATGTATTCCGTTGTCATGATGTTGGTGACCGCCCCTCTCCAATTCTTGCCGGCCTTGATGCCAAACAGGTTATGGCTCGGTTTGCCTTCCGCTGTCAGAATTTCCCGCTGTCCCCAGCCGGATTCCAGCGCCGCCTGTGCAATGATCAATAAATGAGGGATGCCGCTTTGCTGGCTCGCTATCTGCGCAGGCAGAGAGAGCATGGAAACAAAGTCAGTGCTGCTAACCGGTAATGACTTCGCTTGCACGGAACCCTTGGAAGCCGCCGAAGCAAACGGCGCCGTCATGGTACGGCGCATAAACTGTTCCAGTGCCTGCTTCGGCAATGTTTGCAGGAATTCCTTATCCAACGGCATCGGTACCGTTCCGGCCTGTTCGCTGGCAACGCTGTTCGCGTTGGAAAATTGCTTAACGATCATGTCGGCAAAACCCAGCCCTTTTTGGGAAAGATCCTGGGCAATCTGCTGATCGTACATCGAGGTATAAAAACGCGTCTGATCACTGCTCAATATGCCATCCTGTGGCAACGAGGAACGCATACTTTTCAGCATCATCTGAACGAAAACGCCTTCAAGTTCCTGGGCTACCTGTCGTAGCCCTTGTTGTGGTTCCTGTGACAATTTGGCTTTCAGTGAATGCAGCGAATTCACATCGTAAGCGGCGTTAGGTGTCGTTAAAAAATCACTCATCAAATGATCTCCAGTTTCGCCCGCAAACAACCCGCTGTTTCCATTGCCTGCAAAATGGACATTAAATCTGTCGGTGTCGCGCCTAGAACATTCAATGCACGGACAACCTGTGTCAGATTGGCACTGGCATTAACTTGCTGTAATGCACCGCCCTGTTCCTGAATTCCGACACCCGTATTACGGGTCACTACAGTATTGCCCCCCGCCAATGGGGTATTGGGCTGATTAACCGCCGTCTGACGCTCAACAGTGACAGACAGACTACCATGTGCAATGGCGCAGCTATCCAGCGTAACATTGCGGTTCATCACAACCGATCCCGTGCGGGAATTGAAAATCACTTTGGCATCACCCGCATCCACGCGAATATTCAGGTTCTGAACTTGAGACAGGAACCTTACCTGTTCGCTGTTTTCTCTCGGCAAACGCAACTGTACAGTACGGGAATCCAGCGGCGTTGCCGTCCCTTTTCCTTGCAGGCGATTGACCGCATCACTGATTTGCTCGGCCAGACTAAAATCATCATTATTCAGTTGCAGGTTCAGCGTTCCTTTCTGGCCAAACTGGGTCGGCAACTCCCGCTCAATCACCGCACCATTGGAAATGCGTCCGCCCGCAAGCTGATTAATCCTGATACTGTTACCACCGGCACTGACACCCGCCCCGCCGACCAGAATATTGCCCTGCGCCAACGCATACACCTGATTATCAATCCCTTTCAGAGGCGTCATCAGCAATGTTCCGCCCCGCAGACTCTTGGCATTACCCAATGAGGAAACCACAACATCAATATTTTGCCCAGAGTGCGCAAAAGGGGGCAGCTTGGCTGTCACCATCACAGCAGCTACGTTTTTAAGCTGCATATTCGTACCGGGTGGCACAGTAATCCCCAGCTGCGATAGCATATTGCTCAGGCTTTGGGTGGTAAAAGGGGTTTGCATGGTCTGGTCGCCCGTTCCATCTAACCCGACCACTAAACCATAGCCAATCAGTGCATTATCCCTAACGCCCTCAATGGTGACCAAATCACGAATGCGCTCTGCCGAAGCGGTGCCAGACACGACTATGCTGGACAATGCCAGTAAAAGTGTAAAAAGGCTGGCGACTAATTTTTCCATCCTGACCATCCTCTTTTAAAACGGTGAGATATTCATAAAGAAACGTTGCAACCAACCCATTGTCTGTGCCTCGTTGATATAACCATCGCCAACATACTCAATGCGGGCGTCCGCTACTTGATTGGAGCTCACCGTATTGGTGCCGGTAATGGTGCGCGGGTTTACAACGCCAGAGAAACGAATGAATTCCGTTCCCTGATTGATGGCGATCTGTTTTTCCCCCACAGCATGTAAGTTGCCATTGGCTAGCAACCTATCAACGGTCACGGTAATCGTGCCCCTGAAGGTATTGTTGGCATTGGCTCCCCCTTTGCCCCCAAAATCACTATCGCCTTCCATGCTCAAATCAGTTTTGTCACCACCCATCAATCCCTTTAAGAAACGGGGGGTCAGAGCAGCCGTGAAACCGGTTTTTCCACTGCGATTGGCGTTGGCTGAGGAATTTTTGCTGGCACTGACATTTTCTTGCAGAATAATGGTCAGCGTATCACCGATATTGCGGGGACGGCGGTCTTCAAACAACGGCTGATAACCGTAATAAACCGGCTGGGAAACCTGAAAAATAGAACCATTTGGTGTTGGAGCAGGGGCTTCGGCGGGGTTTGCGGTTGTCGCTCCTTTCACCAGCGGTTTGTGCGGTATATAGGCACAGCCCGCCAGTGACAGTACCGCCAGAGCCATGCTGATGCGCCACTTATATCCCCGGTTTTTCCGTAAACTGGGAGAGCCATAAGCTACGTTGTTCTCGGCAACGGGCATTGTATCCATCTTCGATGCTCTTAAGTTTATCGCGGAAATAGCCGGAGAGTTTCCTCCCCAGCTATCCTGATTAATGATTATACCTTTTATCTTTCCTGTTGCGGCCTTGCTGGCTGCAACTGAAAATCTATTGGGTATAGGTTATAACTGGGTCAGTTTTTGCAGCATCTGGTCAGAAGTCGATACGGCTTTACTGTTGATTTCGTAGGCTCGCTGAACCTGAATCATATTGACCAGTTCTTCCGCTACATTGACATTGGACGTTTCAACATAGCCCTGATAGAGCAGCCCTGCCCCATTGATGCCCGGTGCGTTTTCTACAGGGACACCGGAACTGTTGGTTTCCAGATACAAGTTCTCACCGACGCTTTCCAGACCACTTTCGTTGATAAAAGTGGTCAGCGTCAGTTGGCCAACCTGCTGAGGTGCGTTTTGCCCCTGCACGTTGATACTCACAATCCCATCACGGGCAATGCTGATTTTGGTAGCATTGTCTGGAATGATGATGGCAGGCACGACCTGAAAACCACTCGCAGTAACCAGTTGCCCATTTTGATCCACCTGAAATGAACCATCACGGGTATAACCGGTTGTGCCATCAGGCATCTGGATCTGGAAAAGGCCCTGTCCTTTGATTGCCACATCCTTGCTGTTGTTGGTCTGTGCCAAGTTGCCCTGACTGTGCAGACGCTCTGTCGCCACCGGACGAGCCCCCGTACCAATCTGTAAGCCAGAGGGCAGATTGGTCTGTTCAGATGACATCGCACCGGGCTGACGTTCGGTTTGATAGAGTAAATCTTCAAAAACCGCGCGCTGGCGTTTAAAACCATTGGTACTGACGTTTGCCAAGTTGTTGGCAATAACATCCATATTTGTTTGCTGTGCATCCAGCCCAGTCTTGGCAATCCATAAAGATCGGATCATGAATTTATCCCCTGTTTCCGATTCAGCTCATGGCGAGAATTTGGTTAGCCCGCTGTGCATTTTCATCGGAACTGTGTATGACTTTCATCTGCATCTCAAAACGACGCGCATTAGCAATCATGTTCACCATGCTTTCTACTGGATTGACATTACTGCCCTCCAGTACACCCGGCATGATTTTCACTTCCGTGCTGGCTGCCAGTTCATTGCCCTGCTGTTCCCGCGCCTGTGGCGTTAAATGGAACAGGCCATCATCGCCCCGCACCACTTGGCCCGCTCCCGGCTTAACGATTTTCAGCTTGCCAATCTGCCCCAGCAGTGTCGGAGGATCGCTGGCAATCAAGGCAGAAATGGCACCATCTGCCGCGATAGTAAGTTCAGCCTGTGGCGGAACATCAATCGGCCCGTTTTCGCCCATCAACATACGCCCCTGCACCGTCAGTTGCCCTTCTGGTGACATCTGGATACCACCGTTGCGGGTATAAGCTTCCGTCCCATCGTCGAGCTGGACAGCCAGAAAGCCACCTTGTCCGACAGCTACGTCCAACGGGCGGGAGGTATAATTCATTGGCCCCTGACGGCTATCCATGCCGGGGGTGGAAGCAACGGTCAATGTACGGGTCGGCAGAGTTTCGCCTTCAATGGGCACAGAACGCAGTGCGGCAAGCTGGGCTTTGAAGCCCGGCGTCGACGCATTGGCCAGATTGTTGGCTGTGACGGCCTGATGTTCCAGCGTTTGGCGCGCAGCACCCATCGCGGTATAAATGACGTGATCCATAAGACTATCCGCCTGAGCTTATTAACGCATGCTGACCAGCGTTTGCAGGATCTGATCCTGCGTCTTGATGGTCTGAGCGTTGGATTGATAGTTACGCTGGGCGACGATCATATTGACCAGCTCCTGGCTCATGTCCACGTTTGACGCTTCCAGCGCACCGCTGATCAGCTTACCGAAGTTACCTGATCCCGCAGTTCCTACTATTGGGCTACCGGATGCACCCGTTTCTACCCAAACATTATCACCCTGTGCAGCCAAACCTTCCGGGTTAGAGAAGTTCGCCAGTACAACCTGACCTAACACCTGCGTTTGCTGGTTAGAGTAGAGACCATGAATTTTGCCGTCACTATCCACGCGGTAGTTAGTAAAACTCCCTGCGGCATAGCCGTTCTGCTGCTGGTTGGAGATAGAGTCCTGTGAAATGCTCTGCTGTTTGCTGCTGTTGAAATCGATGGTGATTGGAGTACCAATGGAGCCATTTAACGGAGGCATATCGAAAGCAAATGCGTTGTTAGCGCCTTTAATGCGGCCATTGCCATCAAACTCTACATCACCCAATTTTTGAGCAGCAGAAACCTCTACAGAAGTGTCCTGAGCATAAATTTGCCACTTGTTATCGTCTGTTTTAACAAAGAACACATTGATATTGTGCTCATTACCCAAACTATCGTATACCGAGAGACCAGAGCTATAGTTAAAGCTGTCTTTTTTTGATGAATCAAATGGGGTAGCCGCGATATCGACTTTCTTATTCATCGAATTCAGGTTAGCCGTCATAGTGACGTTCGTCGTCGCCTTGGCATCCAGCATATCCCTTGGAATCGAAATTGGCCCCGGTGCCGCACCCTTTTGAATTTCAGGCCCATTTGCCCCTTGTACCGCCGGATAACCAGTCAACTTCATGCCTTGCATGTTGATCAGGTTACGGTCTGAGTCCATGTTGAACTGACCATTGCGGGAATAGAAAGTACTGCCGTTGGAATCCAGCATGCGGAAAAAACCGCCCTGGGTGATTGCCATGTCCAACTGACGGCTTGTGGTCGTGGTTGAACCATCCTTAAAGTTCTTAACCATGCCAGAAACTTTAACCCCCAGCCCCACATCTGAACCGCTGAATACATCCGCAAAGGCCGCTGAACTGGATTTAAAACCAAATGTCGCCGAGTTCGCGATATTATTACCGATAACGTCTAAGTTACTTGCTGCGGCATTCAAGCCACTGACCGCTTGTGAAAAAGCCATATGTCCTCCGTTTAACTAAAGAATCTGACGTACTTGGTCCATGGTTACCGTACCCGCCAGCCCTAAATCTAATCTAGTGCCATCCTCACCCCGTGTGATGCCGTTAACCTCAGCAGAGGTCAGCGGAAGTGTCACCAACGCCTGATCTTGATAGCTTGCGGAAACAGTGAAGTTATAGGCACCGTTTATCACTTCCTTACCGTCTGCGTCTTTGCCATCCCACTGAACTTTATGTACACCGACATTCACTTTTTCAGCTTCCACTTCCCGAACGACGACACCCTCTTTATCTCTAATGGTAATTTTGATGTTATCAGCGGGTCGGGTCAGTTCGAAACCGAATGGCGATGTGCTAATACCGTTTTCTTCATCGGGACCGACTAAAATCTTATCTCCAGGGATCATAACCGTTCGGCCAATCAGCATTGTCGTTTGCATCGCCTGATTGCCTTCCATCTGCCCAACAACAGCGCCCAGCGTTTTATTGAGCTTTTCAACACCCTGAACGGTGCTGATCTGCGCAAGCTGTGTCGTCAATTCATTGTTTTGCATTGGGTTGGTGGGATCTTGGTTCTTAAGTTGAGCAACCAATAAATTCAAGAAGTTATCTTTGATATCACCACTTTTTTGTGGTTGTTGTTTGTTCAGGGTGGCGAGTTCGCCTACCGTTGAATTATCTAATGAGTCATTGATTGAAGAGCTAACCGTCATAATGGAATTCCTGTTACTGACCCAGAGTCAACGTTTTCAGCATGATGGACTTGGTCGTGTTAAGCACTTCAATGTTTGCCTGATAACTGCGGGAAGCAGAGATGGTATTGACCATTTCCCCGACGACATCCACATTTGGCATACGTACATAACCTTTTTCATCAGCCAGTGGATTGCCCGGCCGGTATTCGAGGCGGAAAGGGGTGGGATCATCCACAACTTCACTGACACGCACGCCACCGATCTCCTGTCCTGCCGGAGCCGCAACGCGGAATACAACTTGTTTGGCACGGTAAGGCTCGCCATTAGGCCCTACAATGCTATCGGCATTCGCCATATTGCTGGCGCTGACGTTCAGTCGCTGGGACTGAGCAGAAAGTGCGGAGCTAGCAATATCAAAAATACTGAGTAAAGACATTTCTATTATCCTTGTGACTGTAGAACTGACATCATGCTTTTAAGCTGCGAATTCGTCATCGTAAGTTCGGCCTGATATTTCAGGCTGTTATCTGCGAAATGGCTGCGTTCTACATCCATGTCAACGGTATTTCCATCCATTGCTGTCTGGTAAGGCACCCGATAGAGCAGATCCATTTCCAAACGATTCTGAGACTGAGCGGGGATATGTCGATCGGAAGCTAGACGCAGCTTCATTCCATTTCCCGTCACACGACCCTCTGCCATCACTTTGTTCAGTTGAGCAGCAAAATCGATATCACGCGCCTGATAGCCGGGGGTATCCGCATTGGCAATATTTGCAGACAGGATTTCCTGCCGCTGGTTGCGGAGTGCCAGCGCTTCTTGTCGAAAATGAAAGGCAGCATCTAATTTATCGAGCATATTTCTCCCTCTGGTCTGTTATACAGGGCAAGCCCTGTAACTCATTAAAGCCCATTGTATTAAGCTCTAAGCAGCTAACAGAATAAACTCAGAAGAAAAAGCTAATTCGATGAATAGACACAAATTGGATTGCTATTTATCCCATTAACGAATAATCAACCGCGTTACACTATTAACATCCAACAGGTACTGAATATTTTTTGAAATCATGGTTCTCAAACAGGGTCAGGGTGGTGAAAATGCCTGCATTAAAATTTATCGGGTTTATTACCTTTTTCCTTAGCAGTTTTTTGCATAGCGCTTTGGCATTGGCGAGTAATTTACCGCAATCAATCAATAATTATTTCACACAGATTCACCACAACGCGGACCACAAAGTCACCGTGAAAATTAAAACGCCTGAGCAGCAATGGCCGGTATGTGAATTTCCTGAAATACAGCCGTCACTCAGCAACAGAAACTGGGGCAGCCTGTCCATTCCCGTCACCTGCGGCCAACAGCGCCGTTTTATTCAGGTATACGTCAGTGTTACGGGTTCTTATCTGATGTCTAACCGCACCATTCAACGCAATACCGTGCTGACAGAAAAAGATTTTCAGGTAAAAACAGGGGCTTTGGATAAATTGCCAAATGACATAATCCGTAACAGAAAGGCCATACAAAATGGTATTGCCATTCGCAACATTCCTGCCGGACAATTCATCACTCGTAACATGATCCGACGTCCGTGGGCGATTCGCGCCGGACAAAATGTCGTCGTCACCGTAGATGGACATCATTTTCAGGTGCGCTACGAAGGAAAAGCGATTAACAACGCCGCGAGTTTTGATAATATCCGAGTCCGCCTGGCTTCTGGGCAGGTGATTACCGGAGAAACTCAGGAAAATGGCAGTGTAAAAATGATGTTATAAATGGCTAAAGTTTTATTCTTTCAAGCCGATATAACCAACAGACCATGATTTACAGGCATGCCAGCGGTATATCGCCTGCTACCTAAGACAAATGAATAATGCCTGATTAAAGGATTACAATTATGAGTATTGAATGCACTCAACCTCTACTGGCCATTGCTGCTGTGCAGCAACGCAATGCCAATGAAGGTGCTCAGGGCACTCGCAGAACTGTAGCTGTCGCAGAAAAAAGCGCCGATACGCAAGTTAAGCTGAGCGAGGCGCAGAAAAAGCTCGTTCAGCCAAGTAGCCAAGATATTAATATCCAGAAAGTACAACAATTGAAAGAAGCCATTGCGAAAGGAACTCTAACCATGGACAGCGGTAAAATTGCTGATGCTCTGTTCAGAGAAGCCCTTGAAAACATGGAATATGATAAATAAACCATCAAAATCATAAAGAGCCATAAATGGAAGAACTTCAACTCTTGCTTGAGCAGCAAAACGTACACTTAAATTCGCTTTCGAACACTATGGCAGAAGAACAACGCATATTGAGCGAAGGCTTTATTGAAGCGAATCATTTACATCGAGTCACCGAACAAAAAACATTTTTTCTCTCGGCACTCGATCATGCTGAACGAAGACGCCAGCAATTAAATGAAACGCTGAAAGTGAACGCACCCTATTCTAGCCATGAAATACTGGCGGTATTATGGAATCAAATCAGTCAGACTGTTGAACGTATCCGTGATCTCAATGTACATAATGGGTTTTTACTGGATCAACATATTGAGTTGAACAGCCAGGCAATTGCTTTCTTGAAAAGTCACCACAGCCCTTCTCTTTATGGTGCTGATGGGCAAGCCCATCACAACACAGCACTGTCTGGCCACAAGATCAGTGTTTAATTTTGAGTGGTGCGACTTTACGTCGTCATATGTACAGACCTCTTTATTTATCAGTGAAATAAGGGGTCTGTTTTAGCTGTTAACGTCCCCAGCCATCATTTTTCTCTGTTCAGATAGCCATCTATCGATCCCAGACTTTCACTCTTTATCACTCATAACTCATTGTGAATGTCGCTGTCGCATTGGCAACCCCTGCTCTAACGTCACCATACCGATAGTAGCGTGCTTTTAAAGGAATGTTTACAGGCCCGCCCGTCCCTGTGGTTGTATAGTATTTTTTTTCACCAAGGTGAATGGGCATATTCGTTTTACCATCTAAAATCTGAACACCAACACCATCCCTAGCCCTCTCATTAAGGCCACGTTTAAGCTCGATAATACCTTGCATTAGGTCATAAGCCCCTTGACGACCTGCCTCTAAGGTCATAAAAACGCTTGCCTTGGGTTCACAGGTCAAAGGTATATGAAATAGTGTTTCCGCTGCCGTTGAACCCACATAAGGTAATTGCATTGTCGTTATCCGGCCTAATGTTACAGGAATTGTGCTGTTATCGACGGAACAAGTTGGGGCGTTAATCGTTATCATACCCGTGGTGAATCGGAATTCTTGAATCACACTGGGTATTCTGGATCCGCGCGGTGCTACAATAGCTGCGGCTACTGACTGGGAATAACGACCCGGCTTTATCGGGCCAATTTTGTAAAATTCAAGTCTGAGTGCGGCATTCAGGTTGATAGTGCCATCAGGCCCTATCTCAGTGGTATATAGTTCCCTGGCATTGCCACCCCAAAAACGGTCCGCAGTTGTTGTTATCGGTTTTTCATCGTGCGTATCATCCACACCAATAACGACATACCCAATACCACTGTCACCCAGTTTAAAAATTTTACGGTAGATGGAAGTTATCCCCGAATCGTCCCCATAGGCTTTTATACCGACAGTTATGTGAGTGGCTCCTACTGGCATATTTGTGCAAGTTATCGCCATATTTGCCCGAGACTGGGAATCTAAGCTACGGTATATTTCATCCCTCGATATATGTTGCGGAATGGACACCGCAACAGTCGATATGATTCCACTGCCCCCGGAACAATCGGCATAAACCTTACCGGGGGAAAAAAACACCGAAGCTAACAGTAACCACGGATAAACGAATACCTTCATCAATCATTCCTTATATCGAGTCTATAAATTATTGTGGTGCCGTCATGCTTAAAGCAGAAATATGATGACTTCCCGTCATAACTGACAATCTGCCTTCATCGAAATCACCGCCGCTTCACTTTTTGGCAAAATAAAACGCGCTTTACACTGCTCAAACTGACCATTACCCCATTGAACAGACAACTGCCCCTGCTCCGGCACGCCACCGAAATAGACTTCTCCTCCATTGCCAACAATGCTCTGATTTTCAGTAAGGAAGCTGATTGTATTTTCTTCATTCAGGGTAACTATTGCGCCAAAAGGAATCGGTTTACCCAGATGAGTCAGAGTAAACAGCACTCGGTGACCGATCCGTGTTCGGAAATCAGCCACTACCATCGCTCCTTGTGTCGGAATGACAGTCTGGATATTGGACTCAATTTCCACGCCATCGCCAAAAGAATCCGGTGACAGAGCGATACGGTTATGGTGATAAGGACTGACATAGGGCAATACTGCATGGCCTCGCCCATCCGTTTCAACCCCGTTATAGCCGTTAACCTTAACCCCTGCTGCTCCGGGAGTTTTGACCAAGACAATCGTCTCACCCAATGATTGAGACAAAGTTATGCCATGGCGATGAGCGACCAATCCTCCCCTGAGTCCGTAGTTAATCTGCTGCGAGCTATTGTTGTAGTTATATCCACCGGACAGCTCCCCATAACGGGCTTTATAGTTGAGATTAATATTACCACTGGAATTCTGACCGTTATTACCGTAACGCTGTTGCAGAGAGTAACCCAGAACATTGTCATCCAGAGCCGTACCACTCAGTCCAACTGATTGGTTCATATCGCCTTGGCGATTATGATTGAAACTATAGGTAGCCCAACTGTTCGGCAGCCAGCGGTCGAGCGGAACCTGTATATTGAATGCCAGTTGGTTATCGGCTGTTGAGTTACCTGAACTCATATTTTGGGTGTAGTTCAGGGTATAATTGATATCGGCATAATTCACACTGTACCCGACATTTAAATTCCGGGTCGTGCCGCGGTTTCCCCAATCATCCTGCAAATAACCGGAAAAATAGACGCTGCCATAATCCGACAAATTTTGACTGAGATTAAGCTGAAATTTATGTTTACGTTGATATGACAGCTCATCATGTGCAGCCCAGTTATTGATGTCCTGAAAATCATAAAAGTGCGGTGAAGAGTAGTGGTAACTGGCCAGCGACAAGCGAGTCCCCGTCTGCTCGAAGTCTTTGGTATACTGCGACCGGTAAACCCAGCCCTGTTGTTGACCTTCATTGATAATATCAGCCTGTGACCGCTTGATATCAAAAGATAAAGAACCCCAACGGCCAAGACTGTATCCCACACCAACGACATAGGCCTGGTAGTTCGGAGACAATAACGTACCGCCATACACAGTTGTGGCATGTGGCAGGCCATAATAAACTTCACTCTGCATAAAAAGCGGCTGTCGGGTCTGATCGTGTGAAGTGCGGTATTCTCCCGCCGTCAGACTGTATTTGAACCCACCTTCCCGTAACATAATAGGAACCGACGAAAAGGGCTGAACAAAGTGCCTTTCACGGCCGTCCGCTTCCTGAATAGTCACATCCAAATTTCCTCCTGAGGAGGCCGGATAAAGGTCATCAATCACGAAAGCCCCGGGTGGAACATAAGCCTGGTAAATCATGAATCCGTTCTGACGAATAGTGATCTGAGCATTGCTTTCCGCTATTCCCCGCACTATCGGAGCGAATCCCCGCTGACTGTCCGGTAGCATATTATCATCAGACATCAGGGTAATACCGCGGAAAGCAAATCCGCTAAACAGCTCTCCACGTGTATTGGTTTCACCCATCACCAATTGGCTTTTTAGCAGATGAACATCACGTTGAAGATATGTGTTAAGGTTTTCCCAACATGACTCGCCGCCACGGCTCCGGTGGTAAGTAGAATAATTCCGTAAGCGCCAGGCGTCCCAGTTTAATCCACTACGCAAATTCATATAGATACTGTTGGTTTTAGAGCCGCTTTTACTGCGAGTTTCAGCACCGTTAAAATCGTAATTCATCCATAGCGCCGATTCACCCTGTTGCCAAAGTGACGAATCAATCGCACCGCGCGCTTCAGCCGTCATCGCCGCCTGAGGAATACTGATAATTAGCGTTTGTTGACCAAGCTGTAATGAGGTACTGGCATAAGGGATGATGTCAGCTAGGTCAGTGACCTGCATTTTTGAGTTCAAGACTGGGAAAGCCGCAACATTGACTCCCCAGTCGGCCAGTTGTTGAACTGATAAATCGGGTTGAAGTTTTCTCCCGGCGTCCAGTACAAACTGGATATCCTGAGCACCTTTATTCTGGCCATTAACACGGATATCAACATGGTATATCCCCGGTGCACTACCGCCTTTTTCTGCAAAATAGCTCAAATCAGGCGGCGGTGCAGACGGGTCATGAATTTCCAGAGCATCGAGATCAAAATAGTCACTGGCATACCCAGCGACAGGCAGAAATCCGGCCAACAGCAGCAATATTAACTGCGCACGGATAAAAGGAGTAATCAAACTCATAACATAAAATATCTTCTGAATGATAGGTGATTACAAGGATGATAAAGTTTGATGCTGTGGCTCAGTGGTGCCGCCAAAATCATTGATAGCCCGCCAAGTCACGGTATTACCGGAACCTGCGGGTAAAGGCCATTGACGGCGGCTGAACGGGGCGACCATACCGGCTTCCGGTACTAGATTATTCCCGACCGTAATGTTGTGGAAAGAGATATGAAAAGGGGTTGGATTCTGCACCACTAATTGCCCATTCTGGCGGGAAAAAGTCAGTTGTTGATAGGCATTATCCGCCAGTTTTTCTGTCAATCCGGCCGGCCGATAAAAGAGCTTTATCCGGTTCTTTACCGATATCAGCAGGCGATTTGCATCATTTTTTTCCACCGCAGGAATCGCTTTAACGTTCAACCAGAAGACAGATTCACGATCCTGTGGTAAAGAGTCATCTGTCAGGATAATTCGCAGACGGTTTTCTTGCTCACCATCCAGACGGAATAAGGGCGGTGTCACTAAAAATGGCGCTTTGCGATCCGATAGTTTGGCCGTTGTTGTAAAGGTATTTACCCAAGACTGAATAAGGTAAACATTCTCCTTACTATCGTTGATTACGGAAATAGTTGCTTCACGTTGAGATGCTTCATAAATCACCCGGGTACTACTGAGTGCTATTCCGGCATGGGTGGGGGCAGAAAAGACAACAGGCAGGGACAGTAGCAGTCCGAACAAAAAACGTTTTAACATAACAATATCCCTACACAAACTAAAAATGAGAGACACCCCCACCGAATGCGGTGGAGATATCACAAAAGCAATAAAAAAAACAGTAAATGGGGAATGTAAGGAATTACTCGTAGTCTAGTGTAAAGTCCGTAGAGGCTTTCACTGTACCTGGCGTGACAGTTGCCCCTGTAGCCACATATTTAGCCTTAAATTCAAGTGTAGTTACACCCTCAGTCACCGGAGTACGTTTGCTAAGCACCGCCATATTAATTGGCGTACTACCATCTTTTTCATAAATACCAATGCCAACACCGGTCGCTCCACCACTCACAGGGGTAATTTGCAGCAGATTGCCATCGATACTATCTTTAACACCGCCAAACTTCACCTGCACATTAGCAGAATCACCTTTCGATATCCCGCAGCCAGTCAGAACAATGTTAAAGGGAGTGTCGCCCCCGGTTTTACCTTTTACTGCAAGGGCAGTCGCACCTACTTCAGGTAGGTTGACAGGATCAGCAGTTGATGCATCGACAGTACATGTCGCCTTAGTGATCCTACCGTTAAAATTAATTGTGCCATCGGCAGCGAATGCCGACGCAGCCATAGATCCAGAAATAATTGCTGCGATAAATAATTTTAATAATTTCATTTTTATTCCTTTAATTACAGATATAAAAATTCTCCCGACCGAAATAAAAATACCTATTTTCGGTTAAGAAAATTCAATAAATTTTAATAATTGATGGTTGTGTTTTTAAGAACAAAACTAAGAGTATGTTCCTGCTAATAAAGAATGGTATTCCTTATTAGAGTCTATTAATACATAAGAGACCCTTCAATAGTGCGAATGATGCCGACAAACGTAATATTGGATTACTCAAAATAGGTAAAAATATATCAGCAATCTTTCAGACAACCGCATAGATGTTCAGCTTGGTTATACTGTTTTACACGTTGCGATTATATATTCCCAAGATTCAAGGCAACTTGCCTTAAAAGCTAATGAGAGCTGCTTTTATACGCACAATCAATTTTTTGTAATCAGCTAAACATCTGGTCAAGAATCCTGAGCTTGACCTGATGACTTATGCCTATTACGTATAAATGATGTGTCAATTGGTGAGGTGATTAAAATAACTCTATCCATATGTTTTATAACAAATAGTCAACCTTAAATAACTGTCCATGTCGGGTTTCCATACCTATAACATTTCGCATATTTGATTAACGGCATTATTTTTAATACGCTTTAATTAAAAAATTCCACTTTAGTGGCTGGAGGAAGATACACCAACTCATTTTGTTATCAAAATTGTTATTAACGATCAATTAATTATTATTGATAGGTATTTCCTATTGATATTAATTAATTGATCGCTGGGGCTAATCTTCGGATTCTTGGTTAATAAATTAATTATTTGTATAAAATGAGACTATTTTCAGTAAAATTTATTGTTTACGTACAAATTCTATCTGTTGGAACTACCTACAAATAACTTCGTTCGTGGCAGCCATGAAGTGCGGCGCCATGAAATAGATAGCATATAAATATAACTTTTTAAAATCATCACTCATTAACCATATAAAAGCGAACAGGATAAGATAAATTAACATTAAAAAAATTCATTGTGAAAATTTGAAAGTAAATCTGTTAAAAGACATCGCTGAGTTCGTTAATGAATTTATTTTAGGGAGAGGATAAAAAAGACGATTAGAAACGTCTTCTGTTTAGTTTATTACTTACTCTTATCTACTGGCAGAAACGGAATAAAAGCATTGCCACCCAGATATTAAGGTATCACACCATTCCATTTATTTACCTGTATTTTTCGAAGCACCTGATGCTTTCTCTCGATTAAGTTTTTTCGTCAGTTTTTTTACTGCAAATACGGCTTCGGTAAAGTTTTTATCTACTTCTGCGGCTTTTTGATACCACTCCAGTGCCTTTTGTTCGTCTTTTTCAACGCCAAGCCCAGATTGGTATAAATAGCCGACATTAAACATACCTACTGCATTACCGACTTTTGCCGCCTTAAGGTACCATTCCATCGCTTTTTGATAGTTTTGTGGTACACCGCGACCTTTACGATATAAAATACCAATGTTATTTTGAGCCGTTGAAAGGCCCTGCTTTGATGCTTTTAGATACCACTCCATCGCTTTTTGATAATCTTGTGGCACAATTTCACCTAATTCATAAATCGGTCATGATACCAATTTATTGATAGTGATGAATGTTTAAATAATACCCTATGACCCTGTCATGTATTTTTCTGGATTTTGAAAAAGACAACGTTTTGCGAGTCAGTCTTGCTAAATGTTGACGAAGATTCAGATTATGTCTCTCTATGCGTTGTGTATAACGCTTACTGACCACATGCCGCTTCCCCGCCCGTGTTTTTTCATAACTTCTCCCGCCATCGGTCATAGAGATCACAATATTGAAGGGAGCCAGTAGCGTCATCAGACGCATCAATGTTTTCTTTGTTCTTGGGTCAAAAACGTGGGCGATTACTTTCCGTCTGATCCGGTCGTAAGCATAAAAGAGCCAACGGGGCTGATTCTTTGACTTCACGTACGACCACTGCTCATCCATTTCGCAACAGACAATCACTTCAGTGCCGGGAGCAATGGCTTGTGTTACCGATTTGGGTCTGAGCTTTTTAAATGGCGAAGGACAGTATTCAGACCCATCCCCATCACACGGGCTGTCGCCCGGCATCCCATTCCATTCATGGCCCTATCGACGATTTGCTTATGTGTACCGGGACGACAAGCGGCATAAGTGAATTCCCGTTGCCAAGAATGACGGCAGGACTGGCAAAGATAACGTTGATGACCAGAGCGAGAGCGCCCATTACGGTGGATCCCTTTAACTGCACAACAAGATGGGCAGGTCACATCAATCTTTGCCATCTGAATATTCTCCAAATAGACAGACTATACAGGATTCAATAAATTGATGTCATGACCTGATCTTCCACATAAAGCAAGATGAAATCGTCTTGCTTTACATGATGCGATTCGTCGTGGGCTTACGCTCTTTTACCCGTCAATGTGAAGCTAACATGATGACTTGAAATAAATTTCTTCCTTCGGTAACAACGCTTGAGCCAGATCCAACTTATTGTTTCTTACCAATTCATAGATTTCATGTGCCATATGTGTCATGTCACTGATATTAACAATCCATTGATTAACATAATTATCTACCGCTTTATTACGTAAACCGATTTGTATCGTTCTCTGTTCTAACTTATTCAGTAAAATATCTCTCTCTGGGTCCCATTGAATAACGACATCACTGTTTTGTACTTTCTCTTTCCATGCATCCATTGAATCAAAAAAATCTGGATCATAGTGGCTAATAACTCCCTGCCGGACAATTTCCCTGAATCCTTCGTGGGTGATATCAATGGCTAAGATCCGCGTTTGCCCACTGTCTTTCATTGCCCATCCTGATCGGTACATCATCCATAAAAAAGAGGGTTTGATCCATGTCATGCGAGTCATACTAAAAGGAGGAGAAACGAAAGTGCCATTTTTAATAGCACTGTCAGCGATTGTATCAGAAAAAGCCTGATATACCCTGATATATTCTTCAGTGTAAAATGCGCGGATTGGGTTATTTTTATGTGAAAACATATTATCCTTTCTAATTATCATTAATTTATAAAATTCCATAAAATATGGAAATAATTAAAGATTATGATCCATTTATATTACATCAAGAATATATTTAATAAAATAATAATTTTAAAAAAATAAATACTTATATTTATTTAAATATAAATTCAATTTTTATATATTATTTTACACTCAAAAATAGTGCATTATCTATAAATTGCATTAGAAGGAGGAAAAGCCAAATGGGATTTAATGGAATGCTGGGGAATGACTGACAAACCTCACTGTTTGTGTGAGGTTTGTCATCATGCTTATAACGTTTATCTTGCTCCACCAATCGTTCCCGTCATTCTGATTTGGCGGTTATCGGTGATTTCAAGGTTAGACAGCACAACCAATCGAGGTAATACGCGGCGCAGGAAACGAGACAGCAGCGGACGCAGTGCATGATTGACCAGCAGCACGGGCGGTGCACCCAACATTTCCTGACGCTCCAGCGCTTCTGCCGCCTGCCGTTCGAGACTTTCTGCCAAGCCGGGCTCCAGCCCTCCACCGCTTTGCAATGCCTGAAGCAACAGACGTTCAAGACCTGCATCCAGCCCAATAACTTTGATTTCATCCGCCCTGGGGAACCATTGCTGGGCAATGGCTCTGCCAAGCGCAATTCGAATCGTGGCGGTTAATTCATAAGGATCGGCTTGTGTTGGCGCATGTTCAGCCAGTGTTTCGATAATGGTACGCATATCCCTGATCGGCACCTGCTCTGCCAACAAGTTTTGTAATACTTTGTGCAAGGTGGTCAAGCTCACCACGTCAGGTATGAAATCTTCCGTCAGTTTCGGCATTTCCTGGCTGACACGCTCAAACAGTTGCTGTGCTTCCTGTCTGCCAAACAGTTCGCTGGAGTGTTGAGATAGCAGGTGGTTTAGGTGAGTCGCAACAACGGTACTGGCCGCGACAACGGTATAACCCTGTACCTGCGCCTGTTCTCGCAGGGAATCATCAATCCAGACCGCAGACAGACCAAAAGCAGGATCTTGCGTCAAATCTCCCTGTAACTCGCCAACTGCGCCACCTGGGTTAATTGCCAGCCAGCGTCCTGGGTGCGCTTCACCACGGCCAATTTCGACCCCTTTCATCAAAATACGGTAGCTGGCAGGTGCCAACTCCAGGTTATCGCAGATATGCACCACCGGCGGCAAATAGCCCACTTCTTGCGCAAATTTTTTGCGGATACCGCTGATACGCCCAAGCAGTTCACCATTCTGGCGGAAATCTACCATCGGGATCAAACGATAACCCACTTCCATGCCCAGTGGATCTTCCAGTTGTACGTCAGACCATGAGGCTTCTGCGGTTTGTTGCTGTTCCTCTACGGCTTTCATCTCTTCGTGCTGTGCCGCAAGCGGATTTTTATCCTTGCGCAGCAGGAAGTATCCTAAACCCGCCAATGCCGCCGTGAATAATAGAAAAACTAAATTCGGCATTCCCGGCACCAGACCAAGCAAGCCCAGTACTCCCGCACTCAACATCAACACCCGTGGGTTGTTGAAAAGCTGAGTCACCATTTGCTGACCAACATCTTCATCGGTCGCCACTCGGGTCACAATCACACCCGCCGCCGTGGAGATAATCAGAGCGGGCAACTGAGCTACCAACCCGTCACCGATGGTCAGCAGGGTATAAGCTTCCGCTGCATCTCCCAGATTCATATTATGCTGGGCAACACCGACAATCAGTCCACCGATAATGTTAATCACCAGAATCATCAATCCGGCAATGGCATCTCCACGCACGAATTTACTCGCACCATCCATTGAGCCGTAAAAGTCTGCTTCCTGTGTCACTTCGGCACGGCGTTTTTTGGCTTCATCTTCACCAATCAAGCCGGCGTTCAAATCAGCGTCAATCGCCATCTGTTTACCGGGCATGCCATCCAGTACAAAACGCGCACCGACTTCTGCGATACGCCCCGCACCTTTGGTAATGACCATAAAGTTAATCAGGATCAGGATAACGAAAACCACGATACCAATCGCGAAATTACCGCCAACCAGAAAGTGTCCGAAAGCTTCCACTACCTGACCCGCTGCCGCTGAACCCGTATGGCCTTCCATCAGAATGATACGTGTAGATGCAACGTTCAGTGACAGGCGCAGTAATGTTGAGAACAGCAGAATAGTCGGGAATGCGGCAAAATCCAGTGTCCGACGGGTAAACATCGCCACCAGCAAGACCATAATGGAAAGTGCAATGTTAAAAGTGAATAGCAGATCAAGCAGGAATGGTGGTAACGGCAGCACCATCATTGACAAGATCATGAGGATCAGTACAGGCCCCGCAAGCATTTGCCACTGGGAGCCTTTCATATTCCCCGGTAAACGAAGTAATGAGGCCAGATTAGCCATGACGATTATTTTCTCCAGCAAAATCCAGTGCAGATGGCACCGGCAGATTTTCAGGTGTTTTCGGTTTCAGGCCGCCTTCTCGTTTCCAACGTTTCAATTGGTAAACCCAGGCAAGCACTTCAGCGACGGCAGCATAAAACGTCGCAGGAATAAAGCCCCCCACTTCGGCATGACGAAATAACGCCCTTGCCAGTGGTGGGGCTTCCAATAACGGAATTCGGTTTTCTGCACCAATTTCTTTGATGCGTAAGGCAATAAGCCCCGCCCCTTTTGCCAATACTTTGGGGGCGCCCATTTTTTTGCTGTCATACTGCAAGGCAACGGCGTAGTGGGTCGGGTTGGTCACAATAACATCAGCCTTCGGCACATCGCTCATCATACGCTTACGCGCCGCCGCCCGCTGTTGTTGACGAATGCGTGCCTTTACATGTGGGTCCCCTTCTTGCTCCTTGAATTCATCCTTGATCTCCTGACGGGTCATTCTCAGCTTTTTCAAGTGGCTGCGGATTTGATAGAGCACATCAAACGCCACCATCGGTATCAACATAAATAAGACAATGTAGCCAGCAAAGATCAGCATCATCATGGCATCACTCAACGCCATCAGCGGGGGCTGGGCAGTCAAGTTCAACATGGCCGGCCAATTCAGCCAGATAAACAGGGCAGCTCCACCACCGACCAGTGAGGCTTTCAAGATGGCCTTGAACAGTTCCGCCAGTGCGTTCATGGAGAAGATCTTCTTCAATCCAGAAATCGGGCTCAGTTTAGCTAGATCAAATTTGATAGATTTTGAACTGAATATCAGCCCCCCCATCAATGTCGGTGCACTGAGGGCAACCAGAACCAGACCAACGAATACTGGCAGCAATGCCCACACTGCCTGTTTCAATAAGCGACCGACCTGCTGAATCATCTGCTTATCGTTGCTGACCATGTTATGGTCGAAGTTAAACCCTTCGAATACCATCAGTGAAAGTTCATGAGTGATCGAATTTCCGCTCATCCAGAGTAGGCTTACCCCTCCCGCCAGCATCAGGATAGAAGTCAGTTCCTTTGAACGCGCAATCTGCCCGTCTTTGCGGGCTTTTTCCCGTTTATGGGGCGTGGGTTCTTCGGTTTTTTCGAGATCGCTATCTTCAGCCACGACTTTCCTTGGTGAGCGTTCGTTATTGCATGCAGAAAAATTGCTTTTGGGAAAGAGCAAATAAAATTGTGTTAAGCATGACAAAAACCAAGAAATTCAATGGCGGGAATACTGCAAAGTTTGCAGAGGTATTTGGGGAATCACACGATACCAGAGCTTGGAAGGCTCCGGAATCGTGAGATGAGTGTTACTTATAACGGTTCTGTCACATTAAGGTGAGGTCAGGTAATGTTCTGCCTTTTACTCTGTGAGCTGAGCCTGTCTTTAATACGGAAATCTTTCAAACGTCTGCATTATCCTGTTGACATCATGGCTCAGTGTGTTCGCTGGTATCTGGCTTACTCGCTGAGTTTACGAAATTGAGAAGAAATGAGGGCGGAACGAGGGATGTTGCCGCCGTATAGCATTTTTTCCGTAAAGCCCTACGCCAAATAAAGGTTGAATTAATTTCAAAATAGGCTTGGTAAAAATCCGCCCCAACAAGGAGCGGATTTGGCTTTCTTAGTTATCACATATGACATGTGGAGGGCAGGGGATCGTTATCGGCTTCGATGTTACCGAAAAATAAATATCCGCCGACGAACCCTTGTCACATCCCTGCTGGGAGGCATGCAGCGTATACTCCCCTACACCTAACTGGAATCCGTCGTATTCCCAGCCCCCATCATTCCCCACCCTGACCCGGCTCGTGGTCTTCCATCCCGACGCTCTCACGACTTCAAGCTCCACCTCTTCCCCCGGTGTTCCTACGCCGTACATCGTTATGTGGGCTACGCGCCCCCAAGGTGAGCGAGTTTCATACACCACACGATTGCCGGGTTCCTGCACCCTGAAGGTATTCTCCCTGGTGGTCACCTCCTGCTCGACTGTCGGTCCCACCGGACGGCCATCAGGCGTGAGTGACGGGAACGCCGTCAGGTGAAACTTCCCTAACCAGACATTATCAAGGCGGCAACTCCAGCTTCCTTTCGCCGATGCTTGGGTGGTCCCGCAGGTATGACCGGCGGAAGCATTCAGGGTAATGTAGCTCCCCGGCAGGGCTTTCCCCGTCACGAAGGCCGACGTTGGCTGGCCGGTGTTCGGCGGAGGACAAAATGCCGGGGCAGTGCTGTTGATGACGATATCCGGCATCCCGTAAATGACCTCATAGTGCCGGGTGATCGGTTTGCCCCAGCTATACTCCTCCAGCGTTTGCCGGGCCTCAATCTCATACCAGCCCGGCGAGGAGACGAAACGCGGGCAAACCCAGTTCTGCTGCCCGTCCACAATCGCGCTACACAGTGGCTTACCGGAAGCGGCCACGGTCACCTGAGCCCCGGATTCCCCCTTTCCACTGATGTCATACGTTGGCGTGGTGATTTGAACTTCCTCTGTCGGTTGCAGCACACTCAGATCCTGAATGCGGTAAGTGACACGGTAATCCCGGATGACCACCTTGCCTGAGGGTACCTCATCCACCCATTGCCGGGCCAGCAGTTGGTAATCCCCCTGACGGGATAGCTGGCGTTTTGGGCAGGCCCACGTCTGGTGCTCATCCACCGTTGTCTCACAAACTGGCTCGCCCGCCAGAGTCACCGTAATGCGCGCCCCTGTCTGCCCTGTTCCGTTAATGGCATAAAGCGGGCGGTCAATTTGCGCCCCTTCTGCCGGTTCAAGCACGCGCATCTGCAGGTTATCCCCATAACGCACCTTAAAGCTCCGCGCAATCCGGCTGCCGGTATCATCCTCAATGACCGCACGGTAATCCCCAGGCACTGCACTGTAGGGCCCGCATGTCCAACTACCACTGGTCAGGTTCAGCTCCGCAGTGCAACCCTCATTGCCGCCAAACGCATGCACCGTCACCGACCTGCCGTTAGCCGGCAGGGTGCCACTAAAGGTATAAGACGGGGTTTTTATCACCGCCGCCTCTCCGGGGACGTTCACCGTCAGCAGGCGTTCACCGTCAGCCCCCTCCACCTGAAAGGTAACCTTCGCCGTGGATTGCCGAGCCTGGCCCAAAAAGGCGGTTGCTACCAGGGTTTGTTCCCCCTTGCGCGCGGTGTTCAGGCGGTCACGCTCTGTCCAGCGCCCCTCTTTATCCACTGTGACCCCGTTCTGGCATACCTGCTCCAGCGCCTGCTCTGCCAGACAGATTGTGGTGCCCGGTTCGCCTTGGCCCGCCGGCACAACCGACTCTTGATACCGGTATACCCCACCATGATGTGGTTGGGTGATAACCAGCGGCCTGATGCGGTCAGTCTGGACGTCAAAGGAAACCTGTGCCGTTGAGTGCAGCTGATTATTGATAAGCTGTTCAGCGGAAAGCGTGTATTCCCCCTTTTCCGGCTGATAGGGCCCGCAAGACCAGATCCCTGATGCCTCAACATCGGTGTTACACTTCGGTGTCCCGCCAAAACTGCCGAGATGTACCTGAGCTCTCGGCTCACCCGTGCCGGTGATGGTCAATGGCAGCACCGTGATTTTGGCGCCCTGCCGGGGGGCCGTGATATTGATACGGGTCTGGGTGATGTCATACCGGCGCACCACCGCCGAGGTTCTTTCATACATGGCATCCACGTTACCCGGTGCAGTTTTTTTATACTGTGCCCCATACAAGAAGAAGGTGCCCGCCAGTTTTGCCGTCATGGCCGGGTTATTGGGGCAGGCCCATGTTCCCCCGCCATTAACCGTGGTCTGACAAATCAGGTTGTTCTCTGGAACCTGCCCCACGGTTAATCTGGACGACAGCAAATACTGTGAGCCGGCAATCAGGATAAGCTGGCCGGGCGTGCCTTCGCCTTTAATGGAAATGGGGTTATCTACCCGGTACTGGGCATTCAGCCCCGGCTCAGTAATCCGCATCGGCACCGTAAACGTCCAGATGATCGGATCGCCGACAAGCTGACCGTAGTGGGTTTCCTGTAATGTCAGCGTGTAGATATCTCCCCCGCCGAGTTTATTCGGATTGATCGCGACGCCCCAAAGGGTAGCAGGCAGTCCGGCAACTAAAGACACGGCTCCACTGACGGCCCCGAAAATCGAACCTAACAGCCCCACGACAGCAACTCCAGCCCCCGCAACGACACCGCCGACAGTACCGAATGAGCCAAAAAGCTGAATGGTGCCATCCGGATCAACGGTTGTATTATTTTTGGGGTAATCACTTTTAAATTTATCCTTGTCCTTATTATTTTTCTTTTTGACTGTCATGTAAGTAGTATTTTTAGCAACTATTTTACCTGCTTTCATTAATTCAGCAGTTAATTCATAAGTACCTGCGGTGAAAATAACAGGCCTACTACATTCCCACTGACCATTATCATTGACGATGGCTCCCGTGCAAATAACAATTTCTTGTGCACTGTTTAAATTATTCTTTCCCTGACTTTCCAAAGAAAATGTAATTTTGCGCTTTTTAACATCAACTTCATCACCGGGTACATTAGCATCACCTGATACAAAACTTGGCGTACCTACAGTATTCACGTCGCCCACAGAAGGAGTTTTAATTTCAACATTAGGAGTTAATATTTGAAAATATGTTTTATTTAGAATTGAGTAGTAAGTTTCTTTGAAATTAGGCAATCCTAATGGATGATATTTATCTGTTACCTCAAGATAATATAGTCCATCTTTCAATGTAGGTGGAAGAGTAATGCTCCAAATTGGAAAATTTTTCCTACCCGAAAAATTTCCATATTTTATTGGAAGTTCCGAAAACTCCCTACTATCTTTGAATGGAATCTTTAAGTAAATATTATTATCCCCTTTTTCAGAACACAGAGAAGAGCCTGGAGGTAAAGGCGAATCACCCCCTTTCTTCATACATATAGAGTATTCTGAAGGTAAGATTATATCATTATTCATATCAGTATAGCGTTTATTATCACCACCAAATCCAGTAATTACATTATTTTCAATTTCAGCAGACAAGATACTTTTGGGGTGAGAGATATCATGCACTTCATTAAAGTCTGGAGGAAAATATCCTCCCACAGACTCATAATTAATATCACTCCACAATTTTGGATCAAAAGGATCTGCCCCTTCAATCTTTTGTATTGCACTTATGTTAAAGCGTGCTTTTTCATGCAAATTAAGATTATCTCTTCCCGCTGATATATTACCCAAATAAAAATCACCTTTACCATCAGTATTATTTTTACAACTGAAGCTTTTCCTGTTAAAAACACATACGACCTTTGCATATTTAGAATAATTCACATCAAATATAAGATTTTTTCTGTATATATTATTCTTACTTTCATTACTCTGTTCGATTTTTAACTCGGTATAGTCTTCTGGTTTTAAAATCATATTAATCCCGTCAGGAATAATCACCTTTCCTATATTTTGCATTGCTGTTATTTTAATATCATATTGTTTATTTATATCTCCAGATTTAATAATAAGTTAATCAATGAAATTATCTGCACTTTTGTTATAGTCGGTAATACAATACACTGACTTACCGCGTCCACTAATGAAATCGAAGATAGTCCTTTCTGAGCCTGAACGAATCACGTTGCAACAACTCGCCCTGAATCATCAGCATCGGGACATCCGTACGAGAGGAACCGGTTTACTCATGCTGGCCAGAGGATTAAAACCGCGCCAGATCGCCGTTGAGACAGGATGCAGTGTCCGGGTTATTTATAACTGGGTTCACACTTGGCATGACTTCGGGATTGCCGGTCTATTGGGCGGTCATGCCGGCGGCCGGTATCTCGCCATGACGCCTGAAATGATCGCAACCGCGGTTGAAATCGCCTGTTCCGAATCCCTGACGCTGGCCCGAATAGCTCTGGGGGTTAAGGAAAAGCACGGT